>OMWP01000037.1 GCA_900314795.1 uncultured Eubacteriales bacterium
AAAAAAAAAAAAAAAATGTACAAGTACGATTCGCTGACAAATCTGTACAACCGTCTCAGCTTTACTAACGAATTTGAAAAGATGAAGCGTTCATTTGCAGGCAAAAAAGTGCCGCTCAATATCATACTTATCGACCTCGACGGACTAAAGCACATAAATGATAACTACGGTCACGGTGCAGGTGATAACGCTATCAGAGTTATTGCAACTGCACTAAGGGAAGCTTGCCCGAAGGGTTCACTTTGTGTACGTTTCGGCGGCGACGAAATGCTTGCCGTTATCCCCGGTAAAAACGACCCGGAGGCTGTCAAGCATGATATCAACCGACGCATCGAGCGGTATAATGCTAAAGAGGGAAAACCTTACCTCATATCAGCAAGTGCCGGAATCTACCGCACTGATTCAACGTGCGATACCGATTTTGAGCACCTCATAAAAGAAGCTGATGCCATTATGTACGCCGAAAAAATCGAGAAGCGCCGTAAGAGGTAACAATTTTAGAAAACTACTTATTCATTACATTTCTTTCAAAAAAAATAGCTCCGTTTCCTTTTTTCAAGGAATACGGAGCTGTTTTTGCTTATTTCTGAAGTGTACCGTGGGAGAGTGACTTGAGGTAGGCATTGATAAAGCCATCGAGATCGCCGTCCATGACAGCGTTGACATTACCGGTCTCAAATGAGGTGCGGTGATCCTTGACGAGGGTGTACGGCATAAAGACATAGGAGCGGATCTGGGAGCCCCAGGTGATCTCCTTCTGCACGCCCTTGATATCCTCGATTTTCTCAAGATGCTCACGCTCTTTGATCTCCATGAGCTTTGAAACCAGCATCTTCATCGCGACGTCGCGGTTCTGGTATTGAGAGCGCTCCACCTGAGAGGCGACCACGATACCCGTCGGGATATGGGTGAGTCGTACAGCGGAAGAGGTCTTGTTGACCTTCTGACCGCCGGCGCCGGATGCACGGTACACATCCATTTTGATCTCCTCGGGAGGGATCTCGACCTTGATATCATCATTGATCTCGGGCATGACCTCGAGGGAGGAAAAGCTCGTATGTCTGCGGCCTGCGGAGTCAAACGGCGATACACGCACCAAGCGATGGACGCCTGCTTCACCCTTGAGATAGCCGTAGGCGTTTTCACCTTCGATCAGCAGCACGGCGCTTTTAAGTCCCGCTTCATCACCGTCGAGATAGTCGATCTCTTTGACATTGAAGCCGTGTGCGGCAGCCCATCGAGAATACATACGATAGAGCATCTCCGCCCAGTCCTGCGCCTCCGTACCGCCGGAACCGGCATGGAAGGTCAAGATCGCGTTGTTTTTATCATACTCGCCGGTAAGCAGAGTCTCGAGCCGCTGCCGGTCGATATCCGCGCGAATACCGTCGAGCTCAGTCTGTGCTTCTTCGATCAGGCTCTCATCCTCTGCCTCGTCGCCCAGCTCGATCAGCGCCATCGCATCTTCGTATCGTGCCTCGAGCTTCTCGTACTTTTCGACCTTGGCTTTAAGATTGGCGGTGCGCTGGAGGATCTTCTGAGAATTGTCCATATCGTCCCAAAAGCCCGGCTCTGCAGCACGGTTCTCGAGCTGTTCTATCTCACTTCTCATCTGACCGAGTCCCAGTGCAGACGCCAAATCATCTATCTCGGGCTTCATTGCCTCTAACTTCAATTTCAGTTCTTCAAATTGCAGCATGTTATTCCCTCGTTATTGATCAATGTGTCGTTATCACGCTATCTTACTGTGATAACAGCAGCTACAATTATAATACAAATACAGGGGAATGTAAAGATGAATATTGCATAATTCATCCAATTCTCAACATATAAATATTGTTCTAAAAAAATAAAGTTGCAGAACGAATATTTATTTGATATAATAACACCAATAATGAATGAATGACAAAAGTATCATTGTACTTCTTTTATGATAAAGGAGATTTGTATGGACTATATCGGTAAAAAGTGTCCTGTCTGTCAAAAGTATTTTCATGCGGATGACGATGTTGTCGTGTGTCCCGAATGCGGTACGCCTCATCATCGGGAGTGCTACGAATCGCTGGGGCATTGTTATAACGAAAAGCTGCATGAACAGGGCTATGATTATCAGGAAGATATGGATAAAACCAGTGATAAGGACGGCATGAAGATCTGTCCCTCGTGCGGTCACGCCAACGACAATAACCATTTCTTCTGCGGTCAATGCGGCGCTCCCCTCTCACCTGCTCAAAATGCGCAGCAACAGCAATCTCCGCCGCAGGGCGCAGGATTCGGTATGCCGTTCGGTCAGCAGCAGAGTCAACAGGGCGGCAACACCGCCTTCAACATGCCGTTTATGGATCCACTCGCCGGTGTTGACAGTAATGAGGACTTCGGCGACGGGATCACAGCCGGTGAGACGGCAAAATATGTCAAGCAAAACACACCGTATTTTATCCGTGTGTTTCACAATATCACGACGATGAATAAGAGCAAATTCAATTTTGCCGCGGCGCTCTTCACCGGAGGTTATTTGCTGTATCGTAAGATGTACAAGATCGGCGCTGTTTTTGCGTTTTTACAGCTTGCACTACTGATTGTTGAATCCTACTTCACGATTGCTTATAATTCGCTGTATACAGAGTTTTTGAACGTCTACTCACAGTCGATGCAATTCGGCAGTTTTATGTCCGATATCACCCAGTATATGCAAACCTTAGATTCGACGCAGCTTTTGGTGTTGTATCTGCCGACGCTGGTCGAGCTTGTGCGTATCGCGATGATGATCGTGTTCGGCATTTGTTTCAATCGTATGTACTTCAAGCATTGTAAGAAGCAGATCCAAAAGATCAAGGCGTCCGCCAAAGAAGACGAGAATCCCGAAACGATCCTCCAAACAAAGGGCGGTGTCAACACCGCGCTGGCGATATCACTGATGGTCACCTATCTGATCATTTTGTATTTGCCCACCTTCATCACAGGTCTAATGTAATTCTGAGTCATCAGAGAGAGGATAATAACATGAAAATCACAAAAGCAGTCATCCCCGCAGCGGGACTGGGTACAAGAGTTCTTCCCGCGACCAAGGCGATGCCGAAGGAAATGCTCCCTATCGTAGATAAGCCCGCGATCCAGTATATCGTTGAAGAAGCGGTCGCTTCCGGTATCACCGATATTCTGATCATTACCAATCGCGGCAAGGGTATTATGGAGGATCATTTTGATAAAGCGCCCCTGCTGGAGGACAGCCTCGAAAAGGCGGGCAAGACCGACCAGCTGGACGCGATCAAGGACATCCACAACCTCGCTAACATTCAGTATGTGCGCCAGATCGAGACCAAGGGCTTGGGTCACGCGGTATCCAGAGCACGCAGCTTTGTCGGTAACGATCCCTTTGTCGTCATGTACGGCGACGACGTCATCATCGGCGATATCCCCGCCACCAAGGAGCTGATCGACGCATACGGCACCTTTGGCAAGGGTGTGCTGGGTATCAAGCCCGTATCGGAGGAAGCGATCAAGAAATACAGCTCCCTCAAGGTCGAGAACATCCATGATAACGTGTTCAAGTGCACCGATATGATCGAAAAGCCCCAGCGCAAGGAGGACGTCTTATCCCTCTATTCCATCCTCGGACGCGTGGTTCTTCCCCCTGAGATCTTTGATATCCTCGATCATACCAAGCCCGGCGCGGGCGGTGAGATCCAGCTGACCGACGCGATGGCTGAGTTGGCACGCAGCTGCGGCATGACAGCGGTGGAGTTTACTTCCAAACGCTATGATATGGGCAACAAGCTCGGTATCCTGCAGGCGAACATCGAGGTCGGTTTGAAGCATCCCGAGGTCTGCGAGGGTCTCAGAGAGTATCTCAAAGAGCTTGCTAAAACATTATAATTACACTGAATGAGAGAGCGTAGCGATACGCTCTCTTTTTTTGAAAAGATCCGGTCGAAGCGGTCACAATCATCATAGAATGGATCAAGATCGTCATTTACCGCAAAAAGGTAACAAAATTATAATCTTTTAATTCCAAACAATCATCAACAGTGAAAATAAAAGAGTATAATAAGGAACGAAAATCGGGAGAGAAGCGAATATCCCGACATTTTTATGATCCCACCCCTTTGGAGGTACGATATGAAAGCAGTCATCACCGTACTCGGAAAAGACAGCGTCGGCATCCTCAGTAAGGTGTCCACCGCCTGCGCGGAGGTCGGCGTTAATATCATCGAAGTGACCCAGAGCGTGCTGCAGGATATGTTCGCGATGATCATGCTCGCGGATATCGGCACGGCGACCGTCGCCTTTGATCAGCTCCAAAAGAATCTGGAGAAGGTCGGCGAGGATAATAACCTGAAGATCCACGTCATGCACGAGGATATCTTTAACAGCATGCACAAGATCTGAGGTGCCGTATGCTTGAAACGAAAGACATTTTAGAAACCATCAATATGATCGATAACGAGCACCTCGACGTGAGAACCATCACGATGGGGATCTCGCTGATCGACTGCATTGACAGCGATATCGATAAGGCGTGCGACAAGATCTATGATAAGATCTGCCGGTACGCGAAGGATCTGGTCAGTACAGGTGAGGATATATCGCGTGAATACGGCATCCCGATCATCAACAAGCGTATCGCCGTGACCCCGATCGCCATGGTCGCAGGCGTTTGCCAAACGCAGAAGATCTTAAAATTCGCCAAGGCGCTCGACCGCGCTGCCGATACCCTCGGCGTCAACTTCATCGGCGGCTATTCCGCGCTGGTGGAGAAAGGCTTTGCCGCGGGTGATTACGCGCTGATCGAGAGTATCCCGGAGGCACTCGCCGTCACCGAGCGAGTATGCTCCTCCGTCAACATCGGCTCTACCAAGGCCGGTATCAATATGGACGCGGTAAAGATGATGGGTCAAACGGTTGTCGATACCGCCAAGCTCACCGCCGATAACAACTGCATCGGCGCGGCGAAGCTCGTCACCTTCTGTAACGCCGTGCAGGATAACCCCTTTATGGCGGGCGCTTTTCACGGCGTCGGTGAAGCGGACTGCGTCATCAATGTCGGCGTTTCAGGTCCCGGCGTAGTACGAGCCGCACTCGAAAAGGCAGATTGTCAGAATATCACCGAGGTTGCCGATCTCGTGAAGAAAACCGCGTTCAAGATCACCCGTATGGGTCAGCTGGTCGCACAGCAGGCGTCTCAGCGGCTGTCCGTTCCGTTCGGCATCGTCGACCTCTCCCTCGCCCCTACCCCGGCTGTCGGTGACTCTGTCGCACATATCTTAGAGGAAATGGGTCTCGAGATCTGCGGCTGTCACGGTACCACCGCCGCATTAGCACTGCTCAATGACGCCGTCAAGAAAGGCGGCGTGATGGCGTCGTCCCATGTGGGCGGACTGTCGGGCGCATTCATCCCCGTCTCGGAGGATCAAGGCATGATCCATGCTGTTAAGGAGGGTGCGCTGGATATCACTAAGCTCGAGGCGATGACCGCCGTGTGCTCTGTCGGACTGGATATGCTGGTCATTCCGGGCGATGTGACACCCGAGACCGTCTCCGCGATCATTGCGGATGAAGCGGCGATCGGTATGGTGAACAGCAAGACCACCGCCGTGCGTGTGATCCCTGCCATCGGCAGAAAAGCCGGTGATGAACTCAACTTCGGCGGACTTTTAGGCGCAGGACCCGTGATGCCGCTGCGCAAGGGCGACCCGAGCGATTTTATCCATCTGGGCGGCAGATTGCCCGCTCCTTTACAATCTTTGAAAAACTGATATTACTATAAGATATCGCTCATGATTCTTTTGTGAGCGGAATATCATCAACACTACTACCGCCCCGAAATCATTCTTCGGGGTTTCCTATCGAACAGAAAAGATCGAGGTGTGATCCATGCAGGATTTATTGAAGCGTATCATCGAAATGGATGAACAGGCGCGTAAGATCGAACAACAGGCGAAGGATGAAAAGCTCAAGAGTGAAGCAGAGGTCGAACAGCTCAAGGAGCAGATCTATAATGATTATATCGCCCGCGCGAAAGACCGCGTCGAGAAGAATATCGCGATCGACCGTGAGAACGCCGACAAGAAATATGCACAGGCACAACAGCATAACGAAACAATGAAGCAGGAAATGAACCGGCTGTATCAGCAAAACAAGGACAGCTGGGTCGATGAGATCGTGAAGCGATCCTTGGCGTGACAAGATATCGGTTGAGATTACCAAGGCTCAAACCCTCAGTCTTCTTCCGGTGTATGGATTCTGTTACCCAAATCACAGATTCGAACAGAATCTCACCTTAGGAAAGGGAGTCCTTGAGCCTCGCAATGACAATTGATATATGCAGTCATGATTTAGTGCTTTTATCAACACAGAAAGGTGGTGAGTGCATGGCGATCATCAACCCTGCCTCTGCGATCATCGCAAAAATCAAAACCAAATACGGCAAGCGCCTGACGGAGAAGGATTACCGCGCGATGGTCAAATGCGAATCTGTCGGCGACGTGGTGCAATATATGAAGTCCTACACTCATTATCAGACCTTCCTCGATAAGGTCAGCAACGATATCCACCGCGGCAATTTGGAACAGCTCATTCGAGAGAGACAGTTCGAGGAACTCTTGACGTTGTGCAAGTATAATCAGGGCGACACGCCTGTGACAAAATATATCCTCAGGAGCACGGAGATATCAGAGCTGATGAAGTTTATCACGCTGTTATCTATCCGTCGTCCGCAGGATTATCTCTTTACCTTACCGCTGTATTTCGCACAGCACACGGATATTGAACTGGAGAGCTTATCCACTGTTCACAGCTACAAGGAGTTGCTTGGTGCGTTAGAGCGCACCGATTACGCGAAGATCCTGCGGCGGTTCCCGCCCGATGATAACGGCGACTATGATCTCGCAGCCATCGAGGACGCGTTGGAGAATGATAATCTCGATAAGCTCTATACCGATATCGATTCTATCAAGAATAAAAAGGACAGGAATGAGCTTACGAAGCTATTCGATACGTTGTCGGACTATCAAAACTATTCCCGTATCATCCGACTCAAGAAGAATTATCATATGAGCAATGATGAAATCAAAAAACATCTGCTGCATTACGGAAAGCTCACGGGTAAAAACCTCGACAGGATCTTATCCAAAGATGAGTACGAGGAGATCCGAGAGGAATTGAAGCATACCGGCGTCGGTAAAAAAGCAAAGACCCTTGACGCGGACAGTGAGATGGCAGTACAGGGACGCTATGAGATCTGTCGTCATCAACTGTACTTTTCTACCAATCCCGAGATCGTGCTCCTCGCCTACCGCATCGTATCATTGACGGAGCTGAGTAATGTGATCGCTGTTGTCGAGGGTGTTCGTTATCAGATCGAGCCCGATAAAATCTTAGAAATACTCATCCTGTAAAGTTGAGGTGAAAATATGGCACTGGAAAGAATGAAGCTCGTCAACGTCATCGGCTTGATGAGCTATCTGGATGACGTCGCCGCCGCACTCGGTCAGACGGGCGTTTTTCAGCCGGATGAAACCGCGGAGTTCTACTCGGATAACGAGAACATGATCTCCGTGAACGCATCCAATGAATTTGAACCGCTGCTCGAGAAGCTCAGGGAGCTGATGAACGGCGCCGGTATCAGACCCAAGATCGTGGATCTTCCCGAAGAAAAGGATCTTGGATTTGAAGAAGCGAATCGTTTTGTCGGCGATACCGCGAGAGAGCTCGGTTCACTGATCGAACATCGCGACGCCTTACGGCGCGAGATCGCTGTCTGTACCGAGAATATCGAGAAGGCACAGCACTTTGTTGATCTAACGCTGGACGTCAAGAAATTCAATGACTGTGAATACATCTATACGCGCTTCGGTAAATTACCCAAGGACAGCTACATCAAGCTTGATAACTACAAGGAGAATCCCTATGTCGAGTTCTTCCCCTGCTCTCGCGACGATCTGTACTACTGGGGCGTGTATGTCACTCCGGTCAGCGAGGCGGATAAGATCGACAGGATCTTCTCTCGACTGTATTTTGAGCGGGTAGAGCTTAGTGATATCCACGACACACCCTTAAATTACGTCAAACAGCAGACGGATTTGAAGAAAGAGCTTGAAGAACAAGTCAACACGCTCGACAAAGAGATCGACACTTATGCAAAACAGCACGAGGATGATATCCATAAGATCTTCACCTCGCTGTGCCGACATCATGCGTATCTCTCTATCAAGAATCATGCCTGTAAATATCGCAAGAGCTTTGTGCTGGTGGGTTGGATCCCCGCGGAGTATGAAGGACAGGTCGAGACCCTGCTCTCCTCCATCGAGAGCGTCGAGATGACCTTCACCAAAGCAAAGGATGAGCTCAAGCATTCACCGCCCGTCAAGCTCAAGAATCCGTTTTTCTTCAGACCGTTTGAATACTACACCGAGATGTACGGATTGCCGAATTCGCAGGAGATCGACCCCTCGGGCTTTATCGCGATCACCTATACCCTGCTCTTCGGTATCATGTTCGCCGACGTCGGTCACGGCATCCTGCTGTTGATCGCCGCGATCATCATGCTCAAGGTCAAGAAGATGCCGCTGGGGGCGCTGCTCATCCCCTGTGCAATCAGCTCGACCATCTTCGGCTTCATCTTCGGATCGGTGTTCGGCTTTGAAGAACTGCTCACACCCGCGTACAAAAAGCTGTTCGGATTGAATGATAAACCGATCCATGTCATGGAAGGCAGTACGACAAAGCTACTGATCTTCGGCGCTGTCGGAATCGGCGTGGTACTGTTGATGATCGCGATGATCCTCAACATCGTATCGTGCTTGAAACGCAGAGATATCGGGGGCGCGCTGTTCGGGGTGAACGGCGTGAGCGGACTGGTGTTCTATACGGCACTGGTCGCGGGGCTGGTCTGCACGATGCTGTTCGGTATCAATATCATGACGCCCGCGTATATCATCGGACTGATCGTCCTGCCGCTGATACTGATCTTCCTCAGGGAACCGTTATCAAAGAAGCTCCGCGGAGAAAAAAAACTCTTTGAGGGCGGCTTCGGGTCGTTTTTCATCGACAACTTCTTTGAGCTGTTCGAGGTGCTGCTCAGCTATGTGACCAACACCATGAGCTTTCTCAGAGTAGGCGCGTTCGTACTGGTGCATGCCGGTATGATGGAGGTCGTTTTCGTCATGGCAGGTATGTTCGGGCCCGTCGGCTCCACCATCACCATCATCTTAGGCAACCTGCTGGTCGCGGCGCTCGAAGCGTTGCTCGTCGGCATCCAGGTGCTTAGACTCGAATACTACGAGATGTTCAGCAGATTCTATATCGGTGACGGCAGAAAGTATGAACCGGTCAACGTGAAGAATCAGATAGTTTAGAGATCAGTGGTCAGTGATCAGTGATCAGGTTAATATAAAATTGAGATTGCCGCGGCTGATACGTTTGTCGAATCAGCCTCGCAATGACTAATTAATATTTGGAGGTACAAACCCATGTTACAGTATTTATTGATGTTTATTCCCGCCGCATTTCTTGTGATTTCCGTACTGCTTTGTATGCGTTCCTACAAAAACGGCAAAAGCCCCAAGCGCGCGGTGCTGACCCAGATCTTCTCCTTCCTCGCGGTATCGGCATTCTGCCTGATCACCCCGATCGTAGCGCATGCGGCTGACGCTTCCGCTGCGGCTGAGGCTGCGACTTCTTCATCCACAGGTCTTGGTTATATCTCGGCAGGTCTCTCCACCGGTCTTTCCTGTATTGGCGGCGGTATCGCGGTCGGCGGCTCCGCACCCGCGGCGATCGGCGCTACGAGCGAGGATCCTAAGAACTTCGGTAAGTCGATCATCTTTGTTGCGCTCGGTGAAGGCTGTGCGCTGTACGGTATGCTGATCTCCATCATGATCATCTCGAGCCTCTGATACCATGAGAATGTTTTTGTTAAGCGATAACGACGACACCCTGATGGGCATGCGCATGTCCGGTGTAGAGGGCGTTGTACTCCATCAGGAGCATGAGGTCAGAGAGAAGCTCAAAGAGCTCATGCAACAGGACGATATCGCGGTCATTTTGATGACCTCTACCCTACTTAATTTGGTCAGAGAGACGGTGTATGACCTAAAGCTCAAATGCCCGAAACCGCTGATCATTGAGATCCCCGACCGTCACGGCAACGGACAGACCAAGGACAGTATCTCTAGGTATGTCAAGGACGCCATCGGCGTGGATATGGGCTGACGCGTGCGTCATTCTCTATGTCTCAGTAACGTGCAGCGATCCTGAACAATGAGCACAGAAAATAGAGCCTTCCCCCCAAGGAGAAGGTGTCACCGAAGGTGACGGATGAGGGGATTAACTCTTTCTATAGATGTCGAACTCGGTGAGGCTGTATGTTTACCGAGGATAAAGGAAAGCTTCACACTCTTTGTTAAGATGATTTTTCGGATCAGTCAGCCCCTCATCCGACCAATTTGCTTGGGGCAAATTGCCCACCTTCCCCCCGAGGGGAAGGCTATCTTTAACCATACGACAGAAGGTATTTTATGAATACAAAAACAAAGGAATCCAAGTTCCTTGACGCGATCAACAAGTATGCTGAACAGCAGAAGGCACAGATCACGCAGGAGATCGAGGATTATAAAAATACAAAAATCGAACAGGCGACAGCGCAGGGCTTACAGGATGCCTATGACCTGATTCGCGAGGATATCGCGCGCCGCAAAGCGGTCATCGTCAATGACCTCGCCAAAAAGGAGCTTGAACTCCGCAATGATTTGTTCCACGAGCGTCAGTCGCTCGCTGACAAGGTCTTTGAACAAGCAAAGGAACAACTGCTCGCCTATACAAAAACAGATGACTACACCGCTTTTCTCACACGTTCCACTAATGAGATCAAAGAAAAATGCGGCACAGCACGCTGTGTGATCTCTATTGCTCCGTTCGATGAAGAGAAGCGTGACTTGATCGAAAGCGTCCTTCCCGACGCGCAGATCACGGTGGATCCCCATATCCTGATCGGCGGGATCAAGGCGAATTGCCCCACGCTCGGGATCTTGATGGACGACACGCTGGATGCCCGTTTAGAAGCACAGCGCGAGTGGTTCATCGAAAATTGCGGAATGAAGGTGGTGTAACGATGGCGAATGTGATTTACGGCGTGAACGGTCCTGTCGTCACCGTCAAAGAGGCGACTGAGTTCTCGATGATGGAGATGGTCTATGTCGGCAAGGAGCGCTTAGTCGGCGAGGTCATCGGCATTACCTCCGCCTATACCACGATCCAGTGTTATGAGGAGACCACCGGACTCATGCCCGGCGACCCTGTTGAGGGCACCCATACGCGCATGAATCTGTTACTGGGTCCCGGTATCCTCGACAACATCTTCGACGGTATCGAGCGACCGCTCGCGCAGATCGAAAAGGAATGCGGCGCGTTCATCAACCGCGGCTCTACCGTATCGCCGCTGGATACCGAAAAGGAATGGGACGTCACCATCACCGTCAAGGTCGGCGACCGACTTGTCGGTGGTATGATTTATGCCACCACTCCCGAGACACATATTATCACACATAAAATGATGGTACCGCCTGCACTCTCCGGCAAGGTCGTGGAAGTCAAGCCCGACGGCAAGTACAAGTTGCTCGACACCATCGTCAAGATAGAAGACAGCTTCGGCGAGCTCCATGAGCTGACCCTGTGCCAGCGTTGGCCAATCCGTACCCCGCGCCCTGTCAAAGAGCGCCTCACCCCTACCGTTCCGCTGATCACCGGACAGCGTGTCATCGATACCCTTTTCCCTGTTTCCAAGGGCGGTACGGCGGCGATCCCCGGCGGTTTCGGCACCGGCAAGACCATGACCCAGCATCAGCTGGCGAAGTGGTGCGACGCGGACATCATCGTCTATGTCGGCTGCGGAGAGCGCGGCAACGAGATGAGCCAGGTGCTCCAGGAATTCTCGGAGCTGATCGACCCGAAGTCGGGTCATCCGATGACCGACCGCACCACGCTGATTGCCAATACCTCCAACATGCCTGTTGCGGCGCGTGAAGCGTCGATCTACACAGGCATCACCCTCGCGGAATACTACCGCGATATGGGCTATGATGTTGCGATCATGGCGGATTCCACCTCGCGTTGGGCGGAGGCATTGCGCGAAATTTCCGGACGACTGGAGGAAATGCCCGCGGAGGAAGGCTTCCCTGCCTATCTCCCCTCTCGCCTGTCGGAGTTCTATGAGAGAGCCGGCAGAGCGGATGTGCTCAGCGGCACCCAAGGCTCCGTCACCATCATTGGCGCGGTATCGCCGCAGGGCTCGGACTTCTCTGAGCCTGTCACCCAGAACACCAAGCGCTTCACCCGCTGCTTCTGGGCGCTCGACAAGAGCCTTGCCTACGCCAGACACTACCCCGCGATCAACTGGAACGACAGCTACAGCGAATACTTTACCGATCTGGACAGCTGGTATGAAGAGAACTGCGGTAAGGAGTTCATCGAATACCGCGGCAGGATCTCCGCGTTATTGCAGGAAGAAAACCGCCTCATGGAGATCGTCAAGCTCATCGGCTCCGACGTTCTGCCCGACGATCAGAAGCTGATCATCGAGATCGCCAAGATCATCCGCGTCGGCTTTTTACAGCAGAACGCGTTCCACAAGGATGATACCTATGTCCCGCTCGAAAAGCAGAAGCGCATGATGCAGGTCATCCTGCACCTCTATGACCGCGCAAAGCTCGTGGTCGCGGAGAATATCCCGATCAACCGCATCCGAGAGCAGGGACTCTTTGAGAAGGTCACCAAGATCAAGTATGATATCCCGAACGATCATCTCGAGCTGTTCGACGATTACATCAAGGATATCGATGAAAAAATACAAGCTATTTTGCATTAAGGAGGACTGTATCTTATGATTATCGAATATGTCGGCGTGTCTGAGATCAACGGTTCTCTAATCGTGCTCGACGGCGTCAAGGGCGCATCCTATGAGGAGATCGTCACCATCAAGCTCGCTGACGGCAGCGCACGACAGGGTCGTATCGTCCAGATCGAGGGTGAGCGCATCGTGGTGCAGGTCTTTGAGGGTACCTCGAACATCTCGCTCGACAACACCGCCACCATCCTGACAGGCAGACCGATGGAAATGCCCCTCTCGCCTGAGATCGTCGGACGAATCCTCGACGGCGCGGGCAGACCCATCGACGGACTGGGTCCCATCTATCCCGAGACCCGCCGCGACATCAACGGCACTGCGATCAATCCCGTATCGCGCGTATATCCGAGGAACTACATCAACACGGGTATCTCGAGCATCGATACGCTCTCGACTTTGATCCGCGGTCAGAAACTCCCGATCTTCTCGGGTTCGGGTATGAAGCATAATGAGCTGGCGGTGCAGATCGTCCGTCAGGCGAAGATCACCGGCGCAGATGAGAGCAACTTCGGCGTTGTGTTCGCGGCGATGGGCGTCAAGAATGACGTTGCGGAATATTTTCGCCGCAGCTTTGAAGAAGCGGGCGTTATGCAGCATGTCACCATGCTCCTCAATCTCTCCAATGATCCGATCATCGAGCGTACCCTCACGCCCCGATGTGCGCTGACGATTGCGGAATACCTCGCGTTTGAGCTGAATATGCACATCCTCGTCATCATGACGGACATGACCTCTTATGCCGAGGCACTGCGTGAGTTCTCGTCCTCCAAGGGTGAGATTCCCGGACGTAAGGGCTTCCCCGGCTACCTGTACAGCGATTTAGCGTCCATGTATGAGAGAGCCGGTATGATCAAGGGCTCGACAGGCTCCGTGACACAGATCCCGATCCTGACCATGCCCAACGACGATATCACCCACCCCGTGCCCGATTTGACCGGTTACATCACCGAGGGTCAGATCGTGCTGGACAGAGCTTTGCAGGCGCAGGGCATTTACCCGCCCGTCAACGTCCTGCCCTCGCTGTCGCGACTGATGAAGGACGGTATCGGTGAAGGTTTCACCAGAGCCGACCACGCGCCGCTGAGTAATCAGCTCTTTGCCAGTTACGCAAAGGTCATCGACGCGCGATCCCTCGCCTCCGTCATCGGTGAGGAGGAGCTCTCGGATACCGACAAGAAGTATATCGAGTTCGGCAGACAGTTCGAGAACACCTTTGTCAATCAAGGCTTCACCGAGAACCGCAGTATCGACCAGAGTCTTGACTTGGGCTGGAAGCTGCTCTCCACCCTGCCCCGCGAGGAGCTCGACAGAGTGGATGACGAAATGCTTGACAAGTTTTATCAAGCTACTTAAGACTGAAAACTTAACACTTAAAAATGAATAATGAATGGTGGGACACCCGATTGATATAGGAATCTAAAATGCGTCAGCGTTTCCCAACATGATTCATTCTTCAGTTTTCAATCTTCAGTATTCATTACAACGACCGAAGGGAGTGACACTATGGCACAGCAAGCAGTACCGACCAAAGGTAATTTGATGGCGGTCAAGAAATCCTTGGCGCTGGCGAGGGTCGGCTATGAGCTGCTCGACAAAAAGCGCAACATCCTCATCCGTGAGATGATGGCGCTGATCGACCGCGCGTCCGAGATACAGGGCACTATTGACAAGGCGTTTAGTGACGCGTATATTGCCCTGCAAAAAGCGAATATCACGCTCGGCTTCTGTGACGAGCTGTCAAAGACTATCCCCATTGACGACAGCGTGACGATGGATTCGCGCTCTATCATGGGCGTCGAGATCCCGATCCTGTCGATCGAGAAGCCCGATGAGCATGAGCTGCACCACGGTCTGAGCCATACCAACGCCCGATTCGACGAGGCAGTCGCGCTCTTTATGCGCGCCAAATACCTGACGGTGGAGCTCGCCGAGATCGAGAACAGCGTCTATCGACTGGCGGTCGCCATCAAGCAGACCCAGAAGCGTGCCAACGCGCTCAAGAACATCATGATCCCCAAGTTCGAGGGCGACGTCAAGTTCATCACCGACGCACTCGACGAGAAGGACAGAGAGGAATTCTCGCGCCTCAAGGTCATCAAGAAACAAAAGCAAAACAGATAAACCATCCCGCTCCGATCCATATTCGGGGCGGCTTTTAGTTTTACTTAAGTAAAATTGCCTTTCCCCGAAAGGCACAATATTCAAAAACATGAAGTGTTTCCCGATAGTATTCATTATTAAGTCTTCAGTCTTCAGTCTTAAATATAAAACGCCTTCCCCAAAGGGAAGGCGTTTTCTCTGGTGACCCATCGGAGATTCGAACTCCGGACACCTTGATTAAAAGTCAAGTGCTCTGCCAACTGAGCTAATGAGTCATATGGGGTGAGTAATGGGAGTCGAACCCATGCTCTCCAGAGCCACAATCTGGCGCTTTAACCAACTAAGCTATACCCACCATATCTGGCGCGCCAAAAGGGATTCGAACCCCTGACCTACTGCTTAGAAGGCAGTTGCTCTATCCAACTGAGCTATTGGCGCAGGTAACTGAATTGAATCAGCCTAAATATTATATAAGAAAGCAGAGATTTTGTCAAGTGTTTTGGAAAGATAATTGCAGGAATTACGCAAAAATACACCTTACAATGAAGGTTTCAGTTAGGTTGTAGGGTACGGCGCTTGAACACGCGTGTTCGACGTACCGCATGGCAGAAGCGTTGAATTTCCTATCTTGCGGCTTCGATAATGGATACGTTCGTCATGAATGCCGTACCCTACAACTCTCTGTTACGTTGCATTTCGGGGCGTCGTAAACGTCGTCCCTTACATTTCACCATTCACCGTCTCCGCGTATCTCACGGTATCCATCGCATCCTTGGCGTACTGATCCGCGCCGATGGAGTCCGCGTATTCCTTGGTCATCACAGCGCCGCCGACGACGATCTTCGCCCACGGAGCGGCTACTCTGAGCTGACGGATGGTCTCCTCCATAGCGGGCACGGTGGTGGTCATCAGTGCGGATAAGCCCACGAGAGGCGCATGCAGGCGCACAGTCTCCTCGACGATCACCTCAGGCGCGACGTCCTTGCCCAGATCGCTGACGGCAAAGCCGTAGTTCTCCAACAGGAGCTTGACGATATTCTTGCCGATGTCATGGATGTCACCGTGTACGGTGGCGATGACAAAGGCGCATTTGGTCTTACCGCCCGAGTCGGACATGGTCGCCTTGATCTCCTCAAAGGCATATTTTGCGGCTTCGGCGCTCATCAATAGCCCGGGCAGATAGACCCTGCCCTGTTCGTACTCCCTGCCGACTTCATCGAGAGCGGGGATGATATGCTCGTTGACGATGGTCAGCGGATCGACGGTTTGCAAGAGCTCCTTACACAGCTTCGCGGCAGGCTCTTTGAGTCCTTTTGTCACCGCACTGTGCAGGGAGAGCTGTTCATCAACTTTACTGCCTGCAGACTTCTCGTTGATCGTGATATTGTTCTGCACCGTATCGGCAAAGGCAATGTAGTCGGTGCAATTTTCGTCCAAGCCATTGAGCACACGATAGGCATAAAATGTCTTCATCATCTCAGCGGAGAAGGGGTTCATGATCGCGGCGGATAAGCCGTTTTCAAGCGCCAGCGCGAAGAAAGTCGCGTTAACAATGTCGCGCTGCGGTAATCCGAACGAGATGTTGGATACGCCCAGCGAGGTGTGCGCGCCGAGCTCATGGCGGATGACGTTCAGGGAGCCGAGCGTCACATTAGCGGCGTTGTTGTCGGCGCTGACCGCCATTGCGAGAGTGTCGAAGATCAGATCCTTCTTGTCGATGCCGTAGGATGCGGCGGTGTCGATGATCCTCTTCGCAATCGCCACTCTCCCCTCTACCGTGTCGGGGATGCCGTTTTCGTCCAGCGTTAGAGCGATCGCCGTACCGCCGTACTTCTTCATTAACGGGAAGATTGCGTCCATGCTCTCCTGCTTGCCGTTGACGGAGTTGAGCAGGGGCTTGCCGTTATAGATGCGAAGCGCCTGTTCCATCGCGACAGGATCGGAGGTGTCGATCTGGAGCGGCAGGTCGATGATCGCCTGCAGCTCATAGACGACCTTAGTCAGCATGGCGGGCTCGTCGATCTCGGGCAGTCCGACGTTGACGTCGAGCACCTGAGCGCCCGCGGATTGCTGTTTGAGACCCTCGCTGAGGATGTAGTCGAGCTCATTGTTGCGCAGTGCTTCCTTCAGCCGCTTCTTGCCGGTGGGATTGATCCGCTCGCCGATCAGCACGGGATCGTCCGAAAACGTGACCGCGTCAGTGTAGGACGAAATCACGGTGGTGTTCTTCCGTTTTAATTCAAACCGATATGGCTCCCTTTGGTAAAGGGAGCTGTCACCGTAAGGTGACTGAGGGATTGTATTATTAACCGAATGCTTTATTCTATCACATAATTCGCCGATATAATCGGGGGTCGTGCCGCAGCAGCCGCCTACGACGCGCACACCCTTTTGCACCATGCGTGCGGTGATATCCGCAAAGGACGGTGGCAGAATATTGTATAAGGTCTTGCCGTTCACGTTGGTCGGCATGCCCGCATTCGCCTTGAGGATCACGGGGATCGAGGCACAGCGCAGATATTCCTCCACGATGGGTTGGAGCTTATCGGGACCAAAGGAGCAGTTCACGCCGATCGCGTCAGCGCCCATGCTCTCGAGCATCGCGGTCATCGCCGCGGGTGAAGCGCCTGTCATCAGCTTGCCCTTGTCGGTGTAGGCATTGGACACGATCACGGGCAGATCGCAGTTCTCCTTGACCGCCAGCAGCGCCGCCTTAGTCTCATAGCTGTCGTTCATGGTCTCGATCATCACGAGGTCAACGCCGCAAGCAGCGCCGATCTGAACCGTTTTGGCGAATACCGCGACCGCTTCTTCAAAATCGAGGTCGCCCAGCGGCTTTAACAGCCTGCCTGTGGGTCCGATGTCCAGCGCGATATACTTTTTCTGTGGTGTGTCGCTTAACTCCCGCGCCTGTTGTGCGTTGGCGACCGCCGCTCGGATGACCTCGGTCAACTCCGCTTCGTCATAATGAAGGAGATTGGCGCCGAAGGTGTTGGTGTTGACCACGTTGGAGCCGTTGTCAAAATACGCCTTGTGGATGGCGGTGATGTCCTCGGGGTGGCTGAGATTCCACCGCTCGGGCTGTTCACCGGGTTGTAAGCCGCGCTCCTGCAACAGCGTACCCATGCCGCCGTCGAGGATCACGATGTTCTGTTGTAAATATTCTCTGAAATCCATAATTGCCTCTGATAGTAATAGAAATTGATGATAAAAGCCTTCTCCTCGCCGGAAGCGGCTCCCCCCTTGTCCTTTGGACATTCCCCCAACGGGGGCACCTCGGGGCGCGTGCGACTTTTTTCTGTTTCTCTGTAGCGTACTGCCATAAAAAATGATGAGCATAGCAGATTAAGAAAGCCTTCCCCTCGGGGGGGAAGGTGTCGACCAACGGAAGACGGATGAGGGGACAACCTCTCCTATTGATGCGGGTCTCTGTGAGGCTGTACATCTACCGAGGATCGAGGAAAAGTCGTAAACTCTTTGTTAAGATGGGTGTGCTCACAGAACCACCTTCCCCCCGAGGGGAAGGCTTTTTGGCTTCAACGGCACATTACAGTGACACGAAAAAAGGCGCACGCGCCCCCCGAGGGGAAGGCTTTTTAGTTTCAACAACACATTAAAGTGATACGGAAAAAGACGCACGCGTCCACGAGGGGAAGGCTTTTTGCTTCGATAACACTTAATTATTTCCGATAAGCGCAGTCGGTTTTATCACATGCGGTGCATTTGTCCGCCTGCTCCTCACATTCGTCCGTGATGCCGGCGATGGCGGTGACGGACTTGCTCGGTGACATCAGCAGGCTTTTGTCAAGCGTCAAGCCTATCTTGCGCGGACAATCCAGCACTGCGAAGATCTCTTTTTGCAAATCAAGCGGAATATCTCCGTAACCGGGGCTGACGCGCCGTGTGAGGCGCTTTCCTGTGTCGCTCAGCTCCGTGTTCATCTGCGCGCAAAACGCATCACACAGGCTCTCAACACGCTCTGCGCCGATCGCCTGAAATATCAATGCTTTGGATGGCTCTACCCGACTGTACCGCGCGATCAGCCGATCAAACGGTGCGCCGACGGTCGCCGCGAAGAGGATCACCTCACTTGTGTGATGGATCGCTTTACCAATTGTCTGTGAAACTACTCGCTCATTGCCGATCATGATACTGCCGTCGGTGTTGACAGGCAATACGGTATAGCACAACCGATAGGTCAATAGCGGCTCCGATTCCCGGATGCACTCATCGATCAGAGTGGCAAAGCTGTTATCGGCGTCCCTGATCCGCGCGTAGCGCATGATCTCGTGCTTATCCCATGCGGGTGCGTCAAAATTCAGTGTGCGGATCATTTGCCGATGATACTGCTGAGATTGTTCATGATAGCGCGTGCGATCTCAGGTTTATTCATGGTGTAGAGGTGGACATGCTTGACGCCGTTGGCGTACAGATCGATGATCTGGTCGGTCGCGTACGCGATACCCGCCTGTGCCATCGCCCTGTCATCGCCGCCAAAACGATCGACCATCGCCTTGAAGCGCTGCGGGATAAAGGAACCCGAGAGCTCGATGGCACGCTTTAGCTGGATCGATCGGGTGATCGGCATGATGCCCGGCACAACGGGCACGGTAATGCCCGCCTCACGGATCTTGTACAGGAAGTTATACAGCAGATTGTTGTCAAAGAACATCTGTGTGGTCATGAAGTCACAGCCCGCGTCAACCTTCTCTTTGAGATAGAAGATGTCGTCGGTCTGATGCTTGCTCTCGGGGTGCACCTCGGGATAGCACGCACAGCCGATGCAGAAATCCGTGCCGCTGTCTTTGAGCTCACGGATCAGATCGACCGCGTGGGAATAGTCCCAATGCTTGGCGTCACTGAGCTTCATCTCGGGGGTCAGATCACCTCTGAGCGCCATGACATTCTGGATGCCCGCTTTTTTTAGCTCATTGATCTTCTGTATGACCGTTTCTCTGGTCGAGGAAACGCAGGTCAAATGTGCCATCGTCGGCACGCCGTAACGATTGCGGATATCCTCTGCGATATCGAGGGTATAGCTGCTGGTACCGCCGCCCGCGCCGTAGGTCACGCTCATAAAGGATGGTTTGAGCTTTGCGATCTTCTCGATAGCAGGCTTGACCTCGTCAAAGGATGAGGAGACCTTCGGCGGAAACACCTCGAAGGACAGTGAACAGCGGTCGTTATGTAATAGATTGATGATTTTCATATTGTACTCCGTGTGTATATAGTGGTCAGTGGTTAGTGGTTAGTGGTTAGTGAATTGTTATTCATTGTTATTATACCATGTTTATCGCTTTAAAGCAAGCTAATCATGCTTGGCGTAAGCGGTCAGGTGTAGGTTTACAATAGAGTCGTTACAGTAGGTCATAAAAAAGAATAGCAAATAGGAAAAACCTGTGTTACAGTTAGTTCGCTTACAACAAAACACAACA
>OMWP01000022.1 GCA_900314795.1 uncultured Eubacteriales bacterium
ATGACCAACTACATCATCAACGACGGCACACAGCAGACCGTTGATATCACCTTTACCGGTGCTACCGGCGTTTACATGACCGATAAGGACAGCACAGGTAAGTATGACGTTGCTTTCTATGATATCGGCGGCGATCCGACTCCCACTCCCGATCCCACCACCTCTCCTGCTCCCGTAGGCGATGACGGTATCTATCTCGTAGGTACATTCAGCAACTGGGAGACCGACGCTCAGTATAAGATGAGCGAGAACCCCGGCGCAGCAGGCGAGTACATGATTTCTACCACCCTGACTGAGGGCGACGGCGTGAAGGTTATCAAGGTCGAGAACGGTGTTCAGACTTGGTATCCGGACGGCATGGATAATGAGTACATTGTTGATGCGGCTCACGCAGGCAACGTAACCATTTACTTCAACGCTGCAGGCAACGCTGAATGGTCTGCGTTCGGCGGCTATATGTACATCGATAACGGTGGTTCTACTCCCGATCCTCAGCCCACACAGGGCGGCGAGACTCCCACTCCTCAGCCGACTCAGGGCGGAGACACTCCTGATCCCACGAACAGAACCATCATCTTCTCCAACAACAAGGGCTTTAGCACTGTTAACATCTATTATTGGATTATTGGGCTGAGGGCTCCGAGGGTCCTGTCGAGTGGCCCGGCGTTCCGATGACTTATTACGACACCAACGAGATGGGCGAGCAGCGCTACTCCTTCGAGATGCCCGCAGGCATGACTAACTACATCATCAACGACGGTACTCAGCAGACGGTTGATATTCCGTTCACCGGCGATACCGGCGTTTATATGACGGATAAGAATGCTGAGGGTCACTATCTGGTAGATTTCTATGAGATCAGCGACACTCCCGTAGATCCCACTCCGACTCCCGATCCCGATCCTACTCCTTCCGGAAAGGATGTTACCTTCGAGCCCGGCGATGCAGGCCAGGCTGACCCCGCATGGTTTGCATGGGCTTGGAATGATGATTCCGAAGGCACATGGATCAAGGGTACTGCTTCCGGCTCCAACATCGTATTTGCCGGCGCAGCTGAGTATGGTAACATTCTTGTCGTCAGAATGCCCACCGGTTCCACTTCCGCAGACTGGGATACCTGTTGGAATCAGTCCGAGGATGTGAAGATGCAGTCCGGTACCCTGTACTTCACAGGTTGGGGCAGCGGTAACAAGTTTAATATCGGCTGGAAATAATCCATCCTCTCAGCGAAAGCTGTGAATGATCCCAATATTATGCGGGAGCAGGCTTCGGTCTGCTCCCGTTTTCCGTCATTCAAGTGTGAAATTTGTTTTATGTTAATTGATTCATAGTCCTGATTCTCGTGAATTGTGAGTTGAAGGCTACGCGATATTATCGATCATTGGAGGCTGTTATGCACGTTCCGTCATCCGATACCATTGAAATCGAGGTGTTGACCTTTGCGGATGCTCTGGTCAGTACCAACGATGATTATGACAAAAACCATTGGCTCTATGTGCCGGATTTTTACAGCGAATATCGTTATATCCTTGGCACAAGAGGAGAGAGACCGCTGATCTGTATCGGCATCAATCCCTCTACCGCTGCGCCTGATGATCTGGATAATACGCTCAAATCGGTTGAGCGGATCGCGCTTGCGAACGGCTTTGACAGCTTCATCATGTTCAATGTCTACGCCCAGCGTGCCACGAACCCCGATGATATGGAACGTGAGTGTAACACACTGCTCCATGAAGAGAATATGAAGGCGTTCGAGTATATATTAGGATTGAGCGATCAGCCCGCGATCTGGGCGGCATGGGGCAATATCATCGAAAAGCGACCCTATCTGCCCGATTGTGTTCGTTCCATGATCGAGCTCGGCACACGACATCATGCAAAGTGGTTTTCCGCGGGAAAAATCTCGAAAAAGGGACATCCGCATCATCCGCTTTATTTGCGGAAGGATACCCCTCTTGATCCCTTTGATATTGAAAAGTATATTGATACTCTGTGATGAGTATAAGAAATAAGACCCACCGATCGCGGTGGGTCTTTCTCGTTACATCATTATTACTTGGATGATAGAATCCTATATTACAATGATAAGTGCAAATTATAATTTTGCCATGTCCTCTTCATTGACAAGTGTAATGCCGTGTTCGGTGAGGATCTTCTCAGCAGCGGCGTTATCCTCTACACGGAGCACCACATACGCGAACTGCTTGGAAACGGTGATGAATGCGTACATGTACTCGATGTTGATGTTGTTATCCGCTAAGATCTTGACGACCTTTGCCAGAGCGCCCGGCTCATCCTGTACGGCTACGCCGACGACCTCGGTAATGGATACAAACGCGTTTGCGTCATCGAGCGCCTTCTTTGCCTTGGCAATATCGGTGACGATCAGTCGGAAGATACCGAAATCATTGGTATCCGCAACGCTCATCGCACGGATGTCAACGCCTGCCTTGGCAATTGCGTCGGTGACGGTGACGAGAGTGCCCTCACGGTTTTCTACAAAGATGGATAACTGTTTAATTGCCATAATGTTACTCCTTTATAATGTATCGTTGCGGTCATGACGGGTGTGTGAATTTATCATGTCATGACTGCAATCTCATTTGATCATGTGTTGATTCCCAGTTTTTTGCGGTTATCGATCACTCTGACAGCCTTGCCCTCACTGCGTGCGATCGACTTGGGAGCGGCCAGACGGATGGTGGGGTTGATACCGAGCATTTCCTTCATCGCTGCCTGGAGCTTTTTCTCCTTTTTGGTGATGACCTTCGGTGTGTCGGAGAAGTCCTCGGGCAACATTTCTACACGGATCTCAAAGGTATCGGTGTTGTTCACACGGTCTACGAGGATCTGGTAGTTCGGCGCGTAGCCGTTGTTCAGCAGTACCGCCTCGATCTGGCTGGGGAAGACATTGACGCCGCGGATGATCATCATGTCGTCAGATCTGCCCATCGGCTTGTGCATACGGATAAAGGTTCTGCCGCAAGAACACTTCTCACGGGAGAGAACGGTGATATCGCGGGTGCGATAACGGATCAGCGGGAAGGCTTCTTTATCCAGAGAAGTGAATACCAGCTCGCCTTTACTGCCCTCTGGGAGCACCTCGCCGGTGTCGGGATCGATGATCTCGGCATAGAAGTGATCCTCGTTGATGTGCATGCCTTTCTGCTCACAGCATTCGAACGCAACGCCGGGGCCGCTCGATTCGGTCAAGCCGTAGATATCATACGCCTTGATACCCAGACTTTTCTCAATATCTTTGCGCATTTCTTCTGTCCAGGGCTCAGCGCCGAAGATACCGGCTTTGAGTTTATTATCCTCAGGCTTGTAGCCCTTTTCTTTTAAGGATTCTCCGATATAAGCGGCGTAGGAGGGGGTACAGCAGAGGAAGGTGGCGTTGAGATCCATCATGAACTGGATCTGGCGGTTGGTATTACCGCTCGACATGGGCAGGGTCAGACAGCCGACTTTATGGGAGCCGCCGTGCAGACCTGCACCGCCGGTAAACAGTCCGTAGCCGTAGGCTACCTGAACAACATCGTATTCGTCGCCACCTGCCGCGACAATCGCACGAGCACAGCATTCTTCCCACATATCAACGTCGTTCTGAGTGTAGAACGCGACAACGCGTTTGCCGGTGGTACCGGAGGTGGAGTGGATTCGTACACAGTTATTGAGGTCGGTCGCGAGCATTCCGTAGGGATAGGCTTCTCTTAAATCGTTTTTGCTCAGGAACGGCAGCTTGCTGATATCTGCAAGACAGGTGATATCCTCGGGCTTGACGCCTTTTTCATCCATCAGATTGCGGTAGTATTCGACGTTTTCGTAAACATAGCGCACCTGACGGATGAGCTTGTACTCCTGCAGCTTCTTGATCTCATTGACCGGCATGGTCTCAGCTTCGGGCTGATAGAATTTCTTCTGCATGGGACTTCATCCTTTCTGTTGTTTTTTCATAATACCAACTGCATTTCGTGTCATTGCGAGGCACAGCGTGCCGTGGCAATCAAAACAATCATCAGCAGTTATAACCCAAATCAAACGCTTTTTTGTTGATGGCAACAAACTGCGGCTTGACGCATTTTTCGATGGCGTTGAGCCATTTTTCCTTCGGCATATCGAAGTATTTGGCGAGTCTGCCCATCAAAACGATGTTGCACGCCTTGGATGATCCCGCTTCATTCGCCAGCGCCAGCGCGTCGATATCATCCACATGGATGCCCTTAGCCTTCATTTCAGCAATGATGTTCTCGGGATAGGTGGTCGCGCCGATGATGACGGGCATGGGATCGATCTGCTGGGTGTTGACGATAATGGTACCGTCCTTTTTGAGGTTTTCCACATAACGAGCCGCTTCGATCTTCTCAAAGGATACGATGAAATCCGCTTCACCGTTCTCGATGACAGGGGAGTAGACCTTGTCGCCGAAACGAACATAGGTGACGACGGAACCGCCGCGCTGGCTCATTCCGTGCACTTCACTTACTTTTACGTCATAGCCTTCATCGACAAGCAGCCTGCCGAGCAGCTTGGACGCGAGCAGGGAACCCTGTCCGCCGACGCCGACGATCATAATATTCTTAGTCATGAGAGGGCACCTCGCTTTCAAATGCGTCAAAGGGACAGAGCTGCGCGCATACGCCGCATCCGACGCAAAGGGTGGGATCAACAACGGCGTGACCGTCGCGGAAGGAGATGGACGGACAGCCGAACTTCATACATTTCTTACAGCCGCGGCACTTGTCGGGGTTGACATAGAGCGGCTTCTTGGGCTTGACGTACTTTAAGAGTACGCAGGGACGGCGCGAGATAATGACGGAGGGTTCGTTTTTGGCGAGCTCCTCTTTGAGCACCGTCTCACATTCCTCCAGATTATACGGATCGACCACACGCACAGAGTTGATGCCGATGCTGTGGCACAGATCCTCGAGGTTGACTTTACCCGCGGGATCACCCTTGATGGAGTAGCCGGTGGTCGGATTTTGCTGATGACCCGTCATGCCGGTGATGGAGTTGTCAAGGATGATGACGGTGGAATTGCTTTGGTTATACGCAATGTTGATCAGACCCGTGACGCCGGAGTGCATGAAGGTGGAGTCACCGATCACGCAGACCGTGTTATTCTGTGTCTGATCGCCGCCGGCTTTATTATAGCCGTGCAGACCGGATACCGACGCGCCCATGCAAAGCGTCATGTCGAGCGCGTTCAAGGGCGGCGCAGCGCCGAGGGTGTAACAGCCGATATCGCCGAGTACGGTGATCTTGTTCTTCGCGAGGACATAGTACATGCCTCTGTGGGGACAGCCGGAGCACATCATCGGAGGACGTACCGGGATCTCGGTATCGAGGTTGAACACGGTTTTATCCGCCATCTCAAACGCCTGCTCGATGCTCTTCTGGCTGAATTCGCCGAGGATCGAGAACTTGTCCTTGCCGATGACCTCCACGCCGATGTTTTTGCAGTGGGTCTCAACGATCGGATCGAGCTCCTCGATGACATAGACCTTGCCGACCTTGGCGGCAAAATCTTGGATCAGCTTGACGGGAAGGGGATTGATCATACCGAGCTTCAAAACAGCGACGCTGTCGCCGAATGCTTCCTTGACATACTGGTAAGAGGTGGAGGAGGTGATGATACCGAGGTCGCGGCTTCCGTCGCCCTCTTCCACACGGTTGAGAGGAGAGGTCTCGGCGTATTCCGTGAGCTTCTTGGTGCGCTCCTCGACAAACGGATGGCGCTTGAGCGCGTTGCCGGGGGTCATGATGTATTTCTGCGGATTCTTGGTGTAGTCCTTGGTGATCTCGGTGCGCTCACCCAGCTCCACGATACTCTGGGAGTGTGCCACACGGGTGCACATCTTGAGCAGGACAGGGGTGTCGAACTGCTCGGAGATCTCATACGCGAGCTTGGTGTAATCCAACGCTTCCTGAGAATCGGAGGGTTCGAGCATCGGGATCTTGGAAGCGATCGCGTAATGGCGCGAATCCTGCTCGTTCTGGGAGCTGTGCATGCCGGGATCATCGGCAACGCAGATGACGATACCCGCGTTGACGCCGGTGTAGGACATGGTGAACAGCGGATCGGCGGCGACGTTCAAGCCGACATGCTTCATACAGCAGGCGGAACGCTTGCCGCGCAGCGCGGAGCCGAATGCCGCTTCCATTGCTACCTTTTCATTGGGCGCCCACTCGCAGTAGACGTCGTCGTATTTCGCAAAAAATTCGGTAATCTCGGTGCTGGGAGTGCCGGGATAACTGGAGATCACGGCACAACCGCCTTCGTATAAGCCGCGCGCGACCGCGGCGTTACCGATCAATAAATCTTTCATAGTGTTTTCACCTTATTCTTCTGACGCTTTTCAGAGACATTGTAGGGCGGGGGCTTGCTCCCGCCGGTACCTCTCCGTTAGCTGTTGTTAAGTGCCGAAGCATGATTCAAGATTTATTTGCTTCGCGCATTGTATTATCGATCTATCAACGTTTCGGCGGGAGCAAGCCCCCGCCCTACGAAAAGGATGATCACTGATTTCTTAAATCAACGATCCTCTTTGCCTTGCCCTGGAATCGCTCGAGGGTCTTGGGCGCGACGAGTGTGACCTTGGTTCTCAGTCCTAAGATCGACTGTAACTTCGCTTCGATCCGCTTCTTGAGACCGTCGAGCATCTGATAATTATCGAGCAGTGCTTCGTTGATGACCTCGACCTTGATCTCTAAGCTGTCGCGGTAATTCTTGCGCGTGATGTACAGCATGTAGTGGGGTGCGATATCGGGGATGTTGATGAGGATATTCTCGATCTGGGTGGGGAACACGTTGACGCCCTTGATGATCAGCATATCATCGGTTCTGCCCATGGTTTTCGCCATTCTGCAATGGGTTCTGCCGCAGGAGCAGGGCTGATAATCGAGCTTAGTGATATCCTTGGTGCGGTATCTGAGCACCGGCATACCCTTGCGGGTCAGGGTGGTGACGACCAGCTCGCCGACTTCACCCTCGCCGAGACGCTTACCGGTATCGGTGTCGATGATCTCGGGCAGGAAGTGATCCTCCGCAAAATGCATACCGTCGCGCGCTTCACAGTCGCCGGAAACACCGGGGCCTCCGAGCTCGGTCATGCCGTAGTTGTCGGATACGCGGATGTTGAAGTTGTTCTCGATCTGCTCACGCATGGATACGGTGCACGGTTCTGAGCCTAAGATGCCCAGACGCAGGCTGTAATCGGACAGCGGATAGCCCGCTTCCTTCATCGCTTCGGAGAGATACAGCGCGTAGGACGGAGTGGCGACCATGCCGGTCACGCCCCAGTCGCGCAGCATCATCAGCTGCTTCTGCGTATTGCCGGAAGAAGCGGGGATGACGGTCGCGCCGAGCTTTTCCATACCGTAGTGCAGTCCCAGCGCTCCCGTGAACAGTCCGTAACCGAAGCTGATCTGGATGATATCATCGGGAGTGACGCCGCCCGCGCAAGCAACACGCGCGACGCAGTCCGACCAGATATCGAGGTCTTCTTTGGTGTAGACGCCGGTGGTAGGCTTACCTGTCGTACCCGAAGAAGCGTGGATACGCACAATGTCCTTCATATCGGCGGCTACCAGACCGAAGGGATAGTTATCTCTGAAATCGTCCTTAGTGGTAAAGGGGATGTATTCGATATCGGAGAGCTGTTTGATCTTAGCGCCGTCCAGCACGCCGCAGTCGGTCAAACGCTGATGGTATAACGGTACGTTATCATAGCAGTATTTGACGACCCATTTCAGGCGTTCGAGCTGGATCGCTTCGATTTCTTTCCTCGGTAGAGTTTCGATGTCTTTCTGGAAAATCATTTTTACTAATCCTCTTTTCGTTATTCACACAATTTCGCTTGTGCATACATAGTTATTATAGCGCAAAAGAAGTCTAAAGGCAATAGCCGATAGACTTCTTTTGTATTATTTTGTCGATTCAACGATCGATTACGTTTCGTCGATGCTGTGCTTGGAAGATACGGTGTGCGTCTTTTTATAGCAGGAGAAGATCTTCTCCACTCGCTCAACATCCTTTGACGGCGCGATAGCCGCGATGATCGGCGTAATGATGATGCCGATGATCATCGCCGCCATACCCGCGTTGATCGGGGACTGGAAGTAGGCAAGGACGGGGTTTGCGAACTTCACGCCCGCCATGTTGCAGATGAAGGACGCGAGGGAGATGCCGACGCCCAGTACATAGTTGATCCATACGGCGATCTTCGGTACGCGCTTCATATACAGTCCGTACATGAACGGAGCGAGGAACGCGCCGGCAAGAGCGCCCCAAGAAACGCCCATCATCTGTGAAATGAACATGACGGGGGAATTCGCCTGAATAATGGCGATGATCGCGGAGATCGCGATAAAGAATACGATGAAGATCCGCATGATGCTGACCTTCTTCTTCTCAGCAACTTCCTTATTCTTGAAGAATACAGGCTCGATGAAGTCGATGGTCAGAACGGAGCTGGAGGTCAGAACCAAGCTCGACAGGGTGCTCATGGATGCGGAAAGCACGAGGATAACCACGATACCGATCAGGATGGGGGACAGGTTCTCGAGCATAGTGGGTACGACGGAGTCAAAGCCGCCTACGGGCTTGCCGTCTGCGCCCGCTTCACCGAACAGTCTGCCGAAGCCGCCGAGGAAATAGCAGCCGCCCGCAACGATGATCGCGAATACGGTCGAGACGATGGTACCGGTGCTGATCGATTTTTCGGACTTGATGGCGTAGAACTTCTGCACCATCTGGGGCAGACCCCATGTACCTAAGGACGTTAAGATGACGACGCCGATCAATCCGAAGATATCCGGTCCGAAGAAGGAGGTGAACGCACCCTTCATCTCGGTGCCCTCTGCCTGGATCTGAGAGAGCAGGGTGATGGTGGAGCCTAAGCCGCCGTTAATCCTGAGCACTGCCCAGATGACGGCGACGATGCCGAAGATCATGATAATACCCTGGATAAAGTCGTTGATCGCGGTCGCCATGTAGCCGCCGACGACGACATAGATGCCTGTCAGTACCGCCATCGCGATAACGCAGTATTCGTACGGAATACCGAACGCCATCTTGAACAGTCGGGAAAGACCGTTGTAGAGCGACGCGGTGTAGGGGATCAGGAAGATGAAGATGATGACCGCCGCGGCGATCTTGAGCGCCTTGGAATCATAGCGCTTCATGAAGAAATCGGGCATGGTGGCGGTATCGAGGTGTTGGGTCATGACACGGGTGCGTCTGCCGAGCACGTTCCATGCGAGCAGTGAGCCGATGAAGGCGTTGCCCAGTCCGATCCATGTGGAAGCCATACCGAATTTCCAGCCGAACTGTCCCGCATAACCGACAAAGATGACCGCCGAGAAATACGAGGTACCGAACGCGAACGCGGTCAGCCACGGGCCGACGGATCGGTTGCCCAGTACAAAGCCGTTAACGTCTGTGCTTTGCTTTCTGCAGTAGATGCCTACGCCGATCATCACGGCGAAGAATACGACTAAGAAAGCGATTTTGATAAACATATCCATAACTTATACTCCTTATCCCCGTAGGGGTTGATGAACAAATGTTAGGCGAGAGCTAATAATCGCTCCGCGTTTTTACCGAGGATCAGTTCCTTCTCGGTATCAGATAAGCCGCTCAGATTTTGGAAGCGCTCGACCGTTTCCTTTTGATCGTTCCACGGACTGTCGGTCGCGAAGAGCATTTTATCCGCGCCGTGACGGCGGATCACACGGATGATATCTTCATCGGTCGATGTGCTGAAATGCCACAGATCGCTGAACGAACAGCTGATATCGATGTAGCACTGTCTGCCGACCAGATATTGTTCTACATCCTCGAGCTGATAATTGCCGCCTAAATGGGCGAAGATCATGTTGGGTTTGGTATCGGGGACAAGCTCCTCGATGCGGTCGAGCATCAAAGCGCCTTTCTCGGGCGGACAGTGGATGATCTCATACTTGGGATCTTTTCCCGAGTGGGTCATCACGAGCAATCCGAGCCGTCTTGCCTCGGCGATGATGCGGATGTAGCGATCGTCGTCGATGAAGGTGCCTGTATAATCGGGGTGGATCTTGATGCCCTTGAAGCCGTTATCCTTTAGATATTGCAGCTTCTCCTCGATCTCCTCGTCATCGGGGTGGATGCCGCCGAAGGAGATGAGGTTGTCGTAAGTATCGTTAATGTGCTTGGCGAATTTCGTGATCGTATCGAACTGCCCCGGTCGGGTGTTGACCGGCAGGATCACGCTTTTGTCGATCCCCGATTCTTTCATGCTGTCAAGGATCCCGCTGATCGTTCCGTCGGTGTGGGGAACGACGTCGGGCGGGCTTTGCAGCGCCTGTAAGGTGCGCTCAGCAATTTTGTCGGGAAATACATGGGTGTGAAAATCGATTATCATAGCTTTGCTTGTACAAAGGGTGAATATGTCACCCCGTAAGTAATCTCCATTTCAAATAGTCATTGCTAAGAGTGACGAGTGTCACCCTGTGGTAATCTCCGTTTCAAACTTAGTCATTGCGAAGGGTGACGCATGTCACCCTGTGGCAATCTCAACCTTATACAAATAAGCAACGGATTCATTTTAACACTTCAACGATTTAAAGTCAAGAAGATTTAAAGATTTAAAGCAATAATTTTGAAATTATATTCATTATAATTTGTTTACAGAAAATAAATGGAAGATTCTTCTTGTTTAGCTGTTGAATTTTTATCAATTTGTGTTATGATAATAACGTAGTAAATAGATTGCGAAATACGGATTTGATCCGTTTTCGATAAAGGAGATGCATTATATGGCTGTTAATTCAAGAAAAGTGGCGATCATTGGCTGTGGCTTTGTCGGATCGTCGACTGCGTTCGCTCTGATGCAGAGCGGTCTGTTCTCTGAGATCGTGATGCTCGACGCCGACAAACAGAAAGCAGAGGGTGAGGCGCTGGATATTTCTCACGGCGTACCGTTCTCAAAGCCTTGTGATATCCACGCGGGCGATTATGACGATATCGCCGACAGCGCGATCATCATCGTCACTGCGGGCGCGGCGCAGAAGCCCGGCGAGACTCGTCTTGACCTTATCAAAAAGAATGTCGGTATCTTCAAGTCGATCATTCCCGAGATTGCTAAGCGCAATTTCAAGGGGATCCTGCTGATCGTCGCGAATCCCGTTGATGTGCTGACCTATGCCGCCAAACAGCTCTCCGGTCTGCCCGACAGCCGTGTGTTCGGTTCGGGTACGGTACTGGATTCCGCACGCCTGCGTTTTAACCTGAGCGAGCATCTGGGCGTCGATCCGCGTTCCATCCACGCGTTCATCATCGGCGAGCACGGCGACAGCGAATTTGCCGCTTGGAGCAGTGCCAATGTATCGGGCGTTGAGATCAGCCGCTTTTGCGAGATGCGCGGCTTCTATCACGACCATGATCTGGCAAAGAAGAATATCTCCGAGGAAGTCAAAAACGCCGCTTATGATATCATCAGCAAGAAGCGCGCGACCTACTACGGTATCGCGATGTCCGCCAAGCGCATTTGTGAGGCGATCATCCGTGATGAAAAGAGTGTCCTGCCTGTATCGTCTATCCAGCACGGCAGATTCGGGCTGAATGACGTTGCGCTGTCGATCCCCGTGATCGTCGGTAAGGAAGGTATCGAGAGTGAGATCCCCTTCGCGCTGAATGATGACGAGCTCAAAAAACTGCGTGAGTCTGCCGACACCTTAAAGAATACGATCAAGTCCTGCGATCTTGATCTTGACGATTGATCGGCAACGTAATAGAATACTATCGGAATGACGCGGATCGTCACATCCGCTATGAATAGGAGGCAATTATGTCTGACTGTATTTTTTGCAAAATCGCCGCGGGTGAGATCCCGTCAAACAAAGTGTATGAGGATGATAAGATCATCGCCATCCATGACCTGAACCCGATGGCGCCCGTGCATGTGCTCTTTATCCCTAAAGAGCATTACTGCTGCGCGAACGCGATCAATGAGGAAAACTGCGATATCGTAGGTCATATCTTCTCCAAGATCCCCAAGGTCGCCAAGGAGCTGGGGCTTGAAAACGGCTACCGCATCGTCAACAACTGCGGTGAGGACGGCGGACAAACCGTCATGCACATCCATTTCCATCTGTTGGGCGGTAAAAAGCTCAGGGTCGATATGGCATGACTGCTATTCAATAAGATAAGGAAGGGTTCATTATGGCTAAAACTTTTAAGATGACCATCGCGGGGTGTGAGCGTGAGCTGCCGCTGTGCGAGGTCAACAAGCATTTGGATATCGCTGCGTTCATCATGTTCGGTGATGTTGAGATCACCGAAAAATCCGCGGCGGAGCTTCTCAAGCTCTCTCCCGAGCATGATATCTGCATCACTGCCGAAGCAAAGGGGATCCCGCTGTGCTACGAGATGGCGCGTCAGGGTTGCGGTAAGTACATTATCGCGCGTAAGGGCGTGAAGGTGTACATGCCCGATCCCATCAGCGTGCATGTACAGTCGATCACCACATTGAGCCGCCAGACGCTGTATCTGGGCAGTGATGACGCTGCGCATATGAAGGGCAAGCGTGTGCTGATCGTGGACGACGTGATCTCTACGGGCGAGAGTCTGAAGGCGCTCGAGGCATTGGTTGAGAAGGCAGGCGGCGAGATCGTCGGTAAGGTAGCGGTATTGGCAGAGGGTGACGCCGCGGATCGCGACGATATCATCTTCCTCGAGAAGCTGCCCGTATTCCCTAAATAAGCAGATAGTGAATGATACATAGTTCCTGATAGAGGTATGATTATGAAACGGTTGTTGGCACAGATAGGCATCACCTACTTTTCTGTGCTGGCAGCCGCTTTTTATTTGCCTGTACATGTCGTGTATGTGATCGGCGGGATCGCCGCTGTATTAACGATCTTGTTCTGTATTATCAGTAAAACGAGAAAAACATTTTTTCTTCCATTGATGGCGTTAGCGGCGCTGATCGCCTGTATCGTACATATCGGGTACGGGTATTTGGCGGTACAGCCTATTATCGATACATATGGCAATGAACAGCATTCCGTGAAAGCGGTACTGACGGAGGAGCCTTATCAATCTTATTCAAAGCACTATTACCGTTTGAAAACGCAAGAGATCGATGGGGAAAAGACTGATATTCGACTCTTGCTCAAAACGCCGACTGATCTTAAAGCGGAGCCCGATGATATTTTGACCTTTACGTCACAATTGAAGGTGACGGATAATCAGTATTACCGTGCGAAGGGGTATTATCTGGTATCGGATGACTATGATACCGTTATTGATACAGAATCACCTCAGAACCACTCGCTCTATTATCACGCGATACAGTTACGGCGTTTGATGCGACAATCACTGGATACCCTCCTGCCGCCCGATTGTGCCGCATTGTGCAGAGCGGTATTGATCGGTGATAAGTACGCGATGAGCCTTGACACCAGGAATCATTTCCGCTACGCGGGCGCATCCTACTTTATCGTCGTTTCGGGGATGCACTTTGCGGTAGTGATCCTACTGTTGTTCCGCTTGATGAAGCGCCTCAATCGTTGGGTGAGATTTGTGCTGATCATGGGATTTATCCTGCTGTATGCGGCGGTGACAGGCTTTCAGTCCTCCGTATTGCGTGCCGGAATCATGATGACGTTCACCGTGTTTGGCATGACGATCCGACGGCAACCGTATCCGCTGAATCATCTGGGACTGGCAGGCATCATCATGCCGTTGATGGTTTCTCCGTACGGTGCGGGCGATATCGGTTTGATCCTCTCGTTCTACGCGACGATGGGAATCCTGCTGTGGGCGAATCAGATATTGCCGAAGTTGTGTCTGAAAACAAAGACAGGCTATATGCCGTTCTTTCGTATTCGTGAGAAACTGCACCGCTATACAGACCGAAAGAGGGACGGTTTACCGCTAAAGGAAGAATCCGAGCATCCGTTTTCCTTTAGCATCCTGTTGATGAAGCTGTGGAACAGCGTAGCGGCTTTGCTCGCGGTCAGCCTTGCCGCCAATATTTTGGTGTTTCCGATCTCGGTATTCGTGTTCCGCGAGTTCTCTTTGGTAACATTATTATCCGCGATTTTGCTGTATGCGGAGATCTATTTGATCCTTGTATTATCGTTAGCGGTTTGTATCCTGTATCCGTTGGGATTTTTGCGCTATCTCGCTATACTGATCGCGTATCCCTTGATGTGGCTTTGTCAATTGGTGCTGTGGCTGGTCGACGGGATCGCCTCATTACCGTTTGCGTTCTTTCGGGTCAGCCAAACCTTTGTCTTTGTTTGGTTGGCGGTTACCGTTTTTTTGGGAATGGTCGTGATCTTGTACCGCAATCATTATCGATACCTGAAATATGCGGCATTATGCTCGGCGATCATCTTGCTCGGTGGCTGTTTGGTACATCAATTGTTGCAGATGAATGTATTCACGCTTGAGGTCTATTCCTGCGGTAACGGAATCTGTGCGGGGATCAATAAGGGCGGCAAGCTCTATTTGCTACAGATGGATGCAAATACAAAGGAGTTGTATTCACTGTGGGATCAATTATCCAATCGTTACGGTTCTGCGGAAGTCGCCTTGTGCTGTAATGAGAACGAAATCAAGCACTTTCAGCTGTATCGGGATGATGAATTTGCAATTTCCACTCTTTTGCTGTATGATAAGAAACAAGAATACACGGATGTGGAAAACATCGTGTCATTCGATAAGGACAGTAACTTTGCGGTGGATGATGAAATCACCATCCGAGTTTCAGTTGTTAATGGGTTCACAGTACCGTATATTAAGGCCGGTGATCGGAATATTTTGATCGTTCCGTCGGGCTGTGAGCTTGACGATATCCCAAAGGATATGCGTACAGCGGATGTGATCCTCCTATCCCATGCGATCAAGGGAATGGAACAACTGCGGTGTGAGGATATGATCATCAGCGAAAACAGTGATTTGGCGCCGCTTACCGCAAATGCGCTCAAAGAAAGCTATCAACATGTATATATGACCGATCAAGGCGATGTGCGATATCGGTTGAGGTAGATTATGGTTACAGAAAGCCAACTGAAAAAACAACTGGGCAGCGGACAGATCAGCAATCTGTATCTTTGCTTCGGTGAAGAAAAGATGCTTGTCAAGCGCTGTGCTCAGTTGATCGAAAACAAAATATCCGGCGGCGATCTCAACGAGTTCAATTATCATGTCTTTGACAATGACGCCGATCTCGGCGATATTGCCGTTTGTGCCGATATGATCCCCTTTATGAGCGAATGGAATATCCTGCGTATCAACGACATGGATATCGATAAGCTCACGAAAAGTGATTATGACGCGCTGATGAAGATCATCAAGAACGCGTCGGGTCAGACGGTCATCATCATTGCGATGCCGACCTTGGAGATCACCTCCAAATCGGCGAAAAAGCAGTTTAAGCAGGTGATCAGCCATATCGATAAAAACGGCGTGTGTATGGAGCTCGTTCACCGCACGGGGCTGATGCTTGAGCGCGACTTGTGCAAATGGGCAAAGGCAGGCGGATGCTCTATGAGCGAGCTGACCGCCCATGCGTTGATCCAATACGCGGGCGAGGATCTGAACCGCCTGAATGCCGAGATGAAGAAGCTGACAGCCTACGCCGACGGCGGTGAGATCACACCCGAGATGATCGAGCTGTTGGTGTCGAAAACCGCCGAAGCAAGCGTATATGATCTGTTCGGGCTGATCGTCGAGGGCAAGACAGATAAGGCGTTATCCGCGATCGACGCGCTGTTTTATCAGCAGGTCAGCGGCGTGTATATCGGCACGGTGCTGTCGGGCGCGTACCTTGACGCGTATCGCGCGCGGATCGGCAGTGAAGCGGGCAAGCCCAATGCCGTTGTCGCACAGGATTTCGGCTACAATCGACGCGCATGGGTGCTGGATAAGCTCGGCAGACAGATTCGCCGCGTCACGACGGTATCCCTCAGGCGCAGTATCGACGAGCTGCTCCGGGTGCAGACGCGCATGGTGACCGAAACGGTCGACGAACGGTTGGAGATCGAACGGCTGGTGTGCAAGCTGGTACTGATCGCAGGGGATCGCTCCGATGAATAATTAGGCTCCCTTTGGTAAAGGGAGCTGTCACCAAAGGTGACTGAGGGATTGCATGAATTGATTGAGCGAAAGCGAGAAACCCATGAATCGAATTAAACTCAAAGAAACCGTGATCGTCGAAGGGCGCTATGACAGGATACGCCTCAGCGAGCTGATCGAAAGCCCGATGATCGAGACGGGCGGTTTTCGGGTGTTCAAGGATAAGGAAAAGCAGGAACTGATCCGCGCCGTCGCCAAACGCCGAGGGATCCTCGTGATGACGGATGTGGATTCCGCGGGCTTTGTCATCCGTAACTTTCTGCGCGGCATCGTGCCGCAGGATCAGATCTTGCACGCGTATATTCCGACGATCAAAGGCAAGGAAAAACGCAAACAGGAAGCGTCCAAGGAGGGCATCCTCGGGGTCGAAGGAATCAGCCGTGACGCGCTGATCGAATCCATCCGCAACAGCGGCGCACATATAGTTTCTGTAGGGGAGGGGCTTGCTCCTCCCGATTATACGGATATGGAAGCTAAAATTGTGCAGTCTGAAATCACCAAAACCGATTTCTTTGATTACGGACTCTCGGGCTGTACCAATGCCGCCGCACATAGGGAAGAGGTGCTCTCTTCCTTAGGTCTGCCGACCTATTTGACCACTAACGCGATGATCTCCGCGCTCAACTGCCTGTTCACCAAGGATGAATTTGAGCAATATCTTTCACAACTATAAATTGTCGTAAATAGGAGCGAAACGCGACGTGGCAATCTCAACCGCAGATAGATTTGTCATTGCGAGGAGCCTGCGACGTGATAATCTCAACCGCAGATAGATTTGTCATTGCGAGGAGCTTGCGACGTGGCAATCTCATCCGAATAACAAAGAATAAAGGCTGTTCACGATGAACAGCCTTTCATTATCCCATTATTCATTTTTCAATCTTCAGTCTTCAATAGACTCATTCAGCGTCTTCCCAGTTGTGCCATACATTCTGGATATCGTCGTTGTCCTCGAACATATCCAGCATCTTCTGCATTTGTACCCGGGTGTCGGGATCATCGATCTTGGTGTAGGTAGAGGGCACCTGCTCGATCTCGGCGGATGCGAATTCATAGCCCTGCGCCTGCAGATCGTCACGAACCGCGCCGAAATCCTCGGGCTCGGTGTAGATGGTGAAGATATCCTCATCCGCCTCAAAATCAGCGGCGCCCGCTTCCAGAGCGGCCTCCATCACGGTGTCCTCATCCTTGTCAAGATCCTCGCGTTCGATGATCAGCACGCCCTTCTTAGTGAACATAAAGCCGACGCAGCCGGGGGTACCCATGTTGCCGCCGAATTTATCAAAGTAATGTCTGACCTCGCCCGCGGTACGATTGCGGTTGTCGGTCAGCGCTTCGACGATGACAGCAACGCCGCAGGGACCGTAACCCTCGTATGTAACAGCCTCGTAGTCAGCGGTCTCGCCGCCCTGTGCCTTTTTGATGATACGATCGATGTTATCGTTCGGTACATTCGCCGCCTTCGCCTTGGCGATGCAATCTCTGAGTTTGGAGTTGACATTCGGGTCAGCGCTTCCGCCGTCGCGGATCGCTACCATCAGCTCTCTGCCGATCTTGGTGAATACCTTCGCGCGGGCAGCATCATTCTTACCCTTTTTCTGTTTGATCGTGCTCCATTTATTATGTCCTGACATTGTTTATCATTCCTTTTCAATGTTTTTAACTGTATTAATATAGCACACTTCTCCTGAATTGAAAATAATAGTTACAATTTTGTAATAAACTCCTTGTAGTTTTGTGCGGATAATGGTAAAATAACAATGTATGTAAGAAAAGGGGGAATATGGATGGTAATGTCGATGACCGGTTTCGGCAGGGCGGAGATTTCTGTCGGAAACCGTGATATTATCGTTGAGATGAAAAGCGTCAACCACCGCTATTTTGAGTTCTCTTGCAGAACGAGCCGCGGTTACAGCTTTTTAGAAGATAAACTCAAGAAATACGTCGGCGAGAGGATCAGCCGCGGTAAGGTGGATATGTATGTGTCCGTCACCGATAACGACGATTCTTCCGTTGAGGTTGAACTGAACAAGCCGCTTGCGTCTGGCTATATCGATGCGATGAAAACGCTGGCGGATGAGTATGGGCTCACAAATGATGTTTCTGTTTCTGTATTATCCCGCTTCAATGACATCTTCCAGATCACCAGACCGCCCGCGGATGAAGATGCCGTTTTCGCCGACGTCAAGGTCGCGGTCGACGCGGCGCTGGAGCGATTCCTCTCCATGCGTCAGGCAGAGGGTGAAAAGCTCAAAGAGGATATCTTAGGCCGCGCCGAGAAGATCATCGGTATCGTCGGCGAGATCGAGGAGCGTTCTCCGCAGACCGTGCAGGAGTATCGCGACAGGCTGTACGCAAAGCTCAGCGAGGTGTTGCAGAGCACCAACATTGATGACCAGCGCATTTTGACCGAGGCGGCGATCTTTGCCGATAAGGTCGCGGTGGATGAAGAGACCGTCCGACTGCGCTCCCATTTTGATCAGATGAAGCAGTTCCTTGATTCAGGAGAGCCTGTCGGCAGAAAGCTCGACTTTATCGTGCAGGAGATGAACCGTGAGGCGAACACCATCGGCTCCAAGGTGAATGACTCCGTTTTAGCGCACAAGGTGGTCGACATCAAGGGCGAGATCGAGAAGATCCGCGAACAAGTCCAGAATATCGAATAAGGATTGAGAATATGAGATTTGTGAATATCGGCTTCGGCAACGTGGTGAATATCAGCAAGATCGTGTCCGTCGTCAGTCCCGAATCCGCGCCCATCAAGCGTATCGTGCAGATGAGCAAGGCGGCTTCCACGCTGATCGACGCGACCTTCGGCAGAAAGTGCAAGGCTGTCATCATCACTGACAGTGAATATATCGTACTGTCGGCGCTGACCACCGAGACGATCGCCGCGAGAATGGAGGATGCGAATGAAGAATAAAGGACTGTTGATCGTCTATACCGGCGCTTCGGGCGTCGGAAAAGGCACGATCATGAAAATGTTGCTTGAAAAGAATCCCAACCTTCGCCTGTCGGTTTCCGCAACAACGAGAAAGCCGCGTGAAGGCGAGCAGGACGGCAGAGAATACTACTTTGTCAGCCGTGAGCGTTTTGACGAGATGATCGCCGAAAACGGTTTTTTGGAGTATGCCGAGTATGTCGGCAACCAATACGGCACCCCGAAGGAACCCGTGTTCCGCATGCTGGATGAGGGCTTGGATGTGATCCTTGAGATCGAGGTCAAGGGCTTTTTGCAGGTCAAAGAGGCTTACCCCGACTGCGTAACGATCTTCATCGCGCCGCCGTCATTTGAAGAATTGCAATTAAGACTGCGCGGCAGAGGAACCGAGTCCGAGGAGGTCATTGCCGAACGACTCAAAACTGCCGAGGAAGAGCTGAAAAGTCAGGAGCTGTTTGATTATGTCGTCATCAATGACGATCTGAACAGAGCGGTGGATGAGGTGCTGTCCATCATCGCCGTTAAAAAGCAACAATCATAAATAACTGCGGGAAATACCCGTAAGATAAATATCGGTTGAGATTGCCACGGGATGACTTGCGTCGATCCCTCGCAATGACAATCGTAATAAAGGAGTATCATTATGAAAAGAGCATCTTTAGATGATATGTTGAGCGGCAAGGAGAGCCGTTACGCACTGGTGATCGGCGTGGCAAAGCGCGCCAGAGAGATCGCCGACGGATTCAAGGAGGAGGGCATCATCACTGATGAAAAGCCCGTTCTTCTCGCAATTGAAGATTTCAAAAATCACAAATACAATATCCTTGAAGAGGATGACGAGGACTGATGACCGATAAGATCGCTTATGTCGCGGTGGAAAACGCGTTGCTGCATTTTGACAACGCGTTCAGCTACCGGATCCCCGAGGGGATGCCCGTGCAGGCAGGATGCCGTGTGGCGGTACCCTTCGGCAGAGGCGACAGTAAGCGTCAGGGCATTGTTCTCGGACTCGGTGAAGAGGACGCCGAAAATCTGAAAACGGTATCCGAGCTATTGGACGACGAGCCTGTCTTGAATGATGAAATGCTCAAAATGTGCAGTTTCATCAAAAGCCATTGCTTTTGCACCTATTACGACGCTGTCAAAGCAATGCTGCCCGCAGGCATCAACTATCGTCTGTCGCTCGAATACTCCGTCAGAGCTGATCTCGGTGATCGTTTCTATGATCTATCTGATGAATATCGTAGGATCGCCACTATTATTCGTTCAAAGAATAATAAAGTCGAGAAGCACCACTTGTTACAGGAGCTCGGCTATGCTGATGCATCCGTATTGGATCAAATGGAAGCAGAAGGGATCCTGTTCAAAAATGACGCGGCACTGCGCCGTATCGGCGACAAGACGATCAAGATGATCCGCCTGAGCGACGACGCCGAGACCCTGTTGCAGGGGATGAAGCTCAGCGCAAAGCAGGAGAGCGTCATCGATTTGCTGTCTACCGTCGGCTCCGCATCGGTCAAAGAGGTGTGCTATTATACCGGCGTCACGACCTCTGTGCCCGATACACTGGTGCGCAAGAATATCGCCGTCTATTATGATGACGAGGTGTTCCGCGTACCGAAATCCTCCGTCTCCGATAAGCGTGAGATCACCTTGACCGAGGAACAGCAAAAGGCGTTTGACGAGCTGAGCGAGTTGTATCATGCGGACAAGCCCGAGGTATCGCTGTTGTACGGTATCACCGGCTCGGGAAAGACTTCGGTGTTCTTCAAGCTGATCGAGCAGGCGGCAAGCGACGGAAAGGACGTCATCGTCATGGTGCCCGAGATCGCGCTCACACCGCAGATGATCGCGATGTTTCGTGCGCATTTCGGCGACAAGGTCGCGGTATTTCACAGCGCACTGTCACTGGGAGAGCGGCTCGATGAATATAAGCGCGTCAGCCGCGGGATCGCCAAGATCGCCGTCGGCACACGCTCCGCGATATTCGCGCCGTTCCGCAATCTCGGTCTGATCATCATGGATGAGGAACAGGAGCATACCTACAAATCCGAGTCAAAGCCCCGCTTCAATACAAAGGAACTGGCGAAATTCCGCTGTTCCTATCATAAAGCGCTGTTATTGTTCTCGTCCGCGACGCCGAGCGTTGAAACGTACTATTACGCCAACACGGGCAGATATCATAAGCATGTGCTCACGAAGCGTTACGGCACAGCGACTCTGCCCGATGTCGTGATCGCGGATATGAACGAGGAGATCGAGGTTGGCAATACGGGAGTGTTCTCTAATATTCTTTTGCAGAATATTGAGGAGAATCTCGACAACGGCAAGCAGAGTATTCTGCTGTTGAATCGCCGCGGGTACAATTCCTATGTCACCTGTAACTCCTGCCGTGAACCGCTGACCTGCCCCAACTGCTCGATCTCGCTGACTTATCACAGCGCCAATAACCGCATGATGTGTCACTACTGCGGCTATTCTGTGCCGTACAGGACAGAATGTCCCACCTGTCACAGCCACAGTTTGCGGCTCAGGGGTACCGGCACCCAGCGTGCCGAGGTCGAGATCGCGGAGATCTTTCCGCAGGCGCGGATCCTCAGGATGGACACTGACACTACGATGACGCGGTCATCTCACGAGAAGAAGCTGACTGCCTTCGCCAACGGCGAATATGATATCCTCGTCGGTACGCAGATGGTGGCGAAAGGTCTTGATTTTCCCAACGTCACTTTGGTCGGTGTGCTGAACGCCGATCATATGCTGTATCTTGACGATTACCGCAGTTATGAGAACACCTTCTCACTGCTCACGCAGGTCGTCGGACGCTCGGGACGCGGTAAGGATAAGGGTAGAGCGATCATCCAGACCTACACGCCCGAGAATCCGATCATCGCATTGGCGGCTCAGCAGGATTATGACGCGTTCTACAATGCGGAGATCGGCATCCGTAAAGCGATGCTGTACCCGCCGTTCGCGAGTATCTGCATGGTCGGCTTTGTCGGAGAAAACGCAAAGCTGACCGAGAGCGCCGCTTTTGCGTTCACCAAGCAAATGACAACATTATTGCGAACAGAATTCACCGATATCCCGCTCAGGGTTTTAGGACCCTCACAGGCGGCGGTATTCAAGGTGAGTAATAAATACAGATTCAAATTGATTTTAAAATGCCGTAACGACAGCCGATTTCGCGAGATGCTCGCACGTATGCTCGTGCAGTTTTCATCTAATCGCGAATTCGGTAACGTAACGGTGTACGCGGATATGGATCCGTTGAATTTATAATAAGGTAGAGATTGCCACAGTTCCTTTGGAACTTCGCAATGACTTTTAGATTAGGAGAGTAACACGATGGCACTGCGTAATATCGTGAAAGAGGGCGACCCGATTCTGACGAAGAAATGCCGCCCTGTTGAAAAATTCAATCAAAGAATATGGGATCTGCTCGATGATATGGTCGAGACCCTTGCCGATTCTAACGGAGTCGGTCTTGCCGCCCCTCAGGTCGGCGTGATGCGCCGCGTCTGTGTGATCGACGTCGGCGACGGCCCGATCGAGTTCATTAATCCCGAGATCATCGAATCGGAGGGTGAGCAGGAGGTACAGGAAGGCTGTCTGAGCTGTCCCGGAGAATTCGGCATCATCAAGCGCCCTGCTCATGTCAAAGCACGTTTTCAGGACAGAAACGGCGATTTTGTTGAGCTTGAGGGCGACGATCTGCTGGCGCAGGCGATGTGCCACGAATTCGACCACCTCGACGGCATTATCTTCAAATCAAAGGTGGAGCGGATGCTCACCGAAGAAGAATTGCGAGAAATGAGAGAAGAACAAGAATGAGAATCATATTCATGGGTACGCCCGATTTTGCCGTGCCCTGTTTGAATAAACTGATCGAAGCGGGTCACGACATCGCGGCGGTGTTCACCCAGCCCGATAAACCCCGCGGCAGAAAACAGATATTGACCCCGCCTGAGGTAAAGGTTTGCGCACTCGAACACGGCTTGACCGTCTATCAGCCGAAGACCCTGCGCAGTGGTGAAGCGTTCTCTATCATCAAAGAGATCGCCCCCGCGTGTATCGTGGTCGCCGCTTACGGCAAGATCTTGCCAAAAGAGATCCTCGATCTGCCGCCATATGGCTGTATCAATGTGCACGGCTCCCTGCTGCCGAAATATCGCGGCTCGGCTCCGATCCAGTGGTCGGTCATCAACGGTGACAAAGAGACCGGCGTGACCATCATGCAGATGGCTGAGGGCGTTGATACCGGCGATATGCTGTATCAAAAGGCGATCCCGATCAACATCGACGATACCGCTGAGAGCATGTTCAACAAGCTCTCCGACTTAGGCGGTGAGATGATCGTCGAAGCAATTGAGAAGCTCGAAAAAGGCGAGTTGATCGCTGAAAAGCAGGATGAAGCGCTCGCGACTCACGCGCCGATGCTTGACAAGGCGATATCCGAGATCGACTGGCATAAACCCGCCCTTGAGGTGCATAATCTTGTCAGAGGTCTATACAGCTGGCCGATCGCCCAGACGACCCTGCACGGCAAAAAGCTCAAGATCTACCATACAACCTTAGGCAAAGGAAACGGTGAACCGGGAGCCGTGATCGCGACCGATCCGCTCACGATCGCATGTGAAGAGGGTTCTGTGGTGATCGAAGAGCTACAGCTTGAAGGAAAAAAGCGCATGGATGCGAAAGCCTTTTTGATCGGTCATCCGCTCAAAATCAATGATAAACTCGGAGAATAAATGATAAGGAGACAGAACGATGGTATTTTATAATTTAAATTATCTGATCTACATGCTGCCGTGTTTTATTTTGTCGCTGATTTGCAATATCATGGTCAAGTCAAATTTCAGCAAGTATTCACAGATCGCCAATTCCCGCCGCTTGACCGGCGCACAGGCGGCACAGCAGGTGCTGTCCGCGCACGGCGTAACAGGCGTTCGCATCGAACCTGTGCAGGGTAATCTGACGGATCACTTTGATCCGCGCTCCAATGTGATCCGCCTGTCGGAATCTGTATATAACGCTAAGACGGTTGCGGCTGTCGGCGTAGCCTGTCATGAGGCGGGTCACGCGGTTCAGCACGCGGAGGGGTATCTGCCCAACAAGATCCGCTCCGTGATCGTTCCGATGGCGAACTTCGGTTCCCGACTGAGCTGGATCTTCTTGGTCGTCGGTTTACTTCTTCCCACAAAGTACAATTTTGTCGTGATCATCGGTATCGTGCTGTTCTCGTTATCGGTGCTGTTTACCCTGATCACCCTGCCGGTCGAGTTCAACGCGTCCAGCCGTGCGCTGAAAACGATCAAAGAGACCAACATGCTCAACCCCGATGAGTATGACGGCGCGAAGAAGGTATTGACCTCTGCGGCAATGACCTATGTCGCCGCCGCCGCGACGTCGATCGCACAGCTCCTCAGACTGTTGATGATCGCGAATAACCGCAGAAGATAAAATAACTAACAGAGGAAAGAATCATGGCTAATGTCAGAAACATCGCATATCATGTGCTGTACCGCGTGCTCTATGAGGACGCGTATTCTGCCATAGCCATCAACAGCGCTGTTCGTGAAGAAAAGCTCAGCGGCGTGGATGTTTCCTTTTTATCGGCGCTGGTATACGGTGTACTCGAGCGCAAGCTGACACTGGAAAACATCATCCGACAGTACTCGTCTATCCGTATCAAAAAGATCGAAAAGGGCACGCTGATCGTGCTGTATCTCGGTATGTATCAGCTGATCTATATGGATAAGGTGCCCGACAGTGCCGCTGTCAATGAGAGCGTCAAGCTCTGCAAACAGCTCCGGCTCTATAAAAGCGCGGGCTTTGTCAACGCAATCTTGCGCAACTTTGTGCGCGCGGATAAAGCGTATCGGCTGCCCGACAGGCAAAATATCGTCAAGTATCTCAGCGTCGTGTATTCCTGTCCCGAAAGCATGGTGACGGAGTTGATCGCAACCTATGGAGAGGATTTGACTGAGCAGGCGCTGCAGGGGATCCTCGGCAGAGCGCCGATCACCGTCCGCGTCAACACCTTAAAGACAGATAAAGCGACCCTGAGAGCGGCGCTTGAAAAACGAAACGTGATCGTTAATGATATTTCTTTTTTAGAAAATTCACTCAATCTCAGTGCGACAGGCAGTCTGGAGAAGATCCCTGAATTTCAACAGGGTCACTTCTTTGTAGAGGACGCGGCGTCACAGCTGTGTGCCGAGATCCTCGGTGCGCAACCCGGGGAAACGATCGCCGATGTCTGTGCCGCTCCCGGCGGCAAATCGCTTTACAGCGCAATCCGCATGGAGAATAGGGGAGTGATCCACTCCTATGATATCCATGAGCATAAAATAAAGCTGATGGAAGAGAACGCCGATCGACTTGGTGTTTCGATCATGCAACCCGCTATCAGAGACGCGGCGTCGAATCAGAAGCTTCCCGTATGTGACAGGATCCTCTGCGATGTGCCGTGTTCGGGATGGGGGATCCTGCGGCGTAAGCCCGAAATTCGTTACAAAACAGACACAAATATTGACATCTTGCCGAACTTGCAATACAGTATATTGTGTATGAGTGTTGAGAATCTACCCTCAGATGGTGTTTTAGTTTATTCGACCTGCACCTTGCGCAAAGCGGAGAATCATGATATCATCCGTCGGTTTTTAGAGGAGCATCCCGATTTTGTCGGCGTGCCGATCGATCTGCCCGACGGAATCGATCACACCATCGAGGAAGAACCGTATTGCCTGACCTTATTGCCCGGCGTTTATGGTACGGACGGATTCTTTATCGCAAAGCTCAGGAGGAAACCGACATGACAGATATCAAGTCGATGAACCTTGCTGAGATGACAGCGTACCTTGTTGAGAACGGCTTTGAAAAGTTCCGCTCCAAACAGGTGCTTAATTGGATCAAACAGGATGTAACATCCTTTGATGATATGAAAAATATTCCGCAAAAGTTGCGGGATTTTCTGAAGAATGACGCCTATCTTGCCTGTGCCGAGATCGTTCGCGTACAGCGTTCGAAAATAGATGACACCGTCAAATATCTGTTCCGTTTGTTTGACGGCGAGTATGTCGAGGGTGTGTTGATGCATTATCACCACGGCAGGACGATGTGTATTTCCTCGCAGGTTGGCTGTAGGATGGGCTGTACCTTTTGCGCGACCGGCAAAAGCGGTTTTTCCCGTTCCCTGACCGCGTCCGAGATGATCGCTCAGATCCGCAGTGCCGAGATCGACTGCGGCGAGCGTATCTCTAATGTTGTTTTGATGGGCATGGGCGAGCCGTTCGACAACTTTGATAACGTCATCCGATTTTTGAAGCTGGTTTCCTCTGAGGATTCGCTCCATATCGGTATGCGGCATATCACGATCTCCACCTGCGGGATCGTGCCGCGGATGAAGGAATTTGCCGATCTGGAGTTGCAATGCGGATTGTCCGTATCGCTGCACGCGCCGAATGACACCATGCGCTCACGCACGATGCCTGTCAATCGACGGTATCCCATCGCTGAGGTGATGGATGCGTCGCGCTATTATGTCGATAAAACCAATCGACGGATCACCTTTGAATATGCGTTGATCGACGGCGAGAATGACTCCGACGAAGCCGCCAGAGAGCTCGCAAAACTACTCAAAGGCTTGCTCTGTCACGTCAACCTGATCCCTGTCAATAATGTCACGGGGGCAGGTTATCAAAAAAGCTCATTGCAAAGGCAACAGACCTTTGTTAACATATTGTCCGGCTATGGCGTCAATGCCACGGTGCGCCGCACCCTCGGCTCCGATATCGACGCTTCCTGCGGACAACTAAAAAGAAACTTTACGAAAGGGGATGTATGACTTGGAAGTTTTCTCAAAAACCGACATAGGATTGGTACGAACTGAAAATCAGGATAGTTCTGCATATTCCGTCATCTCCTCAGACTGCGCTTGGGCAGTTGTATGCGATGGTATGGGCGGCGCCAACGGAGGCAAAACAGCTTCTTCTGCCGCTGTCAATTACATTTCTGAATTTATCAATCGCGAATTCAAGGAAGATATGGATGATGAGGCATTGTCCGAAATGCTGATATCCGCTGTGGACGGCGCAAATCTGTGCGTTTACAAGATGTCGATGGAGGATTATGAGCTTGCCGGAATGGGCACGACCTGTGATCTGGTTTTTGTTCGCGGAGAGGTTGCTCATGTCGTCCATGTCGGCGACAGCCGTACTTACTCGATTCGTGATGGTAAAATACTGCAGATCACAGAGGATCATTCTCTGGTACAGGAGATGGTACGCCGCGGCGAGTTGACACCCGACCAAGCGATGAATCATCCCAACAAGAACCTGATCACCAGAGCGCTTGGCATCTCGCATGAGGTTCATATCGATTATATCGAGGCGGAATTCAGCGAGGGTGACGTCCTGCTGATCTGCTCCGACGGTTTATCGAACTATGTCAGCAAAGCCGACATGGTACGCACCGTAAAAGAACATAAAGGCGAATTACTCATTGATACATTGGTAGAGATTGCAAAACGCCACGGCGGTCATGATAATATCACCGTCACGGTAGTTTACTGAGGAATGGAGTGAGTCATATGGATAAATATACCGGTAAGAAACTTGACGGCAGATATGAGATCCGCGAGTTGATCGGCGTAGGCGGTATGGCAAATGTATATCACTGCTATGATACGATCGACGCTCGTGAGGTAGCGATCAAGATATTAAAAGACGAATTTTTGGACAACGAGGATTTCATCCGCCGTTTTAAAAATGAGAGTAAAGCGATCGCGGTATTGAATCACCCGAACATCGTCCGCGTCTACGACGTCAGCTTCGGCGATATGATCCAGTACATCGTCATGGAATATATCGACGGCATCACGCTCAAGGAATATATTGATATGCAGAAGGTGCTCGACTGGAAAGAGACCGTGCATCTGACCACCCAGATCCTAAAGGCGTTGCAGCATGCGCATGAGAACGGCATCGTTCACCGAGATATCAAGCCGCATAATATCATGCTGCTGCAGGACGGTACCATCAAGGTCACGGACTTCGGTATCGCGCGATTCTCTTCGAACGCGACCCGCACCATGACCGAACAGGCGATCGGCTCCGTCCATTACATCGCGCCCGAACAGGCGAGAGGTGAAAAGACCGACGGCAAGACCGATATCTATTCTGTCGGCGTGATGATGTATGAGATGCTCACCGGCACACTGCCTTTTGACGGCGATTCTGCCGTGACTGTGGCATTGATGCAGCTGCAGGCTAAGGCGAAACGTCCGCGTGAGATCAACCCCGATATCCCCGAGGGTCTGGAAGAGATCACCATGAAGGCGATGCAGAAGGATCCCGAGATGCGCTATCATTCTGCGGTGGAAATGCTCAGCGATATCGAGCGCTTCCGCTTGAATCCGAGCATCCTGTTCCATTATGCGTATCAGGACAATCCTGCTCCTGCCGACGAAAAGCCGCAAGAGCAGGAGAAGAAATATGAAGATCCGGAAGCGGACGCCGAGGAAGTCTACTATGATGAGGACGTTCCCGTTCGCAGCCCCGTACTCTCTGCTATCAAGGGTATCATCTTAGCTGCCGTCATTGCACTGGTCGTTTTCGGCGGTGTCGCGGCATATCAGGGATATGTTTCCGCTCAGCCGAAGGAGATCGAGGTTCCCGATTTTACCAATATGACGCTCAGTGAAGCGAACGCGAAGAATAACGGTAAGTTCAACTTTACCTATGTCAGCCGCTACAGCGATGATATTCCTAACGATACCATTATTGAGCAAAGTCCTGCGGGCGGTTCAAAGAAGATGAAAGAGGGCTCGACGATCGAGCTGACCGTTAACTCTGCGGATACCTATGTGCCTGTTCCTTATATCAACGGCGCACTCGGCAGCGATCAAATCCAGGCAACCATCGAAAAAGCGAACCTCGTGCCTAAGATCCTGTATGTCGAAAGTGAACAGACCGCGCAGAAGATCGACGGCGTTTATCCGCCCACCGGTACACAGGTGAAGATCGGTTCTCCTGTTTATGTATATGTTTCCAAGGGCGTGACGAAGCCCAAGATCGTTGTACCCGATATCAAGGGCTATTCCGCCGAAAAGGCTGTTGCCATGTTGAAAGATGCCGGCTTTGCTAACTGCAAGGTCGAGTATGATGATAGGATCGACGCTGAGAAAGACGAGGTCGTCAGACAGAATCCGATGCAGGGCAGTGAGGTTTCCTCTGACTATGAGATCAGTGTCATTTGCTCGAAGGGCAGCCAGAAGGAAAAGAAGGTCAATATCGAGGTCGATTTGCCCTCTGACGTTTCGACCAACGTCAGCATGAAGGTGCTTGTTGACGGAGCGGTAGACAGTGATAACTCCAAAGATGTCGTACCCTCTTACAGCCCCAAGTATAAGATCACTGTTAAGGTCAAGGATGACGCTACGATCGTTGTTTTGTTGGATGATCAGCAGTATCGCGAGTATAAGGTCGATTATGATAATAACTCGGTATCCTTGGCACAATCTTATCCGTATACACCTAAGTCGACGCAGGCAGAAAGCGCATCTTCGCAAGAGGCGTCTCCCGCACCCGACAGTCAGGATGATTCCTCTTCCAGTGAAGAGGGCGGCTTTGTAGCGCAGTAGGATCGATATGAATCATAAAACAGGCATTATTATTAAGATCACAGGCGGTTTCTATTATGTAGAAGCCGCCGATAGTGTTTATGAGTGCAAGGCGCGCGGTGTGTTTCGCAAAAGAGGGACTTCTCCTTTGGTAGGTGATATCGTTGATATCACGGTACCGGATGATGGATATTGCTCTATCGACAAGATTCATGATCGACGCAATTCGCTGGTGCGTCCCGCGTTGGCAAATCTGGATAATCTGATGATCATCAGCTCTGTCAAAGAACCGGATGTCAATCTGTATCTGATCGATAAAATGACCGCGGCTGCTGTCAATAAAGAGATCACGCCGATCGTTGTCTTTTCCAAAAGCGATCTCGCGCAGACAGATGATCTGGTGGAGATCTATCGCAAGGTCAATATCCCTGTGTTCTCGTTTTCATCGGTCGATAACCGTGGCTTGGATGAGATCAAAGCGGTTCTCAAAGATAAGGTGACCGCCTTCTGCGGTAATTCCGGCGTAGGGAAGAGCACACTCCTCAACGCGCTGTTCCCCGAGCTGTCGCTTCAAACAGGTGAGATCAGCGATAAGCTGGGCAGAGGCAGACATACGACGCGCACGGTGGAGTTGTTCAAAAAACACGGTGGCTATATCGCCGATACACCCGGTTTTTCTACCGTAGATATCGAACGCTTTGAGTTGATCCGTAAAGATGAACTCAAATTCGCGTTTCCGGAATTCGACGAGTATTTCGGTACCTGTCAGTTCAATTCCTGTAACCATGTTTGTGAAAAGGGTTGTCGGGTGCTCGAAGCCGTAGAAGAGGGGATCATCCCGCGCTCCCGTCATGACAGCTATGTGCGCATGTATAACGAGGTCAAGGATATCAAGGAATGGCAGATTAATTCATAAAAAAGGCAAGGGATAAACGCCCTTGCCTTTTACTTATGTAGTTAAAATGATTGTCAACCGGCAGGATAACTGATTCCTGACAGATAACGCTGCATACAAGTCGCGTCGAGGATGTTACGGTCGCCGTCGCGGTTGAAGTCGGAATAATACTTTGCTGAATATAACCATAAGCCGTCTTCCGGAATGATCAAGTCGTCGTCGGGATAATCTCTCAGCTGTATCTCACAACGCTGGAGCAAAGATGTGTCAATAATGGAAATATCATTGTCGCGATCAAGGTCTCCGAGCAGTCTGCCCCCTCCAAACCGATCGAACGCATTGGTAAAACCATCATATCCGGAACGCTTCGCGGAGCTTGCGTTCATAAACCGATCGGCTTTGACATCATAAACTCCGTAGCCGGAGGAAAACGGAACTCCGTAACTACTGCGCATGATGACGCGATTGGCAATGATGGCATTATAGTAGGCGGGTTGCTCTATATTAGAATCAGCCTTTACCAAAACCCAATCATTTTCGCCGTTTTTGTCTTTATGATAATACAGCTCAGAGTATCTCCAAAACTCCGGGACAGTAGAAAACGTATTTAAGTACGATTCAAACTGCGTCTGATAAAGGGGAACTGAAGATGTAGGTTGTGTCACTGTCGGCAGTTCGGTCGGACGCTCCGCCGGTGCTTCTGTTTGCTGATATCCCTCGTAAGAGATAGATTCCACCTCAGTCATTTCCGCAAGACGATAGATAGTTTGAGCGTCAGCGAGCAGCTGAACCATCGGAGCCATGCTGCTGATATAGACAATGTCTTCCTTGGGGATTCCGCTCTTTGTTACAAACGCTTGATTAGCGGCTGTTTCATACTCCTTCGCGAGACGGTTATATACCGCGTCATATGTATGAACATCATCTATCGTCATATTCGGACCGAAATGATCTCTCCACCATTCTTCGCCCAACTCCTGACGAACCAACCATCGCAGTTCTTCCACCGTGGGGACGTCTACATTCAGCCACAACAGCACCTCGAACTTTTCACCGTCGGGCGTTTCGCTGATTTTGCGCTCAACGTCAGGGCTGATCTTGGGTGTAGATGTTGCCGCATAAGCCGCCATACAACATGTCAATGTGATTACGAAAGCTATAATGATGCATATTACTTTTTTCATTTTTGGTACCTTTCTTTCGTGTTGTTATTGTTGCTGTTCTTTCGTTTAATAAATCATCATCTTGCATCACTCCAATTTTTGAAGAAAAATAAAAATGCGCACAACCGAAGTTATGCGCCAAAAACACATAGCTCCGAATGTCGCCAAACAATTCATTATTTATCATATCAAACTCATTACAGTATAGCATGATAAAGAGCATGGTGTTTTTATCGAGATAAAAACACTAAACTATAATGAGTTAAAAAAGTATGAGTCTCTGAACATTATATGAAATGATTTCCATATAATGATTTAATATGATGAATATTCAATAATGAAAAGTTTGGCAACTTCATTATACCATATCTAATATGTGATATCAATTATAATTCTAAATACAATGTTAGTTTTATTATACAAATTTTTTTATGTGTTTTTGTTCATTACAACAAATGCAAATTTATTATATTCCAATAATCATAACCACCCGTAAAACGGGTGGTTTGCTCTGGGGCTATAAGCCCCTGTTACTGACCCGCGTCTCAAGGCGCGGGCTTTAACTTTGTTCAAGCC
>OMWP01000033.1 GCA_900314795.1 uncultured Eubacteriales bacterium
GTTGTGTTTTGTTGTAAGCGAACTAACTGTAACACAGGTTTTTCCTATTTGCTATTCTTTTTTATGACCTACTGTAACGACTCTATTGTAAACCTACAGAAAAAGGCGCCATGGGCACGCGTGCCCCCTTGACAAAAGGCGGCTGTAATGCGATAATATATAGGTTAGAGTGTACCCAAGCCTTCCCCTAGAGGGGAAGGTGGGCTTTTCGGCTCAATAGCCGAAAAGGTCGGATGAGGTGGAAACCTTTCCGAATCAACAATCAAAGAGATGGAATGAAAGCCTTTCCACCTCATCTGTCACCTGTGGTGACACCTTCCCCTCAAGGGGAAGGCTAATACTACTAAGGAAGTGTATATTATGGCAGAACTCAACAAGTCCTATGACCCCAAACAGGTCGAGGACAGGATATATCAAAACTGGCTTAGTCACAACTACTTCCACGCCGAGGTGAATCCCGACAAAAAGCCGTATTGCATCGTCATGCCGCCGCCCAACATCACGGGTCAGCTGCATATCGGTCACGCGCTGGACAACACCTTGCAGGACATCCTGATCCGCTGGCGCAGGATGCAGGGCTATGAAGCGCTGTGGCTGCCCGGCACCGATCACGCGTCCATCGCTACCGAGGCGAAGATCGTGGAGGCAATGCGCAAGGAAGGGATCACCAAGGAGGATCTCGGACGAGAGAAGTTCCTCGAGCGCGCATGGGATTGGAAGCGCGAATACGGCGGCAGGATCACCAAGCAGTTCTGGAAATTAGGCGTCAGCTGCGACTGGCAGCGCGAGCGCTTCACCATGGACGAGGGCTGCTCCGACGCGGTCAAAGAGGTATTCGTCAATTACTATAACAAGGGGCTCATCTATCGCGGCAACCGCATGGTCAACTGGTGCCCGAAGTGTGGGACATCTATCTCGGATGCGGAAGTCGAGTATGAGGAGCAGAACGGCAACTTCTGGCACATCCTCTACCCCGTCAAGGAGACGGGCGAGATGCTGGAGATCGCGACCACCCGTCCCGAGACGATGCTGGGCGATACCGCCGTGGCGATCAACGTCGATGACGAGCGCTACAAGCATCTGCACGGCTGTCACGCGATCCTGCCCCTGATCAATAAAGAGATCCCGATCGTGTGCGATGAGCACGCGGATATGGAGAAGGGTACCGGCGTGGTCAAGATCACCCCTGCACACGACCCCAACGACTTTGAGGTCGGTCTCCGCCATGATCTGCCGATCGTGCGCTGCTTCACCTATGACGGTCACATGACCGGCGCCGAGGATGTGGCGGCTTATGAGGAGCTGAAAAATTCGGGCAAGCTCAGCGAGAATGAGCCCGAGGTGCTCGACTGCGGCAAGTATGCCGGCATGACCACCATGGAGGCGAGAAAGGCGATCGTCGCCGACCTGACCGAACTGGGGCTCTTAAAGGAGATCGAGCCGCTCTCTCATGACGTCGGCACCTGCTACCGCTGTCACACTACCATCGAGCCGATGGTCAGTAAGCAGTGGTTCGTCAAGATGGCGCCGCTCGCCAAGCCCGCTATCGACGCCGTCAAGAACGGCAACACACAGTTTATCCCCAAGAGAAGTGAGAAGATCTACTTCCACTGGCTGGAGAATATCCGCGACTGGTGCATTTCGCGTCAGCTGTGGTGGGGTCACCGCATCCCCGCCTACTACTGCGACGATTGCGGCGAGATGGTCGTCAGCAAGGACGCTGTCACCACCTGCCCGAAGTGCGGCGGCACCCACATGAAGCAGGATGAGGACACCCTCGACACCTGGTTCAGTTCAGCATTATGGCCGTTCTCGACCCTCGGCTGGCCGAAAGAGACCGAGGAGCTCAAATATTTCTACCCGACCGACACACTGGTCACGGGCTATGACATCATCTTCTTCTGGGTCGTCCGCATGATGTTCTCCGGTCTGGAGAACAGGGGCGACGTACCGTTCCACACGGTATTCATCCACGGCCTGATCCGTGATGAGCAGGGTCGCAAGATGAGTAAGTCGCTGGGCAACGGCGTTGACCCGATCGAGGTCATCGACAAGTACGGCGCCGACGCGCTGCGCTTCTTCCTCGCGACGGGCAACTCCCCCGGCAACGATATGCGCTACAGCGAGACCCGCGTCGAGAGCTGCCGCAACTTTGCGAACAAGCTGTATAACGCGAGCCGCTTTGTGCTCATGAATATTGAAGGGCACGAGGTACCGCTCGAGCTGCCGAAGGAGCTCAAGCTCGAGGATAAGTGGATTCTCTCCACCCTGAATACCCTGTGCAAGGATATGACCGAGAACCTCGAGAAATTCGAGCTCGGCATCGCGGTACAAAAGCTCTATGACTTCATCTGGGATTGCTTCTGCGATTGGTACATTGAGCTGAAAAAGACCGATCTGTACAGTGACGACGAGGTCGCCGCGCAGAACGCAAGACAGGTACTGGTCTTCGTGCTCGACAAGATCTTAAAGCTGCTGCATCCGTTCATGCCGTTCATCACCGAAGAGATCTGGCAGAACATCCCCCACGAGGGCGAAACCATCATGCGCGAAAAATATCCCGAGTACACCGAGGCGCTGTGCTTTGAGCGCGAGGCGGAGGATATGCAGAAGATCATGAAGGCGATCACCGCGATCCGCACCCAGCGCAATGAGATGAATGTGCCGCCCTCTAAGAAGGCAAAGCTCTACATCGCGACCAAGGCGAAGGATACCTTCCTCCACGGCGTGGAGTTCTTCAAGAAGCTCGCCTCCGCAAATGAGGTCGAGATCGACACAGACTTTGACATCGACGGCGCTGTGACCGTCGTTACCGAAGCGGCAAAGCTCTATATCCCGCTCAATGAGCTGGTTGATAAGGACGCGGAGTTGAAGCGTCTGAACAAGGAGCTGGCGCAGACCGAGAAGATGCTCGCTCAGGACGAGAAGAAGCTCTCGAACCCCGGCTTCATGGGCAAGGCGCCCGCCGCTGTCATTGAGAAGATCAGGAATCAGGCGGAGCGTGAGCGCGAGAAGCTCGCCCTGATCAAGGCAGCGATCGAGAATTTGAAATAGGCATTGATAGCAAAAAGCCTCCGATCCGCAACTTCGGAGGCTTTTGTGGTTAAAAAAGCCTTCCCCTCGGGGGGAAGGTGTCGACCAACGGGAGACGGATGAGGGGACTGCTTTTCCTATAGATGACGGATTCGGTAAGGCTGTGCGTCTACCGAGGATCGAGGAAAAGCACCACACTCTTTGATAAGATGATCTTACTGATAAGTCAGCCCCTCATCCGACCAATTTGCCATGGGCAAATTGCCCACCTTCCCCCCGAGGGGAAGGCTTTAAAAAAGGAGTACCTATGAAAAATCTCATTCACCTATTTGCCGTGATCGCCGTGATGGTGCTGCTGACCGCTTGCACCTCTTCTAAGGGAAACGAAAATCAAACACCCACGGGTGCTGCGGAAGTGTATATCGACGTCACTGACGCTCCGACTGAACCGGAAACTTTTGCGGATGTGAGTGACGCGTCAACTTCCTCAAATGACGCGTCATTGGAAACAGCACCCACGGGTGCACCCGCGGGTGACGACTACAAGGGCGAGCTGGTCGATCATCAGTGGAAGCTCTCAAAGCTCTACAAAGACGGGGAGGAGCGCCAAATCTATGTCGAATACGGCTCCGTGGTTCGTCAGTCAGGCACTTACATAAAGTTTAACGATGATGATACCTTTGAATGTGTCCTCGGAGTCACCGGATGCAAGGGCACTTATACAGTCAAAGACGCCGATGTCGAGCTGCATATCACCACCAAGTACGGTGCCAAAACCGAGGAATGTGACGAGTATGAAACCGTCAGGTGGGATCACAGCGCCGACACCCTGACCTTTGACTTTAACAACATCACTAATGTGTTCACGAAGGGTGGTTAAAAAGCCTTTCACGGTTATATTTTTCAGTTACACTATAAAAGCAGTTTATCCGCCAATGACGAAGAACTCGCGCGTCTTTTCCCGCCCCCTCTGACGAGGGGGCACGCGAGCAGTCGTTCAGATAGGGTGCTTCACATATGTTCGCGGGGGAGAGATAACGCAGCATTACAGTAACAAACCGTCTTTTGACTCAAGCCGTCAATGTAGTATCATTACTCACGACATTGGGGTAATCGTAGTTGTATTATTGTAGAGTGACGTTATCTCTCCCCCGCAGGAAGAATACTTCTCCTCACTTATATACATATTGCCGCCCCCTCGTCAGAGGGGGCTGTATAGGTTTTTCTACAGACTAAAGCCGCATCCTTTTTGGATGCGGCTTGCTTTATACTGCTATTACTCTCCTTCACCTTCAACAACGCAAAGCACGAGTTCATTCCCGACTGAGTCTATCCCCTGTTTTCAACATCATCTACATATTATCTCAAAAACTTTTGCATACAAAAACGGCACGCTCAATCGAACGTGCCGTCATTTATTTGCTTATTCAGCGATCAGCTGTTGTTATCGCCCTCGCCGTGGAAGTAGACCTTCGCGTCGTCGAAGCCGCCCTCAACGTTGGTGCTGCATTCGCTTCTTACGGTGGCGCCGGGCTTGATCTCGGAGTCGTCGTCATAGCAGTAGTTGTAGTTGTGATCAACCAGCTTGCCGTTCTTGTAGAAGAATACGTCATACCAAACGTAATTCGCGGGAGTCTTGCCGTTATTGGTCAAGCTGACGATGACCTTGTTGGTCAGCTGGCTGACCTCAAGCGCCAGATCCTGGTCGACCGGGACTTCATAGCTGCTCAGGTCGGAGGCGACGACCTTATATTCATAGGAGTTAAAGTCCTCATCGCAGGAGAATTCCTCGCAGACGGTGGTGCCCTTCGCAACAGCGTCAATGTAGTTGCTGGTGGTGCCGACGATCTTGCCGTCCTTGAAGAAGTCGACGTTGATATCGAGGTTGCAGTCCTTGCCGCTGTCGTTGGTGATCAGCAGATAAACGTTCTTGCTGTATTCATCAAAGAAGGGGATGCCCTCTACCTTGATACCGTCGCTGGCCTTGCTGTTCTTGGAAGCCTCAACCTTGACGTTGCTTCCCACGGGAGCGCTGCCGGTGTCTGCCGCGCTGCTCGCGGGAGTGCTTGTAACGGGCTGTGCAACAGAGCTTGTCTGGTTGTTATCCGCCGCGCTGGAAACAGGAGCGGGAGCGTCACCGTTTTTGCCGCAAGCGGTCAGAGCGGTCGCCGCCATCAAGATCGCGCATACGAGTGCGATTGCTTTTTTCATCATAAAAACCTCACTTTATTATTTTCTGATTCCTAAATGAGAAATCAATATAAAACAGAAACGGTTGATAAACTTTCCGTTTCTTTTCGATTGTATTATATCATCTCGGTTTTATTATCGCAATATGTCCGCAAAAAAACTGACAAAATAACCTCAGAACGCCATCGGCAGTCCTGAGGTTATGGTCATTTTAGATAGTTAATATGGTCAATAATTATCTTTATGGCTGTTTTTTGTCTTTGTTCAGCGTATCATGAACAAACACAGTCGGCAAATTTGCCATATTTCCCGCGTTTGCTCCTTATTCCTTATGCGCGATCCGGATCCCCAGCACCTCGAGGGATTCGTCATCCACCGTGGAGGGGCAGTTGCTCATCAGCTCAGAGGCGTTCTGTACCTTCGGGAACGCGGTGACGTCGCGCAGGCTGTCGGCGCCGCAGAGGATCATCGCGATGCGGTCGAGTCCGATGCCCATGCCGCCGTGGGGCGGCGCGCCGTACTTGTACGCTTCTACGAGGAAGCCGAACTTTGCCTCGATCTCCTCATCGGTCATCTTGAGTGCGCGGAACATCTGCTGCTGCAGCTCATAATCCGTGATACGGATGGAGCCGGAGCTCAGCTCGGTACCGTTGAGGGTCAGGTCATACGCCTTGGCGACCACCTTAGAGGGGTCGCTCTCGAGGTATTGCAGGCACTCCTCCTTGGGCATGGTGAAGGGGTGGTGCATGGCGACCCACTCGCCGCTCTCCTCGTCCTTCTCAAAGAACGGGAAATCGACGATCCACACGAACTTGAACACATCCTTGGGGATCAGGTCAAGCTGCTTGCCGACCTCCAGACGCAGTGCGCCTAAGACGGGCAGGGTCACGGAATTCTTGTCCGCGACGATCAGCACCACGTCGCCTTGCTCGGCGCCCAATGTATGCAGGATACGGTCGAGGTCGCCCTCGCCGAGGAATTTTTTGAAGGAGCAGTTGGGTTCCGCATCAGCCCAGCGCACATACGCCAGACCCTTTGCGCCGATGCCCTTGACATACTCGGTGAGCTTGTCGATCTTCTTGCGGGTCAATGATGCCGCGGCGTTCTTCGCGACGATCGCACGCACGGAGCCGCCGTTCTCGATCGCGCTCTTGAACACGACAAAGTCGATATCCTTCACCTGATCGGTCAGGTCTTGGATCGGCATACCGAAGCGCACATCGGGCTTGTCGGAGCCGTAGGTGTTCATCGCGTCCGCATAGGTCATGCGCTCAAAGGGAGTGTCAAGGTCGATGCCCTTGACCTCTTTAAAGATGCGCTGCATCAAGCCCTCGTTGATCTGCATGATCTCGTCGACGTCCACAAAGCTCAGCTCCATGTCGATCTGGGTGAACTCGGGCTGACGGTCGGCGCGCAGGTCCTCGTCGCGGAAGCAACGCGCGAGCTGGATATAGCGGTCAAAGCCACTGAGCATCAACAGCTGTTTATAGATCTGCGGCGACTGCGGCAGGGCATAGAACTTGCCGTTATGGATACGCGAGGGCACCAGATAATCGCGCGCGCCCTCGGGGGTGGATTTGATCATCATCGGGGTCTCGATCTCGATAAAGCCGTTCTCGTAGAAATAGTCGCGCGCCACCTTCGCGATCTTAGAGCGCGTGATCAGGTTCTGCTGTAAGGGGGTGCGGCGCAGGTCGAGGTAACGGTATTTGAGCCTGAGCTCCTCGGCGGTCTTGCTGTTATCGACGATCTCAAAGGGCGGTGTCTGCGCCTTGGAGAGGACGCGGAGGTCGTTGACCTCGATCTCGATATCGCCCGTCGGGATCTTATTGCTCTTTGCCGATCGCTCGCGCACCACGCCCTTGGCGCAGAGCACATACTCCGAACGCGCCGTAAACGCCTTGTCAAAGATCGCGCGGTCGGTGTTGTCGTCAAACGCGAGCTGAACGATACCGCTGCGGTCACGCAGGTCGATAAAGATCAGCTGTCCGAGGTCGCGCTGGCGCTGTACCCAGCCGCATACGGTGACCTCTTCTCCGATATTCTCGGCTCTGAGCGTGCCGCAGTAATGGGTGCGCTTGAGCCCTGTCATAAATTCTGCCATATGTTACACTTCCTTTATATTGCCTTCCCCTCGGGGGACGCGTGCGTCTCTTTCTGTTTCTCTGTGACATGACTGTTTCATTTACAGCTCATGCAACAGATAATGCGAGCCTTCCCCTCGGGGGGAAGGTGTCGACCGACGGGAGACGGATGAGGGGATAACTTTTCCTACAGATGATGGACTCGGTGAGGCTGTACGTCTACCGAGGAACACGGAAAAGCTGTATACTCTTTGTTAAGATAATCATTCGGATAAGTCAGCCCCTCATCCGACCAATTTGCTAAGGGCAAATTGCCCACCTTCTCCTCGCCGGAAGCGGCTCCCCCCCTTGTCCTTCGGACATTCCCCCCAACGGGGGCACCCCGAGGGGAAGGCTTTTTTATTCCGCGAAATCCGCCTGCAGCTTTGCCGCGGTGAATTCCTTTACGAACTGCTCGCCGTCGAGCGCGATCTCGCTCTGCTCGCCATTTGCCATATTCTTCAGGCGTGCCGTGCCGCCCGCGATCTCGTCGTCGCCCAGCACCAGACTGAACTGCGCGCCGATTTTATTGGCGTACTTCATCTGCGCCTTGAGTCCTCTGCCGACTACGTCATACTCGGCGTACAAGCCCGCTTTACGCAGGAGGTTGCACAGCTCGCCCGCCTTCTTGTGCGCGACGTCGCCCATGTTCGCGATGTAGATATCACACGGTGAGGGCGCGGGGATCTCGATGCCCTGCGCGTCGAGGGTCAACAGCAGGCGTTCGATACCCGCCGCAAAGCCGAGCGCCGGCATCGGGTTGCCGCCCAGCTCCTCGATCAAGCCGTCGTATCTGCCGCCGCCGCAAATGGTCGACTGCGCGCCGATATCGTCGCAGATAAACTCAAAGACGGTCTTGGTGTAGTAGTCCAGACCGCGCACGATGGTGGGGTTGACGGTGTAAGCTACACCGTTTGCGTCGAGGTACGCTTTGACGCTGTCAAAGTGCTCGCGGCACTCATCACACAGGTAATCAAGCACAGTGGGTGCGCCCTTGGCGATCTCGTGATCGTGCGCTACCTTGCAGTCGAGCAGGCGCATCGGGTTTCTGCCTAAGCGCTCTTGGCAATCTTCGCACAGCTCGTCCTTGTACTGCGAGAAGTATGCTGTCAGCGCCTTGTGGTATTCCGCGCGGCATTTGGGACAGCCGATGGAGTTGATCTCCAGACGGATGTTTTTCAGCCCCATGCGGTCAAAGATATTCGCCGCCGCGGTGATCAGCTCCGCGTCAGCGGCAGGGTTCGACGTGCCGTAGCACTCCATGCCGAACTGGTGGAACTCTCTGAGTCTGCCTGCCTGCGGCTTTTCGTAGCGATAGCAGGAGGTCAGGTAATATGCCTTGATGGGCAGGGGGTCGTTGTGGAGTCCGTGCTCGAGGAAGGCTCTCGCCGCGCCCGCGGTGCCCTCGGGACGCAGGGTGATGCTGTCGCCGCCCTTGGTCAGGAAGGTGTACATCTCCTTCTGCACCACGTCGGTGGTGTCGCCCACACCGCGCTCAAAGAGGTTGGTGTGCTCGAATACGGGGGTTCTGAGCTCCTTGTAGCCGAACGCGCGCGCTTCCTCTCGGAACAGATTCTCCAGAAACTGCCAGCGGTAGCTCTCGCGCGGCAGCACATCCTCCGTGCCGCGCGGCTTCTTTGTGATCAATGCCATTGTATCAAACCTTTCATGGTAAATGTCATCTATATAAGCCTCCCTTTTGCAAAGGGAGCCTGTGCCCAAATTTCGCTTTATAAAGTATAGCACAAATCACCCTTGGTAGCAATAGCAGATTTTCGCCATACCCCTACTTTTTCACTCGGCGATTCAATTTGCGAATTTGTCGCAATTTCGGTTGACTTTCCGCATCGGCTGTGGTATACTGATTTGCGAATCATTCGCAAATTACATCTAATTTGTCATTGCGAGGCTCCAATAAATGGGGTCCCCGCAACTCCCCAAGTTGTGGGGAGAGGAGGAACCGCCACGCGGTGCGAAGGCTTGCTGCCGGGCAAGCTTGCACAAGCACGGCGAGTGACGACGATGTGGCAATCTCAACTGATAAAGAAGGAATAGCTATGCCGAAATATATGACAAAACAGCGCAAGCTGCTCACCGATTACCTCACGCAGCATATCGATGAGAACCTCTCGGCGGGGCAAATCGCGCAGGCACTGTCCGATACCATCAGCAAGAGCGCGGTCTACCGCAACCTCTCCGACATGGAAGCGGAGGGCAAGCTCCACCGCGTTGCGGCAGGCGGCAGCCGCGAGGTGATCTACCGCTATTCGAGCGGCACATCATGCTCACAGAGCCTGCACCTGAGCTGTAAGAAATGCGGCAAGACCGTGCACATGCAAAAGCAGATTGCCGACAGCTTAGTAGACAAGGTCGCACAGAGCAACGACTTTGCCATCGACAAGGGCGAGACCGTGATCTACGGCATTTGCGCCGGCTGTCAGAATAAATAATCCTCCCCCTGTCATTGCGAAGCCCGAAGCCTCCCGTCAGGGAGGTGCCGTGAAACGGCAGGCTGTGGCAATCCCACAAAGAGGGAATGAGCATTTCTGCCAAAATAACATTCTACTATACCACAAAGGAAAAGCATTATGAAAAAACTGATCGCGCTGGTGCTCAGCGCACTTGTATTGACATCACTGCTGGCCGGCTGCGGCTCGACCGAGTCAAAGAAAGCCGACGTCAAGGTAGTCACCACCATCTTCCCGCTCTATGACTGGGTGCGCGAGGTCGCGCAGGATGACGCGGACATCCACCTCGACCTGTTGCTCGACAACGGCGTTGACCTGCACAGCTACCAGCCCTCCGCCAAGGACATCGTCACCATCTCCGACTGCGACGTCTTCATCTATGTCGGCGGCGAGTCCGACAAATGGGTGGATGACACCCTCAAGCAAGCCAACAACAAGGATATGATCGTCCTCAACCTGATGGACATCCTCGGCGACAAGGCAAAGGAAGAGGAGCTCAAAGAGGGCATGCAGGGTGAAGCGGAGGAAGACGGTAAAGAGCATGAGGAGTCTCCCGAGTATGACGAGCACGTTTGGCTCTCACTCAAGAACGCTTCCGTCTTTACACAATCCATTGCCGACGCGCTGAAAAAAGCGGACAGTCAGCATGCCGACGCGTTCCAAGCTAACGCCGATGTGTACAAGGGCAAGCTAACCGAGCTGGACAAGCAATATCAGGACGCGGTCGACAAGGCTGCTGTCAAGACGCTGCTCTTCGGCGATCGTTTCCCGTTCCGCTACCTGACCGATGATTACAAGCTCGATTACTACGCCGCTTTTGTCGGGTGCTCCGCTGAGACGGAGGCGAGCTTTGAAACCATCACCTTCCTGTCGGGCAAGGTGGACGAGCTGAACCTCAAATCCATTATGCAGATCGAAACCTCGGACGGCTCCATCGCCAAGACCGTCCGCGATAATACCAAAACCAAGGATCAGACGATCCTGACCCTCGATTCGCTGCAAAGCGTCACCACCGAGCGCGTCAACAACGGCGAGACCTACCTCTCCATCATGACGTCCAACCTCGATATCCTGAGGCAGGCGCTCTTGTAAATTGTCATTGCGAAGCCCGAACACATCGTTCGGGCTGTGGCAATCTCAACCGATCAACCCTTAGTCGCTTCGCGACAGCTCCCTTAGAAAAGGGAGCCAAACCATCCGAAAGGAACTCACTATGCCACAGATCAAATGTACCGACCTTAGTCTCGGTTACGGTTCACAACAGATCCTCTCCGATCTGAATTTCGAAGTCAACGCGGGTGAATACCTCTGCATTGTTGGCGAAAACGGATCGGGTAAAACCACCCTGATGAAGACCCTGCTCGGGCTGCAAAAGCCCCTTGGCGGCACCATCAGCTTCGGCGACGGCGTCACCTCGCGCAAGATCGGCTACCTGCCCCAGCAGACCGACGTCCAGCGCGATTTTCCCGCGTCCGTTCAGGAGATCGTCCTGACGGGATGTCTGGGTCACGACGGCTTTCGACCCTTTTACAATAAGGCGGATAAGGCGCTGGCGCTGCGCTCGATGGAGCGCATGAACATCGTCGACCTCTCGCGCCGCTGTTACCGCGAATTATCGGGCGGTCAGCAACAGCGTGTTTTGCTCGCGCGCGCCCTCTGCGCCACCGAAAAGATCCTCCTGCTCGACGAGCCTGTCGCGGGACTCGACCCCAAGGTGACGCTCGAGATGTATGAGCTGATCGAGAGCCTGAACAAAAACGACCGTGTCACGATCATCATGATCTCTCACGATATCGATAAGGCGCTGCAATACGCCTCTCACATCCTGCACATCGGCAACGAGATCTTCTTCGGCACGCGTGAGGAATATCTGAGCCTGCGTGAAAGCAGAAAGGAGGATGCGTGATGGATCTGTTTACGACCCTCAGCTTCTATCTGAGCAAGCCCTTTGTCATCAACGCATTGATCGTCGGCGTGTTGATCGCGCTGTGCTCCTCCCTGCTCGGCGTAACGCTGGTGCTAAAGCGCTATTCCTTCATTGGCGACGGACTGTCGCATGTCGCGTTCGGCGCGATGGCGATCGCCGCCGTACTGGGACTGACCAACAATATGCCGCTGGTGCTGACCATCACCGTGGTCTGCGCCGTGCTGCTCCTGCGCATGGGCAAGAACGCCAAGATCAAGGGCGACGCGGCTGTCGCGATGATCTCGGTCGGCGCACTGGCGATCGGTTATCTGCTCATGAACATCTTCAACACCGGCTCATCGAACCTTTCGGGCGACGTATGCTCCACCCTCTTTGGCTCGACGTCGATCCTCACGCTGAGCACCTTTGACGTATGGATGTGCGTTGTCCTGTCCGTCATTGTCGTGGTGTTCTTCGTGCTGTTCTATAACCGCATCTTCTCCGTCACCTTTGACGAGAATTTCGCCCGCGCAACGGGTCAGAGAGCGGGACTGTACAACCTCTTGATCGCGATCGTCATCGCGGTGATCATTGTGATCTCCATGCAGCTGGTCGGATCGCTGTTGATCTCGGCACTGGTGATCTTTCCCGCACTGTCGGCGATGCGCGTCTTCAAGAGCTTCAAGAGCGTGACCATCTGCGCCGCGATCGTATCGGTCGTGTGTGCGCTGATCGGCTTGTTCACCTCGATCTTAGCGGGCACGCCTGTCGGCTCGACCATTGTCGCCGCCGATATCGTGGTGTTCTTCATCTTCTTTGTCGTCGGCGCTGTCACCAAGCGCAACGCGTAAAGTTCAATTGTCATTGCGAAGCTGATCACGCGCTAACCTGCGTGATCTGCTGTGGCAATCTCAACCTTATTCCTTTGTTTCGTCATATATACGAGCCTTTCCTAACTTCATTCCACGGAGGTATCCCATGAAAAAACTCATTTGCCTGTTGATGGTATCCGCCTTGATCCTATCCCTCGCCGCGTGCTCCGGCAATCAAAAAGAGGAGTCCGCCTCCTCTATCGTGATCGACAGCTCGTCCAAGTCCGCTGCCGAACCGACCACCGCCGGCAATGACGGCACAAAAGCCGTATCGAAAACCGAGCTCCCAAAAACCGAGGGCGTGGACGTTGACCTGACCAAGTTGAGCTCCACGATGGTCTACTCCGAGGTACTCAACATGCAGCAGCATCCCGATGAATACACCGACAAGATCGTCAGGATGAAAGGTCCGTTCAATGTGACCGAGCTCGACGGCAACCGCTATTTTGCCTGTGTGATCAAGGATGCCGCCGCCTGTTGCTCCACCGGCATCGAGTTTGTCTGGTCAGGCGAGCACAGCTATCCCGATGACTATCCCAAGGTGAATGAGGAGATCACCGTGACCGGCACCTTCAACGTCTATACAGAGGGCAAGAGCAAGTACCTCCAGCTCAAGGAAGCTGAGGTTGTGTTTTGATAACGGATCGTGACATTGATTCCGATCGTTCTCTCTGATTCGGAGAATTCCGATAAACTGCTTGGATTTACTTGCATTTTCGCGATTACTCTCTTATAATAAGAGTATCATATTTGCAAAGGAGTTATCATATGTACGAACAACAGTTCAATCCGTACGGCGGCAATCTGTCTATCGTCAAGGGGTATTTCAGAAGCGGTAAGATCCTGACGCTCGGAATCTTGTATATCATTTCCGTAGTGCTCACCTTCATCATGACTGCTTCTGTATCCTACACGGCGATCCTCTATCGGCTGGTGGAGTTTTTATCCAAGAGCGGTATCAGCGTACCCAATCAGATCAAAAACATCCTTCTCTCCTCTTCTGCTTCTACTGCAATCGGTACCGCGATCGGTTCTTCGATCATTCCGATCATTACCGCGGTTGCTTTCATCATCCTGTTTGCAAAGAGCCGTAATGCCTCCGAGAATTCCAGCCCGATCGCGGGTGCTACGATCCTGCATGTACTGGCTGTCATCTCTCTGGTATTCACCATCATCGGCGTTGTCGCGATCAGTATCATTTACATCGTTGTATTTGCGGCAGCCGTGACGGCAGTTAACCGCTATGCCTCCTCTTATACCGGCGGCGCGGTTGCGATCTTGATCTTCCTCGGTGTTATTGTTGCCGTTTATGCGTTCATTTCCATCTTCTACGCTGTCAGCTGCAAGAACTTCTACCGTTCCGTCAAGCGCAGTATGACTACCTCTGAGCTTGAAAGCAAGGGTGCTGTTCCCTACGGTGTATTCAGCATCATTTCGGCAGTCTTTTCGATCTTTGCGATGATCTATTACATGGTCATCTCTCCTGCTTCCGCAGGCATCATCTTCATCTGCTATGTTGTCACCATTCTGGTCAACATCTTTACCGCGATCATGACACTTGGCTACAACAAATACATCAATCGCCAGAAGATGGGCATCAATACTGCTCCCTACGGTGCAGCTCCTGTGAACACAGCACCCGGCGCTCCCTATAACATGCCCGATTATGCGGCTCCTCAGCCTCAGACTCCCCCTTATCAGAATCCTGTACCGCCTGTCAATGAACAGCAATCGTACAATGCACAACCCCAGCCCCAGGCTATGTACTGCCCCAACTGCGGCGCCAAGACCGAGCCCGGCGCTCCGTTCTGCCCCAATTGCGGCACCAAGCTGTAAACTTATCTGTATAACAACAAAGCCTCTGCGATCCTATGACCGCAGAGGCGTTTTTATTGAAAACTGAAAACTAAAGAATGAATCATTTCGGGGGCTACTGCATGAGTTGCCTGCGGTATTTGTGTACTACTGCCTGAATCATTATCTGCCGCTCTTGACGCGCTTATAGCGGAAGAGCGTATTCTCCGCCCATTCGCGGTCGATCTTGATGAAACCGCTGAGCTTCTTATCATTCGCGCAGATCGCTTCCACGATCTTCAAGCTCTTTTGATAGATCTCGAGGCGTGCGCTCTGCACAAAGGGCTCGGCTTCCTCGCCGACAAAGTAGGTGAAGCCGATGGTATTCGTCTCACGGTTGTACATCGTCAGATAACCCTCGCTGACGCGGCCGAGGTCGAGCTTTTTGGCGACCATCTCACTGATCGCGTACTTGGTCAGCTCCACCGCCATATCGTCCAGCCCCGACTCGAAGATAAAGATCTTCTCCTTCATGGAGTTGAAGTCCGAGGTGATGCGCTTGCGGATACCCTTCAAATTGCGGTAATCGTCCTCGAGCGCACGATCCTCGAGCTGAAAACGGTCGATCTGCGGGATCAGGTAGACCATAAACCGTCGCTTCATATCGTTATACAACAGCGGATAGGTGTAGCGCGCCTCATAGCCGCAGCTATCACAGCGATACTGCAAGATCTTGCCCGAGAGCAGTGCCTTCTTGAACTGCGGGTCATTGCTCGCGTTGATGCTGATATACAGGTGCGCACCCTGTGTGTGATTACACTTGGGGCAGGTCACCTCTTTGGATATGACATTTGACATAATATCACTCCTTTAACCGTTATCATCAATCAATTCGATTGAGATTGCCACGTCATCGGCAGATCGCCGATGCCTCGCAATGACAATTTATAAATGGGTGAGGGCGAAGCCCTCCCATCACTATTCATCATTCACCGTTCACCATTCTCCAATATATTCTACCATATTTTATAGGAAATGCAAATTATTTATGAAAACTTATTGATTTTCTGTGCAAATAATGCGATAATATAGATGAATATTATTCCACAACGGAGGTAACGATTATGGATTTTACAAAAAGCATTAAAGAAGGTCTGGAGTTCATCGGCGATACCGTGTCCGAGATCGCGACTTCTATCGCGGAGAAAAACCGCCTGAGAATGCAGCTGAGCCACATCAAGGGCGTCATCAAAGCGGATACCGCGACCCGTGACCAGGCATATATTGAGCTCGGCCGCTATTTCTATGAGAATATGCGCGACAACACTACCGCTGAGAACGAGGCGATCTGCGCTGTCATCGACGCGGCAAGCGACCGCATCAGCAAGGCTTCTCTGCGCTATGTGGAGCTGCTCAACATCCAGAACGACACCAAGATCCGTTCCGAGAACGCCGAAAAGCTCGCCAAGGCTGTTTCCGAGAAGGCTTCCGCCGCCGCGAATGAATTCATGGCGAAGAGCAACGAAGCATTTGACAAAGCTAAGGAATCTGCCGCCGACTTCGCTGATAAAGCAAAGACCGCCGCAACCGATTTCTACGGTCGTTTCGATCCCAACAAAAACGAGGATCTCGATGAGCTGATCTCTGCTGAGGAAGCTCAGGCTGAGGATGCTGTAGAAGAGGCTGCCGACGCTGTTGCCGAAAAGGCAGAAGAGGTCAAAGAGGCTGTCGCCGATAAGGCAGAAGACGTCAAGGACGCTGCCGCCGATGTCGCCGAGGAAGCAAAGGACGCTGTCACTGACGCAAAAGACGCTGTCACCGACGCCGCTAAGGATGCGAAAAAGGCTGTTGCCGACAAGGTAGAGGAAGTCAAAGAAGCCGCATCCGAAGAATCCCCCGCCGACGCAGGCTTCTAAAAGCCTCCCTTTCCTAAGGGAGGTGGCACAAAGTGCCGGAGGGTTGCTACTTTCCTCCATTTGTCATTGCGAGGAGCAAAGGCTCCCTTTCCTAAGGTGAGATTCTGTCCAAATCTGCGATTTGGGTCACAGAATCCATACACAGGAGAGGTGGCACAAAGTGCCGGAGGGTTCTTTCCCTCCATGGCAATCTCAACCAAATAAAACACCAAACGCCTTTCCGCATGGAAAGGCGTTTTCTTTCTTTATTTATTTCCTTTGGCTCTATTATGTGTTTTGCATAGCATTTGACAATTTGATTCGTCTGTTGCACCGCCGTTACTCCATGCGGTTACATGATCTGCATCCATCTCGTTCAATCTGTATATTCGTTTTGCGTTATTATCGTGACCGACAGCACATAATGGACAGTTAGATATTTCTTTCTCCATCGCTTCTTTTGTCTGCCTTTGATACACTGACCTTTTAGTCTTTTCATCAAAAACTCGAACATTTAACAGAACCTTGTTTGTTTCTCCTCCAAGAATATACTCAAAGATTCCTTTTTTATTCGTAACCTGCGGATCGCCAAGCAAATCATTTACACGTTCAGTGATTTCATCCTTTGAATACGCGCTGGTATGATACTCGCGGTAAAGACGTCCCCATTCGAGACCGCATACCTCGTTGCCGGTATATTCAAATATCGAATCAATCCAGTCAATCACAGTTTCAAAATGATTTTTGAGTTCGCTGATATCAGCATATTTTCGATGAGCCGACATATATCCGTCAATATCTCCGTTGCTTACCCAATCGAGTGCTGTTTCCAATATAGCCTGCCGCTTCGGGCTCCCTTTAACGTATGTTTGCCAACGGTTCATATTAGCATTGCCGGTATTAGAAAAGACCGAACGCGCCATTGTTACAAAAGGTCCGTGATAGGAAGCGTTCCGCAACTCCTGTTTAACTAATGGTACGCCTGCGATGTTGATGGTTTCAAACCATTCCTCTATCTCGGAAGGTTCACCCTCACATACATATATTGTAAGCGGTGCTTCTTCTACTCTTCTTCTGTCATCTTCATCAAGACTATCGATATAGCGAACCTTTCCTTTCCACTGTACGGAAAATGTCCAAGACTTGTTGACAAATCGTGCAAATGAAGTAATGCGTTGCTGTCCGTCCAATACTTCATACATACCATCAGCGTTTTTAACAAAGTAAATCAGCCCGAGCGGATAACCTTTTAAGAGAGAATCAATAACGGCTACGTCCTTCTTACCGTCACCGTAAATATAATTGCGCTGATATTCCGGCTGGATAATAAGCTTTCCGCCCAATCCGAATAGACCTTTATTTTCGTTTTGATCATAAATAAATCCTTTACAAATATCTTTTACCGTCCATTCTGTATGTAACCTTGTTTGCATCTGATTTAAACTCCTTTCTTCAGCCGGATAAGTATCCGTCCATATGTCCTCTTTCCGTGAACAACACTACAACCACCTCTATCTTCATCATGTTTTGTGTAATTTAATTCTTTTAAAACTGATTTAGGCGCTGATGCTCTTGTATTACCTGATGCTTGCCAAACAATTTCAAATTGTTCTGGATTGTATTTATCCATAAAAGTAATTGGTACTCCCATTACTCCATTATAATTAGACGGAATACACTCTGTGAATGGGACCTCAATAGCATTATAATTATCGTAATGCGGATATTCTATAATACCATACTCTGATTCCAATTTCTTTCTTAACTTTTTATTATACTTTAGATTATGTTCCAATGTATCCATTTCAAGAAATTTATGACGTTTACTTAAATCTATATTTGTAAACCACATAACACCCGATACACGAATATAACCTTCTTTATGTTGACCAGCCGTTGCGTAGTCTTCATACATTGGTGCACTGAAATAGCCAACATTGCTTTTAAATCCTTGACCCAACCACATTTTATTCTCTTTTAATAACGGAAAGACTTCCTTATATGTTATTGCGTTTTGATTTGCGACGATAATAAATTTCTTATCAGCCTCCATAATCCAACATAAAAACTCACGAAATAGCGAAAATGGTGGATTAGTAATTATTAAATCCGACTCATCCCTAAGCGCACGAACTTCATCTGATCTAAAATCACCATCCCCTTTTAGATAACCTGAGAATTCAATATCATCTGAATCAATACTGCCAGAACCATTAGTATCATGAGTTAATGTAAAGAGTTTACCATGAGTGTCATGTAATTCTTCATCATACAAAGGTGATTCCATTTCAAACAATGTCAACTGTAAATTTCCAGAACCTTTTGCAAAAGAGGTGGAAATCAGCTTTTTAAGACCAAAACGCTCAAAGTTATTCGCAAAGTATTTAGTAAAGTTTGACCACTCGGGATCGTCACAAGGTAATAATATCGTTTTATTCCTAAATACATCTGGGTTATACTCAACATATGCATTCATTTCTGCTTCTATATCTGAGTATTGAGTATAAAACTCATCCCTCTTGGCATTTTTTGCTAAACCTAAACGTGTATTATCAGCCATATCTCATACCTCCTTTTAATCAATTATATTATTATATCACAGATTGACAAGTAAAACAATGACAAGTTGTTCGTTGTCAACAGAAAAAAATAATGTATAATCTATGCCAAAAGGAGGTGATAATCTATGAACAATGAAGAATTAACTCGATATATTTTGGAAACATTCAACGATGGTAATGAAGTTAAAGCAAATACGAAATATACAGATAATGAAATAGAGCGATGCATACACTTGTTAGCGAAAAATAATTGCATAATAGACTGTTACCAAGATGTACTCGGGAACTATTGTGCAGAAGGTTTAACTTCGACCGGAAAAGAATTGCTCAAAAAATTAAGAGCGTAGAAAAACAACAGCGCAGTCAGATCGACTGCGCCGTTATTTTATGGCAACTAATAAATTATCTTAGTTAGGGATACACCCTGAAAACTGAACAAAGTGAGAGATAAAGGAGAGTAAGCGGACTGACCAAAGAGTAATGTGGTCAAGCCCTCGACCTATTAGTACTGCCAAG
>OMWP01000052.1 GCA_900314795.1 uncultured Eubacteriales bacterium
CGTGCCGTCGAGATCCTGCTCTTTTTGAAGCAGCTCTCGGATTTCATATTCATAATAACGGAGATAGCGGTTGCCGACTTCGTATTGTTCGCCGTCGTCATCCTCCATATTGCCGACAAGCGGAAAATAGAAGGTTTCGGTGTACTGCCCGACTTCATCAGTCATGCGCTCAATATCGCCGACAAGCTCCGCGGGCGTGTCGTATTGGTCGTGAATGATATTCATTTCCAAATCGTCGCGGATATCTTCAACGGAATTCGCCACAAACTGCAGGGTCTTGTTGACATCAAACAGCGTATGGTTTTCGTTAAAAAGCAATGACAAATGCCTGCCGATATCGTTCTCGCCGAACAGCTTCACGCTGATATCGCTCTTTTCTTCATCGTCAATAATATGGATTTGGTCTGATAAGCGCTCGATGCCGACAGATCGTATCTTCATCTCCAAATCAATGCGGTCGCGCGGCAGATCCACGACAAGCGTTCCGCCCTTTGTTTGAACTATTGCTGTGAGTATCATTTGGTTTCACCTCCAAAAAAGAAAAGCCACAAGGCTTTTGACCTCATGGCTTTGGTGTGTATGTATGTAATTGTTTATGATGGCTATGGAACTGTAAATCAGAATTTACTGTTCTGCTCTGATAGAATTGTTACATACGATATCATCTAACCATCTTGCACCAACCATTAATTTGAAAACATTCAGATTGCCCGAACCGTTAAAAGACTTATTGTCAAAAGAAAGAAAAGGCAGATCCTCTTGATATTGATTATCACCGCTTAAATGATATAACTTGTTCATAGTACGACCATACCATACATAGCCTGTTATTTCAGAAGTATCGGTCTTTACAAGTTGCTCCTCAATAAATGCATTAGCAATCGCATCGATATTATCCTCATCGAGTGTCATACCTTCCCAAGTAAAAGCACTTTCTCGCTCTAATTCTTTAATTTTCATTTCATCTGCTTCAACTAATATTATTTTCATTACTTTCACTCCTAAATCTCGATTTGTCTTAAAATTATCATATCAGATAAACCCGAGATTGTCCACCAGTTTTTGAGCTTGAATAACAGCAGGATAAACTGTAAACTCCGAGCTGCCTTGCCAATGTACGTCGGGATGTGTAAGGAACTGTTCACCTCTGCCGGTAAACGACGCGACCTCGTAAATGTTGGCGATAAAGACCTCGCCTTCGCCATAGAGGTAGGTATCGACCTTGGCTTTGACGGATTTGCTGTTGAGGTTATCCGACATGAATTTCTGATAGATCGTCCAGTCCTCCAAATCGTAATGATCCTTGGGTGAGCCTGAGCAGAGAAGAGTGGCGGCGCTGCCGTTGTCGGCGGTCAGCGTCACCTTTGAAAACATTACGCTCACGTCATTTCCTCCATAGAAAAGCCCTCGCTGCCAATCGGGATGACGAACCGGTTATAGTCCAAATAATCCACTTCATCGCTGTTGAGGAAATCCTCACCGTGCTTTTCAAATTCCGCGATATCGTCCTCATCGGCGTTTTCGCTTTCGCCATCGCCGTAAAGGTAGTGCTCGACATCTACTGTAATGCTTTCCGCGTCGGGATTATCCTCGAGGAAATCACAGTAGCCGTCGGTATCGGCGATCTGTTCCTCGGTGTCGGGCATTCCCGGGCAGAGATATTCGTCCGCAGAGCCGTTATCGGCAGTCAGGCTTACTCTTGAAAACAGCTTGCTCACGCTACATTCCTCCCATTGTCATCGAACTGTTCTCATCCTCGAGCTTGTCCATAAAAGAATCAAACCCGTCCTCTCCATCGTAGAAGACAAATCCGCCGCTTACAAACTGACCGCCTTTTTCCTCCGCCATATGAGCGCCGAATCCAGCGAAGTCGAAATAATCGCACAAATCATCGCTGATCTCATACTCGTCGTAGTAATCGTTGTCAACGAAGTATCTTCCGATCCCCTCGTAGTCGCCGTAGCTGATATCATTCAGATACTCAAACTCGTCGAGGTGATTGATCAGCGTGATAATGTTTTTTGAAGATTTAACGTCGGTCATCTCCATCGCGGCGTCGAGTTTTTCGGCGTTTATATCATAGGTGTAAAACTCATACGCAAGTGTGTTCAGAGCGGCAATGCCCTCATTGTCGAGGATTTCCTCAAAGCGGACGGAGAAACGACCGAAATTGGGATTCTCATATTCACAGGTCAACTCGCAGTCGTCAATGGACTCCGCGCCGAGCCTGCGTACTGCCTTGTCTATGGCAAGCTGAGATTCGGGCAGGAACAAGCTCTCAAATCTGCCCTTGTACTCCACATCGACGTTGACGATGAACGATTGGTAGGCAAAGCCCGGAAAGATTTTGCCGTCATAGGCTTCCTCGATCGGCTTATCCTCAACAAACAGCAGTCCGCGCTCGGTAAAGATTCCGCGTCCAGAAGCGAGGAGCTTTCTGCCGATCTCGGCGTACTTCGCGTCGTAGCATGAATCGGCGTTTGCGCAGCCCTCGGTGTTTAGCGTGTACTCTCTGCCGACCTTTGTCATATCACCGACGTTCTTAATAATGGTGAATTTGTCGAGGTTATAGGTGAGATTGATCAAGTCCTTCAGGTTCTTGGCGTTTCGCTGTTCAACAGCCGCATAAAACTGCTCAATCTCATCATCGGTAAACGAATCCAACCGCCTTGCGAGGAAATTCAGCTCGTCGAGATTAATCGTCCGCGCATTCAAGGCAGACAGCTCCAACGGATAATGGACGTCCTCGACAAAGAACAGTTGGGTCGTATCCGTCGGCATCTTCGACTCTATGAGAATATCGTTTAGCATTTCATCGCTGACAGGGAAATCGATATCTGCGGAGTTCCCTTTATAGCTGATATTTGCTGAAATATACATTTGTATCACTCCTTTGAAGAATCCCCGAACCATCGCTGATCCGGGGATTCTGATAATTATTTATCCGTATACTACATAGATTTGACCGCCACTCGCGACGACGTTGAACATGATATCGGACGGTACCGCGCCTAAGTCTGCGTAATAGTACGGGACGTAATCGACGTCGCTGTAGCAAGCCGCCGTAGCTGCGTCCGTGTCGGTGTAACCGCTGATATCCGTCGGTGGGAACCAGCCCGCGTTTCCGATGCCGAGAGAGCCGTTGTAAACCATGCCGAGACTCTGACCGTAACCGATTAGATTGCTGACTACCTGATTGTAGTCGAGGTATTTTCTTTCCGCCGGCGGCTCGGTCGGCTCCGGCTCGGGAGCTTTAGTAGGCTTCGGCGCCTCGGTCGGTTTTGGCTTTGGCGCTTCCGTAGCTTTGGGCTGAGTCGCTTGGGTAGGCTTCGGCGCGGGATTGCTCTGCGGATTTTCGGTGGTTTTCGGGGAACGGCTCTGACTGTTTCCGCTCTGTTTCGGAGTGTTTTCACGCGAACTTTCTGAGCTTTGCGTCACTGAGCTTTCGCTGTTCTGCACACTCACGTCGTTCTCCGAAACGCCGTCCTGTTTGCGCGACGTTTGCCCAACACCGGCTTTATTCGGCGAGGTCGGGTACACACCCGAAGGCTCCTGAAAAGCCGACACAGGCGATTTCCCGGCGTTTTCCGTTTCGGATGTTTCAGTGCCGAAAATATCAGTATTTATGCGGCTTTCTGCTTCATCCGCCGTCGCGGAATACGTTGGCTTTTGGTGGATATAATTCTCTTTTTCTGCCTGTGAACAGGCGCTCATGCTGCTCGCTGCCATTAAAATGGCTATGATGATCGCTAACTTTTTCATACAGTCAGCCTCCTTTCAACGAGCAGTATAGTCGCGCCGTTTCGCAAAGTCCAGAGAGAATCACATACTTTGTGAAAAACCTTCGAACTCGTCCTCATCCTCGTCGAACGGAAGGTCGCCGTCATCCTCCATCTCGGTGAAGCCGTCGCTTTCACTTTCCTGCAACGCCTGATTGTAGGCTTCGAGCACCTTGTCGTTGATTGCGTCACGCGCTGCCTTGGTGACGGGATGGGCGATCTCATTGTATTTGGTATTGCCTCCTGCGTCCTTGTACGATTCCTGCGGCATGGATACGAATATCCCCTTACGCGAATCCATAACCCGAAGTCCGTGGATCGCCACCGCTCCGGCGATATTCACGCTGGCATAGGCGCGCGTGTTGCCGTCGCTGTTTACGAGCCTGTCAATTTTTGCACTGATACCCGGCGTATGCGGTTGCCGTTTCTGCTGATCCTGATTGTTCCTCTGATAATTCTTTCTGCTTGTTTGTGCCATGATAAACTCTCTCCTTTCAAGGAAGTACTGATTAATTCGGGTGTGCAAATCGCGCCGCCAGATTTTTCGTCAGGGTGCTCAAACAAATTGAGGTAAGGCTGTCGCCTTGCCGAGATTTTTTGGGCAGCATGGCGGAAAAGATGCAAGCGAGTTGCGTGCCCAGCCGTCAGGCGTGAATTAGTCAGTGGTTCCTTTATAATCCATAAAGTGTGAACCCGACGTCAGCCTGCGTTTCCTCGTCGCTGATATCCTCGGGTTCCGCGTATTTTTCCATGTATCTGCTGACCTCATCATCTGTCAGCGATCTGAAATCCTCGCCTGCGTCGCCGCAGATGAAGAAGGGTCCGGCGAGGACTCCGCCGCCGTCGAGGTGACGGTTGCCCTGCATCCCTCTGAGCTTGCTTTCTTCATTTCCGACAAGTACGCAGTCGTCGTCCATGAAAATGGGTTCAATGAGACCGTCACAGACAGCGCGCTGCATACTACGAAGCTCGTTGCGAATCTCCGCTTCATACGGTACTTTGCCGGGTTCGACATAAAGCACGCGCATGAGATCGTCTGGCTTCTGTGTCTTTGATTCATCAAAATCAATCTGCTTAAAGCCTACGCCGTCGCAGAAGAACGCTCCCTTGCCGGTAACAACCACGTCGGATACCGAAAGTGAGTGACCTCTGAAAAGCGGGTGTTTTTCCGTGTTGAACCGCACAAAGATGTCTTCGAGATCGTCGGTATCCAACTCCGCGTTGAACACCTCGTCGTAAAGCGAGGGGTCGACAGAATCCACGCCCATAAATTTCTTCATGCTTTCTAAGCTGAGAAACTTAATCAGGTGAAGGTCACGGTCAGCATTCATCTGATATATTTTTACTCTCACGATTGATTCACCTCCAAAGCTGTATCGCTTTCATCCATGTCCAACTTTTCTCTGATGTCGTTGAGCTTTTCGAGCGCCCAATCCGGTAATGCCGCGTCATTGGCTACGCCGTAAAAATCATGGCGACGGAAAGACGTAAACTCGTCGTCCTTCAAAAAGAAGCCAAACACCCGCGCGCCGATCTTTTTCGGGTCGCATCCAAAGCCGTCGGTGGCATAGAAAAGCTGATAATCGGGCTGTCTGTATTCGATTTTCAATACCGTCGGCTTGAGAATCAGCAATTGATCCTCATAGTTTGATTCATCCGTAACGAAAGCTCTGTCAAACAGCCCCAGCTCGTTCCATGCGGTTCTGAGCTGATTGGCGAAGATATCGACCAAGCCGGGATGAGCGGTCACGCAGAAATGCCAGTTTTGATCACTGCTCAAAACATCAAAGCCTTCAGCCCATTCCTTGTTTTCGGCGGAATATCTGCCGTCCTGAATGCCCTCGCGGATGGTATTGGCAATCACCCAATTCACGCGGTCAAAGCCGTATTTGTCCAGTAGCGGCTTAACGCAGTCGTCGAGCCGGTTGTCGTGATAGTGGCTGTTGATGGCATCAGTGATGTCGTTGGCGCACTTGCAGTTTTCGCGGTGGCTCTCACGCCACTGCTCCACCTCGTCGAACTCGTTCGCGTTTTGAAGCGTATAGCGGTAAAGCGGCTTGAACTCAGGCATTTTCCGCGCTCCCTTGCTGACTTGCAACTTGCATCGACAAATGAACAAGCGCTGCCGCTTTCTGCTCGGGCGAAAGGCTGTTGAGAAAATCGAGAAGGGTTTCCTTCTTTTCCTCAATCGGCGTTCTCGCGTTGCAGACGCAAAGGCTCTCGCGGCTGATGATGATTCTGTCGTCGTCCAGTTCCTCAAAGGAAAGGATATCCCCGTGCTGTAAATCAAGACTTTCCCTGATGGCGTATGGGATGGTGATTTTTCCGTGCTTCCCCAAAAATCTGAAAATAATATCTCCGGTCATAGTGTCCTCCTTAAGCCGTCTTTTCGTGTGCGCAGTCGATAATTCGGAACGGACAGTTCACGCAGTCTTCGTCACATTCGAAGCTCTCAATGTCCTCCGGCTGCAACTTGTGAATAATGACCTTGCCGTCCTCCGCATAGATTTCGACAGCATCAGTTGGGGTGATTCCCGCCTCGATAAGTGCTTCTACGGGCATTGTGATAAAAATATGGGGCTGTGCTGTTACTGAAATAATTTTCATTAAATCTTACTCTCCTTCAAAATTTTATTAAAATAGTCCATCTTCTCGGCGTCGTCAAAAAGAGTCAGCTGTTGCGGCTGATTCTTTACACGCTCAAAGAAGTCATAGTTTGCAATCAATAATTCCTTAAATTCCTTTCCTGCTTCATAACGCTGTGCCATCGAATGGGTTCGGGAAAAGCTGAAGATTTCACAATCCCTGTAAAGTTCCCGAATCTCGGGGCAATCGTTATATGACAGCAGGAACCTGCCTTTGATGGAAAACAGTAAATCCCTCAACCGCTCATGATCGTCCGTGCCGAAGCCGCCGGGATACATTCCCTCGGTTGAGAAGTACGGCGGATCAAGATAAAAGAAAGCGTCGTCGCGGTCATAGTGCCGCACAAGCGTTTCAAAATCCTGATTCTCAACGATCACGTTCGCCATGCGCTTTTCAAGCTGCTGAATCAAGTGAAACAGCTTGCGGATATCGAACGGCTGAGAAGCGTATGATTTACCGCTGCTTGAATAGCTGTAGCGCTGTAATTTGAGATACATCGCCGCTTTGCGAACATCATAGTCCTGCGTATATTTCAGGAAAAGCTCCTTAAGCTCCTTTGCCTGAGGCGGCGGCAGCATGATTTCCGTCAGTTCCAATTCCTCGGCGAGATATTCATCGGTGAAAACCTCATGCTCGAAGAACCTTCTGATAACGTCAAAATCATCTCTGGAGTTGAGATTGCAGAAGCCGAGCTCGCGGATGACCGCCATCGGCCTTGCTTTCATACAGCGGAACAGATTGACCAAATTGCGGTCAAAGTCGTTGAATACCTCAAAGGCGTCAATTGTCGGCTTGCCGAGCAGTACGCTGCCGGAGCCGCCGAAAACGTCTACAAACCTGTTGTAGTGAAGCGGAAACAGGTTATAGATGATGTGTAGGATCGATGTTTTGTTTCCTACTCGTGATACCGGTGTTCTGATTTTGATCCCTCGTTTCCGAGGGTATCAATCCCCGCGGAGATCGGACGGTATCATTCGCCGCGGGGTTTGCGATTGATACCCTGTAGTTTTATTTCTTATCGAGAATTATTCATGTTCTCGACAATGCTGCGGAGTCTGCGAATTTCCGCTTCATACTTATTGACCCGGTGGATGGACAGGCAACACATCAGAAATACTCCAAGGCAGCAGCCTACCATCATGCCCAGGATAAACCAGAGAATTCCCATGACTAACTCATCCCTTCCGAAACTGTTTCGCCTTTGATTGCGGCGAACTTGATTTCAAGTCCCAGCAAAACATCCTCAACAGACTTATCCGTATACCCGCACAGGGTATTGGCGACAAGTTCTTCCAGCTCGCGCAATTCTTCAACGGTCAAAGGAAGAACAGTTGTATTACCTTGTTCGGTGACGTCAAATCTGTCGGGATGCTGACGGTATTCCTTATACTTTTCAAGGGAGAGCTTCTCATAGAATTCTCCGAAACCGACACCGTCCATTCGGCTCTTGTCTGATACGGCAACGGCGCACCACTGACGGCACGCTTCGTCGAGCAGACCATATTTTTGCTTGAACTTCTGCAAACTTACAATCATATATTCTTCATCCTTTTCTTTAGTGATTTTACATATTCAAATCGAAATCTTCGTCTTCTTCGGGAAGTGAAGCGTTTTGCACCGCGTCTTCGCCGAGTGACAAAAGAATCTGATTGAACCGCTCTGTGTCAAAACAATCCACAATACCAAAATCGGCGCAGAGCTGCTCATACTTTGCAACATCTACGCCGTCTGTATCGAAGCTATCATTCAATTGCAGCCACGCCTTTCCCTTATCCCAATTCACGCAGAGAGAGGTGGGATAACCGCCCGTTCTGTCGCATTGGAAGTCCGGTGACACATACACGTCGCTGTCGTTCAGCCGCTCAATCCGGCTGACGAAATCCTCATATCTCACAATGACATACCTTGCCCTTCGTCGAAATCCTCGCTCTCCGAACCGTCGGTGATGTTGACGTAATCGCCGATCACACCGAGGGCTTCGTCGTAGCTGCCTGAGCTCATCACCTTATCGAGCATTTCTTGCGCTTCCATTCTCATGCCGTTTTGCTTGAGGGTTTGCGCCGCTTTTCCGGCAAGGTGAAAGATATTGCCCGACTCACCAATCAGGGCGCAGTCGGGCTTTACTCTCTCGCCGAGGTATCCGCCCAACTCGTTCGGTACATAGTCAGAAAGCCATGTGCCGCCGAACTGACTGTGAGTAGAGAGTCTCCACACAGCAAGTTTACCTGTGTCAAGCTGTACATCGGGATTGAAGGGAAACAGCAGGCAGGTCACACCGTTATTCTGAAAACGGAACACATCTGAAAACTTTGTATCGTCAAGCAGAATTCTGCTTTCTCTCAACATGTCATTGATACCGTCAATCCACTCCTGCGGATCGCCGCCGCAGCCCTGAAATACAATACCTTCGGTTTTCTTCATTCGCCGAAGATCGTTAATTGAGATATCTCTTACGCTCATAAATTCATTCCTCCAATCGGTGCAAAATCATCGTCGATGTCCTCAGTGAAATCCCTTCCGGCAAATTCCTCCGCAGTCATTTCCACACCAATGAAATTCGGTGAGGAGTCCTCGTCGAGCTGAATGTATCCATCTTCTCCAAACTCAAACGGCTGCTGAACAAGAATGCTGCCGCCGTGATTCACATATACATGCGGCTCGATCGTTCCGTCAAGAAGATCGTCCTCGCCGCAGCGCAAATCATAACGGTACAGACCTTCCGGCACTGCGCTGTCGGGAATACGCGCGTCACTGAACAATGCAGGCTGTCCGCACACTTCGATCAGCTCATATTCTTCAAGCTCATCATAGCCGGTCAGCGCAAATAAACTGCCGTGCTGCTTGGAAACTATGCCGTAGGATGTTACCTCGGCTCCTAACTGTTGAAGTAATCTGTCGGCGTCGATATCGGAGCGAATACCATCAAGCCAGCGAGTGTCAAAATTGGTCGGAAGATGATGTGCAAGATATTCCTTGAAGAAATCATCAGAGTTCTCTGCGTCGAGTGAAAACTCATAGTCGTACAAGCTCCTGAAGGCGGCAATGGCGCTGTCCAGCGTGGTAACATGCCTTCTTTCCATTACGGCTTTGAACATCGTCCGTTCCTCTGCGGAAAGGGTCAGATAATTCAAA
>OMWP01000042.1 GCA_900314795.1 uncultured Eubacteriales bacterium
CCCAAAAAGCCTGCTTTTTGGGGAAAGGACGAGCGGCGAAGCGATACGGTAACGGTCATACCTGACCGTTACCAATAAGCGCAGCCCGCGAGGACGCGCCGGCGCCTGCCAAGATTGATAAGCCGAAAATTGCCGAAATATTGCCATTTTCAGCAGGTACGGATTATTACTGTCACCCTGCCCATTATATTCTATGTTATCATACCATAAACGTCGGTTTTTCGCAATAGTCAATGGTACAAAAATGCTGATTAAATCTGCCTTTTTATGGCAAAAACGCCGTGAAAAGCAAAAGCCTCCCGCATCATCGGAAGGCTGAAATATCGATTTTTCGTCAAAATCGCGCGTAATCCTCGGTTTGCGCAAAGGCTGCCTTATAGTGATTCGCCTTGATCAACTTCCCCGTAGTGCGGTCGACCTCCATCTCGAGGACGTCAAAACGCGGTTGGAGCCGGATCTTTTTGGTATCGAGAAAGTAGGCGGCGGTGCGCATAATGTGGAACTGCTTGCGCTGATCGACGGCGTACTGTCCGCCGAGGTACGGGCTCATAGAGCGGGTCTTGACCTCGACAAAGACAATCTCTTCCCCGTCGCGGGCAATGATGTCGATCTCGCCGAGTTTGTTTTTATAATTCTTTTTCAGAATTTTATAATGCTGTTGTTTGAGATATGCGGCGGCGAGCTTTTCACCCAGCGCACCGAAGGCTTGGTTGGAAAATGGTTTCATGAATTGTCAACCCTCAGTCACCGTGACGCAAGCGTCCGGTGACAGCTCCCTTATGCAACGAGAATAAATCCGAACTCGGTTGCTTAGGAAAGGGAGCCTTATTTGTATTTCGCATAGATCTTTTTAAGGAAGCTCGGGCGGTGGATGGGGGTCTCGCCGTACTCGAGGATCTTCTCGATATGGAGCTTGGTGCCGTAGCCCTTATGCTTTTCAAAGCCGTACTGCGGATATTTTTCAGCATATTCGAGCATCAGGCGATCCCTGCTGACCTTGGCGAGGATCGACGCGGCGGCGACGGACATCGACTTAGCGTCACCCTTGACGATATACTCGGCGGGGATATCGAGCGGCGGCAGACGGTTGCCGTCGATCATGGCGTAATCCGCCTTAACGGACAAGCCCTCGACAGCGCGTTTCATCGTGTTCATCGTGGTGGCGAGGATGTTGTCGCGCTCGATCTCCTCCACCGTGCCGAAGGCGATGGAGCAGGAGACCGCGGTCTCGATGATGACGTCAAACAGCGCGTCACGCTTCTTCTCGGTGAGCTTTTTACTATCGTTCACGCCCTCGATGATACAGCCCTCGGGCAGGATGACGGCGGCGGCACAGACGGGTCCCGCGAGGGGTCCTCGTCCCGCTTCATCCACACCGCAGATATGATGATAGCCTTTTGCCATCGCTTCTTTTTCGTAAGTTAACCAGTCCATATATCCTCCAATGGTAATTAGGGGGTTAGGAAAGCCTTCCCCTCGGGGGGAAGGTGGCTTGGCGCAAGCCAAGTCGGATGAGGGGCTCACTTATCCTATCAATCAATTCAACAAAGAGTGTCGGGTTTTTTCTCTTTCGGTACACACACAGCTTCACCGAATTCTACCTATAACAGAAACGTCATCCCCTCATCCGTCTCCCGTTGGTCGACACCTTCTCCTCGCCGGAAGCGACTCCCCCCTTGTCCTTCGGACATTCCCCCAACGGGGGCACCTCGCCGGAAGCGGCTCCCCCCTTGTCCTTCGGACATTCCCCCCAACGGGGGCACCCCGAGGGGAAGGCTTTTTCTGCGCCCGTCGTTCTCGGTACGTCGACAAGCAGTGGCGCTTAGCCAATCGTTTTCGGGAGGAGCAAGCCCCTCCCCTACTCATTTTACGGTTTTTCCAGTGTGATGCGTCCTAATTTGGCGGCGCGGAATTCGTCGAGCAGGGTGTAGGCGGCGCGTTCGGTGTCCGCTTCTCCGCCCGCAATCAGCATGCCGCGATGCGCGGCGATCTTCTCGAGCACCTCGTAGCTCGGCAGTGAGAGCTCCTCATCGGTGAGCTTGTAACGCTCGACAAACTCGGGGGTTTGCCATTCTTTGAGCAGGTCGATCAGGCGCACGGCGAGCAGCTCGGTGTCCATGACCTCGCTCTTGATCGCGCCGGTAAAGGCGAGGTGTTCGCCGACTTTTTGGTCGTCGAATTTCGGCCACAATACGCCGGGGGTATCCAGCATCTCAAAGCCTTTGCTGACGGTAAACCACTGGTTGCCGCGCGTCACGCCGGGGCGGTCGGCGGCAGTCGCCTTAGTCTTTTTGGAGATACGGTTGATGAAGGTGGATTTGCCCACGTTGGGGATGCCGACGATCATCACGCGCATGGTAGGATTGACCATGCCCTTCGCCTTGTAGCTTGCGATACGCTCGGATAACAGGTCGGTCAAGACAGGCACGAACTTATCCACTCCCCTGCCGCTCTTGCAATCGACGGGAATGGCGCGGACGTTCTCTTTACTGAGGGCGGAGACCCACCGGTCGGTGGCGCGTTTATCCGCCATGTCGCATTTATTGAGCAGGACAATACGCGGCTTGCCCGAGGTGAGGCGCGCGATATCGGGGTTGCGCGAGGAGATCGGGATGCGCGCGTCGATGATCTCGGCGACCGCGTCCACGAGCTTTAAGTCCTTTTCGATACGGCGCTTGGTCTTGGTCATGTGACCGGGATACCACTGGATCACCTGGGTGTGATCGGATGCACCGTTGGGGCGGGATTGCTTTTTCGGTTTCACCGCTTTGGCAGATTTTGCGGGCTTTTGCGAGGTTTTTTTGGGGGGTGCGGTATTGTTCATCCGCGCACCCGAGCGTCCGCCGCGGGGCTTTTGATAATGTTTGCTGTTCTTTTTATTGCTTGGTTTTTTCATAGTTCACCTGATGGGGTAGGGTCATTGGAGTGTATATGGTAGGGGCGGATTGTTGATCTGCTTCGCGGTTGGATGGTGTATATGGGAAAGTTCTCGGGAGGAGCAAGCCCCTCCCCTACAAGAGACGTTGCAGCGAATTTGTAGGGGAGCGCCTTGGTGCTCCCGCGGCAGGGCGTTGGATAAAATGGATGTTCATTGAGAATATGTGCGTTTTGTAGGGTACGGCATTTATGACGTACCGCACGGCAGAAACTATGTAATCCTATCTATGGTTTCGATAGCGGAAACGCCCGTCATTCTACGGTACGTCGACAAGCGCCGTACCCTACGGAGCATTTGATTTGCTTCGCGGTAGACACCGTTTAATGGAAGCGTTTCGGGAGGAGCAAGCCCCTCCCCTACAAGAGACGTTGCAGACGATTGGTAGGGGTCGGCATTGGAACACGCGTGTCAAGTGTCAGCCCCAACAGCACAGGTTACACAGGGTTGTAGGGTACGGCGCTTGAGGAGTTGTCCAAATCTTGATTTGGCTTACAACTCCCATGCAACAGCGCTCCAAGAACAGATAAAGTCTGTGATTGGCTAAGCGCCACTGCTTGCCGACGTACCGCGGTAGGGCGTTGGATCACGCACCACGTCGGTTGAGGAAGCGGCTCGCTACCGTAGGGACGAGCATTGCTCGTCCGCATGTCAGAAAGGTTTGTTTCCTATCTCGCGTTTTCGATAACGGAAACGCCCGTCATTCTCGGTACGTCATAAATGCCGTACCCTACGGAAGAATCGATTTGCTTCGCGGTAGGTGGCGTTGGTCGGAATGGTTTTCGGGAGGAGCATTCCTCGGCGGAGACGCCTCCCCCACTGTCACTTCGTGACGTCTCCCCAACGGGGAGCACCCCTCCCCTACAAGAGACGTTGCAGCGGATTTGTAGGGGAGCGCCACTGTGGTGCTCCTGCGGCAGGGCGTTGAATCACGAACCGCATTGGTTGAGGAAATAAAACTTTGCGTTTGAAAGAAAGCCTGCTCCGATTGAAGCAGGCTCACGTTGCATTATTGGTAAACATAACGGATCTTTGACAGATCCAGCTTCAGCACACCGCTCTCGTCATAGGTATGCGGGATCACATCCAGCTGGGCTTTACCGATGATGAAGCTCTCATCGATGAAGCCGATCTGGCGGTAGCGGCTGTCGAGCGAGATACCGCGGTTGTCACCCATAACAAAGACCTTGCCCTCGGGGACAACGCCGTTGAGCTCGCTCTCGGGCACATCGCCGTGGATGGTCGTTCCCTGAATATACGGCTCATCGAGCTTCTCACCGTCGACATAGACAGCGTTGTTCTGATAATCGAGCCTGAGCTCTTGGCCGGCGGTAGCGATCACTCGCTTGACAAGGGGCTTTTGGTATTCCTTAGCATGGCTGATGATGACAATATCACCGTTGTGCGGTGTATAGAACAGATCCGTGATGACCACCTTGTCGCTGTCGATCAGGGTGGGCTCCATACTCTTGCCGTCGACATCGATGATCCTGAACCCGAAGGTCATGATCAGCAGGACGATAACCAGCGCCATAAACAGGCTGCCGAGCCAATCAAAGATCGTTGCGACAGTTTCATTCTGATTCAGTTTTATCTGTGAACCGTAAGGAACCTCATTGGTTTCTTCGCTGTCATCCAGAAACAGTTCGTCTAATTTGCTTTTATCAATTTTCAAAATAAAAAACCTCGTTCGATCATGGACGCGGTCGCATCCTATTATTCAAAATGAGAAATATCATTTCTTGATTCGTAATATCTCATGATAAATAATACCACGGAAAAAGGGGGCTGTAAAGCCCCCTGTGAAATAATTCAAGAATTATTTACGAATTTCTTCCTTGACCTTAGCAGCCTTACCGACTCTGTCACGCAGATAGTAGAGCTTGCTGCGGCGAACCTTACCGCGGCGAACAACCTTAACGTCAACAACATTCGGGCTGTGGAGCGGGAACACTCTCTCAACGCCTACGCCGTAAGAAAGACGGCGAACAGTGAAGGTCTCAGCAACGCCGGAACCACGGCGCGCGATCACGGTGCCCTCGAACATCTGAATTCTTTCTCTCTCACCCTCGCGGATGTTAACGGAAACCTTTACGGTATCACCGATGTGGAATTCGGGGGCGTTCTCTTTCACAGAAGCCTGTGCGATTTTCTTTAATGCGTCCATAATTTCCTCCTGATATTTTTCAGACATTCGTACCCCGATGACATCACCGTGCAGAGGACTGTCCGCTTCAAATTTGGGAAGTTGCTCCCATATCTGAACCCCGTCCAAGGACAGGACGGATTCAAATGCCATATTATATTACCACAAAGCTCCGACAAATGCAAGTATTTTTTGAAAAATACCGACTGTGGCACGCGATATTCAAAAAAACTACGATTATTTTTAAAAATTGCATAAAAGTATGCAACTTTTCTCTGTATCTTCTCATAGGTGAAGGAGTTGATAACATTGAAGAAGCCAAAAGGATTTTTTACCTACTTTCACCACAGCGCAATGATCAACCATCTGACCGATGAGCAGGCAGGGCGGCTATACAAGGCGCTGCTGCTATACGGCAACGAGGAGATCGAGACCGACTTCGAGGACGATCACACCTGCGCGCTGGCGTTTATTGTGCTCAAGGGTGAGGTCGATCTCAACTTTGAGCGCTACGCACAGGCATGTGAAAGCCGATCAAAGGCGGCGATAGAACGGGAAGCCAAAAAGCGGAAGAGCCGTGAGGAAGGATAACACAAAAAAGCACAATTGTGGTCTGTTGTCACAAAAAGCACTAAGAAAAAGAAAAAGAAAAAAACAAAAGACAAAGGCAATGGCAATGATAATGGCAAACGCCGCTTGCGCGACGCTCATTTCATCTCATATCATATCATGATCCTGTTCCTATTTTCGATGCAGTTGAGATTGCCACGGGATAAAACCCTCGCAATGACATCCATGGTTGAAATCGTCACAGGGCTGTGCTCTTCGCGATGAAAGATCATATTCAGACATCCATACGGTTTCGCAGCTTTTCTCTGAACCTGAGAAAGCTCTCGGGCGGGTCGGCGGTAAATTCCATGTATTCGCCTGAAACGGGGTGGATGAAGCCGAGCTGATAGGCGTGCAGACACTGCCCATGAAGCGAGGTGATTACTTTAGAGGGGCCATAGACATCGTCGCCCGCGATGGGGTGTCCGATGCTCGCAAGATGCACGCGGATCTGGTGCGTTCTGCCTGTTTCCAGGCGACATTCGATATAGGTAAAGCCGCTGTAGCGCTCGAGCACCTTGATGTGGGTGACGGCGGGCTTTGAGTTAATCTGCGTGACACACATCTTCTTGCGGTCGATCTTATGCCTGCCGATGGGCGCGTCAATGGTGCGCTCATCCTCCTTGATGTTGCCGTAGCAGATGGCGAGGTAACGGCGGGTGAAGCTGTGCGCCTTGATCTGCTCACTCAGCCCCGCGTGGGCGATATCGGACTTGGCGACCGCCAATAGACCGCTGGTGTTCTTATCGATACGGTGGACGATACCGGGGCGCAGCTCGCCGTTGATGCCGCTCAGATGATCGCCGCAATGGTACATCAGGGCATTGACCAGCGTGCCGCTATAGTTGCCGGGCGCGGGATGAACGACCATGCCCTTGGGCTTGTTGACGACCAGCAGGTGCTCATCCTCATAGACGATATCGAGGGGGATGTCCTCGGGGGTGATATCGACGGGCTTGGGGTCGTCGATCAGCACCGTGATACGGTCGCCGTCGGCGAGCTTGTAATTCTTCTTGACCGCCTTCTCCCCTACCGTGACCTTTCCGTCCTCGATCAGGCGGCTTGCCGCCGAGCGGCTGAGGTTCTCAACCTGATCGGAAAGATATTTGTCCAGTCGTTCGCCGCTGTGATCGCCGACGATAACGAAATCAAGCCGGTTCATCTTGTGTTTTCTTTTTGCTGTCCTTCAAGAAATCGGAAAAGAACAGCAGGTAAACGATCAGGCAAACAGTGCCGGCGGTGATGCAATAGTCGGCAAAATTGCAGATCGGCGGAAAGAATGACAGGCTGAGATAATCGACAACGTAGCCGAGGAAAATGCGCTCGAACAGATTGCCCAGACCGCCGCCGATGATCAGCGCGGCGGCGACGGAGAATAATTTGCTTTTCTTATAATTCTTAAAAAGAAGAATAGCAAATACAACAATCACGATCGAGGTGGTGATCGCAAAGAACAGCGTACCGTCCTGGAATAATCCGAACGCGACGCCGCGGTTCTCGGAATAGGTCAGGTTGAACAAACCCGGGATCACCGATACGGTGCCCTGCGGCTTGACGTTCGCTTCAATGGCGAAACGGATACACTGCGACAGGATCGGCACGATGACGATGATCGCGATGTATACGATTAGCATGGTATCACATCCAAATGCATTGAGTTAAAATAAGGTTGAGAGCTTCGTAATGAAAGCTGATAACAGAATGCGGTGTACCGTGTGATACACCGCATCAATTATTACATATAACTAATCACTGATCACTGACCACTGATCACTGACCAAGGATGGCGGCGCAGCGGGCGCAGAGGGTGGGATGCTCGGCGTCGGAGCCGACGGTGGTGGAATATGCCCAGCAGCGTTCGCATTTTTCGCCTTCCGCCTTGGTGACCTCGACCTCGAGTTCACCATCTGCTTTTTCGAGCTTGACCTCGGAGACGATGAAAACGGATTTCAGTTCGGGAAGCACCTTCTCGATGAAGTCGTATTCCTCGCCGCTCGTCTTAAGGGTCACGCAGGTCTCGAGAGAGGACTTGACGACCTTCTCCTTGATGACGACCTCGAGCGACTTTTTGACGGTATCGCGCAGCTCGTGGATGCGATCCCACGCGGCGATGAAGTCATCGTCAACGTCGATGTCGACAGTCTTCGGCATGCTGTTATACAGGACGTTCTCCGCGTCGTCAGCGGCACGGTGCGGCAGGTATCTCCAGATCTCGTCAGCGGTGTATGCCAGGATAGGAGTGAGCATACGGGTGAGAGAATCGAGGATGAGATACATCGCCGTCTGTGCGGCGCGGCGCTGTTTGGAATCCGCCTTTTCGGTATATAATCTGTCCTTGAGTACGTCGAGATAGAAGTTAGACATATCGACGACACAGAACTTGTGGATGGAATGATAGACCTGATGGAACTCGAACTTGTCGTAGGCGTTCAGGCACTTGGTGATCAGCTCATTGAGCTTGACGACAGCCCACTTGTCGATGGGCAAAAGGTCGTTCGCCGCTACCATATCCTTTTCGGGATCGAAGTCGTTCAAATTGCCGAGGATGTAGCGTGCGGTGTTGCGGATCTTACGATACGCCTCGCTCATCTGCTTTAAGATATCGCGCGAAATGCTGATATCGGACTGGTAGTCGGAGGACGCGACCCACAGACGGAGCACGTCGGCGCCGTACTGCTGTGTGACCTCCTGCGGGCTGATACCGTTGCCCAGCGATTTACTCATCTTGCGGCGTTCCATATCGAGGATCATGCCGTGGGTCAGGACGGTGCGATAAGGCGCGACGCCCTGTGTCGCGACGGAGGTGAGCAGGGAGCTCTGGAACCATCCGCGGTACTGGTCGTTACCCTCGAGATACAGATCGACAGGTGCGCCCAGATACGGACGGCGCTTGCAGACAGCGCGCCACGAGGAGCCGCTGTCGAACCATACGTCCATGATGTCTTTCTCTTTATCGAAGGACGAGGAACCGCACTTGGGGCACTTGGTGCCCTCGGGCAGGATCTCGGACGCGTCCTTCTCGAGCCACGCGTTGGAGCCTTCCTTACCGAAGAGGTCGGCTACCGCGAGCATCGCTTCTTTATTGACATAAGGCTCGCCGCAATCCTTGCAGTAGAAGATCGGGATCGGCACGCCCCACTTGCGCTGACGGGAGATACACCAGTCCTTGCGGTCGCGCACCATCGCGGTGATGCGATCCTTGCCCCATGCGGGGATCCACTCGACGGTGTTGATCGCGTCAACAGCCTTGTCCTTGAAATCGTCCACGGAGCAGAACCACTGGTCGGTGGCGCGGAACAGGATCGGGGTCTTGCAGCGCCAGCAGTGCGGATACTGGTGGATGATCTTCTTGAGCGCAAACAGCGAGCCTGTCTCGTCGAGATAGATCGCGATCTTTTTATTGGCTTCATCTGTCGTAAGACCGGCAAACTGTCCGGCTTCCTCGGTCAAAACACCGTCGCCGTTGACGGGACAAACGGTGGGGATATCGTAGTTCTGGCAGACGTTGAAGTCGTCTACACCGTGTCCGGGAGCGGTGTGGACACAGCCGGTACCGCTCTCGAGGGTAACATGCTCGCCGACGATCAACAGGGATTCGCGGTCGAGGAAGGGATGCTGGGTCTTCATATACTCGAGCTCAGCGCCCTTGATGGTCGCGACCACCTCATAATCGGTCAGCTCCGCCTCTGCCATCGCGTTCTCATACAGATCGGTCGCCATGACATAGTATTCGTCGCCGCATTTGATGACGGAATACTCGTAGCGCGGGCCGACGCAGATCGCAAGGTTCGCGGGCAGCGTCCATGTGGTGGTCGTCCAAATGACGAAGAACACCTTATTGGGATCGATGCCCATCGCGGCGAACTTGCCGAGGTCGTCGGTCACACGGAACTTGACATAGATGGAATGGCAGGGATCCTCGGCGTATTCGATCTCCGCCTCGGCGAGAGCCGTCTTACACTCGGGACACCAGTAAACAGGCTTGAGACCCTTGTAGATATAGCCTTTGTCCGCCATTTCGGCAAAGACCTTGATCTGCTCCGCCTCAAACTCGTGGCGTAAGGTGATGTAAGGATTGTCCCATTCGCCGATACAGCCCAGTCGCTTGAACTGGCTGCGCTGGTCGTCGATATAACCCGTGACGAACTCCTCGCAGAGCTTTCTTAATTCTAATACAGAAATATCCGCAGAAGAACCGATGCCTGCCTTGGCGCGCGCCTTAAGCTCGGTGGGCAGACCGTGGGTATCCCAACCGGGGACAAAGGGCGACTGGAAGCCCGCCATATTCTTATAACGAACGATAAAGTCCTTTAAAATTTTGTTTAGGGCGTGACCGAGGTGGATATCGCCGTTGGCGTAGGGAGGGCCGTCATGCAGTACATACTTGGGCTTGCCCTCGTTCTTCTCGATCAGCTTGTCATAGACCTTCTCCTTCTCCCAGCGCTCGAGCGTCTTGGGCTCAGCCTTGGGCAGACCGCCCCTCATGGGGAATTCGGTCTTGGGGAGATTCAGGGTCAAATTATAATCCTGGGACATCTTCACATACACTCCAAATTATATTTTAATCGGTTGAGAGCACCATAGGAAAGGTGACGCAATCCAAAGCCTTCCCCTCAAGGGGAAGGCGATAATATCACTCAATTATTCTACATCATAGTTATCGCCGAACTTGAGCTTATCGAACTTATCGTGTCTCTCACGCTTTAAGTCGGGGCGGATCTTGACATCCGCGTCCGCCTCAGCTTCAACGACGGGTTCGGGATTCGACGCGGGCTGCTCGGCAGTCTCTTCGACATCATCGACAGGGGTCTTGATCATGTCTTCAACCGGCTCGAAAGGATACTTTTGATCCAGTTCTTCGCGCTTTGCCTTGACGTCGGATTCCTTGGGCATTTCTTCGACCATAGCGAGGTGCTTTTTGTACAGCGCGATGATCTCACTGCGGAGCTTGGCGGTCTCGGAATGGATCGCCTCGAACTTATCCTTCTCGCGCTCGGTCGCCATCTCAGCCTCGGTGAGGATCGCACGGCTCTTTCTCTCAGCGGATTTGATGAGATAATCCGCTTTATCCTGTGCTTCCTTGATCTTGGTATCGCTCAGCTTCTGAGAGGTGAGCAGGGCGTTGCGAACGGTCTCCTCGTCCTCGCGGTACTGCTCGATCTTGCTCGCCAGGATATCCATCTTGCGCAGGCAATCGTTCTTTTCAGCCAATAACTGCTCGACGGTATCGGTGACATCGTCGATGAATTCGTCTACATCCGCTGCGTTATATCCGTTCTTGCCCGCACGGCGAAAGCTGACTTCTCTGATTTCGTCAATTGTTAACATAATAAACACTCCTATCCTTGGTTTCCCTTTTTAAATTGTATGTCGGCGGCTAACGCCGCTTCCCTGTACAATCTGTATTTCTTATCTGTAGTGCTTGACCGAAAGGCGCAGTTTTCCTTTTTTAGAGGTACCGCGCAGCTCAGCCAAAACATATTTACCGTGTTTTCTGATCGTGACCGTCATCCCCTCTTTCAGTTGGGATGACACCTCTGTATCGGTGACATGATCAACCATCACCAGTTCGTTTTTGATCAGCCGCGCCGCCTTATCGCGCGACAGATGCGCAGCGGCAGCGACAAACGCGTCGAGCCTGAGTGAGCTGAGGGTGAACAACAGCTCCTCGATATCGTCGGGGATCGGCAAATCATCCACATCCGCGTAACCAACCTTGACCCCTACCCTGCCGATCTTATCAACGTCGGACAAGAGAAAGGGCACGATGTCGTCACGGACGAAGATCACCGTCCTGCCTTTGCCGGTCAGGATATCTCCCAGCGTATCGCGGCGAATGCCCATCGCCATCAGCGAGCCTAAAAAATCCCTGTGCCGCAGGTCATCCTGCTCCCGATAGCAAAACTCCAGCGCCGTGATCGGAAAGCTGTCCTCATCCGCCGACGCGCCCATCATCAGGCGCACCGCCTCGGGATAGCCGCCGAAGAAGGTGATGTCGGCGCTCTTGGGAAGATGCTGTCTTACATACAGGCTTTCATGCTCATTGAGAAAGCCTAAAAATCGGGGGATGTTCCTGCGCTCGGCAAGATAGATCGCGTCATACGCCTTGTCGAGCAGGAGCTTATCTTCCGCGATCACTTAGAAATAAACGCCGCTGTGCTCAAGCTCATCAAGCAGATCGTCGCCGGTGAGGTCGACATTGTTCGGGATGATGATAAAGGTAGAGGTGGCGACCTTCTTGATCTTGCCGCGGTTGGCGTATGCAACGCCCGACAAAAAGTCGATGATGCGGCGTGCCATATCCTTGTTGGTGTTCTCGAGATTGAGGACAACGGTATGGGTCTTGATCAGCTCGTCCGCGATGTTGCGGGTCTCCTCGCCGAAGCGCTCCGGCTTGAAGAGCGCCACAGAGAGCTTAGCGGTAGCGCTGATGTTGACGACCTTGTTGCGGCGGGATGATTCACGCGTTGAAGAGTCGACATCGCTGAGATCATCATAACGTGCCGAAGAACGGCGGGTGCGGGGCTCGGGATCACTGTCTGCTCTTCTGTCCCTGTTTCTTTCTCTATCGTTCTTTCCCTCATAATCGTCATAATCGCTGTATTCGTACTCATCATCAGGCGCATCCCACATGCGCTTGAACTTGTCTACAAATCCTGCCATTTTGGTTTCCTCCTATGTAGTTTGGTTTCTGTTTCAATCTAAGGTGTCTCGCTAAAATATTTTTCAGCTCAAACAATTTATACAATTCCTCAGTCACCATACGGTGACAGCCCTCCGCTGTATGGGTGTTGTATCCCAAATCATAGATTTGGACAACGCCTCACCTTTCCCAAAGGGAGCCTTTATCAGATCTGATAATTGCGCTTGCCGAACAGAGCAGAGCCGACCCTGACCATGTTCGCGCCGCAGCGTATTGCCTCGGCATAATCATCGGACATGCCCATAGACAATACTTCCATAGATATATTATCTATATTTTTACTGCCGATGTCAAGGAAGATATGCCGCATATTATCGAAAAATTTACAATTTTCTTGTGCATTTTCACAAATCGGGGGAATCGCCATCAATCCACGCACTTTGATCGCGGGGATATCCTTGATCTCATCGAGCAATTCAGGCAATGCCTCGGGCAGAACGCCCGACTTGTTCTCCTCGCGTCCGATGTTGACCTCGAGCAGGATATCGGTGGAAATCCCCTGTTTTAAGGAACAGCGCGAGATCTCGCGGGCGAGCTTGACGGAATCGACGCTCTGGATCAGATCGACCTTGCCGACGATCTGGCGCACCTTGTTGGTCTGCAAATGACCGATGAACTGCAAGGACGCATGGTCGAGGTCGTAGTCCTCGTACTTTGACAGCAGCTCCTGTACACGGTTCTCGCCGATATAGCGCAGACCCAGAGAGATCGCGTGGTTGATCGTGGGCGCGTCGACGGTCTTGGTCGCCGCCAAAAAGGTGATATCGTCGGCGGTCTTGCCGACGGACTGTGCCGCCTTCGCGATATTTTCACAGATCACCCGATAGTTATATTCGACATCAGCTAATGATCTTGCCATTGAACAAATCTCCTCCTTCTGTGACGACTTTATCATAGAGCGCGACCGTGGTGCCGTTGAGCAGCTTGCCCTTGTCGGGGTTCTCATTGCAGATGATAAAATCATCACCGGCATATACGATCGACACTTGCTTGAATACCAGCTCCATGCCGTACTGGACATAAACGCCCTGGACACGTTCTTTCTTTTCGGTTTCGTTACCGGCGTCATCCTTCACGGTGTAGGTGATGTCGTCGTCATGGAGCGCGGATTTGCTGATCTTCAAGCCCTCATATTCGTTGACGATGATCTCGACATTCTCCTGACGGAGCTTGGAGAGCGCGTCGTTCATATAATTACATTGCAGCACCGCGACAGACTTCTCGTTCTCGGCACTGTTTTGGTTGACATACAGGATCTTTGCGGGGATCTCGCCGTCGATCGCCGAGGGCAGACGCACCTTGATATTCTCATCGGCGTGACTGAGCGCGGTGGCTTCATCATGAGTGACGGGACACAGCAGATACCAGTTCACGCCCTTGACGATCTTACCGAGGTAGGCGTTTTCGTCAACCTGCTCGGGAGATGCGGATTCGATATCCTTTGCGGTCACTTCATCGAGCTTGGTAACGTCAAAGGAATTCTCATAGCCGTCGACCTTGGACACAAAATAGCCCGCGGAACCCGCCTTGACCGTACCGATCGGCGTGGCGTTCTTTAACGAAGCGCGCTGCGATTCAAGCTCGGCGATCTTATCATCAAAGTTCTTTTGATCGCCGGTGAGCAGCTGCTTGCGCAAAATGGAGGTCAAGAGGTTCTGCTCCGCTGAGTCGATGTTCGAATAATCGCAGGCGTTGATGGATTTCATCACCGCTACCATACGCTCGTTGATCTGGCTGTTGAGGGTATCGATACCGACGTTGGTCGAGTTGTTGACCTCGTTGAGGGATTTCAGATAGGCGATGCGCTCGTCGAGCTCCTTGCTCTGCTGAACGGCAGTGACGTCATCCTGCGAATTGTAGGCGGTCGCGACAACACCGTCGGAGGTGACCTTGTCGCCGTCGCTGACGTCGTAGACCATTACGCCCGATGTACCGGAACTGAGGTACTCCTCATTGCGGACGATCAGGCACTTTGACTCGACGATATCATACGCCTTGGCTTTATTGGCGGTCTCGGTAACGATATTGTTGTTGCCGAGGAAGTTGGTTGTGATAAACAGGAACACGATATAGACCAGTACCAACGTGATTCCCACACCGATCAGAATCCTTTTGGTCAATTTGGAACGATCCGACGGTGCTTTGGATGTTGATTTACTCATGAGGATAAATCCTCTCCTTTAGGGTTTTTCGCGGTAAGCCGCGGGGTATTTTTATTGGTTGAGATTGTGAGGTGCTGTCCAAATCTGTGATTTGGCTAACAGCACCCATGCGTTAGCTGATTTGGCATACAGCACCCATGCAAGGCTCTCCCTCGTCGTCACTCGCCGTATTCGGTAAGCGTATCCGTTTGATACGCTTTGACCTCGTGTGGCGGCTCCTCCTCTCCCCATAATACGAGCTTCGCAATGACAATGTATTAAGTTACGATTGCCACGGGGCGTATATCAATCGTCATTATGAGGAGGAACGCAGTTCCGACGTGATAATCTCAACCTAATCAATACACGCCCCTCGCAATGACTGTAATTAATAAAATGCTGTTTGGATCATTTCTGCCGCTTCCTTCAATATATCGTCAAAGCTCATCTCGTCGATATTGAACCAGCGGATCGACTCGTCGCGCTTGAACCATGTCATCTGGCGCTTGGCGTAACGGCGTGTCGCGCGCTTGAGGTTCGCGACGCAGATGTCGAGATCCAGCTCGCCGCTGAGATACGGCAACAGTTCTTTGTAGCCGATCGCCGCGGATGCGGTATCGCCCGACTGTCTGTCATAAAACCGCCGCGCTTCTTCCAACAGACCGTTCTCCATCATCAGATCAACGCGTCGGTTGATGCGCTCATAGAGAAACTCTCTGTCAGAAGCGGTCAGCCCGAGCTTGATCGCGTGATACGGCGAACCGCTCCCCTTTTGCTTTTCATTGAGCTGTGTCTGGGTCATGCCTGTCGAAAGGTAGACCTCGATACAGCGGATCAGGCGCTTGGGGTTTCTACCGATACTGAGACGTTCGGCGGAGGCGGGGTCAAAGGTGCGGATGTAGTCGAGCGTTTTATCGATGCCCTTTTCCTGTACCTCGGCGGTGATCGTCGTGCGCAGGACGGGATCGGTCTCGGTCTCTTCAAACTGCATATCGCCGAGCAGCGCGTCGACATACAGCCCCGTGCCGCCGGTGACGATCGGCAGACGGTCTCTTGCTATGATATCAGTGATCGCGGTTTTTGCCAGCTCGCAGAAGCGTGCGACCGAGAAATCCTCAGAAGGATCGAGGAAATCCATCAGATGGTGAGGGACGCCCTGCTTTTCTTCCTCGGTGGGCTTTGCGGTGGCGATATCCATGGTTTTGTAGATCTGCATCGAATCGGCGGAGATGATCTCTCCCGAAAAGCGCTTTGCCAATTCGACGGATAAGGCGGTCTTACCGGACGCGGTGGGTCCGATGACCGCAACAACATTTTGCATCATCATTCCACCCTGCCGAACATCCGCTCCAGCTCATGCTTTTTGAGCACGATACACACGGGTCTGCCGTGGGGACAATGGCGGATATCCTCGTCCTCTACCTGCTTGGCAAGAGCGATCAGCTCCTGCTCGGTGTTCTTGTTGCCGCCCTTGATCGCGGCGCGGCATGATACGTTGGCATAGATCCACTCCATCTTCTCGGAACGGATCTCCTTTTTATGCTCGGACAGATATCCCGCCATCTCGATCACGGACGGCTCGATATCCTCGAGCGGCAAATACTGCGGCGCAGAGCGCACGATGATACTGCCGCTGCCGAATTCATCGATGTCAAAGCCCGCCTCACGAAATACGTCGAGGTGTTCAATGACAGCGTTATAATCGATCTTGTTGAGGGTCACGGTGAGAGGGGTGAGCAACAGCTGGCTGTAGCCGCTGCCCTTCTCCTTTTTGAGCTTCTCGAAAATGATCCGCTCATGCGCGGCGTGCTTGTCGATGAGCAGCAGCTCGCGGGGGTTCTTTTCGATAATAACATAGGTCTTGAACGCCTCGCCGATGTAGCGGTAGGCGTTGTCGTCCACCTCGATCAGCGGCTGAGGTTCCTCAATCGGTTCCTCAGGAACATCCGCGGCCGATCGATCGGCGGGAGGGTCAAGACCCTCCCCTACAGGCGCGGGCTGTTCCGACTCAGGGTCGGGAGCGATCAGCTCCTGCGCTGTTTCAGCGCGTTTTACTGCGATATCCCGACGGTATTGTTCTTCAAGGGGTGACGAGGAATCGGCGACCTTAGGGCTCATATTGATCTTCGGTACGCTGACCTCAGGCTCATCGAGCATGGCGAACAATGCGTCGGATCGCTTTTCTTCACGCTTCGGATCTAATCTACTGTTGACTGCTTTTTCGGGAGGAGCAAGCCCCTCCCCTACCTTGGCTTTTGGAACCGAATTCCGTGCAGATTGCTCGTCGCGTTCGCGGAACACCTTCTGCGCCAGTTCAAAGGGATTGACGCGCTTGATGGGTTTGGTCGTGTCGTTGCCGAGATGAGCCTCCACGCGCTTCTCAGAATTCATCAAAGCGGTTTTGACCGCATGATAGACCGCATCGAACACGGGGCGCTCGTTGACAAAGCGCACCTCTAATTTAGTGGGATGGACGTTGACGTCCACGGCGTTGAAGGACATATCGAGATTGATGACGCAGGACGGAAACTTGCCGACCATGACGGTGCCCTTGCACGCCTCGCTGATCGCCGCCATCGCGGTCTTGCAGATCACGAAGCGGTGATTGATAAAGAAATTCTGCATATTGCGGTTGGGGCGGGCGTTCTCGGGACTGCTGATAAAGCCCGTGACATGCACGCCGCCGAGGGTGTAGTCCACGGGGATCAGCTTGCGGGTGAAATCCCTGCCGTAGACGGCATAGATCGCCGAGAGCAGCTTGCCGTCGCCCGCGGTACGCAGGATGTTTTTGGAGTCTTTGATATAGGTAAGCGCGATCTCGGGGTGAGACAGCGCGATCTTGTCGATCACATTGGATACGGCGTTGCCCTCCGCCATATCGGTTTTGAGGAACTTCATGCGGGCAGGGACGTTATAGAACAGGTCACGGATGATGAAGGTGGTGCCGTCGGGACAGCCCGCGTCCTCAAAGAGCACCTCTTCCCCGCCCTCGATCAGATAGCGGGTGCCGAGCTCCTCCTCGCGCGCCTTGGTGATCAGCTCGAGGTGGGAAACGGAAGAAACGCTCGCGAGCGCCTCACCTCTGAATCCGAGGGTCGCGATCGCGTCGAGGTCATCCTCAACCTTCACCTTGGAGGTCGCATGACGGATGAACGCGGGACGGATATCGTCCTTTAAGATACCGCTGCCGTTGTCGGAGACGCGCATAAAGGTAACGCCGCCGTTTTTGATCTCAACGGTGATGGCGGTCGCGCCGGCGTCGATGGAATTCTCTACCAGCTCCTTGATGACGGAAGAAGGGCGCTCGACGACCTCGCCCGCCGCGATCAACTCCGCGACGTGCTTATCGAGCACATTGATCTTTCCCATAAGATGACCTCCCTTCGTAGGTTAATGAATACTGAAAACTGAAGATTTAAGAATGAATAATGAACGGAGGGCTCCGCCCTCACCCGAATAGAATTGACCGAGTGAAACGAGAAACCGCCATTATTCATTTTTCAGTTTTCAATTTTAAGTTTTCAGTTCCTTTACTCCGCCATTCCCTTTAATTCGTACAACAAATTCATCGCCTCGATGGGAGTTAAGGTGTTGACGTCTACCGCGCGGAGCTTTTTGAGGATCATGCTGTCGGTGTCGGGCATGAGGCTGAGCTGTAGGCTATCCTCCTGCGCGGGTGTTTCATGCTGGATATGTTCCTGCGGAGCGGATGCGTTGAGCTCCGCTAAAATTTCTTTGGCTCTTTCGATGATGCTGTCGGGCAGGCCGGCTAATTTAGCGACCTCAACGCCGTAGCTTTCATCAGCGCCGCCGGGTACGATACGGCGCAAAAAGGTGATCTCGTCGCCGCGTTTTTTGACGGCAATGTTATAGTTCTTCACACCGTCGAGCAGTTCCTCCATCACCGTGAGCTCATGGTAATGGGTCGCGAACAGGGCGCGTGCGCCGAGCTTCTTTTTGTCGGCGACGAACTCCAGTACCGCGCGGGCGATGCTCATGCCGTCGTAGGTCGAGGTACCTCTGCCGATCTCGTCGAGAATCAACAGGCTCTTGGAGGTGGCGTGCGAAACGATGTTGGCGACCTCGTTCATCTCCACCATAAAGGTCGACTGACCCGACGCGAGATCATCGGAAGCGCCGACGCGCGTAAAGATCGCGTCGCACAATCCGATCTCGGCATAGGACGCGGGCACAAAGCTGCCCATCTGCGCCATCAAGACGATCAGCGCGACCTGGCGCATATAGGTCGATTTACCTGCCATATTGGGGCCGGTGATGATCGCGATACGGTTGTCGATATTGTCGAGCAGGACGTCATTCGGGACGAACATCGCGTCGCTGAGCAGCGCTTCCACCACGGGATGGCGGCTGTCCTTGAGACGGATGACCGAATTCTGCGTGACGTCGGGGCGGGTATAGCGGTTGTCCGCCGCTACATTGGCGAGCGATACCAGTACATCGAGCGCGGCGATCGCCTTGGCGGTGCGTTCGATACGGTCGAGGTTAATGGCGATCTGCTCACGCACATCGTTGAACAGCTCATATTCGATCGCGACCGATCGCTCCTTTGCGCCGAGAATACGGCTCTCGATCTCTTTGAGCTCAGGCGTGATATAGCGCTCGCAGTTGGTCAAGGTCTGCTTGCGGATGTAGTGCTCGGGCACCAGATTCTTGTAGGAATTGGTGACCTCGATGTAGTAGCCGAAGACGCGGTTGTAGCCGACCTTCAGCTTGGGGATCCCCGTCTGCTCCTTTTGCTGTGCTTCAATGCGGGCGAGCAGAGAGGTGGAGTCGTTCATGTCGTGCTTGAGCTCGTCCAGCGGTGCGGAGTAGCCCTCCTTGATCAAGCCGCCTTCCCGCACCGAGAAGGGCGGATCCTCCACGATCGCCTCATCGATCAGCGCGCGCATATCATCAAGCGGGTCGATATCGCGGTACAGCTCGTGCAGGAGCTTGGATTGGAAGGGCTCGAGGGTCGCTTTGAGCGCAGGCAGGTTGGTCATCGCCTGACACAACGAGCGCAGCTCACGCGCGTTGGCGGAGCCGTAGACGATCTTGGTCATCAGGCGCTCGATATCGAAGATACCGGTGAGGTTCGCGGTCAGCTCCAAGCGGTTGACCGTATCGTTCACCAGCTCCTCGACCGCGTTCTGGCGCTTTAGGATCGTCGTGATATTCATCAGGGGATGCTCGACCCAGAACTTCATCAGGCGCTTGCCCATGGCGGTCTTGGTCTTATCGAGCACCCAGAGGAGGGAATGCTTCTTTTCCTTCGCGATCATGGTGCGGGTGAGCTCCAGATTGCGGCGGGTGTTGAAATCGAGCTTCATGTACTGGTCCTCGGCGTAGAGCTCGATGGTGTCGATACGCTCGAGGCCTGTTTTTTGTGTATCTTTGAGATAAGACATCAGCACGCCGAGCGCGATGATCAGCTCATTCGAGTCGGCGATCTTATCGATGTTTTCTTTGCTGAAATGCTGCTCGACAACAGCGGTGCAGTCGAGCAATCCGCAGCGGCTCTCATCGGGATGGGATACCGCGGCGTTGGGGAGCTTTTCTTTGATGAACAGGTGGAGCACCTTGTTCTGGGCGAGCTTGCCGGAGATCAGCAGCTCCCTGGGGTTGTAAGAGGTGATCTGATCCTTGAGCTGTGAGAAGCTGTGGTCACTCTTGAAGCGGGATACAAACAGCTGACCGGTGGAGATATCGCAGAACACGATGCCGGTATGACGCTTGTCCGCGTACATCGAGCAGATATAGTTGTTCTCGCTCTCGTCGAGCATACTGGATTCCATAACGGTACCGGGGGTGATGACGCGGATGATATCGCGCTTGACAAGCCCCTTGGCGGCCTTGGGATCCTCAGTCTGCTCGCAGATCGCGACCTTGTAGCCCTTCTCGACCAGTCGGGCGATGTAGCTCTCGGCGGAATGGAAGGGAACGCCGCACATCGGCGCGCGCTCCTCCTGTCCGCAGTCACGGCCGGTGAGGGTGAGCTCCAGCTCCTTGGAAGCGAGCTTGGCGTCGTCAAAAAACATTTCATAGAAATCGCCGAGACGGAAGAACAGGATGCTGTCCTTGTTCTCCTCTTTGATCTTGAAATATTGCTTCATCATCGGAGATAACTCCGCCATGTTTCTCACTTCCTTTCTACCGATTGTCATTGCGAAGCCCGCAAGGGCTGTGGCAATCTCAACCGATCTCTATTGACCGTCATTGCGAGGCTTGCAAGAGCCGTGGCAATCTCAGCCGATTATTTCTTCATATAAATCCTTCCAATCAGGATTCATTTCACTGATATACTTGTTCTTTCGTACACGGTTCCAACCTTTGATCTGTTTTTCTCGTGCTATTGCATATTCAGGTTCTGAATACTGTTCATAATATACTAATTTCTCGATATTATATCGAGTAGTAAAAGCCTTTGGATCCATATGAGTTTTGTGTTCATATACCCGACGAATCAAATCATTGGTTACTCCGGTATAGAGCACATCATCGCTTTGGTTGCTCATCATGTAAACAAAGTAGCTCATAGGCTTATCTCCATAGGATTACGGCAATTATAAGTCCGATTATGTTAATCGGTTGAGATTGCCACAGGGCTACGCCCTTCGCAATGACAATTTATATACAGACATCAAAAGGTCAGCGCCCTTCGCAATGACAATTCATATACGCAAAATTGATTTTTGATCATTTCCAATCATTAAAAAAGAATTGTTCGAGCAAAGTTAGTGACCATCATTCTTCATTATTCATTCTTCAGTATTCAGTCTTAATTTAGCAAAACGCAGTTTTGCGCTTACCCGCATCCGCCGCAGGTGGAGCAGTCGTGGGTGCAGTCATCGGAAAAATCGGTGGTGTCGGGATCCTGACCGTCGGCGCTCTGCTGAACGATCGCCAATACACGCTGGAGCACCTTGTCGAACGCCTGCTTTGCGTCGTTATATGCCTTCATATGCTCGTTGTTCATGATGTCGGAATACGCGGTGCGCATCTCCTCATTGAGCTTTTTGAGGGTCTCGTCATCGCGGTCGGTCTTGCACGCCTCGGCGTTGATCGCGACGCGCTTGACGTTGAATTCAGTGATCAGTGCCTGCAACGCCTCGTCATTATCTGCCGCGTCCTTTGCGGTCATGATGGTTTTATACTCTTCCTGTTCCTGGATCGCGTGTCCAAGCTGTCTTGCTAATGCAATTACGTCTGCCATTTTATATTTCTCCTTTAGAATTATACTGCCTTCCTTTGGGAAAGGAAGGTGCCACCCTGCGGTGACGGATGAATTGTATTGATTGACCGAGCGTCAGCGAGCAATTATTTTTTCGGTTGGTCGCTTTGCTCCATTGATGCAATCCCTCACCCGCCATTCGGCGGGAGCTCCCTTTACCAAAGGGAGCCTATGCTAACTCTCCTGTCAAAATCCAGTTGCGTGCCTGTGTGATCCTGACATTGTGAAAGTCGCCGATCAGGCTGTCGTCGCCGTCGAATTCGACGATGATGTTGCCCGAGGTTCTGCCGCAGAGCCTGCCTTCCTTCTTCGCCTTTTCTTCGACGAGCACCTTCTCCACTCTGCCGACCATGGAGGCGCATCGCTCGGCGGCGATCTCCTCCTGCACGGCTAAGAGCTCGCGGAACCACTTGCCCTTCTCCTCGTCGGAGACAGGGTCGTCCATCTTTGCGGCAGGGGTACCGGTGCGGGGTGAGAAGATGAAGGTGAACAGCGAGGTAAAGCCCACCTCACGGATCAGGGACAAGGTCTCCTGAAAATCTTCATAGGTCTCGCCGGGGAAACCGACGATGACGTCGGAGGTCAGGGATACATCGGGGATGCGCTCTTTGGCGTAGTTCACGATATCGAGGTACTTTGCGCGGTCATAGTGACGGTTCATCGCCTTTAATACCCTGTCGGAACCCGACTGGAACGGCAGGTGCAGATGGAGCGAGATATGCTCGCTCTCGGCGATGGTGTCGATCAGCTCGCGTGTGCAGTCCTTGGGGTGCGAGGTCATGAAGCGCAGCCAGTAGTCACCGGGGATCTTATCGATCTCGCCGATCAGCTGAGCGAAGGTCGGCCGCGGCTCGAGCCCCTTGCCGTAGCTGTTGACGTTCTGTCCGAGGAGCGTGATGTCCTTATAGCCCTGTGCGATCATTTCCTTCGCTTCCGCAATGATGATCTCGGGCTGACGGCTGCGTTCTCTGCCGCGCACATACGGCACGATGCAGTAGGTGCAGAAGTTGTCACAGCCGTACATGATCGGCAGCCAGCCCTTGAACCTGCCGTCGCGGCAGGTCGGGATGCCCTCATAGACCTTTTTGTCGTCATTATCGCGGACGAATACGCGTGAGCCGTCCACGAGACTTTTATACAGCAGCTCGGGGAACTCGTGCATACAGTGGGTGCCGAATACCAGTCCGACGAACGGGAAGCTGTCGTGGATGCGTTTAGCGACATGCTCCTGCTCCATCATACAGCCGCACAGCGCGATCAAAATCTGCGGATGGCGGTGCTTGAGCTTTTTCAGAGCGCCGACGTTGCCGAACACCCTGTCCTCGGCATGTTCGCGCACCGCGCAGGTGTTGAACAGGATGAAGTCCGCTTCCTCTACGTTCTCGGTGAAGCGGTAGCCCGCCTTACTGAGCATACCCTTGATACGCTCGCTGTCGGCGACATTCTGCTGACAACCGTAGGTGCGGACATATGCCAAGGGGACGTCTCCGCGCTTGCGGATGCTCATCAGCTCGGCAGTCAGGTTCAGATATTCAATTTGACTGTCAGACATCTTGACGGTTTCGGACAAGCCATATTCCTCCATTTTACAGTAAACCTATTATCCGTAGTATTATAGCACAAGATATCCGCCTTTTCAAGCGTTTTCACGCAAAATATTGGGATACTGTAATGAAGATGTATCATCAAAATATCAATATGACACCACGCCGCTGTAGGACGGCACCGTGCCGACGATGACGGTCTGGGCGATCTCAAAGGCAGACTCAGTGCTCACGGTCTCACCGATCCGGATCGGACCGTAGATCAAAAGGTCAACGTACACCGTGATGGTGATGTGGTGGATGGTCTGGTTGACGCCCGCCGACTCAAAGGAGCTTTGAAATTCGCAGGAGACGGTCTGGGTGCTGTCGACGGAAAAGGGGATCTCGGGGCCGAGGTTCGAAAGAAACACCAAGCCCGTGAAGGTGCCGAGCCTCACGCTGATCCCCTGTGTATGGGACAGGCTGTCGATATTGTCCTGCGCATGCTCGGTGATGAAGGTCTTGGCGGCGTTGACAAAGGCTGCGTTGGTCGAGATCGCGGCGACGGAGCCGTTGTCGTATGTAATATCGCACATCCTGTTCCCCCTATCCGCATACTCCGCCAGATAGTCGTCCACCGCCATCGTGACCGCCTGTTCACACAGCGTTTGCATATCGCGGATGACGACGTCGCGGAGCTGGTGCTTGACCGCCAGTTCCACATAGACGGTCAATAGGATCAGGATCGCCAGGAATACGGCGGTAACTTTGCAGAGCTTGCGACGGACAGGAGAGAGTTTTTTGCGGCACAGCATCACGATCACCTCGTGATAGTGTATGCGGGAGGAGGGATGGTGTGAAAGGAGAAGTGAGGGATTAGGAGTTAGGAGTTGAGGTGCTGTCCAAATCTTTTGAGGTGCTGTCAAAATCTTGATTTTGGTTACAGCACCCATGCGTTAGCTGATTTGGCATACAGCACCCATGCAAGGCTCTCCCAAGAAGCGGAGCATACTTGCGAACGCTGATTGGCTGAGAGCTACTGCGGAGGAGTTAGAAGCGATACACTGTAGGGGGCGGCGCCTCAACGACCCGCATGGCAGAAAGGTTTGTTTCCTATCTCGCGTTTTCGATAACGGAAACGCCCGGCATTCTGCGGGTCGTCGAGGCGCCGACCCCTACAGTGGGATATGCTCCGCGTTTGGGCGACATTTAACGGATGGGTTGCGGCGGGAGCAAGCCCCCGCCCTACAAGAGACGTTACAGCGGATTTGTAGGGGAGCGCCTTGGTGCTCCCGCGGTAGGGCGTGGGATCACGCACCACGTCGGTTGAGGAAGCGGCTCGCTACCGTAGGGACGAGCATTGCTCGTCCGCATGGCTGAAAGGTTTGTTTCCTATCCCACGTTTTCGATAACAGAAACGCCCGTCATTCTCGGTACGTCATAAATGCCGTACCCTACGGAAGAATCGATTTGCTTCGCGGTAGGTGGCGTTGGACGGAATGGTTTTCGGGAGGAGCAAGCCCCTCCC
>OMWP01000035.1 GCA_900314795.1 uncultured Eubacteriales bacterium
GGCTTGAGTCAAAAGTCGGAGAATCATTGTCATGTTTCGTTATCTCTCCCTCAGTCGCCTTAACGGCGACAGCTCCCTCGTCAGAGGGAGCCTCGGAAAACGTCCTGCGTTTTATATGATATACTTTTTCGACAAACTGAAACGCCGCCTTGTGTTACAAGACAGCGTTGGTTCGATGTGATCTATGCGGCGATTTGACGGTTTCTTAACAAACCTGATGTGGTCAGCACCTGCTCGTCATCCGTGACGAGGATCGCCTCAAAATCGGTTCCGTTCAAGAACGCCAGTGCTTCCTCTGAAGAATAACCGATGACAGAGGAGCACAGTTTGCTGAGCTGTACAGGGTCGTTCCCGATCAGGGTCACACTTGCTATGTCAGAACGATAGGAAAAGACAGTCGTTTTCTGCTTGCCCGGAATCAGCGATACCATGGTCTTTTCTCCAAGGTCAAGATAGGCGAAATATCGCGGGTCTTTTGCAAAGGGATTCGTGATCCCGAGCCTGCGTGTTCTGCCCATGTTGATGACGGTATCACCCAGTCTGATAACAGCTTCGGTCACACCTTCCCGCATAAAGATCTTCTTGATCTGTTGCGCTGCATACCCGATGACAACAGCATCAGTCGAGCGGTTCTCTCTGTCGATCTCCTGCGCACACGCCTTTGCGCTGCTCATCGCGTAAACACGGTTGCCGTCATACACGGTCAGTGTGCATAAAACGCCGAAGGCGAAAAAGATGTTCTGTGATTGATAGGCTTTTGTCATGGTATTCAGCTCCTTTGCTCTTTCTATGCTCTTAGCATAACCCGTCAATATGACAACACCATGATGATTCCGTGAAATCTTTGTGAAATGTTTCCTCTGACTGAACAACGGGCGAAATGTGACGGTTGTGTGAAAGTTACCTGAAAGCTTTGTGAGAATGATTGATTCTTCTTTCTGTTTTATGTATGATGCAAGTGGAATCCCAAACGGAACACAAATCAACTGATCGAAAGGAGATCCATTATGACACGAAAATTCTTATCCATCCTACTGGCGCTCATGCTGGTATTCACCCTCACACTCCCCGCGATGGCGGAATCGGTCGATACAGCGTCCACCTCTGCTGTTGTGGAGCAAAGCGCGGCGCTGACCTTTTCAAACAGCGGTATCACCGAGACTCAGGCGGGCAGCGGCTATACCATCGACGGCACCACGCTGACCATTACCACGGCGGGCACCTACCGCATCGGCGGCAGCTGCACAGAGGGCGCGATCATCGTCAGCAAGGGGCTGAGCAACGTCACGCTCATTCTCGATGACCTCACACTCTCTTCATCAACAACAGCGCCGATCGTCGTCAAAAAGTCGGCGACCGTCAATCTCCATCTCGAGGGCACCTCCACCCTCACCGATAACGAGGATCCCGCCAACGAGACCTCTACCGATACGACCGTAGCCGACGCCTTTGAGGGCGCGGCGATCAAGGTCAAGAGCGGCTCCTCCGTGACCTTCTGCGGCGATGGTGATCTGAATGTTGTCGCCAATGCGAAGAACGGTATCAAGGGCGGCTCGACAGCGGAGTTGATCTTCAATGGGAGCGGCACGATCAATGTCAGCGGCAACGCGAAGTATTACGGCGCGACCACCTCGGGCGCGGCGGTCAACAACGGCATCGGCTGTGACGGCAGCATCGTCATCAATCAGGGTACCTACGTCATCAAAGCCGCGAATGACGGCATCAAGAGCGCTCCCGACGCGACCGATGAGACCGAAGGAACCACCATCGACACCGAGTCGGCGGGCACCGTTACCATCAACGGCGGCACCTTTGACATTGACGTGGACGGCGACGGCATCCAAGCGGATTCCGCGCTGAACATCAACGGCGGTACCTTTGATATCCGCACATGGAAGGGCTATAGCGTGTGGAACGATACCCTCGCGAATGACTACAGCTGTAAGGGCTTGAAAGCGTCCGGCGACCGTGCCGAGGAAGCAGGGATCGAGCCTGCGCTCAATATCACCGGCGGCACCTTCACACTGAATACAGGCGACGACGCGGTCCACTCCGACGCATATGCTACCGTGACAGGCGGCACCTTCACCATTCAGACAGGCGACGACGGTATGCACGCCGACACCTCTCTGACGATCGGCAGTGAGAACGGCTTAGCGCGTGATCCCGATATCACGATCAACAACTCTTATGAAGGTCTTGAAGGCGGTACCGTATATATCTATTCCGGTCGCCAGTATGTTGTCGCAAGCGACGACGGCGTAAACGCCGCGGGCGGCAGCGCCAACGGCTCAGACCCCGGCGCGGGCGGCGGCAATACCTTCAATCCCGGCGGCGGACCCGGCGGACGTCCCGGCAGCGGCGGCAATACCAACCCCGGAGGCGGTTCATCCACGGCATCCGGTGACTACAACATCTACCTCTACGGCGGCGATCTGTACGTCAACTGTGACGGCGACGGTCTCGACTCCAACGGCGGCTTGTACCTCTACGGCGGCACGCAGGCAGTGTTCAGCATGAAGTCCGGCGGCGACAATTCCGCCATCGACGCTGACGGCACCATTTCGATCCAAGGCGCGACCGTCTTCACCGCCGGTACAGCGGGCATGGACGGCTCCGCAAAATCAAGCTGGTTCGGCGCCAATCAGAAGTACGCCTCAAGCACAACAAGCTATACAGCCGGCAGGATCATCAACACCAAGGCGGGCAGCAGCGGCGGTGTGATCTTCAGCTATTCACTCCCGAAGAACGTGAATTATATCATGGCGTCTTACCCGACTGCCGTATCGAGCAGCACCCCGTCATTCGCGACAGCAACAAGCGTAACAGCTTGCAAGGGCGGCTCATGGAGCCACAGCTGGAACGCCGGTACCGTAACGACCGCGGCGACTGCCACCTCTACCGGTGTGATGACCTACACCTGCTCAAAGTGCGGCGCGACCGAACAGCAGACGATCCCCATGACCGTTTCTGTCGATGCCTGCGATCATTCCGTCGAGCAGGAAGCAGTCGTCGACAAGGGCTACACCGTGAGCTTTGCGGGCGACAGCGGCGTTGATTCGATCATCGTCTATCAGACGCAGGATACCGCGGGCGCTTCTGACACCCTCTCTGCGATAGGCGCGACTGTATCGCGCAGCAGCGCTACCGGACAGCCCGATTCCACCGGCGACGGTCAGGTCAATTTCACCGTCATCCTCAAGGACGGCTGCACATTAAGCGGTGTTTCTGCGACAGAGGGCACCTATAAGAATATCAAGGATCTGGGTGACAACACCTATCGTATCACCAAGGTCAACGCAGACACCACCGTTACGATCACCACGGAGCAGAGTGAAACGCCCTCCGGCATTCTCCTCGGCGACGCTGACGGTGACGGTGAGGTAACGATCCTCGACGCGACATGGATCCAGCGCACGCTGGTTGATATCGGCGGCTCCGCTGATTTTAACGAGGCTGCCGCCGATGTGGACGGCGACGGCGATATGACGATCTTAGACGCGACCTATATCCAGCGCTATCTGGTCGGTGTGCCTGTTCCTTACGCGATCGGAGAATCCGTATCGAGCTGATCAGGATTCGGGATCGTCACACATCCTTTCTGCCTTTTCTGACTCCGTGAGCTATCACAAACCCCGATGATTCATTTCGGGGTTTGCGCTTTGTACTTGACAAAAACGCAAATCGATTTTATCATAATTGATAAAATGAAGGAAAGCAGTGATAAGATGCAAAAGATACTGGTACTGGATTTCGGCGGACAGTATAATCAGCTGATCGCGCGGCGTGTGCGTGAGCAGCATATCTATGCCGAGATCAAGCCGTACAATAAGATCACGACCGATCAGATCAAGGCGGCGGGCTACAGCGGCGTCATCTTTACGGGAGGCCCCAACAGCGTGTCCGACCCCAAGTCCCCTCACTTTGATCCCGCGATCCTCGATATCGGCATCCCGATCCTCGGCATCTGCTATGGCTGTCAGCTGATGGCATACATGGCGGGCGGCATGGTCGAGGGCGCCGAGGACAGCAGTGAATACGGCAAGATCGAGGTCTATGCGCGTGATAACATCCTCTTTACCGAGGTGCCATCCAAAAGCATTTGCTGGATGAGCCACCATGACTACATCCCCCATCCGCCGAAGGGCTTCACCACCATCGCCGTTACCGATAAATGCCCCACCGCCGCGATGTGTGACGAGCGCCGCAGGCTCTACGGCGTGCAGTTCCATCCCGAGGTCACCCACACCGAATACGGCAAGCAGATGCTGCACAACTTCCTCTATGATATCTGCGGCTGTACAGGCGACTGGCAGATGGACAGCTTCATCGAGGATACCGTTAGGGAGCTGCGCGAGACGATCGGCGACAAGGGCGTTGTGCTCGGACTGTCGGGCGGCGTTGACAGCTCCGTAGCCGCCGCGCTGCTCTCTAAAGCCGTCGGCAAACAGCTCACCTGCGTGTTCGTCGATCAGGGACTCATGCGCAAGGATGAGGGCGATTTTGTCGAAAATACCTTTACCAAGCTCTTTGACATGAACTTTGTGCGCATCAACTGTCAGGAGGAGTTTTTGTCCAAGCTCAAGGGCTTGACAGATCCCGAGGACAAGCGCACCGTCATCGGCACCGAGTTCTATAACGTGTTCTGGAACAAGATCCGCGAGAGCTACGGCAGCGGCTTCTTCGCGCAGGGCACCATCTACCCCGATCGCATCGAAAGCGGCAAGGGCGACGCGTCCAAGATCAAGACCCACCATAATCAGGTGGGCATCCCGAAGGATATACAGTTCGAGGGCGTGATCGAGCCGCTCAAGGATCTCTTCAAGGATGAAGTCCGCGCTGTCGGTGAAAAGCTCGGACTCCCTCACGACCTCGTCTGGCGACAGCCCTTCCCGGGACCCGGATTGGGCGTGCGTGTGATCGGTGAGGTCACCGCCGAGCGTGTCCGCATCTTGCAGGAGGCAGACGCGATCCTGCGCGACGAGATGGATAAATGCGGCTATGCGGGCGAGATGAGCCAGTTCTTTGCCGTCCTGCCGGGCGTCAAGACCGTCGGCGTGATGGGTGACGAACGCACCTACAGCGAGCTGGTCGCGATCCGCGCCGTCACCACCGATGACTTCATGACCGCCGACTGGGCAAAGATCCCTTATGATATCCTCGGCAGGGTATCTAACCGCATCATCAACGAGGTCGACCGTGTCAACCGCGTCGTCTACGACATCACCTCTAAGCCCCCCGGCACCGTGGAATGGGAGTGAGCCGCACAGTATTCGATGATGAATACCCGCGATCCTCTCACAACCGACGCCTCAGCGCCATCATCGTTGAGGCGCGAACCGCAACAGAGGTTATCGTTTGAAATAATCGATCACATAAAATAGCAGCAGGCTGTACTCTCACTGAGGGCACAGCCTGTTTTTCGATATGATTCCTGTTTCACTCTTACAGCGACATCTTCACTCTTTTCCATCGATGATGTTCCCAAACGGTCTAAATCACTGTCTGTTATCCGAGTAATCAAGAGCTATTGCGTTTTTGATTTGATTGTGCTATCATTTGGTTAGCGAAAGCTAACCTCGTAAGACGATGCGCAGGAATAGCGCAAAAAATCATCCGCAAAAGGAGATTTCTTATATGGAGGAGAGGTGAGTTGATGACCGCGTCTGTGATAGTAGGTCTATTGATCCCGTTCGTCGGTACGACGCTCGGATCAGCCGTCGTGTTCTTTATGAAGCGGTCGCTGAGCGTGAATGTGTCGAAGGCGCTGACGGGCTTTGCGGCGTACTGCTCTTTGCGGTAGGCTTCACCGTGATGATGGCGCTGGATGTTGCGTTAGGATAAGGAGTGTTAAAATGAAGTACGGAATGATCGGCGGATTCATCAAATTCACCTTTGCGAAAACAGCCTTCGATTATATCGAAAAGGAGATCCCCTCCATCGAGATGGCGACGTATCAACCCGGTGCACTCAAGGAGTATAGAGCGATCGTCGAGCGCACGCCCGGTATCGGCAGTATGAAGGAGAATATGTTCGTGATGACGATGTACGCCGGGGCATTTTTGATCGCGCTGTATAAGGAAGCGGACGGCAGGATCAGCGAAGAAAAGCTCAAGGGCTTGATCGACGCATTGTCCTATTGTCCCTTGATGGTGAAGGCGAAACAGGGCAAGAGCGCGTTCACCGAGAAGGAGATCGCGAATCGTACCAAGCAGGCGAAATGGTCGCGCGATCATATCGAGGAATACCCGATGAACTGGTATTATTATTTTAAGACCGTCCCGGGGAAGGACGAATACTACATCACGCATAAAGGCTTTGTTCAGAGTTGTTTCGGATGTGTTCATTTTCATCTTGATTCTTGCCATAATTCAGACCTCTTGATTGATAGATTTTTTACTGAAAAATCAATAGGTCAAACACTTTTGACAGAAATAACAAAAACCGCCTGAAACCTAGGTTTCAAGCGGTTTTGGAGCTAGAGATGGAGACCTTTGCCCGACCTACGGAGGGTCAACGAAAAAAGAGGCTATCTTGAAAGACAACCTCTTAAATAATGGAGCTAGAGACGGGACCTTTCCCTATCGAGCTATGCAAAGAAAACGGGACTGTATCTCTACAGCCCCGTGGAGCTAGAGATGGGACTCGAACCCACGACCTATTGATTACGAATCAATTGCGCTACCAGCTGCGCCACTCTAGCGGATATTCGGTTGTCTTCACAGCACTACACATGATTATATACTACTTTGCGCAAGATTTCAAGTAGTTTTTGCAAGCGGGCGAAATATCGCGATCGATGGGTGGGTGATGAGTGACACAAATACGGTTTGCAAGTGGGCGAAATATTGCGATCGATAGGTGGGTGAAGGGCGACAGCAAACCCACTTAATATACGGCAAACCCCACTAAACATAACAAGCCCTGCCGCCCTGCCATCGAGTCGCTCGTCGCAGTGATATTTCCCGCGTTTCGGGGCATACTGAGACGTGTGAAAGTTATTCACCGAAAAATGAATGTGAATCTTTTTCACGCTATACTGAGAACGGAATCGCTGATTCCGACTCTGCCGCGGGAGGTGCTGTATGAATCAAAAGAACAAAGATGTCGCAGAGAAGCTGAGATTCTATCGCGAGGCATGTGCGCTGTCGCACCAGCAGGTCGCCGACGCGCTGCACGTTGATCGTTCAAGCTACTCCAAGTATGAGAGTGGCTCCACCGCCGTTAACGTCAAAACATTGCTGAAGCTCGCGCAGATCTTCAACGTCAACCCGACGGATCTGCTGCCCGATGAGTCTGATGGGGGCAAGCGACCCGATCGCCTGAAGGATTCCGCCCGAGCGGACAGCCCCATCTATCAGCTTTCTAAGGATGAGCGCGGTTTGATCGCTCGATACAGGGTGCTCAGTAAGGCTGAGAAGAAGCAGGCGCTGGAGCTGATGGGTAATTTGTCCAAAAAAGACGACTGATATCCGATAAAATAGGAAGAAGTTCTATTCGATTTTTCTTTACATTTCAGAAAAATTGTGGTATGATAACTGTTGGCACCCGCTGAGAAGCCTCAGTGTGTGCCGATAACGCCCGATATGGTTCAGGGGATACGCCTCGACGAGGACTTCACCTGCCCTGTACTATGCGGAGCGCAAAAAATAAGAAAGGGTGAAAACAATGCTGAAGGAAGAAAAGATTGCTATCATGCAGGAGTATGCCACTCATGAGGGTGACACAGGTTCTCCCGAGGTTCAGATCGCTCTTCTCACTAAGAGAATCAATGATCTCACCGAGCACCTCAAGATCCACAAGAAGGACCATCACTCCCGCCGCGGTCTGTTCAAGATGATCGGTCAGCGCCGCGCGCTGCTCAACTACCTGATCAAGGTAGATATCGAGAGATACCGTTCCATCATCAAGAGACTCGGTATCCGTAAGTAATCAATTGCCTGACAGGAATAATCTGAACCTGCTGAAATGGCAATATTTCGGCAGGTTTCGGTTTATCAATCTCGTCAGGCGCCAGCCTGACGTCGCTTTCTGCACCGAAACTTGCTCGAAATCTTGCGCATTTCAGTCCTCCGGATTTTTGATGGAGCAGATTTTTGGCTGACCGAGACAAAACCACAGTCAACCCTTTACGGGTTGACGCGGATTTTAACAAAGGGCAGGCTAAAATATGCCCGTCAAAATCATGATTCAGATTATTACTGTCAGGCACAGCATGAGGGCAGACGGATTTTTCCGTTTGCCCTGCATTTCGTTATGCGGCTTGCCGCTTTTTTCCGCCTTTTGATCAATGGTTGTCATTTGGTGGTTCATCGACGGCGGGTCAGAACGAAAGAGGGACGGTAACGCTCGTCCCAAACACATCAACAACAGGATTTTTCGCTTAACTTTAGCGGTAAAACGAGAGGATTTTTCGCCTTCCCCTCGGGGCGCCCCCGTTGGGGGAATGTCCGAAGGACAAGGGGGGAGCCGCTTCCGGCGAGGGGAAGGTGTCACCGCGGGTGACGGATGAGGGGCTGACTTGTCCGAATGATCATCTTGACAAAGAGTACGATACCTATCCTCAATTCTCGGTAAGGGTACAGCCTCACCGAATGCTGCATCAACAGGAAAGGTGATCCCCTCATCCGACCTTTTAGACTGACATATGTCAGCCTAAAAGCCCACCTTCCCCCCGAGGGGAAGGCTTTGGATACGTTTCTACGATTGAAATCCTCTGGTTTTATTGCTAAACCTAAGCCTGAGATCCTGTGAAAAACCAAAATACAGGAGGTAACTCTATGGCTAACAAGGCTATGACTTTTGACAAGTACCGCGTGTTCGAGACCGAGCTCGCGGGCAGACCGCTGGTCGTTGAGACCGGCAAAATGACCCAGCTCGCCAACGGCGCGTGTCTGGTGCGCTACGGCGAGACCGTCGTCCATGTAGCGGCGACCGCTTCCGCAAAGCCGAGGGACGGCATCGACTTCTTCCCGCTGTCCGTTGACTATGAAGAGAAGCTCTATTCCGTGGGCAAGATCCCCGGCAGCTATATGCGCCGCGAGGGCAGACCCAGTGAGAAGGCGATCCTGACCTCTCGCGTCATCGACCGCCCGATCCGTCCGCTGTTCCCCAAGGATATGCGCAATGACGTTTCTATCGTCGCGACCGTCATGTCCGTCGATCCCGACTGCGCGCCCGAGATCACCGCGATGATCGGCACCTCGATCGCGATCTCCATCTCCGACATCCCGTGGAACGGCCCGATCTCCGGCGTTTCCGTGGGTCTTGTTGACGGCGAGATCGTCATCAACCCGAACGCGGAGCAGCGCAAGCAGTCCGATATGTCCACCACCGTCGCTTCTACCGACAGCCGTATCGCGATGATCGAAGCCGGCGCGAATTGCGTGTCCGACGAAGTGATGTACAACGCGATCATGGCGGGTCATGAAGCGAACCAGAAGATCATTGAATTCATCAAGGGCATCGTTGCCGAGATCGGCAAGCCTAAGTTTGAATATCCCTCTAACGAGCCCGATCACGAGATGTTCGAGGCGATCAAGGCTTTTGCCGAGGAGGACGTCAAGGCGGCGCTCGACACCGATGACAAGACCGTCCGTGACGAAAGACTCAAGCCCATCTATGAGGCTGTTCACGAGAAATTCGACGAGATCTATCCCGACTCCGAGGCGAAGATCGACGAGTGCCTGTACAAGACACAGAAGTTCATCGTCCGCCGCTGGTTACTCGACGAGCAGAAGCGTGTAGACGGCAGAGGCATGGATGATATCCGTCCGCTCGCAAGTGAAGTCGGCATCCTGCCCCGCGTACACGGCTCGGGACTGTTCACCCGCGGTCAGACACAGGTACTGACCATCGCCACCCTCGGTACGGTCGGCGATATGCAGCTTTTAGACGGTATCGATGACGAGACCGAAAAGCGCTATATGCATCACTACAACTTCCCCTCCTACTCTGTCGGCGAGACTAGACCTTCCAGAGGCCCCGGCAGACGCGAGATCGGTCACGGCGCGCTCGCGGAAAGAGCGCTGCTGCCCGTGATCCCCTCGCTGGAGGAATTCCCCTACAGCTTACGCCTTGTCAGTGAGGTCGTTTCCTCTAACGGTTCCACCTCTCAGGGCTCCGTCTGCGGCTCCACCCTCGCTCTGATGGACGCGGGTGTGCCGATCAAGGCGCCTGTCGCGGGTATCTCCTGCGGTCTGATCACCGAGGGCGAGCGCTGGATGACCATGGTCGATATCCAAGGGCTCGAGGACTTCTTCGGCGATATGGACTTCAAGGTAGCCGGTACCCATGACGGTATCACCGCGATCCAGATGGATCTGAAGATCAGCGGTCTGCTGCCCGAGATGATCAAGGAAGCGCTCGAAAAGACCCACAAGGCGCGTAACTACATCCTCGACGAGGTCATGCTCAAAGCGATCGCAGAGCCTCGCGCGGAGCTCTCCAAGTACGCTCCCAAGATGTTCACCACCACCATCGCTGCCGACAAGATCGCCGAGGTCATCGGTAAGTCCGGTAAGGTCATCAAGGAGATCCAGGCGCAGTGCGAGTGTAAGATCGACATTGAGGAAGAGGGCGAGACCGGTCAGGTATTCGTCGCGGGTCTTGACGCTGAGAAGTGCCAGCGCGCGATCGAGATCATCCAGACCATCGCTACCGATCCCGAGCCCGGCGCTATGTATCTGGGCAAGGTCACCCGCCTGATGGACTTCGGCGCGTTCGTAGAGATCGCTCCGGGCAAGGAGGGTCTGGTACACATCAGCCAGCTCGACGTCAAGCACGTCGATAAGGTGACCGATGTGGTCAACGTCGGTGACGTCATCCGCGTCAAGGTGCAGGAGATCGACGACAAGGGCAGACTCAACCTCAGCCGCAGAGATGTGCTGATCGAGGTAGACGGTCTGACTCCCGAGAACAACCCCGATGAGGAGCGCAGACCCCGTCGCGACGGCGGCAGAGGTCGTGGTCCCCGCGGCGGCAGAGGCAGAAGATAAGCAACAAGCTGTTGCATCAATCTGTCAAACAGATAGATAACAAATAATTCAAAGCCCGTGATACCGATGAAACGCGTGTCACGGGCTGTATCATGTAATCGGAACGTAGGAGTTTGAATCGAATGTCAGAAATGAAATCATGGAACTGTCCGCATTGCGGCGGCACGATCGTTCCCGACGCGAACGGCAAGCCGTTGACAAAATGTCCGTTTTGCGACTCCTTGCTGGAGCTGGATACACGCTCTACGGAGCAAAAGGCGTATGAGGCGTTCAAGGGCAAGTACAAGGCGGAGTCGGAGTTCAACGATGCCGAACGCAGAGCCAGGCAGGAATTTGAGCGGCAGCAGGTGCAACAGGCGGAGAAAAGGGAGCAGAGCAGAAGGGTGAAGGGGCGTTTGATCGGCTGCTTGACCCCTGTTTTGATCATTATCATTCTCATTGCCGTCGCCGCGGTATTCGCCAAAGTAATGGACGCCAAGCTCGCCGATCCGTCGTCCTATATCGACGTATCGTTTGAGGGGCTCGACGGCAGCGGACACATTGTGTACACCTATCATGATGACGCGCCGTTTGATTCGCGTGATATCAAAACACATTGCTATGAGGACGGCAGGCTGAACAACGGCGAGTCCGTCAAGATTGAGTTCAGCCCCGTGGATGACAACGCGATGATCAAATCAGTCACCAAGGCGTATACCGTTTCGGGGCTCAAGGGCGTAGAAACGGATTTCGAGAATTTTTCGGCTGATGTGATGGCGGATATCGAAAGAAAGAGCAAGGACAATCTAAAAGACGCGCAGGGGATGACGGATGAACGATACAAGGCGCTCAAGCGTCAATGCTTATATCTGCGCTATGATCCCGATACCAACACCAATACCGTGTGGGACGTCTACAAGGTACATATCGACAGCCACGGCACGGATTACGGCGACCGTTATGTGAGCGTGTGGTATGATAACCTCGTGGTGAAGCCGAACGGCGATCTGGTCTATAACAAGACCGGCGAGGGCGGTCATTTGATGTTCTTCAAATACGCGGATGGCTTCAACGGCTATGATTCCTTCGATGACTTTTTGTCGATCGTCAAGAATAACAAGATAGCCAATCCGCAGTACGCGCAGCATGATTTTGATAACGAATAACAGAGCAGCACCGCTTCAAATGAGGCGGTGCTGTCAGACTGTAGAAAAACCTATCCTGCCCCCTCTGACGAGGGGGCGGCAAGAAGTATGATTCACAGAGAGATAAACGTAAAATGCAGGGGAGAGATAACGNNNNAAGTCGGAGAATCATTGTCAGGTTTCGTTATCTCTCCCTCAGTCGCCAGACACGCGTGTCCGGCGACAGCTCCCTCGTCAGAGGGAGCCTCGGAAACGTTCTGCGTTTTATATGATATACTTTTTCGACAAACTGGCAGCACCGCTTCAAATGAGGCGGTGCTGTTTTACATAAAAGACGATAAATCACAGAAACCGCTGCCCCTACGGACAGCGGTTTTTCATCGGAATGATGCGATTGATTTGGTACAGTGCAAAGGGCGATTATGATTAAGCCAAGCCTTGAACTGTTTTATACTCCGCTTATGGACATCTGTTGAGGAACGATCATCCGGCGGGGGTTGCGGCGGTCGCCTGAGGCACAGAGGGTGACGGGGTGGTGGAATCCCGGAAGTTGATCTCGTCCGGTTCATCGTTGATGGGATTGGAGGAGAGCAGCTGTGCATCCTTGACCTCGGATTTGAGGTAATTTGCCCACGCCTTGCAGCCCGTACCGTTGAAGTGGATCCCCTGCATGGTGGGGTCGCCGCAGTATTCGTGCTTCAGCGCGCCGTTGTCATCGCTCAGATAGCGGAACAGGTCGATATAGGTATAGCCCTTTTCCTTGCAGTAATCCTGCAGCAGGGCGTTGAAGCTGCTGATCTTGCTGTTGGTCAGGTTATCGGTCTCTTTTTCTTTGAGCATCGGGGTGACGGATTGAAAATAGATCTTGACGTCGGGGGAGTGGGTGAGGAGCCGCTCACAGAATATGTCCGCCGCCTCCATGGTATTCTCCGGGCTGCAGCCGGCAAGGTCGTTCACGCCCAACAGGATGAAGAGCTTCTTTGCGCCGGTTTTTTCGGCGGCGGTCTCACTGAGGATGGTCTCGCCCTTGTAGGTGGGGTGTACCGCGTCCTCGCGATCCGAATCCCATACGGCATTGTGGAAGCTCAGGCTCTGGGAGCATATGAACTGCGCGTTGCCCAAAAGCGCGGCATCCGCCGCGGCGGCGTGATCCAGCGCTACGGTGACGCTGTCGCCCAGGAAGGTCGCGTCGTCAAACCAGCTGACGTCCAGCTCGGACAACGCCTGTGTCGGCGCCTGTGTTGCGGGCGCTTTGGTAGGCGCGGCGGTCGGCGGCTGGGTGGGCGCGGCAGTCGGCGGCTGGGTAGCCGGGGGTTCTGTTTCTTCGGTCGCCTTGCGGTTGTGACAACCGAAAAGCATTGTTGTGAGCAGTAAGATTACGAGGATGAGATGCAGGGTCTTTTTCATATTGCTCCCTCCTTGATAACGATCCTTTGGTATTGTAGCACAGTGACGTCGAAAAGTCCATAGCGGCACATTCTCAACATATGCCGCGGCATATGCGGCGCATCCGTACATGCTGTGTAAAACTGCTTTGACGCAAAAAACTGCCGCCGCGGCGACAGTTTCCTATGCTTATTGGTTGTCGGGGACGTAGTAGTTGATCTCTACCTCTCCGTCGTCAGAGGAGGATGCGGCGTCCGCACTGCCGGCTTCGGCGGAGAAGGATTTCTCTGTCGGTGCATTGGCGGCTGCGGCATCGGTGGGAGCCTCGGTAGGCGCTTCGGTGGGCGCCTCCAACTGAGCGACAGCACTCTTGAGGTGATCCGCCCATACGGTACAGCCCTTCTCGGTGAAGTGGATGCCCTGATTATCGGGGTCGCTGCAATAAGCGGGGTTCAGCGCGCCGGAATCATCACACACCTGATGGTATACATCGATAAAGTAATAGCCCTGTTCCTCACAGTATTTCTTCAACAGATCGTTGAAAGAGGTGATCTTGTCGTTGTTCAGCCAGCCGCTTTCCTTTTCGGCAAGCATGGGGGTGGTGGACTGAAAATACAGCTTGACATTCGGGGAGTGGGAGAGGATGCGCTCGGCGAGCTGCTTTGCCTGCTCCATGGTATCCTCCGCGCCGTAGGTGCCGATATCGTTCATCCCCAGCATCACGAACACCTTGTTCGCGCCGGTCTTTTCGGCGGCAGTCTCGCAGAGGATCGTCTCGCCCTGATAGGAGGGGTGCACCGCGTTCGCGTTATCAAGATCCCACAGCGCGCTGTGGTAGCCTAAGCTCTGTGCACAGGCGAATTTGGCGTCGCCCAGCAGGGTCTTGTCACCGCTGCAGGCGTAGTCCAGCGCCAGAGTAACGCTGTCGCCGATGAACACCGCGTCATTGAACCATGTCGCGTCCACCGGTGCGGTCGACTGCTGTGACACCGCGGCGACCTCTGTGGGCGCTTGTGTAGGCGCCTCAGTCACAGCAACGGTCTCAACGGGAGCCTCTGTCGCTTTGTCGGCTTTTTTATTGTTTTGACACGCGCAAAGCGATACCGCGATCATCACGATCAGGAGAAATGCGATCCATTTTTTCATATTGCACCATCGATTCTGTATTTGCTACCAATATTTTAGCACAGGCGGCGGTGTATGTCTATAAAAAACACAATGTTTTTTGCCAATGTCATTAAGTAGGGACAAGCATTGCTCGTCCGCATGGCGGATACGCGTAGTTTGTCATCCTCTGCAATTTCTCTGCGGGGTTGCGTGTTCGGCGGGAGCAAGCCCCCCGCCCTACGATTCCTCTGCGGGGTTTATTTGTAGGGGAGGTGCTTGCTCCTCCCGAGACCTTTCCGTTAGATAAACTGAAAACTGAAGACTGAAAATTGAATAATGAATAATGAATAATGAATCATAACACTCCGATCAACAGATCCAAATGTGGGGTATGGCTTTACTGTGGCGTTGCGAGCGTGCGGCGGGAGTAAACCCCGCCCTACGATTCCCCTGCGGTGTTGTGTTTTCGGTACGTCGGCAAGCGCCGTACCCTACAGTTCTCTGTGACGTTGGGTTTTCGGGTCGTCGAGGGCGCCGACCCCTACGGATTTATTGCGGGGTTGGGTTTTTGGGTTGTCGGACACGTGTGTCGGATATGCGTATCCCGCCGAGCCCTACGGATTCTCTGAGGCGTTGTGCGTGGGTCGTCTGTGGGGCTGCGGCGGTACGTCGGCAAGCGCCGTACCCTACAGTTCTCTGTGACGTTGGGTTTTCGGCGGGAGCAAGCCCCCGCCCTACGATTCCTCTGCGGTGTTTATTTGTAGGGGAGGGGCTTGCTCCCCGTTGGGGAGACGTCACGAAGTGACAGTGGGAGATTCCCCTGTTAGGGGAAATGTCCGCAAAGCGAACAAAAGGGTTGCCGTTCTCGCTTAGAGAAAGGCGTCTCCGCCGAGGAATGCTCCTCCCGAGACCTTTCTGTTAGATAAACTGAAAACTGAAGACTGAAAATTGAATAATGAATAATGAATCATAACACTCCGATCAACAGATCCAAATGTGGGGTATGGCTTTACTGTGGCGTTGCGAGCGTGCGGCGGGAGCAAGCCCCCCGCCCTACGATTCCTCTGCGGGGTTGTGTTTTCGGTACGTCGGCAAGCGCCGTACCCTACAGTTCTCTGTGACGTTGGGCTTTCGGGACGTCGTAAACGTCGTCCCCTACGGATTTATTGCGGGGTTGCGATATAACAAAAGCCGCCGTCCGAAGACAGCGGCATGATGTTTCAATATGATGGTTACCCTATGGGATCACCGGAAAAGGGATACGTGCCTTACGCCTTGCCGACGGAGCCGAAGATCTCCATCTTCTCCTTGACCTTTGCTTTGATCGCCTCGGTACCGGGAGCGAGCAGCTTTCTCGGGTCAAAGCCCTTGCCCTCTTTATCCTTACCCGCCTCGATATACTTGCGGGTCGCCTCAGCGAATACGAGCTGGCACTCGGTGTTGACGTTGATCTTGCTAACACCCAGAGAGATCGCCTTCTTGATCATGTCATCCGGGATACCGGTACCGCCGTGGAGTACGAGCGGCATATCGCCGGTCTTTGCCTGGATCGCGTCGAGGGTCTCAAAGGACAGACCCTGCCAGTTCTCGGGGTATACGCCGTGGATGTTGCCGATACCTGCCGCGAGCATGGTGACGCCGAGATCAGCGATCATCTTGCACTCATCGGGATCCGCACATTCGCCCATGCCGACAACGCCGTCTTCCTCGCCGCCGATGGAGCCGACCTCTGCCTCGATGGAGAGACCCAGATCGTTACAGATGCCGACGAGCTCCTTGGTCTTAGCAAAGTTCTCTTCGATCGGATAGTGAGAGCCGTCGAACATGATGGACGAGAAGCCCGCCTCGATGCACTTCTTCGCGCCTTCATAGGAGCCGTGGTCGAGGTGGAGCGCTACGGGAACGGTGATGCCGAGCTCTTCGATCATCCCGGTGACCATACCGACGACGGTCTTGTAGCCGCACATATACTTGCCCGCGCCCTCGGATACGCCGAGGATGACAGGGGACTTGAGCTCCTCAGCGGTCAGCAGGATCGCCTTGGTCCACTCGAGGTTGTTGATGTTGAACTGACCGACAGCATAGTGACCGGCCTTAGCTTTGGTGAGCATTTCTTTCGCGTTAACTAATGGCATAATAATTCCTCCTTGTATGTTTTGATCATACTAATTTCTGATAAAACCCTTTAACATCTAACGTGAGAATTTCCGTATAGCTTTGTTGTCGTCCTTGACATACGTCAGTATGTCTGCGTCCTCCGCCGTGCTCTGCGAAAATTCGCTCTATTATCTTATTAAAGCGTTTTATCAGAAATTAGTATAAAAACACAATTAGTTACAATTCATTATATCATCAATCTGCTCGGTTCGCAATATGTAAAGAGAAAATAATCACAAAATAATCGTTTGTTTCGGTTGATTATAGCGGCGGGTTGGATTATAATAGAGAGGTCAAGGGATGATGGCTCCCTTGCAGAGAGATGAGCACGCTTAAAGGCTCCCTTTGGAAGGGAGCCTATAAAACGAATCTGCTATACTAAAGGAGGTACATCATGCCTTTTATCAACGCGAAGTTTTCAACACCCGTATCATCCGATAAGGAGAACGCGCTCAAGTCCGCTTTGGGCGAGGCGATCACCCTGCTGGGCAAGTCCGAGCGCTATTTGATGGTCGAGATCTCGGATAACTGCCGCCTGTATTTCGGCGGAAGGAACGACGCCCCGATCGCGTTCTTCGACGTCAGCCTGCTCCACTCTGCGCCCCGCGAGAGCTATGAGGCGCTCACCGCAAGATTGTGTGAGATCGCAAAGGACGTCATGGGCGTAGACGGCGATCATGTCTATGTCAAATTTGAGGAAACCGAGAACTGGGGATATAATAGCTTTATGTTTTGAGCGGAACGCTGTCATATCATTAGTAGGGGAGGGGCTTGCTCCTCCCGTGTCGCGTGAGCGACATTGCGAAGCATAGGTTGCAGTTGCTTCGCATTATTACATCATCTTTCTTTGACGTTCGGGAGGAGCAAGCCCCTCCCCTACATTTCCTTGATAAATTGATTAAGAATTGAGGTAATCTTATGAGAATAGTGGTATTAGCCGGGGGACTTTCCTCCGAGCGAGATGTTTCGATCTTATCCGGCTCCAAGGTCGCTCACGCACTGCGGTCAAAGGGGCATCAAGTCGTGTTGATCGACGTATATATGGGCTATGAGGGCGACGATTTTGACGCCGACAGGCTCTTTGCGGAAAATTATGATTTTGCGGGTGACGCAGTCATCGAGACCGAGGCGCCCGATATCGAAGCGGTCAAAAAGAGCCGCAAGAATCAGTCGGCGGGCTACTTCGGCGACCATGTGCTGGAGCTTTGTCAGGCGGCTGATATCACCTTCCTCGGTCTTCACGGCGGCGAGGGTGAGGACGGCACCGTGCAGGCGGCTTTGCAGATGCACGGCATCAAGTACACCGGCTCCGATCACCTCGGCTCCGCGATCGCGATGCACAAGGGCGTGACCAAGGGCGTGTTCCTCAACTCCAATGTCCCGACCCCGATGAGCCGCCTGTTCAAGCGCGAGTTCATGGGCGAGGGCTACCTCGACAGCTGGTGCAAGTTTCCCTGCGTCGTCAAGCCCTGCTCCGCGGGTTCGTCCGTGGGCGTGCAGATCGTCGGCGACCCCGAACAGTTTGTTGCCGCGGTAGGCGCGGCGTTCCGCTATGACGACGACGTTTTAGTGGAAGAATACATCAAAGGCCGTGAGTTCTCGGTCGGCATTTTGGGCGGCAAGGCGCTGCCTGTCATCGAGATCATCCCCAGGGATGGCTGGTATGATTACGAGAATAAGTACCAAGAGGGCGCGACCGAGGAGGTCTGTCCCGCCGATCTGGATCCCGAGGTCGCCAAAAAGATGCAGGCGGAGGCGGAGCATGCCTTCGAGACCCTGCGCCTCAAGGTTTACGGCAGAGTCGATTTCCTGCTCGGCGACCATAACAAGCTCTATTGCCTGGAGGCAAACACCCTGCCCGGCATGACCCCGATGTCACTGCTCCCGCAGGAGGCCGCTGCCGCGGGCATCGAATATGCCGATCTGTGCGAGAAGATCATTGAGCTGAGTTTGAAGAAGTAAAAGCCTTCCCCTTGGGGGGAAGGTGGGCTTTTTGACTGACGTATGTCAGTCAAAAAGGTCGGATGAGGGGCTGACCTTTCATCTGAATCAATTTAACAAAGAGGGGCTGACCTTAACGGTTCACTTCATCCTTATTGAGTTTGAGTGTGATCAGAAACGCTTGCCCCTCATCCGTCGCCTTGCGGCGACACCTTCCCCCCGAGGGGAAGGCTGGGGAGGATCCTATGAAACCGATAACTTTACATGAAGTCGCCAAGGCGTGCTGCGGTACGCTCCACGGCGATCCCGGACTGAAGATCACATCCATCGTCACCGACAGCCGTAAGGCGGGCGAGGGCTCGCTCTTTGCTGCGATCAAGGGCGCGCGCGTTGACGGTCACCGCTTTATCCCCGCTGTCGCGGAGCAAGGCGCTGTGTGCGTGCTGTGTGAAGAAAAGCCCGATATCGACATCAACTACATACGGGTCGAATCCACGCTCGTGGCGCTCAAGGGCATCGCCGAGTATTACCGCTCGCTGTTCACGATCCCATTCATCGGCATCACCGGCTCGGTCGGCAAGACTTCTACCAAGGAATTCATCAGCGCTGTTCTGGCGCAAAAATATAACGTCCATAAGACGGGCGGTAACTTCAACAATGAGCTGGGCGTGCCGATCACCCTCTTCGGTTTGGAGGAGGAGCATGAGGTCGCCGTCATCGAGATGGGGATCTCCGGCTTCGGCGAGATGACCCGCCTGTCCAAAATGGTGAAGCCCGATATCTCCGTCATCACCAACATCGGCTACTGCCATCTGGAGAACCTCGGCGACCGCGACGGTGTTCTGCGCGCCAAGACCGAGATGTTTCAGTATCTGAAAAAGAACGGCGTGATCATCCTCTGTCACGATGACGACAAGCTGCGCACCGTTACGGACTATCACGGCATCCGCCCGATCTTCTACGGCACCGGCAACGATGAATACCGCGCCGAGAATATCACGGAAAAAGGGCTGGACGGCATCGGCTGCACGCTGATACACCATGCGCGCATGGATGATTCTGTTGAAGACGTCCGCATCGACGTCACGATCCCGACCATGGGGCGGCACAATGTGCTCAACGCCCTGTGTGCGATGGCAGTTGGCACACAGCTCGGACTCTCTGCCGATGAGATCAAACGGGGCTTGGAGAGCTTTGAGAACGTCGGTTCGCGCAATCACATCATCAAGACCGATACTTTGACCATCATCGACGACTGCTACAACGCCAACCCTACCTCCACCAAGGCGGGGTTGGATACGCTCAGTAAGCTCGGCGGCAGACGGATCGCGATCCTCGGCGACATGAAGGAGCTGGGCAAGGATGAGCTCGCCCTGCATCGTGAGGTCGGCGCCTACGCCAAGGAGGTCGGCATCGATATGCTGGTCGCGGTGGGGCCGCTCTCCGAAGCGACTGCCGAGGGCTACGGCGAGGGCGCGTATTACGCCGCCACCGTGGAGCGGTGCATCGACAGGATCAAGCGGTACTTACGACCCGGCGACACCATCTTAGTCAAAGCGAGCCACAGCATGCAGTTTGAGCGGATCGTGGAAGCGTTATGTAGTTAGGAGTGAGGAGTTAGGAGTTAGGAATTAGGAGTTGATGGAGGGCTCCGCCCTCACCCATTTGTAGAATAATATCAAACCTACATACAAATCAAAAACGCGTCAGCGTTTCCCTTAACTCCTCACTCCTCACTCCTAACTCCTCACTCAAATAATCCGGAGGATTACCAATGAAATTCATCTCATGGAACGTCAACGGCCTGCGGGCTGTTGTCAACAAAGGATTTAAGGATATTTTTTCGGCGCTTGACGCGGACTTCTTCTGCCTGCAGGAAACCAAATTGCAGGAGGGGCAGATCGACCTGCGCTTTGAGGGGTACGAGAGCTACTGGAACTATGCCGAGAAAAAGGGCTATTCCGGCACGGCGATCTTTACCAAACACACGCCGCTGAATGTCAGCTACGGTATCGGGATCGAGGAGCATGACCGTGAAGGGCGCGTCATCACGCTCGAGTACGCGGATTTCTTCCTCGTCACGGTCTACACGCCGAACAGCCGGAATGAGCTTAAAAGGCTCGATTACCGTATGCAGTGGGAGGATGACTTCCTCGCGTACATCAAATCGCTCGACGAGAAAAAACCCGTTATCTTCTGCGGTGATCTCAACGTCGCGCATCAGGAGATCGACCTCAAAAATCCCAAGACCAATCGCAAGAACGCGGGCTTCACGGATGAAGAACGCCGGAAGATGACCGCGGTGCTCAGCTCGGGCTTTACCGATACATGGCGCAGCCTGAACCCCGATACCGAGGGCGTGTATTCGTGGTGGAGCTACCGCTTCAACGCCCGCAAGAATAACGCCGGATGGCGTATCGACTACTTCATCGTGTCCGACCGTTTGATGGACAAGGTGGATGGCGCGCGCATCCATACCGATATCATGGGCTCGGATCACTGTCCCGTGGAGCTGGATATCTCGCTATAATTTTTTCGTAGGGGAGGGGCTTTGAGGAGTTGTAAGCCAAATCAGCTAACGCATGGGTGCTGTAACCAAAATCAAGATTTTGACAGCACCTCAACAGATTTGGACAACTCCTCAAGCGCCGTACCCTACAGCTCTCTGTGAGGTTGGATTTTCAGCGGGAGCAAACACGTGTGTTACACCCCACCCTACAAAATAAGGAAAGGCACAGCGTTTACGGCGCTGTGCCTTTGTTGATATAGATTCCGTTCAGGTTTCAAGCCGTTTTCAGCGGTTTTGTAATCCGGTATTACAGCATTGTATCTTGTGCGTTATCGGTCATATGTGCTATGATAGTCTTGCGGTGTAATGCCGCGGTTACAGGGAAGTTTGAGCGGTTAGCACTTCTTGTATGAGAGGTGGTGATACTATGGAATACTTCGCGTTCATTATCGTGATTCTCATAGTTGCCACAGGCTACATAGCGATCATAAAGAAATAACCGCCCAACTGTCTGGACAATAGTTGGACGGTTATTAATAACGAAAAACTTTGCTTCAGGCTAACCGCTTACACGGTTTCCCTGTAACTTCATTATAAACGATAATACGGATTTGTCAAGTGGTCTGTCAGTGATGGCAGGCTTTTTTATTCTGATCAAAATAGTCATTGCGAGAGGCGCAAAGGTTAAGGGTGAGATTGTGAGGAGTTGTCCAAATCTGTGATTTGGCTAACAACTCCCATGCAAGGCTCTCCCAAGAAGCGGAGCCATATGGCGAACGCTGATTGGCTGAGAGCTACTGCCCTAACCCTGAGTTCCTCCTCGCAATGACAATCTAAATGCGCCCCGTGGCAATCTCAACCGAATAAAAAAGGAAAGGCACAGCGTTTTACGGCGCTGTGCCTTTGTTATCTGATGCCGTAAAGTCGTTTGGCGTTCTCGGTGGTGATGTCGATCAGCTCCTGCGCGTCCATGCCGCGGATCGCGGCGATCCGCTCTGCGGTGTAGGCGATGTTGCGGCTGTCGTTGCGCTTGCCGCGAAGGGGAACAGGGGAGAGGTACGGCGCGTCGGTCTCGAGCAGGAGTCGGTCGAGCGGTACCGCCGCCGCGACCTCGACGGGAACACGGGCGTTCTTGAAGGTCACCGTGCCGCCCAGAGAGATGCTCATGCCGAGTTTGATGACCTCTTTGAGCATTTCGACACTGCCCGAGTAGCAGTGCAAAAGTCCCTTGGGCTGATATTTTCGCACCAGCGCCATCACGTCGCCGTGAGCTTCACGATCATGGATGACGACGGGCACATCCAGCTCGTGGGCGAGTTGTAATTGCTCTTCAAAAACGCGGTTTTGAAGATCCTTGGGGATATCCCAATGATAGTCCAGCCCAATCTCGCCGAGGGCCACCACCCGCGGGTGTTTTAGCAATTCTCTCAGTTGGTCGAGATAATCGTCCGCGAGCCCCTCAAGATTCTCGGGATGGATGCCGACGCAGGCGTAGACATGGGGATAGGCTTCGGCGTATTCGATCGCGGTATGCGCGGTCGCAAGATCGACCGCGGCGTTGACAATAGTTGACACTCCCTGTTCGGACATAGAGGATAGGAGCGCGCTCCTGTCGTCATCAAACCATTTGTCGTCATAATGCGCGTGCGCGTCAAAGATGTTGTGTAGGGTCATGATGATACCTTTCTGCGTACTGTAGGGGAGGGGTATAAGTGAATCAGCCCCCTCTGACGAGGGGGCAGCCGAATGGAAGCATGAAAGAGAATAATAGGTGAAAACGGCAGGGGAGAGATAACGCGACATGAAATCAGAATTGAAACCTCAGATTCAATCCTGTGAGTAATGATATTTCATTGCTCTATTGAGTCAATAGCTGCTTCGTAACAGCAGTGATTCGTTTTCTCTCCCCCAACCCCCTCGTCAGAGGGGGCGGTATAAACGCTTACCTATTATACTATTGATCCGCCGGGGAGGATGGAGTCGTCGATGGTGACGACCTTGAGGCCGTCGCCGCTCTCAGCGGAGAGGATCATGCCGCAGCTCTCGATGCCCATCATCTTGCGGGGCGCGAGGTTGGCGACATAGGCGATGTTCTTGCCCACGAGCTCCTCGGGGTCGTAGTACTCCGCAATACCGGAGAGGATGATACGCTCGCCCTCACCGTCGTCGAGGGTGAATTTGAGGAGCTTTTTCGATTTCTTGACCTTTTCACAGGCGAGCACCTTTGCGACGCGCAGCTCGACCTTCTCGAAGTCGTCGAACGCGATCTCGGGCTTATGCTCGGGCAGTTCGAAAGCGGGTTCCTCTTTCGGCTCATTGTTCTTGATGATGGCGTTGAGCTCCTCGATCTCCTTATCGACGTCGATACGCGGGAAGATCGCCTCACCGCGGTGAACGGTCACGTCGAGCGGCAGAACGCCGAACTTGTCCGCGTCCTCATATTTTGCGTATTCGGTCGCGCCGATCTGCTCGAATACCTTGGGCATGGTGGTCGGCATGAAAGCGGACAGCAGGGTAGCGGCAATACGGATGCTCTCGAGCAGGTTATAGAGGACAGAGGCGAGGCGCGCCTTTTTGCTCTCATCCTTGCCTAAGATCCACGGGGTGGTCTCGTCAATGTATTTGTTCGCGCGGGATACGAGCTTGAAGATCTCCTCAAGCGCGTTGTTGAGCTGGGTGTTCTCGATATAGTCGTCGACCTTCGCCTTTAAGGCGGTGGCGACAGCCTTCAGATCATCGTCAAAGTCGCCGTCCTCACGCTCGGTCGGCAGGGTGCCGCCGAAATACTTGTCGATCATCGCGACGGTACGGCTGACCAGATTGCCCAGACCGTTGGCGAGGTCGGTGTTGATGCGGTTGATCATGATCTCGTTAGAAAACGAGCTGTCAGCGCCCAGCGCCATCTCGCGCAGGATGTGGTAGCGGATCGCGTCCACGCCGTAGCGCTCACCGAGGATGAACGGATCGACGACGTTGCCCAGAGATTTACTCATCTTCTGACCGTTGAAGGTGATCCAGCCGTGTACGGCGAGGTGCTTGGGGAGCGGCTGCTCCAGCGCCATGAGCATCGCCGGCCAGATAATCGCGTGGAAGCGCATGATATCCTTGGCGACCATGTGCACATCGGCAGGCCAGTATTTTTTATAGTCATCATACGCGCCGTTCTCGTAGCCCAGCGCGGTGATATAGTTCGAAAGCGCGTCGATCCAGACGTAGACGACGTGCTTGGGGTCGAAGGTGACGGGGATGCCCCAGCTAAACGAGGTACGCGAGACGCACAGATCCTCGAGCCCGTAGGTTTTGTTGCCGTTTTCATCGACAGAGGGCTGCAGGAAGTTGTTGACAAGCTCGGTCGCTCTGGTTCTGGGACGCAGATAATCGGTCTCGGTGAGCAGCTTTTCGATGCGCTCCGCGAACGGCGCCATCTTGAAGAAGTAGGCTTCTTCCTTTGCCTCGATGACCTCGCGTCCGCAGTCGGGGCACTTGCCGTCGACCAGCTGAGATTCCGTCCAGAAGCTCTCGCACGGAGTGCAGTATTTGCCGGCGTACTCGCCTTTATAGATATAGCCGCGGTCATACAGCTCCTTGAAGATCTTCTGTACGCTCTCGACATGGTAATCGTCGGTGGTGCGGATGTAGCGGTCGTAGTCGATGTTCATGTACTCCCACAGCTTCTTGAAGATCGCGACGACGTTGTCGACATACTGCTTGGGGGTAATGCCCTGTTCCTTTGCCTTTTCCTCTATCTTCTGACCGTGTTCATCGGTACCGGTCAGGAACATCACGTCATAGCCCTGCATTCGCTTGTAGCGCGCGATAGAGTCGCACGCGACGGTGGTATAGGTATGCCCGATATGGGGGTTGCCCGAGGGATAATAGATCGGGGTCGTGATATAAAATGTCTTTTTGTCACATTCCTTGCACATGGGTGGTCACTCCTAGTTAGTTTTGTTTTTGCGGGTGGCGATTGATAAACCGATTTACTCCGCAAAATGTCCATACACAATAAGTATATACCATATTAAGGAAAAATGCAATCCCAATGTTAGTGAGGAGTTAGGAGTGAGGAGTTAGGAGTGAGGAGTTAATGAACGATGAAAGTTTACCGTAGGGTACGGCGCTTGAGGAGTTGTCCAAATCTATGATTTGGACAACTCCTCAAAGGCGCTCCCCTACAAATCCTCTGCAACGTCTATTGTAGGGGAGGGGCTTGCTCCTCCCGGGACCTTTCTGATATATCACTTTATCACGCGAAGCAAATCGCAATTCATCATATGGTTTTACTGCGGTGTTTTCGGCGGGAGTATTCCTCGGCGGAGACGCCTCCCCCACTGTCACTTCGTGACGTCTCCCCAACGGGGAGCACCCCCGCCCTACAAAAACAGGAGCCGTCATATGACAGCTCCTGCTCAGGTTTCTTGATTCAATTAACGGTTAGCGCTCCGGGGTGAAGGGTATGATCGTGTTGGGAATTTGGTTGGTGTTGGAATACAGCGACCAGTAGGTGCCGCCGTCGATCGTTTTCTTTTCCATGACAGCATAGAGAGATTCGATCGTGTTTTTGGAATAGGGGTCGCATCTGTCGTAGGTGACATAATAGTATTGACCGTCGGTCTTGACATCGCGCACATTAACCCCGTATCCGATGGAACCTCTTCCGTAAATGACAGCACAATAGCTTGTTCCGACGGACGACTCTGCTTTCCAGAGCTTTTGCTCGGCGTAACACTGCTCATAGAGTGCCGGCAGATCGGCGGCGTCGACGTTGAAGATGTTGGTGCAGATCCAATCGGCGGTGTCGCAGCGACTCGCGGCAACGCCCGCGCTGCTTGCCTGACTTTCATCGATCCAAGGAGCGTCGGCGGGGGTCAGACCTGTCTGATTCTTCTGTCTTAATCCTTCGATATTCCATCCCTCAACGCGCCCGTTGCTTGAATAAAGCTCCCAGTCGACGATCGGAAACTGCTGGCACACTTTCTCGAGTATATTCGGGTTGGTGCCCTGTCGGTTGAGATAGTCATATTCAAATTCACCGACGTTATAGGCGTAACAACAGACAAAAGTGGTCAGGAATTTTTCCATTGCCTCGTCCGGCTGTGCGTCGGCGAGCGCCCACTCTGTCGGCGCGGCAGTCGGTGGGATCGTCATCGCTTCGGTAGCGGGCAGACCGCTTGTCAGGCTCTCTTCATCGAGACGGACGATGTAGCCGCCGACATCCTCGAACTTGTCGGGTGCTTTGATATTGTCGTAGGAGATGCTCTCGGTATGGACGGGTTGTTCGCGATAGGTGGTGGCGATATCGACCGTGCGCTCGGGATCGTGATAGGTATAGTGCTGTTCATAGGGCTTGTTGTTCGCTCGATAGGTGCACGACACGATGCGCGCGCGGTCATCGTATTTGAACTGGATGTCGTCGTTCGAGGGATCTTTTTGCGAGGTGTCGATCGTGACCGCCTGTGAGGGAGGCAGGTATTTTTCCTTCGCGTCCTTCAGCTCGGAGGCGCTGACGGTGTTACGGTTGACAAAGAAGATCACGACCGCGAGGATCGCGATCACCAGTATCAGCGCGATCAGCGAGATGATCAGCGCTGTTTTGTTTTTATTCTTCTTCGGCGGTTCATTGTATCGATCATGGCGTCGGTCAAGGCGCCGGTTCCGCTCTTGATGGGTACCGTTGTCCCGACCGTCATCGTATCGCGGACGGCGGTCATTGCGATAGCCCTCTCGTTCGGGGCGCTGATCTACCGGCGCATAGCCGCGGTATTCATCGCGGAACGGTTTTGGGGATCGATCGTTTTCGTCACGCCGGGGTGCGTGATTCGCTCTGTCCGCATAGCCGGAGCGTGTTTCCTCCTCGCGATAGCGGCGGTGCATGGCGAGGTTTTCTTCAAAGCGATTCCGCTGTGCGGGTTGATCGTTGCCGTTCGGCAGCAGTGTGGTCTTTGACGCATCGTCATCGACGGGTAATTCGGCTGCAGCCGGTCGGAGCAGGGGATGACGCAGCTCCTCGGCAGGCGGGGCGTCGTTTTGCGGGAGCACCACCGTCTTGGCGGAACCATCCTCAACAGGCGCTGTGGGTTGCTCGACCGGCTGAGTGGGTTCTCTGTCGTCGGAGAATATGCTCAGGTCATAGTGGGGGTCGATCCCGGTCGTCTTGTCCGCGACCAATGTCGGCTCCGTGTCGACGGGTGTGCCGCAGATCTCACAGAAGCGTGCGTCGTCGGACAGCTTGCGACCGCAGTTTTTACAATTCATAGGGTTACCTCTTTAATAAAAACAGTCATTGCGAGGGGCGCAAAGATTAAGGGTGAGATTGCCACGTCGGAACCTGAGTTCCTCCTCGCAATGACAATCTGAAATGCGCCCCGTGGTAATCTCAACCAGATAGAGTTCGTTATTGCGAGGCATTCATGCTGTGGCAATCTCAACCGATTAAAAAGGGTTAATATCCCGCTGCTCTCGGAACAGGTTTTTATTCAAAGTCGCGGATATAATCCTGCAGATTGCTTTTTTCGTGAGGATCATTGGAAGCGTCGTGCTTTCGATCCTTGATCAGATACTCATTGTCAATGGTGGAGAAGTATTCTTCCCGGGTGAGCTTATCTTGATCGATGTAGTACTCATCGTTGCCGTGGGAGAAAGAGTATGTGTGTTTGGCAGAAACGCTGCTGCCGTCAAAGTAGTAGATGTTACCGGTCTGATTGTACTTGCCGGATGTGAAGTATCCGCCTTTCTCGGTATACTCCAGCGAGTGACTGGAGGCGGTCTCATAGGAATGAACCGTATTGTTCAGGATGTAACAAACATGATACGGCACTTCGGATCCGGATGACCACAGGATCAGCTCGGGGGTGTCATCGTCGTTCAGATAGATCAGCGTGCCGTAGTCATAGGAGATACCGGTGCTGTCGAGAAAGTCGAGGTACAGCTCCTTGTACTTTTCCAGCTTTTCGGATTCCTTTGCCTTTGAGGATGACGCGGGCTTCTCTGTCTCTTTCTGCTTTTCAACAGGTTTTTCCGTAGGCTGTGCCGGTTCGACATACCGTTTGGGCGCCGGCTCGGGGTCGGCAGATACGACCGGTACGCTCGATGAGGCCTCGATACCGAGGGAGGTCTCATCCAGGCGGATACAGTAGCCGTCGATCACTTCAAAGACATTGGGCTGCTTGATCCGACCGTACTCGATCTCTTTGGTGAAGATCGTGTGGTCACGGTACTTGGTATCGATCTTGATGATCTTCTTTTTATCATTGTAGCCGTAGCTCTGGTCATAGGTTTTGTCGTTGACCGCATAGGTGCAGGAGGAGACCCGCGCACGGTTGTCGTATTTGTATTTGATGGTATCGTTAGAGGGGTCATCCTTCGAGGTGTCGATGCTGACTGCTTCTGCGGGCGGGAGGTAATTTTGTTTTGCCTCGTCCAGCTCTGCCGCGCTGACTTTGTTGCGGCTGACGAAGAAGACCACGCCGGCGAGGATCGCGACCACCAGCACCAGCGCGACGCTCGAGATGATCACCGCCTTTTTCTGTGTGCTCATGCGCGGCTTTTGACCGCGGGGATCATAGCCGGGATCGTTGTATCTCGGATCATTGTAAGCAGGCTCGCGATAGGCGGGGTCATGATAACCGGGAGCGTTGTAATATGAACGATCCCGGGCGCCGCGGTCGTCATAGCGACGGTCGGGATAGTCGCTGTTCGGCGCATAGCCGCCCGGAGTGTTGTTTTCATAAGCATTGTAGTTGTTGTAATCGTCGCGGATATCGTCATCCGCCAGCTGTGTGTGTTCGACATCAAAGGGGGTGCCGCACATCTCACAGAACTTGGCGTTGTCGGGCATCTCGTGACCGCATTTTGTACATTTCATAGTCTTACCTCTTTGTTTAGTGGTCAGTGGTTAGTGGTCAGTGATCAGTAATTTCGGATGTGGTCGGGGAGGGCATCGATGGTGATCAAAGTGTTATCCGGAGCGTACATCAGCTCCCAACTTTTGTATTCATTAAGCGCAGCTTCATATTCTTCCTTTGTGACATCCTCACCGTCGATCTTGTATTCATTCCCCTCTACAAAGCCGGATCGGTATTTGCTGAATGACGTTCCGTCAAACTGCGATATCTGCCATCCGTTGGAAAACTCATAATCATACCGCCCTGTATGGAGAAATCCGCTGCGTTCCTTGTATTTCGGGATCCCTCCGTAAACCGGTTCATGCTGCACGGTATCGTTGCTGATCCAACATATCTCAAAATGCGATAATGCCGAGGGTGTTTTATACTGCAGGAACAGCTCCGGGATATCGTCGTCATTGATATGGAACAACCTTCCCGAGGAGAATTCCGTTCCGCCGTTAGTGATATAGTCAATGTACAGCTCTTTCCAGTCGGCGGGCGGATCGGTGGGTTCTTCGGTGGGAGGCTCTGTCGGCGGTTCGGTCGGGGGTTCTGTCGCTTCGGGAGCGGCGGTTTCCTGCGGCGGTTCTGTCGCGCCGGTGTCGGCGAGATCTTCCTTGCACAGGCGGATGTAGTAGCCGTCGACCTCTTCGAAGGTATCGGGCTTTGTCACGCGGTCGTAGTCGAGCTCCTTGGTGAAGATCGGTTGGGCACGGTAGGTGGTTTCGACGTTGATCTTGCGCATGTTTTCATCATAGGTATAGCGCTGGTCATAGGTCATCTTGTTGACCGAATAGGTGCAGGAGATGATCCGCGCGTGATCGTCATACTTGAATTGGATAGCATCGTTGGACGGGTCGCTCAGCGAGGTGTCGATCGTGACCGCCTGCGCCGGAGGCAGATAGTTATCCTTCGCTTTTTGCAGCTCCTTGGCGCTGACGGTTTTGCGGCTGACGAAGAAGATCACGCCCAGAACGATGGCGATCACGAGAACGAGCGCGATGATCGCGATGATCAGCGGCTTCTTCTTGCTGTTATCCGGCTTTTTATTGCGCTTACCCGCGCGGCGTTGGGCACGGTTGCCCCGATAATTCATGTCGGTGTAGCGTTCATCGGGCATCCCGTCGCGGCGTTGTGTGTCGGCGGGGCGAAGAATATCGGCGTCGTCTCCGGAAGCGGTGGGGACAAATTCGTTGTCTTCGTCCGCCATCACGGTATTGTTGTCAGCCTGTGTATCGATGGATGTGCCGCATTGGGGACAAAACCTTGCGTTGTCGTTCAGCTCAGCCGAACAGTTAGGACATTTCATAGGCTACCCTCTTTGGTTAGTGGTCAGTGGTCAGTGGTTAGTGGTTAGGGGTTAGGGGTCAATAATTGCGGATGTAGTCGGGGAGGGAGGTTCTTTTTGTCCATGAATCCTCTCTGCTCAGTGAAGGCCAGTCTCTGCATTCGGCGTATGCGGAATCGTATTCTTCTTTGCTGACAACTTCGTCGTCTACTTTGTATTCAAACACCGGACTGCCGAGATCACTGGCACTTCTGGAACCGGAATGAGTGATAGAAATAGATGTACCGTCAAATCCAAACATATTCCATCCGCTGTTGAGATTGCCGCCGATAGCGGAGTAAATAATACCGGCTCTCTCCTGATAGGTGAACACTGCGGCGGCGATCTCTTGATGCTGAACGGTACCGTTATCGATCCAACATAATTCATATATCCCTGCGTGTGCGCCCGCTCCGGTGCAAAGAAGCAACTCCGGCGTATCATCATCGTTGACATAAAACAATTTTCCGGATTGATAATGCAAGATTTCATTGCCGAACACATCGGTAGTGTTCAAGAAGTCGATATACAGCTCTTTCCAGTCGGCGGTCGGATCGGTGGGTTCTTCGGTGGGAGGCTCTGTCGGCGGTTCGGTCGGGGGTTCTGTCACTTCGGGAGCGGCGGTTTCCTGCGGCGGTTCTGTCGCGCCGGTGTCGGGGAGATCCTCCTTGCACAGGCGGATGTAGTAGCCGTCGACCTCTTCGAAGGTATCGGGCTTGGTCACTCGGTCGTAGTCGAGCTCCTTGGTGAAGATCGGGCGCTCGCGGTAGGAGGTCTCGACATTGATCTTGCGCATGTTTTCATCATAGGTATAGCGCTGGTCATAGGTCATCTTGTTGACCGAATAGGTGCAGGAGATGATCCGCGCGTGATCATCATACTTGAATTGGATAGCGTCGTTGGACGGGTCATTCAG
>OMWP01000019.1 GCA_900314795.1 uncultured Eubacteriales bacterium
GCGTCCTCGCGGGCTGCGCTTATTGGTAACGGTCAGGTATGACCGTTACCGTATCGCTTCGCCGCTCGTCCTTTCCCCAAAAAGCAGGCTTTTTGGGGATCCCGATCAACTTTCTGCACCGAAACTTGCTTGAAATCTTGCTTATTTTCAGTCCTTCGGAGTTTTGACGGAGCAGATTTTCGTCTGATCGCGGCAAAACCGCAGGGAACCCTTGGCGGGTTCGCGAGGATTTTAACAAAGAGTAGGCGGAAATCTGCCCGTCAAAACCACGGTTCGGATTATTAGTGTCACCCTAAGGAGGGTCACTATGTTTTACAACTCTACTCAGGATAAAAGTAAGGCTGTTCTGTCCGCTCAGGCGATCGCGCAGGGCATTTCACAGGACGGCGGTTTATTTGTGCCCGAGAGCTTCCCTCAGATCACCGAAGAGGAGCTTAAAGCGATGCTCTCGATGTCCTATCAGGACAGGGCAAAATGCATTATCGCAAAGTACCTGACCGATTTCACCGAGGAGGAGATCGCCGACTGCGTCGACAGCGCCTATACCGTCGAGAAGTTCGGCTCTGAGAATCCCGCTCCGATCGCGACGGTCGATTTCAACGGCGCTGAGCTGAATCTCTTGGAGCTTTGGCACGGCCCCACCTGCGCCTTCAAGGATATGGCGCTGCAGATTTTGCCGCATTTTCTCACCAAGTCGCTGAAAAAGGCAGGCGGCGGCAAGGACGCGGTCATTCTGGTCGCGACCTCCGGCGATACCGGCAAGGCGGCGCTCGAGGGCTTCAAGGACGTTGATCATACCAAGATCATCGTATTCTACCCGGTCAACGGCGTATCCGCGATGCAGAAGCACCAGATGAATACGCAGGAGGGCGACAACGTCTATGTCTGCGCCATCCGCGGCAACTTCGACGACGCCCAGACCGCGGTCAAGAAGATCTTTACCGATACCGATACACAGGCGGTTTTGAACGAACACAACATGATGTTCAGCTCCGCGAACTCCATCAACTGGGGTCGCCTGCTGCCGCAGATCGTCTACTATGTGTCCGCATACTGCGACATGGTGAACAAGGGCAAGGTCGCTTTCGGCGACAAGATCAACATCACCGTACCCACCGGCAACTTCGGCAACATCCTCGCCGGTTACTATGCCTATCAGATGGGTCTGCCGGTCAAGAAGTTCATCTGCGCGTCCAACTCCAACAACGTACTCACCGATTTCATCCGAACCGGCGTTTACAATAAAAATCGTGATTTCTACACCACCGTATCTCCCTCGATGGATATCCTGGTATCCTCGAACCTCGAGCGCTTGCTCTACTGTATGTCGGGCAACAACGACGTCGAGACCAAGGGTTATATGGATCTCTTGAAGACTGAAGGCGTGTACACGGTATCGGCACCCCTGCAGGATAAGCTGCAGTCGATGTTCTGGGGCGGCTATGCCGACGAGGACGCGACCAAGAGAACGATCCACGATCTCTTTGAGCAGCAGCATTATCTCTGCGACACCCATACCGCCGTGGCGGTCAGCGTGTGCGATGCGTACATCCGCGAGACAGGGGATAAGACTCCCGTCGTGATCGCCTCCACCGCCAGCCCCTACAAATTCTCTAAGGCGGTGCTCGGCGCGCTCGATCAGGGCAAGATGCCCGAGAGTGAATTCGACATGGTCGAACAGCTCCATAAGCTCACCGGCGCAGAGGTGCCCGCACCGCTCGCTTCCCTGCGCGGCAAGCAAACGCGTTTTTCCGATGTGACCGATAAGGAAGATATGCAGAGCGTCGTCCTCGGTGCACTGGGGATCGATACGAATCCTTGATAAAAAGATTGAATAAGATATCAGAGATAAAGGTTTTTATTAAGGAGTAGTATATATGAGCCTTTTTGCGATCGCAGATCTGCATCTGTCGCTCGGCACCGACAAGCCGATGGATGTGTTCCGCGGCTGGACGGACTATGTCGATCGCCTCAAAGCGAACTGGGAGCGGCTCGTGACCGATGACGATACCGTTGTCGTCGCGGGGGATATCTCGTGGGCGATGAAGCTCGAGGAGTGTGACGCGGATTTTTCGTTCATCCACTCGCTTCCCGGTCAAAAGCTCTTTCTCAAGGGCAACCACGATTACTGGTGGCAGACCAAGAAGAAGCTCGACGATTACCTCGCCGACCGCGGCTTTGACACGATCAGGATCCTGTTCAACAACGCGTTCCTAATCGAGGGCAGAACCGTTTGCGGCACCCGCGGCTGGTATTACGACAAAGAGGGCGAGCACGATATCAAGGTCATCAACCGTGAGATCGGACGGCTCAAAATGTCATATGCCGAAGCAAAGAAGCTCAGCGACGCGCCGCCCATCGTCTTTCTCCACTATCCGCCCGTATATGGCGATGTGGAATGTGAGGAGATCATGCAAGCGCTCTTGGAGCTCGGCGTTAAGGAATGCTACTACGGTCATCTGCACGGTGAGCGTACCCATCAAAACGCCGTGATCGGTAACTACAAGGGCATCAACTTCCATCTGATCGCCTGCGACTACACCAAATTCGTCCCCGTTTTGGTACGATGATAAAGGCTCCCTTTGGTAAAGGTGAGTTGTTGTCCAAATCTTTTGAGGTGCTGTCAAAATCTTGATTTTGGTTACAGCACCCATTCGTTAGCTGATTTGGGGTACAACAACCATACACCGGAGAGCTGTCACCAAAGGTGACTGAGGGATTGCACGGATTGTACGAGCGTTCAGCGAGTAACCAACAATATAAACTTTACAAATTATACATAGTATTTTATTACCATGTGTGATATATTATTTGGCAGTACCGCCGAGCGGTGCGCTGAAAACGAAATGATTCATTCAGGAGGAATAGAATAATGGCTTTAAAATCATCAAATTTAACTGCAACCAACACCTATGAGGTAGAGGTAGAAGTAGACGGCAAAACCTTTATGGAGGCTGTTGCGAAGGTATTCAAAAAACAGGCGAAGAAGCTCGCAGTCCCCGGCTTCCGCAAGGGTAAAGCGCCCCGCGCCATCATCGAGAAGATGTACGGCGAGGATGTTTTCTATGACGACGCCATGCAGGATTGCTATCCCGACGCGCTGGACGAGGCTTGTGAGGCGGCAGGCTTAAAGGTCATCACCGTCACCGGTCTTGAGGCGACCCACGTTTCCAAGGAAGGCTTTACCTTCAAGGCGACCGTCGTTGTTGAGCCCGAGATCGAGATCAAGGACTATGACGGCATCGAGGTCGAGAAGCTCTCCACCGAGGTCACCGACGAGATGATCGACGAGGAGATCGACCGCGTTCGTGAGCGCAACAGCCGCATGATCACCGTTGAGGATCGCGCCGCAGAGAACGGCGACACCGTTGTCATCGACTTCGAGGGCTTCTGCGACGGCGAAGCGTTCGAGGGCGGCAAGGCGGAGGAATATAACCTCGAGCTCGGCTCCGGCAACTTTATCCCCGGCTTTGAGGAGCAGATCGTCGGTCACAACACCGGCGACGAATTCGATATCGACGTCAAGTTCCCCGAGGAGTATCAGGCTGAGAACCTCAAGGGCAAGGACGCTGTTTTCAAGATCAAGCTCCACGAGATCAAGACCAAGGAGCTCCCCGAGGTCGACGATGATTTCGTCAAGGATGTTTCCGAGAAGGATACCGTCGCCGAGTACCGCGACGAGCTCAAGGAGCAGATCGCAAAGCGCCTGGAGAGTGAATCCGAGCGCGATCTCGACGATAAGCTGACCAACGCGATCATCGAGAAGGTCGAGGGCGAGATCCCCGAGCAGATGTATGACAGAGAGGCACAGAACATGGTGCGCGAGATGGATATGCGTCTGCGTCAGCAGGGCATGGACTTCGACACCTACATGAAGTACACCGGCATGGACGCAAACGCCGTCCTCGAGATGTACAAGCCCGAGGCTCAGCGCAGAGTCAAGATGCGTTTAGCGCTCGAGAAGATCGCTGAGCTCGAGAAGATCGAGCCCACCGAGGAAGAGATCAATGCGGAGTATGACAAGATGGCTGAGGCTTACAACATGGAAGCCGACAAGGTCAAGGAGATCATCCCCGTTGACAGCATCAAGGAAGACCTCGGCGTCCAGCTCGCGATGAAGCACATCAAGGACAACGCGGTCATCAAATAAGTTACCCTAAGCGTATAAAAGCCTTCCCCTTGAGGGGAAGGTGTCACCGTTAAGGTGACGGATGAGGTGGAAACGCTTCCACCCCATCTCTTGTATTGCTTAATCGGATAGGTTTCCACCTCATCCGACCTTTTCGACTCTTCAGGAGCCGAAAAGCCCACCTTCCCCTCAAGGGGAAGGCTCCGGTGCATAATCACTGCAACTTTAACCATACTATAATACTGCGAAAGGAAGATCATTTATGGCATTAGTACCTTATGTAGTAGAACAAACCAATCGCGGAGAGCGTTCCTATGACATCTTCTCCCGTTTGTTGAATGACAGAATTATCATGCTCAATGAAGAGGTCAACGCGACGACCGCCAGTCTGGTCGTCGCCCAGCTGCTTTACCTCGAGGGTCAGGATCCCAACAAGGATATTTCCCTCTATATCAATTCCCCCGGCGGTTCCGTCACCGACGGCATGGCGATCTATGACACCATGCAGTATATCAAGTGTGACGTTTCCACCATTTGTATGGGCATGGCGGCTTCCATGGGCGCGTTCCTGTTGGCAGCCGGTACCAAGGGCAAGCGTTACGCACTGCCCAACGCCGATATCATGATCCACCAGCCCTCGGGCGGCGCACAGGGTCAGGCGACCGATATCGAGATCCATACCCAGCATATCCTGCATACCAAGCAGAAGCTCAACGAGATCCTTGCCAAAAACACCGGCCAGCCGCTCGAGACCATCAAGCAGGATACCGAGCGCGACAACTTCATGACCGCTCAGCAGGCGCTGGAATACGGCCTGATCGACAAGGTAATTGAACACCGCTGATTGATATCATTTGTAGGGGAGGGGCTTGCTCCTCCCGAATAGAATCGTATGCGGGTATCCGATAAAGACGATTCATGACAGGATATCAAGTAAGGAGATTCGTATGTCAGGAAAAAGAAAAGACGACAACGTATATTGCTCTTTCTGCGGCAAGCCGCAGGAGATGGTAGGGCGTCTGATCGCCGGCAACGGCGTGTATATCTGTGATCGCTGCATCGATCTGTGCATGTCGATCTTGGAGGACGGTGAGCCCGAGCCGGTCGAGATGCCGAAGGAAACCACGGTTTCCAAAGACAAACTCTTAAAGCCGACAGAGATCAAAAAGATCCTCGATGAATATGTCATCGGTCAGGATGTCGCCAAAAAGACGCTCTCGGTAGCGGTCTACAACCACTACAAGCGTGTGTTCAATCACGACGACAACGTGGAGTTCTCCAAGTCCAATGTGCTGATGCTCGGCCCCACCGGCGTGGGTAAGACCCTGCTCGCACAGACGCTTGCCAAGGCGCTCGATGTGCCCTTTGCGATCGCGGACGCGACCACGCTCACCGAAGCGGGTTACGTCGGCGAGGATGTGGAGAACATCCTCTTAAAGCTGATCCAGGCGGCTGATTTCGATATCGAAAAGGCACAGCGCGGCATCATCTATATCGACGAGATCGATAAGATCGCCCGCAAGTCCGAGAACCCCTCCATCACCCGCGACGTCAGCGGCGAGGGTGTTCAGCAGGCGCTGTTGAAGATCGTCGAGGGTACCGTGGCGAACGTCCCTCCGCAGGGCGGCAGAAAGCACCCCCAGCAGGAGTTTTTGCAGATCGATACCAAGAACATCCTCTTCATCTGCGCCGGCGCGTTCGACGGACTCGAAAAGGTCGTCAAAAAGCGCATGGGCTCCTCTGTGCTCGGCTTTGAGGCAGACGTTGTCGATACCAACGAAGCACTCGAGAACGAGTGGATGAAGCACGTGACAGGTCACGACCTGATCAAATTCGGTATCATCCCCGAGCTGATCGGCAGACTGCCTGTTATCGCGGCGCTTTCCGATCTATCTGAGGACGATATGGTGCGCGTGCTGACCGAGCCGAAGAACTCCGTCATCGCCCAGTATAAGCACCTGTTCAAGCTCGATAACGTCGAGTTGCTCTTTGAGAAAGAAGCGCTCTACGCGATCGCGAAGAAGGCGAAGGATCAGAACACCGGCGCGCGCGGACTGCGCGGCATCATCGAAGGTCTGTTGATGGATCTGATGTTTGAAACGCCCTCCGATACCACGATCGAGAAGATCATCATCACCCGCGACGTGGTCGAGAACGGCGCCGAGGCGCAGATCATCCGCAACGATTCCGCCTTCCCGCTCAAACACGAATTCGACGAAGAGGAACAGGACTCCGCTTCCTGATTTGATATCTCGCAATGTTTGATCATTTCTATTTTATCGCGAAGTAAATCACATTTTGTAGGGCGGGGGTTCACTCCCGCCGAATCCTTTCCGATAAACGGCATTTAACCGCGAAGCAAATCAATGCTTATTGTAGGGGAGGGGCTTGCTCCTCCCGTTACCCAAACCGATAAAAGGCTGTATGTAAAACGCATACAGCCTTATGCTGATTTTTAGAATACTGTGGAAACACAGTACCGATCCAACTATCATTTACGAAACAAAATAAGGACGCGTGTCTATCCTGACTGATGATTAGCAAGAAAAAGACGCACGCGTCAAGGAGTATTATGAAAGACTTTACCGAAAGCCTGAATCTACCGGTTCTGCCGCTTAGGGGCGTTGTCATGTTCCCTAAGATGATGCTGAACTTTGATGTGAACCGTGCGCGTTCCAAGAGCGCCATCGATATGGCGGTCGAGGGTGAACAGCTCATCTTCGTCACCGCGCAGATGGACGCAGGCGTGAACGAACCGACGGTGAACGATATCTTTAAGGTGGGCGTTGTCTGCCGCATCAAGCAGGTCGTCAAGGAAGACCGCAAAGCCACCCGTGTGGTCATCGAGGGTCTTTGGCGCGGCGCGATCATCGAGAGCGTGCCCAACGACAGCTGTCTGTACGCGGCGATCGAACCCTTCGGCAACACCCGCAGACAATCTTTAACGACACGCGATATCGCCCTGATGCGTTCGCTCAAGGCGACCTTCGAAAGATACATAGAGCTCGCGCCCAAGCTGCCCGCCGACATCCTCTTTAAGATCGGCATGGCGAATGAGCCGGGCGAGCTGGCTGATTTTGTCGCGTCCAACGTCATGCTTGACGTTGAGATCAAGCAGATGATCCTCGAGACCGTCAACCTGTCCGACCGCCTGGAGGTGCTGATCGACGCGATGCAGAACGAGATCTTCATCATGAGCGTCGAACAGGACATCATGGAGAAGGCGAAGGAGCGTATTGACCAGAGCCAGCGTGATTACTACCTGCGCGAGCAGATGAATGTGATCCGCGACGAGCTGGGCGAGGGCGGCGAATTCAACGATATCGACGAGCTGCGCAAGAAGATCGCCGAGATGAAGCTGCCCGAAGAGGTCGAAAAAGCGCTGATGAAGGAGTGCTCCCGACTGGAGCGTCTGCCTGTCGGCACCAACGAATCCAGCGTGATCGAGACCTACATCGATACCGTCTTAGAGCTGCCGTGGAACACCATGACGGAGGAGACTATCGATCTGGAAGCCGTTCGTGAACAGCTCGACCGTGACCACTACGGACTCGACAAGGTCAAGAAGCGCATCATCGAACAGCTTGCCGTGCGTAAGCTCAGCGATAAGGCGAAGGGGCAGATCATCTGTCTGGTCGGCCCTCCCGGCGTCGGCAAAACCTCCATCGCGACCTCGATCGGTGAGGCGATCGGCAGAAAGAGCCACCGCGTCGCCTTAGGCGGCGTGCGTGACGAGGCTGAGATCCGCGGTCACCGCCGCACCTATATCGCCTCCATGCCCGGCCGCATCATCAACGCGATCCGCAAGTGCGGCACCCGCAATCCGCTGTTGATCCTCGACGAGGTCGATAAGCTCAGTGCCGACTACAAGGGCGACCCGTCCTCGGCACTGCTAGAGGTGCTTGACAGTGAGCAGAACTATGCCTTTGTCGATCACTATATCGACCTGCCGTTCGATCTGTCCGATGTGATGTTCATCACCACTGCCAACGACGCCGACGCGATTCCCGCGCCCCTGCGCGATCGTATGGACGTCATCGAACTGCCGTCCTACACGCGCGTCGAAAAGTTCAATATCGCCAAAAAGCACCTGCTGCCCAAGCAGATGGAGCTCTGCGGCGTCAAGCGCAAGAACTTCCGCATGACCGACAAGGCGATCTATTCCGTGATCGATTTCTATACGCGTGAGGCGGGTGTACGTAATCTCGAGCGCGAGCTGATGGCGATCCTGCGCAAGGCGGCTGTCGCGATCCTCGCCGATCCCGAGACCGTTGTGCGCGTCAACGACAAGAATCTCGACGCTTATCTCGGCGTCAAAAAATATCTCGACGATATCTCCGCGAAGAAGGATGAGGTCGGTCTCGTGAACGGACTGGCGTGGACGGCTGTCGGCGGCACACTCCTGCCGCTCGAATGCGTCGTGATGCCCGGTTCCGGCAAGATCGAGCTGACCGGCTCCCTCGGCGATGTGATGCAGGAGAGCGCCAAGGCGGCGATCACCGCGATCCGCACCCGCTGTGAGCGCTATCAAATCGATGCGGATTTTTATAAGAACAACGATATCCACCTGCACGCCTTAGAGGGCGCGATCCCCAAGGACGGCCCCTCCGCGGGTGTGACGATGGCGACCGCGCTGTATTCCGCTTTGACGGGATTGCCCGTCCGTGCCGACGTTGCCATGACCGGTGAGATCGGCATCAGCGGTAAGGTACTGCCCATCGGCGGTCTCAAGGAAAAGAGCATGGCGGCGTATAAATCGGGCGTCAAGCACGTCATCATCCCCAAGGAGAATGAGCGCGACCTGGCCGATTTCGATCCCGAGATCCGTGAGAACATCACCTATCATCCTGTCGAGACCATTGACGAGGTGCTCGCCCTTGCGATCGTATCAAAGAAGAAACCCGCCGCAAAGACTGCGAAAAACAGCAGAAAAAAAGCGGCAAAGCCCGCTTCCAAACGTGTGGAAGTGACTGCAAAAGGCTCCCTTTTCTAAGGGAGCTGTCTGCGGACACTTGTGTCACGCAGACTGAGGGTTGAAAGACGTAAGATTCGGATGACGTTTTCCGTTAGACACACGGCAACCCTCCGACCTCGCCTTACGGCGAGCCCACCTCCCTTAGGAAAGGGAGGCTGAAAGGGAGATTCCTATGCTGAATGTCACATTTACCTATTCCGCGGGACTGAGCTCCCAGCTGCGCCCCGATGACCGCCCCGACGTGGTCTTTTCAGGTCGCTCCAATGTGGGCAAGTCCTCGCTGATCAATAAGCTTTGTAACCGCAAGGGACTGGCGCGCGTCAGCTCCAAGCCCGGCAAGACCGCGACCATCAACTTTTTTGACGCAGGTTCGTTCAATCTGGTCGATCTGCCCGGCTATGGCTACGCCAAGGTCAGCAAGGTCGAAAAGCTGAGATGGGCGGAGCTGGTCGAGGGCTACTTTGCCGCCGATCGCGACATCGCGCTGGTGGTGCAGATCATCGATATGCGCCACAAGCCGACCGCCGACGATATGAACATGATCAACTTTCTCTATGACAGCAACATCCCGTTCATCGTCGTCGCCACCAAGGCGGACAAGCTCAACAAGGGCGCGTATGCCGCGCAGCTCGAGCAGCTCTCCGGCATCATGGCGAATTACCCGAATGTCGGATTATACCCCTTTTCCGCGCTGAGGGGCGACGGCAAAGAGGCGATCTTAGACGCGATACAGGCGCATTTAAACTTGCCTTCCCCTTGAGGGGAAGGTGTCGCCGCCGACTGAGGCGGTGACGGATGAGGTGGAAGCCTTTCCGTTTATCAATGTACAACATGAGGTGGACGCGTTTCCACCTCATCCACCGCAAAGCGGTTCCCCTTCCCCTCAAGGGGAAGGCTTTACTTTGGGAGGTATGAGTATGAAAAAGACACCGTTTTTGACTAAGGCGATGGCAGAAGATATCATCAAGGATATCCCCACGCCGTTCCACATCTACGACGAAAAGGGCATCCGCGAGAACTGCCGCCGTTTGTACAAGGCGTTCTCATGGAACAAGGGCTTCAAGGAGTATTTTGCCGTCAAGGCGACCCCGAATCCCTATCTGCTCAGCATCCTCAAGGAAGAGGGCTGCGGCGTTGACTGCTCGTCGCTCACCGAGCTCGTGATGAGTGAAGCGTGCGGCTTTTCGGGCGAGGACATCATGTTCTCCTCTAACGTTACGCCCGAAGAGGACATGAAAAAGGCGTATGAGCTGGGCGCGTATATCAACCTCGACGATCTCAATTTTGTGCCCTTCATCGAGCGCGTCACCGGCGTTCCCGAGACGATCTGCTGCCGCTATAATCCCGGCGGCACCTTCGAGCTTGCCGCGTCACGCACCGGCGTTCAGGTCATGGACAACCCCGGTGAGGCGAAGTACGGCATGAGCGAGGATCAGATGGCTGAGGCGTTCACTCAGCTCAAAAAGGACGGCGCGAAGCATTTCGGCATCCACGCGTTCTTAGCGTCCAATACCGTAAGTAACGAGTATTATGCGGAGCTCGCGTCCATCCTGTTCCAACTCGCCGTCCGTCTCAGAGACCGCTGCGGCGTGCATATCAGCTTCATCAACCTTTCCGGCGGCATCGGCGTCGATTACCGCCCCGAGGAACCGACCAACGACATCATGATCATCGGTGATCTCGTCCGTCAAAAGTATGAGGAGATCTTGACCCCCGCGGGCATGGACGACGTTGCGATCTTCACCGAGCTGGGTCGCTACATGATGGCGCCCTACGGCGCGCTGATCGCGACCTGCCTGCACACCAAGCACATCTACAAGGACTACATCGGTCTGGACGCTTGCGCCGCCAACCTCATGCGCCCCGCGATGTACGGCTCCTACCACCACATCACCGTGCTCGGCAAAGAGAACGACCCCTGCGATTTCAAGTACGACGTGACAGGCGGTCTGTGCGAGAACAACGATAAATTTGCCGTTGATCGCATGCTGCCCGAGATCCTGCCCGATGACCTGATCTATATCCACGACACCGGCGCTCACGGCTTCTCGATGGGCTACAACTACAACGGTAAGCTCAGATCGGCAGAAGTCCTGCTCAAGGAGGACGGCTCCCATCAGCTGATCCGCCGTGCCGAGACGATGGACGACTACTTCGCGACCTTCGACTTCTCGCCCTATCATTTCAACACAAAATAATATGCATAAAACGATCTCCCTCACCTGATCGGGTGGGGGAGATTATGCATCACAAAAGCGCCGCCACGATCGTGACGGCGCTGATGATTTTATAGGGAGCAGCTGTGCGCTCCTTTACAGCATTATACTAATTCCAAGAGCGGGGAGGAGTTGGTACCTCTCTGGCAGTTGATGCTACATCTTCGAAAACCTTCTCTTCAACAGAAGCGTTGTTCCAGTCGGAGGTGGTGATGACGTCTTCATCCGAGAAGCGCGTGATGATCAAAATCGATTTCTCATATTTTTCTTTCATTTCCTTACCTCCTCTTAGTTTCCTGCCATATCGGCAACGCGGTTGTAGTTGGTGTAGCAACCGCCGAGGACATTGGTTCCGGTGTATTCGCTGTACGCGACGCGCTCCAAGCCGTTGGCGTCTTTATACCGAATGTACGGACGGGCGAGCACATCTTTGCCCTTGTCTGATCCTGCGTCTTCATAGGTGATCACGAGGGAGTAGAGCAGATATTTGTCGAAATTCTGGTGGTCGCGTCTTACCACGCCGTTTTTGCTGTCGGTTACCTTTGACGTGCAGTTGACGTTCTTCGCAAAGCCGAAGTAGTTTTCATTAGTCGCTTCAGCGGACGATGTGTCGATACCGTTCGCAGTCTCGCTGACATATTTCAGCTTTTCGTCTGAACCGTGCTTTACGCCGTCGCAATGATAATCGATCCAGCCTTTATGAGTTGCGGCGACATAGCCGTATTCGATGTTGTTGGGCTTGATCTTGTTGATCTCGTTGACGACGTCCATATTCAGCGAGGTGATGAAGCGCATACCGCCGGGCATTTTCGGTTTATCGTCAAAGTTGTAATCGCGCATTTCCTTGCGGATCTGCACACCCGCCAGGTCAAAGCCGCCGTAGGTGGTTTCGCCGCCGGGGAGGATACTCGGATCGTTCTCGTCCTTTTTGACGTTATCCACCTTGATCCAGTGCGCGTAGATGTCCTTCGCGTATTTGTCGGTACCGAACTGCACGGGACGGGTATCGTTGTCGTTCTCCCGATCGTAGTACCAGCCCTTGAAGATGTAGGGGCAGCTGTTAGTATCGGTCGGAACGACCTCGGGAACGGTGTAGAATTCATCGATCGTCTCGCCGACCTTGACATCTTTTCCTGTCGCTTCAACATAGGAGGTGAAGATGTCGTTATTATTGTAATGATCGTCGATCTCGGTGTTGTTGATATGGTAATCAGGCTTTTTGCGGACGAGCCGGACTTCGTCATCCGTTCCGGATTCTATCGTGGTTGTTCTAGTATGTTTTGTTTTAAAAGATATTGGTATTAGCTTTGCATTGATGTCGCCGGTTTCTATATCGTATTCATATAAAGTACCGTTTGGTGGATTGCTATTAACATAGTCTACAGTAGTTGTAGTAGTTGTAGTGGAATCAGTCGAAAATCTGTAGTAAGTATCATTTAGATAGTTTGTATAATCAGTTTTGTTTATATATAACAGTAATTTCCCCTGATATGGTTGGTTTCGATAATCTGCTATAAATTCAAGACTTCCGCCTCTCTGCTGATCGGTCCCCACCTTTTGTTTTGCGGTGTAGGTTAAGTATATGTTCCGCGAATCAGTAGGCTTCTTTTCAATAGTAATATTAGATAACGGACCGGATGCTAAGGTTGTGTTGGATTTTGGAGTGAAAGTATATTTTATATTATTTGTATTATACTGGTTGACTCCACCTGTAACATCGTAATTGTTCATATTCTCAAAACGATACTTTAACTCATTTAATATGTCTATTTGAGTTAAAGCAGTTTGATTTTTTAATTGAGGATTCTGGATTTCTATTATTTCATATTGACCCGTATTGTTGGCATAAGGTGCCAGATATCTCTTTAGATAGTTATTGTATGTTCCTATACTTTCTACAGGATGTCTTTCAACTGTGTACACACGATATGCCGATGTCTCGTCCGGCTCTTCGATTACGGTTTTTACACTTCTGTCTACGACCCATGTCTCGTGGTCGGAGGTGAAGTATTTGTTGGGGTGAACCTCGGGGTTATGTTCTTTGTAACCGCTTGTCAAAAGCTCTGCCGCGCCGTTGTCGGGAGCTTCGATATCGCTCATATTATCGTCCCAGAGTCTCGGGTCGGACAGACCGATCTGGGATCCGCTGAGGTCACCGTCAACATAAACCGGTAACAGTTCTTCTTGGGAACCGGTTGTCGATTTTTTACCGATCAGTACATTAAGATTGTTTGACGTTCCGTTGAAGGTATTGTTTTGGATGACATCCCTGCCGGAAATATGCAGTTCTGTATCTGCGATATAATAAACGCCTGCGCCGCGATCGCCGGAGGAGTTGCCGGTGATGGTTGTATCCTTAATTGTGGCTTTCGGCAAGTAGTACGTATTATCGTCTTTTTTAAATATTTTGTTTGCTAAATACACGCCGCCGCCGTTTCCATTGGCTATGTTGCCTGTGATCGTACAGCCGTCAATATCAGCGTTTGTCCAGTAATAGAATGATGCTACACCCGCGCCGTGATCCGCGTGGTTGGAAGAAATTGTTGCGTCGTGGATTTGAACGGGAGTACCTACGCCGTATACAAGTACACCGCCGCCGATACCTTTTGCAAAGAGATCATCATCATTACTATAAGTTCCGGTAGCTTTGTTGTCTGTAATTGTACCGCCTTTGATATAGAGACCGGGATCGCTCGGTGCGGCGCCCAACAAAGCGTTCGTTGCGTTGCTGTACCCCGTGCTTGCGATGCCGTTTACTTCTGCGCCTGTTGCGATCGGGATGGCATAAGCATAAACAAAACCGGAGGCGAAAACACCCGCGCCCCCCAGCGCTTCGTTACCGCTGATTATGCCGCCGTTAATCACGGCTTTGCTTGTGAGTTGTCCGTTTGCCGGTTTATTGTGACTTACTACAGCAACGCCGCCGCCAAAATTAGTTGCTCTGCAGTTGCTGATCGTACCGCCGTTCATAATGAAGGTAGAGCCGGCGGTAACAAATACACCGCCGCCCATAGCGGCATACTGTCTGGAGTAGTCTGCAACAGGATAATCCGATGTGGCATAACAATCTGTAATCGTGCCGTTTTCCATGATGAAATTACCGCCGTTAAATACCGCAACACCGCCGCCGTAGCAGACCGAACCGCCGTTGATACCGCAGCTTTGAATCGTACCGCCGTACATATGGAAGGTGCCGCCATTTACAGTGACGCCACCGCCGAAGTAGTTGTTTCCGGTGCGATCGGTGAGTGTGACTTTGTCATACATATTGCATGTGGAACCACGTAAAATATAGATCAAGCCTGGCTCGTCGTTGGCGACGTGTGTAAAGCCATCGTTGTTGCCTGATAAGGTCAATTTAGTATCTCCGTCTTCGACTCCGAGGTTGACTGTACCGCCGTTTTCAATGTAAACCGCAGAAGAACGGGTAGCAGTAATAGTATGACCGTTACCGAGTACCGTGACAACAGCGTCCTTGTGTGTGACATTGACCTGACCGCCTATGATATCACCGGTCAGGTTGATGGTGTAATTACCGCCGTTTGTATTGATTTCGTTACAGGCGGCTTTAAGCTCGTCCGCCGTGCCGACGTATTTGACGGTACCTTCCTCAGTCGCCGCCGTGTCAACATCCGCCGCGTTCACCGTGATCGGGAACGCCGTGAGCGTCATACCGATCATCAGTACGGCAAGAAAAATACTCAACGTCCTTTTTAAAACCATTCCTTTCCTCCTTAAAAACCTTCAATCAATGATTCGGACAATCTTTTGATTATTTATGTGTACAACGGTACGGTATACCGTTGGCTGATACAATTTATCAATCATAGAAAATGAAAAACCTCGATCGGCAGTGTGCATGCTTAGCAGCCGATCAAGGTCGTGAAGTGTTCTTGGCTGTTATTTGTAACAGTAATTTGTTGAAGTATCTGTCGGAATCACGGCTTGAAGATGATCTGTCCCCAGCCCTCGTCGTCGGTCGGGAATACGGTCGGCGCCACCGTGGGAGCCGTTGTCGGCGCTGTTGTCGGTGCGTTGGGATCAAACGGGAGAGAGGGGATGAGCCCAGCCTTATAGCGCAGGATCAGCGTCGCGTCAGCGCTCGTGACAGCACCGTCCTGATCCACATCGCCTGTAGCGGCGTAATTGTCGTTTGGCGTTTGGATGTTTGCCAGCACATTTTGGATCATGGTCGCGTCCTGTACGGTGATCGATCCGTCGCCGTCGACGTCGCCGATGATCGGCTTCTCTGCCGCGGTATTTGAGATCGCAAACGCGAATAGGATCAGCACCGATGCGATCACAGCAAATGTTGATTTAACCAAGTTCACTGATATCCACCTCCGCGTTATCCCCGTCGCGTTCTATCTGCGGACTGACTGCCCGCGAGGAACTTGACGAGCCTTTATTTGAGGAGCCCGAACCGCCGGAGCCCTGTTTGTATTCGCCGGATGCTTTACCGCTTTGTTGAGAACCGCCCGATGCGTAATTGCCGGAGCCGGCTTTGTCCTGTGCAGAGCCGTCCGACGATTCTCCGCTCTGTGCGGATTTCTCGGAAGAGGCGTCGTTGTTTGATGAGGCGCCCTCACGCGCGGGAGCACTGCCTCGATCCTTACTCTCTCCATCCTCGGCGGATGAAGCACTCTTGTTGTCCGCGGCGGCTGAAGCCGATGAACTCGAGGCTTTTTCGGCGCTGTCGGCAGTGTCGACAGTCGCCGCGCTTTGATCGGCAGTAGCGTCGGGATCGTTCTCCTTTTTGCCGCATCCGCAAAGCAGGATCAGTGACGCCGCAAATAATGCGGCAAGTCCTTTTTTATAATCAAACATTATTTTTCTCCCTGAATAGTACAAATAGAATATATTTTTTTATTATATTATAATACTTTTGTATAATATAGTCAAGCCGTCATTCTGTAGAAAACGGTCATAATGTTTATCTTTGCTTCGTATATTTTCACAGAGGAGGTTCATTATGTATAGAGAGTATTTGAATTCCGGCAAAAATCCGGGCGAGATCTACGCGCCCGACAGGGTGCTTCCGCAGGGAGAAACACCCTTTCGCGATGAGTATGAGGCATATATCCGCGAGTATCCCGGGCGCGGTACCTTGAAGGTACAGATCAGCGTTGCGCGCGGCGCTTTTCCGCTGAAAAATGTGCTCGTCGATGTGTCCCAGATCTACAACGGCGTGCGCTACAGCCTGTATAACGACGTCACCGATATCTCCGGCATCGTCGACAACATGGTGCTGCCCGCGCGGTCGCTCGAAAGCACCCTGAATTTTGAATCGTCACAGATCCCCGAGGCGGAGTATCTGGTGACCGTGTTCCATCCCGATTTCCGCGAGATGAATGACTGCGCGGTGGTCATTCACGACAAGACCGAGACCATCCTGCCCATCTCGCTGGTGCCGCTGACAGGGGAGAGAGAAGATGGCTGAGCTGCCCACCATTCCGTCCTACGTCACCGTCCACCTCAGCGCGCCGAACAGCAACGCCGAGAACATCACGGTGCGTTTTTCGGATTACATCAAGAATGTCGCTTCGTCCGAGATCTTTCCGAACTGGCCGGTGGAAGCCCTGCGCGCCAATATCCTCGCGCAGATCTCTTACACCCTCAACCGCGTCTACACCGAGTATTATCCCAGCCGCGGCTATGACTTTGACATCACCAACGACACCCGCTACGACCACGCCTATACCAAGGACGGCGAGGTGTTCGACACCATCAGCCTGATCGTCGACGAGATCTTCAACAACTACATCCGCCGTAAGGGGGCGATCGAGCCGCTTGCCGCCAAGTTCTGCGACGGCAGGATCACCATGTGCAGTGGGCTGTTGCAATGGGGCACGGTCGACCTCGCCAATCAGGGCTACACCGCCATGCAGATCTTGCAATACTACTACGGCGACGATATCGAGCTGGTCGAGAATGCGCCCCTGACCGATAAGACCCAGTCTTATCCCGGCGTCGCTCTGTCGCGCGGCTCCTTCGGCGACGATGTACGCACCATCAAAAACGAGCTCAACCGCATTCGCCGCAATTATCCCGCGATCCCGAACATCAACACTGCCACCTCGGTTTATGACGGCGAGACTGTTGAAGCGGTCAGAGAGTTCCAGCGTATCTTCAACCTCACGCCTGACGGCGTGGTGGGCAAGGCGACATGGTATAAGATCAAGCAGATCTACGCAGCGGTCAAGCGGCTGTCCGAGCTGACCAGCGAGGGGCTGACCATCCCCGAGGTGGAGCGTGTGTTCCGCACGGAGCTCTCGCTCGGCGACAGCGGCATCGAGGTCGAGGCGGTGCAGTATTATTTGGCATTCTTGGGCTATTTCTATCCCCAGCTCCCGCCGATCCCGATCACGGGATTTTACGATGAGCTGACGCGTGACGCTGTTTTTACATTCCAGAATGAATATGATCTGCCTGTCACGGGCGTTGTCGATCTGAGCACCTTCTACACCATCGAGCGTGTGTATAAAAACGCGGTCGCCGATCTTCCGGCGAACTATCAGAGCGCCATCGGCGAGCCGTACCCCGGGCGCTTTCTCGTGGAGGGCGACAGGGGAGAAGAGGTGCGTGTGATCCAGCAGTACATCAACCGCATCGCACAGTCCGACCCCGCTGTGCCCGAGATCACGGTGGACGGGATCTTCGGCGCGCAGACCAGGCGTGCGGTGATCGCGATCCAGTCACAGCTCGGTGTGGAGCAAAACGGCGCGATCGGCCCCGTAGAGTGGGTCGAGATCATCACCCGCGGCAATAATCTATGATTCGATTCATGACCCGATGATCTTTCACGGATTATCGGGCTTTTTGCTGATCGGACAGGTTCTTGATTGCTTCGACAAAATATTACATGATTTTTCCATATTAGAAATATCCCTTTGATATTGTACTATATAATGTGTTTTGGATATATTGTATGGGTATATAGGGGATGGATATGGAAAACTTTAACGATGATTTCTTTATCGGCTTTGACGATGTCTCTGCCGAAGAACAAGAACGCCGTCGTGAGCAACGATCAACAGCATACAGACGGTCGCGTGACTTTGACAGGAACGAGTCGCGCTATCCCGAGCGCCGTCAGGCGGATCCCGGCAGAACACGCCGATCCGCGAGCGAATATGATCGCCGCGACTATAACAGATTCAGAGATGACGACCGCCCCGGCTATCACAGGAACAGGATCGATAACCGCCGCGCTTACGAAAGGCGTCGGGATGATGACCGCCGCTATGACAGACAGCGGGACGCTTACCGCACCGAACGATCGCAATCTCGCACTGATCCGCGATATCGTGATCGGACTCCCGAAAACAGAAGACGGAAAAAGCCGAATATGTTCCGCGTTGCGGTCATCTCGGTCGCGCTGCTGCTGGTGATCGTCATCATCGGCGGTGTCATCGCAGGCGTTTCGGCGGCAAGCAAGCCGGCGATCCATTCGCTGACCGTCTCTGAGGTCGCCGCCGATCAGGTGCTTCTCAGCTGGGAAAAGGCCAACAAGGTGGACGGCTATCGTGTGATGATGGCAAAAGGCGACGCCGATTTAGAAGAATATCAGACGATCAACGATCCCGATACCGTGACCGCTACCGTCACGGGCTTGGAGCAGGCGTCGAGCTATCGCTTTGCGGTGACGACGCTGCGCGGCAACAAAGCCGGTAAGCCGACCGAAACCGATGTGGTTCATACCCTGCCATCGGCGCCCGAGATCACGACCATCCAATCGAACGATCCCGGTACCATTCATCTGGAGTGGTCAAAGAACGATAGTGCGAACGGCTATCTCGTCGAGTATAAGAAGAACACAGAGAATTACAGCAGTGATTCGACGCTGACGATCAGCGATCCTTCGCAGTGCAGCGCGGATATCACCGATTTGGCGGTCGATACCGACTACACGGTGCGCGTCTGTGCGACCGCCGACCTCGGCGGCTCCGTCAAGAGCGCTCCCTCACCGGAGCAGACGGTTACCGTCACAGCGAAAAAGGTCGAGCCCGTACCCAAGGCGGCGGATCAAAAGCCGGATACCGCCCTCGATCCCGACAAGCCGATGATCGCGCTCACCTTTGATGACGGCCCTGCCGTCAACACCGATTCCAGCGAGCGTATCCTCGATATATTGGAGAAATATAACGCGAAGGCGACCTTTTTCATGGTCGGCTACTACGCGTCGCAGAATCCCGATAACGTCAAGCGTAAGGCGGATCTGAAAATGGAGCTTGGCAACCACACATGGGATCATTCCCATTACGGCAACGCCGTTACCCCCGACGATATCCGTCGTGCGAGCAACCAGATCCACGACATCACAGGGCAGTTCTCAAGCTGTTTCCGCTCACCGGGCGGCGAGACGACCTCCGCGATCCTTAATGAATGTGCCACCGAGAATATGGCGGCGTACTACTGGTCGATCGATACCCAGGACTGGAACTCCCGCAACGCGGACGCGGTGTATCATTCGGTGATGGACAACGTCAAGGACGGCGACATCATCCTGATGCACGAGATCTATGATTCGACTGCCGACGCGGTCGAGCGCATGGTGCCCGAGCTGATCGAGCAGGGGTATCAGCTGGTGACCTGTCACGACCTGATCACCCTCAAGGGCGGCGCCGAGCCTGTCCCCGGAACGCAATATGTCAACGCGTTCACCCAATCCGAATTTTAAAATTCATTATTACAAATTGTCATTGCAAGGGTTCGGCACAAAAACCGATGCCGCGGCAAACCTAACCGATCATAAGGCGTTCACCGTATCAGTGAGCGCCTTTATCGATTATAATGTAACATTTATCGTAGGGAATGGTACCGACACGCGTGTCCGACGTACCGAAACTTTTCCGATATATCTCATTTGTATGATAAACTGAAAATTGAAGACTGAAAACTGAATAATGAATAATAAACAATACCTCGATCATTCAATGCTCGGGGTATTGTTATGTAGGGGAGGGGCTTGCTCCTCCCGTGACCTTGCCGTCAAATGTCATCCACCGCGAAGCAAATCAACCCCTTTGTAGGGTACGGCGCTTGCGACGTACCGAGAATGACGGGCGTTTCCGTTATCGGGAGCATCAGATAGGATTACAATGTTTCAGCCATACGGTACGTCGACAAGCGCCGTACCCTACAAAACGAGCTTCTCCTCAACGGGCGTTGTGCTTTGACCAACGCCCTACCGCGGGAGCAGCAAGCCGCTCCCCTACAAATCCGTTGATGCGTTTATCTGTAGGGGAGGGGCTTGCTCCTCCCGAAAACCTTTCCGTTCAAGGTCACCCAACCGCGGAGCATATCAAACTTTCCGTAGGGTACGGCGCCGACACGCGTGTCCGACATCCCGTAACTTTTCCGATGAATGCCATTCAACCGCGAAGCAAATCCATACCACCCCCTCCCGCAACTTTTTCGTGGATGGGGTAGATATCTTTTTATATTTGTGCTATGATAGAACGGTACGAAAAAATGATACACGGCTCTATCCGTGTAAGAGGATGATGAAATGAGTAAAAAATATGTCATGGGCAACGGCGCGATCGCGTTAGGCGCGTTGTCCGCAGGAGTGAATCTGGTCTCCGGATATCCCGGTACGCCCTCGTCCGAGATCATCGAAACGGTCTCCAAATTCCCGCATGAGGGTACCTATCTGGAATGGTCGGTCAACGAAAAAGCCGCCATGGAGGTCGCCGCGGCGGCGGCATACAGCGGCGCGCGCGCGATGGTGACGATGAAGCAGGTCGGGCTGAATGTCGCGTCCGATCCGCTGATGAGCCTTGCCTATGTCGGCGTCAAGGGCGGCATGGTCGTGGTATCGGCTGATGATCCCGGCCCCATCTCGTCCCAGACCGAGCAGGACACCCGCCGCTTTGCCGAATTTGCGCGGATCCCCGTGTTTGATCCCTGTTCCCCCGAAGAGGCGTTCGACATGGTGCAGGAGGCGTTCATTTGCTCCGAAACCTACAAAACACCCGTGATCCTGCGCCCCACCACCCGCGTCGATCACGCCTATGCGTCCATCGACGCGCCCGATTCCTTCACGGCGAAGGAGTATGAGGGCTTTGTCAAGGATTCGAAGAAGTGGGTCATTTTCCCGCGCTTATCCTATCAAAATCACGCGATGATCGAAAAGCGCAATGTCGAGATCGGCGAGGCGTTCTCCGACAGTCGCTTCAATACCGTCTCGGGCAGCTCCGCCAAGGCGGTCGTCGCTACAGGCGTGAGCTACGCCTACGCGAGCGAATTCCTCAAAGACCATCCCGATGTGCGCCTGATCAAGGTCGGCACGCCGTATCCTACGCCCGAGCGCTTTTTGCTGGGTGCGCTCGACGGCGTCAGTGAAGTGCTCTGTTTTGAAGAGCTCAGTCCGTATATCGAAGAGACATTGCTCCGCCTCGTCGGCAAGCATCATCTGAATATCGATATCCGCGGCAAGCTCAGCGGCGATGTGCCCCCCAGCGGTGAGAATGACACCGACAGCGCCAAGCGCATTATCAGCCGTTTTCTGGGGCTCGATAACGCCGAGAGCAGCGTTGATCTTACTAACGCTCCCCAGCCGCCCATGCGTCCGCCTGTCTTATGCGCAGGCTGTCCGCACCGCGCTTCCTTCTACGCGGTCAAGCGTGCAATGAAGGGCAAAAAAGCGTATTTCTGCGGCGATATCGGCTGTTATACCCTCGGCAACGCCATGCCGCTCGACATGGTCGACACCTGCCTGTGTATGGGCGCGGGCATCACGATGGCGCAGGGCTTCAACCATATGGATCCCGATGCGGTCGCGTTCTCCTTTACGGGTGACTCCACCTTCTTTGCTTCCGGTATCACCGGTGTGGTCAACGCCGTCTACAACGCCGCCGACATGATCGTCTGCGTGCTGGACAATTCCACTACCGCGATGACGGGTCATCAGCCCCATCCCGGTACCGGCAGGAACATGATGGCAACGCCTGTCGAGAAGATCAGCATTGAAAAGATCCTGCTTGCCGTCGGCGTGACGAAGGTCATCACGGTCGATCCGCTCGACCTCGACGCATCTGTTGCGGCGGTCAGGGAATGTGTGGAACTCAAGGGCGTCAAGGCGATCATCTTCAAATCGCCCTGCGTCGCCATCACCAAACCCGACAAAAAGCTGTGCGTTGACAGTGAGAAGTGCATCGGCTGTCTGCGCTGTATCAAAGAGATCGGCTGTCCCGCGCTGTCCGTCAGCGACGGCAAGGCTGTGATCGACGAGAATCTCTGTACCGGCTGCGGCTTGTGCGCGAAGCTCTGTCCTGTTGAAGCGATCGGAGGTGGCTCTCATGAATAAGGATATCATGATCTGCGGCGTCGGCGGTCAGGGCACCGTCCTCGCCTCGCGCATCATCGCGGCGTCCGCGATGGAGGAGGGCTACACCGCCCACTCCGCCGAGACTATCGGCATGGCGCAGCGCGGCGGCCCCGTCACCAGTCATGTCAGGATCGGAGAGAGCGCCTTCTCTCCGCTGATCCCCATCGGCGGCGCTGATCTGTTGATCGCGTTTGAGCCGAGCGAGGCGGTCAGAAATCTGAAATATCTCAAAAAGGACGGCTTTGTCATCGTCAACCGTATCCCCGTCAAGCCTACATCATTGAACGGCGGCGCCGAGTATGACGGAAAAGCCGAGATCGATTTTATCCGATCAACATGCAGATGCCTCGTCGTCGATTCCGACGAGCTCTGCGCACCGTTCGGATCGTCCAAGTTCTTCAACGTGGCGGTACTGGGCGCGGCGCTCGGATCGGGTGAGCTCGGACTCAGGGAAGAGACTGTCCGCAACACCATCATCAAGATCGTCCCCGAGCGCTTTACCGAAAAGAACCTTGCTGCCCTCACGGCAGGCATGAACGTCGTATCATAGGAGGAATATCATGCAAATCACAGAAAAACAACTTGCATTGGTCAACGATCGTCTGCAGGCGATCCTCAAATCCGACAACTATTTCGCACAGCTCTACAAGGAGCAGGGCATCACCGAGGTCAAGACCGTCGAGGATTTCAAAAAGCTCCCCTTTGTCGATAAGGCGGAGCTCCGCAACGCCTATCCCTTAGGCATTCAGGCGGCTCCGGATGACGAGATCGTCCGCATCCATTCGTCCTCGGGCACGACCGGCAAGCCCGTCATCATCCCGTATACCGCCAAGGACGTCGACGACTGGTCGACCATGTTCGCGCGCTGTTATGAGACCGCCGGTATCACCAAAAAGGATCGCATCCAGATCACCCCCGGCTACGGCTTGTGGACTGCCGGAATCGGCTTCCAGGCGGGCTGCGAAAAGCTCGGCGCGATGGCGATCCCGATGGGTCCCGGCAACACCGAAAAACAGCTCCAGATGATGCAGGATCTGAAATCCACTGTCATCTGCGCGACCTCCAGCTACGCGCTCCTGCTCGCTGAGGAGATCAACAAGCGCGGCATCAAAAAGGATATCTGCCTGAAAAAGGGCGTCATCGGCTCCGAGAGATGGAGTGATAAAAAGCGCGAGTATATCGCGAACGAGCTCGGCATCGAGCTGTACGACATCTACGGCTTGACCGAGATCTACGGCCCCGGTATCGGCGTCAACTGCGCCGACCAGACCGGCATGCACTATTGGGACGATTTCCTCTATATCGAGATCATCGATCCCGAGACAGGTGAGAATGTCGAGGACGGCGTGGAGGGTGAGATCGTCATCACCACCCTCGTCAAGGAAGGTGCTCCGCTGCTCCGCTTCCGTACCCACGACCTCTCGCGGATCATCCCCGGCGAGTGCTCCTGCGGCAGAGCCTACCCCCGACTGGACGTCATCAAGGGCAGATCGGACGATATGTTCAAGGTGCACGGCGTGAATATGTTCCCCAGCCAAGTCGAGGAGCTGCTCGGTACGGTCGACGGCGTATCGAGCGAGTACAAGATCGATATCGCCCATGACGAGGAAAAGAACCGCGACATCATCATGCTCACGGTCGAGGCGGAGGGTCGCGTCAGCTTTGACAAGACCGCCGAGACCATCAAGGTTCTCTTCAAGTCCAAGCTCAGCGTCACTCCCAAGGTCGTGGTCGTCTCCGTCGGCACCCTCCCGCGTTCGGAGAAAAAGACCAAGCGCGTCTTCGATCACCGCGATGACTAATATTATTTGTCATTCCGAGGAGTAACCTTAGGTTACGACGTGGGAATCTCAACCAATAAAAAACTATAACGCCGAGCGGCTCCCAACGGAACTGCCCGGCGTTCTTCTTTTAAAAAATTGTCATTGCGAGGGGCGCAAAGATTAAGGTTGAGATTGCCACGTCGGAACCTGAGTTCCTCCTCGCAATGACAATCTGAAATGCGCCCCGCGGCAATCTCAACATACAAATCGTCATTGCGAGGGGCTCGACACGCGTGTCAGCCCTGTGGCAATCTCAACCGATTACCCCTCAACCAATACATGCACGACCCTGTCGAGCTCGATCTTCACGGTCGGCACGCGCTTATCCTCGATATCCTCACTGCCGTAGAACACCAGCGTTTTTTCGAGCGCGTCGATCTTCTTCAGCCGTCCCTTGATCGTCTCATAACTGCCGCCCTTCTTATACGGATCGGGCTTGAAATACACCGCCGTGACCCTCGGGTGATCGCCGTCCTCGAGTCGGCGCTGCATCTCTCCGATCGTCGCGTTGATGATCTCGATCTCGTTGTCCGACAGCTCGATCCTGCCGTCCGTGTAGCGCGCTTCCTCGGCGATCATATCATCATAGCCCGTCAGCGCCTTAAACGGCGCAAACTGCGCGGCGCGGTCATAGCGGCTCATGTGCTTTCTTGTCGCACTCTGATGATGGGGGAGCGTGAAGATATCGGCGTATTTGATTTTTGCGTCATCCTGCTTCATGCCTTGTGTCCTCCGACCTGTCCGTTGCGCTCGATCGTCGTCGCACCCTCTTTGAGGTTCATCCCCTTGAGCACGGCGTTCTTGCCGTAGCGATATTGCAGATCGAGCATCGTATTCTGGAGCTTCTTTTCCTTTTCCTCCGCCGCTTGCTCGGCGGCTTTTTTCTCTTTTGCCTCACCGTAATCGGAGAACAGGCTCAGCTGTTCTGAGGTGTCGGTGACCTCGTCCTCGTTCAGCAGTTGACACGCGGCGATGTTGACCTTGCGGATCAAGAGATCGGGGTCGACGATCCTGTCGTACAGCGCTGTCACAACGTCCATGATCTTGCGCGTCGAGCTGGTGTACTGCTCCAGATTCCCCGTGCCGTGGGCATATTTGGGCGCGACGCGTCCGTAGTAATCCTTACCGACCTTGCCCTCAAACACCTTGCCCGTTGTGCGGACGGTATACACGGTGTCGTTGATGCTTTTGCCGGGTATCTGCACCGACAGGCTCTCGCGGTCATAGTTGACAGTCAGCACCATCTGCTTGGTGACCAGCCGCTTTCTGACCAGATCGAGCACCAGCAGCTCCGTCATCTCGCGCACGATCAGCCGTCCCTTTTCACAGTTGTACGGCTCCTTGAGCACCTGTCCCGACGAGAGGGATTTGGTGCTCGGACGGTACGCCTTGACGTCCGCGATCGTCGTCGGCTCCCAGCCCCACGCGTGGTCGATCAACAGCTCCGCGTTGATGCCGAACAGCTTGTACAGCAGGTCTTCACCCGCCTGCGTCGTGGAGTAGCGCGCGACGTCGCCCATCGTGAACATGCCGTAGGCCTCGAGCTTGGTGCTGTAGCCCCGTCCAATCCGCCAAAAATCCGTCAGCGGACGATGACACCACAGCTTTTCGCGGTATGTCATCTCGTTCAGCTCCGCGATACGCACGCCGTCCTTGTCCGCGGGCACGTGCTTTGCCACGATGTCCATCGCGACCTTGGCAAGGTACAGGTTGGTGCCGATGCCCGCGGTCGCGGTGATGCCCGTCGTATACAGCACCTCGCGGATCATGGTCATCGCCAGCTCATGCGCGGTCATTTTGTACAGATCGAGATAGTGGGTCGCGTCGATGAACACCTCGTCGATCGAATAGACCTGGATATCCTCGGGCGCGATGTATTTCAGATAGATGGAGAAGATCCGCGTGCTGTATTCCTCATACAGCCTCATGCGCGGCGGTGCGACGATATAGGACAGCTCCAGCGAGGGGTCGCTCTCGAGCGCGGGGGCGTGGAAGGATGAGGATACAAAGCGGTATTTGCCGTCCTCATTCTTGCGGAGTCTGCCGCTCTTGATCGCCCTGCTCAGGCGTTCGCTGTTCACTTCTTTGACGCGCTGTACGACCTCAAACAGTCGGGCGCGACCCGAGATCCCGTGCGCCTTCAATGACGGCGATACGGCAAGACAGATGGTCTTTTCCGTGCGCGAGGAATCCGCGACCACCAGATTGGTGGCGAGGGGATCCAGCTGTCGTTCCACACATTCCACACTCGCGTAAAAGCTCTTCAAATCGATCGCGATATAGGTCCGCTCCATGCCGTTCCCCTCCTTTTTTATCCTATGTGTTGTCGATTTTATCTCGTTCGCATGATGAACTGAAAATTGAAGACTGAAAACTGAATAATGAATAATAAACAGCCCCGATCATCCAATGATCGGGCTGTTGTGTAGGTGAGGGGCTTTCTCCTCCCGAAAACCTATCCATTACATGCTACCCAAATGCGAAGCAAATCAATCTTTCCGTAGGGTACGGCGCTTGCGACGTACCGAGCTTTTCCGCAACATGCCATCCAAACGCAAAGCAAATCCCTGTTTCCGTAGGGATGTTCCTCAGCCGGAGACGGCACCCCTCTGTCGCATTGGTCATCCGCAGAATGACGGGTGTTTCTGTTAACGAAAACGTGAGATAGGAATACAATGCTTCAACCACGCGGACGATCGATGATCGTCCCTACGGAAACATACATCTCCTCAACCGACGCGGTGTGTGATCCAACGCCCTATTGCGGTACGTCGACAAGCGCCGTACCCTACAAAACGCACATATTCTCAATGAACATCCATTTTATCCAACGTCCTGCCGCGGGAGCACCAAGGCGCTCCCCTACAAATCCGCTGTAACGCCACTTGTAGGGGAGGGGTGCTCCCCGTTGGGGAGACGTCACGAAGTGACAGAGGGGGAGGCGTCTCCGCCGAGGAATGCTCCTCCCGAAAACCTATCCATTACATGCCATCCATACGCAAAGCAAATCAATCTTTCCGTAGGATACGGCGCTTGCGACGTACCGAAACCTTTCCGTTATATCTCATTCGCAAGATGAACTGAAAATTGAAGACTGAAAACTGAAGAATGAATCATAAACAGTACCCGATCATCCGATGATCGGGCTGTTGTGTAGGGGATGACGCCGACACGCGGGTCCGACATCCCGCACCATTCCGTTATATCAAATTTGCACGCGAAGCAGATCATCACCCTGCCATCGGCTGTTCCACGAACCACCGCCCGAACCGCGACGAGAACATGCCGCTCGTTTTCTCAAAGAACAGATACCGTTCCTCGCCGTGGATGACGATCGTGTAGCAGTCGCCGCCGTGGTGACCGCTCAGTGTGGACGCAGGTCGAAAATCCCTGACCGCCTCGATCTCAAACGTCCTGCCGTCCGCCCATGTGATGGTGCGCGGCATCATGTAGCCCGTCGCGTCAAAGTCGGAGTTCACCTTGACGTATACTTTTCTGTAATGCTGTATCACGGCAACCTCCTTACTCTTGATTGTCATTGCGAGGCACATTGATGTGCCGTGGCAATCGCGCGACCGTTCGAGTCCTTATAGAACAAATGTACTACAAATTCGAACAAATGTCAAGAGCCGATTCGGATTTGTCAATTTTTTCAATTTTAACACAACAAAAGGGCGACCCGACGAGCCGCCCGATTTTGTATTATCTTGGTAGAGTAGAATCTATCGTTCAGTGTAGGGGAGGGGTGCTCCCCGTTGGGGAGACGTCACGAAGTGACAGAGGGGGAGGCGTTTCCGCCGAGGAATGCTCCTCCCGAAACGCTTCCATTAAATGTTGCCTATCGCGGAGCAAATCAAATGCTCCGTAGGGTACGGCGCTTGAACACGCGTGTTTGACGTACCGTAGAATGACGGGCGTTTCCGCTATCGAAACCATAGATAGGATTACAAAGTTTCTGCCGTGCGGTACGTCATAAATGCCGTACCCTACAACCCTATGCAATGTTTATCCATACGGGATATTTTATCGTTTTCATAACCTTACTCCGCTATCTCCTTCGGCATCAACACCTTCGGCGTGGGGATGAACTTTGCCGCGGCAGCCGCCAACAGCATGGCGGGGATCAGCCGCAGGGGGAAGATCATCATCAGCAGCATCACTGTCGCCAATGGCTTTTTCATCGTGTGACCGACCAGCGTTGCCGTCACGACTGCGGTGCACAGCACCACATCCGCGCCCAGCAGCAGGCTCATGCCGCAGCCGATGCTTACCCCGCTGAAGATCACGGGGAAGAAGTGCCCGCCCTTGAGCGCTGTGTCGATGCACAGGTTCGTGAGCAGCAGCTTGACCACGCCGATCACCAACAGCAGGATCGCGCCGATGCTTTCGGGATCCTCCATCACCTCATTGATCTGATGCTCGCCCGAGAACATCGTCAGCGGCAGCAGGGTGCCGACTGCGCCCAGCAGGAATCCGCCGATTGTCGCACGCAGTACAACGTGATGTTTCATCTTCGCGCCCAGTGCGGCGGTCAGCTTCTTAAAGAGAAAATACAGGTAGCCCGCCGCGATGCCGACGACGATCAACAGCGGCACAAACAGATAGTTGCGCAGCCAAAAGCGTTCGCCGTCGATCCTGTCGATCCCGGTACTGCCGCCCAGCACCTTGGTCAGCACCATAAAGGACGCAAAGGAGCTCAGGATCGCCGCAATGTACAGCACCGTTTTGGATGTCTTGGGCAGGGAAGGCTCCCTGTCTGATTCGAGCGGCTCGACAAAGCCGAACATCGGCGAGCGGAAGATCGTGCCCAGTGTCGCGCTCAGCCCGATCGCGGTCAGCTCCGCGACCTCACTGCGAAAGCGCTTGAGCTTATCGCCGACCCAGGTGCACAGCCCCGCGATCACGCCCGAAAGCCCCGCCTCGGGGCCGACGGAAGCGCCGATCAGCAGCGGGAACATCGCCGCGCCCAATGTCGAAAATATGTTATTGTACGGATAACGTCCTGTTTGTTTGATCTGTCCCATCACCGTGCGCAGCTCCTCGGGACGGTCGCCGAATTTGCGTTGGTACAGCCCGATCAGCAGACCGCCCACCGTGCACACGCACAGGGTATAATACGGGAACTCGATCTGTGAGGGGATGGTGTCCCAGATCAGCGTGATGCCCAGATTCATGACCCGCAAAAATCCCCAGATGATCGCGCCCACGATCGCGCCGAGGATGGCGGTGTACAGCAAAAACAGGATATTGTTTTTCAGATTCTTCATATTGATTACTCCGCGTCGACCGTCAGGATGTAGAATTCATAAGGCTTGTAGCTCATCTTCGCAAAGTCGCTGTTCGACATCGTCGTTTCCTTGGTGTCGAGCGTTTCGCCGTCATAGTGAAGCACGCATTTTGCGTTCTCTACGCCCAGATCCACTGCCGCGTTACTGAGGGCCTTATCATATAGGTTGGCGACATAGATCACGGTGTTGTTATCTTTATTGCGCGAGAAAGAGAAGAGATAATCTTCGTCCTTGGTCAGCACCTTGAAGTCACGGTTGGTGGAGTTCAGCGCGGCATTTTCGGTCTTGACCTTTGACAGCGCCGCCATCAAGGGAGCGTACTTAGGTTTGTCATCCCATTGGATCGTATCCTTTTCAAAGAACTCGATCATGTGATCGTAGCCCTCTTCATTGGAGGAGTAGATCATCGGCATACCGGGCGCGAGGAAGCTCATCGCCAACAGCGGCTCGTAGGTCTTGCCGTAATTTTCAACGATGGTGCCCTCATAGGAGTTCTTATCGTGATTGTCGAGGTAATTCATCGGGAAGCTCCCCTCGACATAGAGATCACTCGGCTTCATGCCCTGCTGGATCGACGATACCGCTACACCATTGATAACGGACTTTGACTGACCGTACAGGGTGTCGTTGTAGCAGGCGTCGAACGCATACTGCGTCATGACAGTGTTGCCGCCCGCTTCCGCCAGCATCAAGATCTCACTGTTGATGGATTTGAGCTTATAGACGGCGGCGTTCCAGAATGACATCGAAACGCCCGAGGCGTGGTCGCATCTGAATCCGTCCACGCCCATTTCCTCGACCCAGTACTGCATGCACTTGATCATCTCGGCGCGCATCTCATAGTTATAGTAATTGAGCTGAGCGGTATCCGTCCAATCGTAGGGCGATACGATATCGCCGTTTTTATTGGTTTTGTACCAGTCCTTGTGCTCGGTGATCCACGCGTTATCCCAGCCGGTATGATTGGCTACCCAGTCCAAAATGACCTTGAAGCCCTTTTTGTGAGCGGTGGTCATCAGGTGCTTGAAATCGTCAAGCGTGCCGAATTCGGGGTTCACGTCCTTATAATCGGTGACCGAGTAGTAGGAGCCCAGCGTACCCTTGCGTTTTGTCTTGCTGATCGGGTGGATCGGCATGAGCCACAGGGTGTTGATGCCCGTCTCCTTGAGTCGGTCGAGGTGCTTCTCAAAAGCCGCAAAGGTACCTTCCTCTGTATATTGTCGGATATTGACCTCATACAGTACACAGGTCTCGATCCACGAGGGCGTGGTGCGCTTGAGAATGGGATCATCATTCAGAATGTCCGTCATCACTCCGTCGATGACCGTCTCTTCCTTGACGTTATCGGACATGATGTATTCATTTGCCTTTGGCTCTTTCTGTTCCTCTTTTTTGTCGGAGGAACAGGCGACCAGTGTGCCGATCATACAAACGGCGAGTAATAATGCTAACAACCTTTTCATCTTCAAGCTCCTTTGCACTTTGATTTTTTACAATAGGATTCCAAGCATCCTTTTTTTGAAGCAAGGTGGGGCGGACATATCGTTCGACCCGAGGGGTTGTATGATTGACCGAGCATCAGCAAGATGCTTTTCTTGCTTTAAATCACTACCTTTACAATACCCTAACAGTGTCCCGATGTCAATAAAAAGCAACATCTGATTCACAGAAAATTTTTATTTATTTCTAATTGATCATTATGCCGCGGTGTTATATGGTACAATTCAATTATCATATTGTTCATTAACAAAAACGGAGTTGGAGCAAGCAGTGAAAATCCTATCAGTTTCTAAAAAAACACAGATCGCGCTGGTATCTGTCGCTCTTGTTATCCTGTTTGCGGCGGGTATCATTCTCGGTAATGCCTTTACGACGCGGGCAAAGTCGCTGTCTGTTGATCCCGCAGCTGCTGAGGAAGTCGAGATCACACCGCATCAGATACAGGGAGTCAAGGCGACTTTGCAGGACACCCTGATGGCGGGTTGCGAGACCCACGCGTGTACCAGCCTGCTCCAAGCCTTGGGCTATGATATCGATGAATTTCAGTTCGCCGACCGGTATCTCGACTGCCACTATGTGACCGAGGATCCCGACACCGGCATCAAGCTCGGCCCCGACATGAACTCGGGCTTTGCGGGTACCGCCTACGCGGGCTACGGTATCTATGCCCCCGCGATGGCGAAGTGCATGAACCGCTACCTCGCCGACGTCAAGTCTGAGAAAAGGGCGTATGTCCTCGAGGATTACACCCTGCAGGGCTTATGCGACGAGTACATCGTCAACGACGTTCCCGTGATGATCTGGGCGACCACCAATATGACCGAGCCGCAGGAATGGGAGGCATGGCGCGTCAACTACGTTGATGAAAACGCCAAGTATAAAGAGGGCGAGATCTTCAAATGGATGCTCCACGAGCACTGTCTGGTGCTTTGCGGCTATGACCAAAAGGATTATTTCTTCTCGGATTCCGTCGTAGGCGATATCTCCCACTTCGAACGCCAACTCAGCGAACTGCGTTTTGAACAGCTCGGCAGACAGGCGATCGTTGTCAAATGAAATGAAAATTGAAGATTGAAAACCGAATCATGAATCATAGAAAAGATCCCCGATCATTCGATGTTCGGGGATTTTTTGCGTAGGGCGGGGGTTCACTCCCGCCGAAATGTTTGTTAAGATGACAACCAAACGCGAAGCAAATCCAACGCTCTGCTACGGGGCGTCATAAATGTCGCCCCCTACAAATCCGCCGCAACGTCTACTGTAGGGGAGGGGTGCTCCCCGTTGGGGAGACGTCACGAAGTGACAGAGGGGGAGGCGTCTCCGCCGAGGAATGCTCCTCCCGTAACTTTTTTATTATATCTCATTTGCGTGATAAACTGAAAACTGAAAACTGAAGACTGAAAACTGAATAATGAATCATAAACAGCACCCCGAGTATACAACGCTCGGGGTGCTGTTGCGTAACTGTCGGTTTTGCGATAGAGAAAAAAGGATGCGCGCATCCGCATCCGATTGCATAAAAAGATGCAACTTTTCGGGCAATCTCGTCATAGGTGGAGAGGTGAATACAGAAAAGGGCTGAACGTATGAATATCAAAGGCAAATTCAACCGCCCCGATATCATTGCCCGAGGGGCGGTGCGGGATGCAGATCGACGTTATCAAAACCGCTGAGCTGATCGGCGCCGTATCGGTGATCCTCGGCGTCATCATCGGCGGCTATCAACTCTACGCAAAATTGCTCGGTCGCATTGACACGCTCGAGCGACAGCTGAATGAACAGCAACGGGAGCTTGATAAGATGAAAAAAGAGGATACCCTTGTCATCTACGCCCTGCGCGCCTGTCTGGACGGACTGCATCAAAAGGGCTGTAACGGCAGGGTGACCGAGGCGATCTCCCGACTCGACAAGCATATCAACAAGGCCGCCCACGATCAGGATTGAGCGGCAGAAAGGAAGGATCATATGAACGGTGTATTTACCAAGGAATGGTGGATCGCGGCAGGCGTCCGCGCGTTAAAGACCTTCGCCGAGGGCGCGCTCGCGGTCATCGGCACCCAGGCGGCGTTCATCCACGAGGTCAACTGGTTGATGGTGCTCTCCGGCGGTGCGCTGGCGGCAGTCGTCAGCTTACTGCTCGCGATCAAGGGCTTGCCCGAGGTCGGCGAGTAGCGAAAGGTAATCGTCATTGCGAGGAGGCGGTAAAGCCGCCGACGTGGCAATCTCAACCAAAAAAACAATCTGAAAATTGAATAATGAATCATAAACAGCACCCCGATCATTCAATGCTCGGGGTGCTGCTGCGTAGGGGAGGGGCTTGAGGAGTTGTCCAAATCTATGATTTGGCGTACAACTCCCATGCAACAGCGCTCCAAGAGCGGATTTATCCGTGATTGGCTAAGCGCCACTGCTGCTCCTCCCGAAACCCTTCCAATCAATGCCGCCTATCGCGGAGCAGATCAATCCTTCCGTAGGGTACGGCGCTTGCGACGTACCGCAACCTTTCCGTACCATGTCACCCAAACGCGGAGCAAATGAAACGCCCTGCCGCGGGAGCACCAAGGCACTCCCCTACAATTTCACTGCAACGTCTCTTGTAGGGGATGACGCTTTGAGGAGTTGTCCAAATCTATGATTTGGCTAACAACTCCCATGCAAGGCTCTCCCAAGAAGCGGAGCATACTTGCGAACGCTGATTGGCTGAGAGCTATCGGTAGGCATATCCGGTTGGTATGCTTTGATCTCGTGGAACACGCGTGTTCGCGGCTCCTCCTCTCCCCATAACTCGGGGCGTTATGGGGATCCTGTGTTCGTGATTGGTTAAGCGCCACTGTGCGACATCCCGAAGCCTTTTCGTGATATCTCATTTATGTGATGAACTGAAAACTGAAAACTGAAGAATGAATAATACAAAAAGACCTGCCACATTTGTGACAGGTCTTTTTGATGGTGGAGACTGCTGGACTTGAACCAGTGACCTCCTGCGTGTGAAGCAGGCGCTCTCACCAGCTGAGCTAAGCCTCCGTATTGTTTTGATCTTCATTACGAGGCACATTTGTGTGCCGTGGTAATCTCAACCGATCTCAACTGTCCCTTATTGTACTCCAATGTTTTTGTGATGTCAAGCCCTATGTGCAGAAACCGATCTTCCCAAAAATCCTCTCTGATTCGATGCCTTCTCGCCTAAAATGAGCAAACTTGAGCAAACGCCCGTGAATCCGCTTGTACATTATATATAAAATATTTCAACATCTTTTAGAACAAGTCACAAATCGTAGTTTTCGTGATAATAAATGATTGAATTTGCTTGACTTTGATTGAGCTAGTGGTATAATTCAATCAGAGAGGTGAGACAGATGCTGACCGAGGAAAGATACCAGAGGATCCTACAGATTTTGGATGACCGAAACGCGGTCACCGTAGCGGAGCTTTCCCGACAGCTGAGCATCTCCGAATCCACGATCCGCCGCGACCTCAACGCGCTCGCCGAGATGGGCAAGCTCAATAAGGTTTTCGGCGGCGCAACCGCGTTGACGCGCAGCTCCGGTATCTTTGAAACGGACGTCGCGAACCGCATGAACACCATGGGGGAGGAGAAGACGGCGATCGCGCAGTATGCCGCGACCCTGATCCACGACGACGACTTTGTGTTCATCGACGCCGGCACCACCACCGCGCGGCTGATCGACTTCATCGAAAACAACAAAGCGACCTATGTGACCAACGGCATCATCCACGCGCAAAAGCTCACCAATAAGGGCTTTGAGACCTACATCATCGGCGGCAGGATCAAGCCGCTGACCGAGGCTGTCGTCGGCACCAACGGCATCAAGAGCCTTGAGGGCATGAATTTTACTAAAGCGTTCATGGGCACCAACGGCATCGACGTTACCGCGGGCTTCACCACCCCCGATATCGATGAAGCCCGCCTCAAGGAAGCGGCGGTGCACAACAGCTACATGACCTTTGTCCTCGCGGATCATACCAAATTCCGCAAGGTGTGCGCCGTGACCTTTGCTCCGTTAAGAGTCGGATGTATCATCACCGATGACTGTCCGGATAACAAATACAGTGAGATAACCATCGTCAAGGAGGTAAAGAAATGATTTATACCGTAACGCTCAGCCCGTCGATCGACTATATCGTGCGTATGTCGAGCATGCGTTCCAACACCACCAACCGTACCGACAGCGAGGAGTTCTATTTCGGCGGCAAGGGTATCAACGTGTCCCAGGTGTTGGCGGAGCTGGATCTGGACAGCACCGCATTCGGATTTTTAGCAGGCTTCACCGGTGAGGCGATCGAAAAGGGTCTGCGCAATAACCGCATCCACACCGATTTCATCCATCTGGACGAGGGCTTCACTCGTATCAATATCAAGATCAAAGCCGGCGGCGAGACCGAGATCAACGGTCAGGGCCCCGATATCCCCGACGCAGCCCTTGAACAGCTGATGCAAAAGCTCGATCAGATCAAGGACGGCGATACCTTAGTCCTCGCGGGCAGTATCCCCAAGACCTGTCCCGACGATATTTATGAGCGGATGCTCGAGCGCGTCAAGGATAAGAAGATCATGATCGCCGTTGACGCAACCCGCCAGCTGCTGGTCAACTCGCTGAGCAAGCACCCCTTCCTGATCAAGCCCAACCGTCTGGAGCTCTCCGAGATCTTCCATGCGGAGGTGGAGACCGCCGCCGACGTCGAGAAGTACGCCGGCAAGCTGCAGGAGATGGGTGCGCGCAACGTCATCGTCTCCCTCGGGCGCAAGGGCGCGTTCCTGCTCGATGAAACAGGCGCGACACATACCTGCGGCGTGTTAAAGCAGCCGGTCATCAACACGGTCGGCGCGGGCGACAGCATGGTAGCGGGCTTTATGGCAGGCTACCTTAAGACCGGCGATTACGGCTATGCGCTCAAGCTCGGCTCCGCCTGCGGCAACGCAACGTCGTTCCTGCCGGGTCTGGCAACAAGAGCGAAGATCGACGAGGTCTTTGCCCAGCTCAAGTAAACTCTAAAAAAGTCATTCGTTTATCAATGTCATTAAGTGAAAGGCTCCTTTTGGTAAAAGGAGCTGTCGCCCGTTGGCGACTGAGGAATTGTATCAATTGTTCGAGCGTTGGCGAGATACTATTTTAACTTAATGATACTGATATCATCACTCAGGTAATTATTGTCATTCATTACGGAAATACTCCGGATGGCACTGATAACGACATAAATCTCAAAATAAAATGAAAGGAGAATTTTTATGCGAATCACAGATTTGTTGAAAGCTGACGCGATCCAACTGGGCGCGAAGGTTTCATCAAAAAGCGCGGCGATCGACACGCTGGTTGCTCTGCACGAAAAGAGCGGCAACTTAAAGGACGCCGCCGCGTACAAGGAAGGTATTCTCAAGCGTGAACAGATGGGCACCACCGCCATCGGTATGGAGGTAGCGATCCCTCACGCGAAGAGCGAAGCGGTCAAGGCGCCGGCTCTGGCGGCAATCACAGTCCCCGACGGCGTCGATTATGAATCTCCCGACGGCGCACCCTGCAAGCTGATCTTCATGATCGCGGCTACCATGGACGGCGACGTTCACCTGGAGGTGCTCGCGCGACTCATGCAGATGCTGATGCACGAGGATTTCACCGCGAAGCTCAAGGCGGCAAAAACTCCCAAGGAGTTCCTCGACATCATCGACAAGCAGGAAGCGGCTCAGTTCCCCGAGGAGGCGGCTGCTCCCGCCCAAAAGAAAGACGGCTATCAGGTTCTCGCCGTCACCGCATGCCCCACCGGTATCGCGCATACCTACATGGCGGCGGAAGCCCTGCAGAAGGCAGGCGACGAGATGGGTATCTCCATCAAGGTCGAGACCAACGGCTCCGGCGGTGCAAAGAACGTGCTGACCGCTGACGAGATCGCCAACTGCGACGGTATCATCATCGCGGCTGACAAGACCGTTGAGACCGCTCGTTTTGACGGCAAGCCCGTCTATTCCACCAAGGTTGCTGACGGCATCCATAAGCCGCAGGAGCTGATCAACAAGATCGTCAACAAGGAAGTTCCCGTATTCCACAGCGACAAAAAGGCTGAGGGCGGCTCCTCCTCCGTCGGCGATGAAAGCTTCGGCAGAAAACTCTATAAGCACCTGATGAACGGTGTTTCCCATATGCTTCCGTTCGTTGTCGCAGGCGGTATCTTTATCGCGATCGCGTTCCTGATCGACGCCCTTTCCGGCGCTCCGCAGGACGGCAACTTCGGTTCCGTTACTCCCGCGGCTGCATGGTTCAAGACCATCGGCGGCGTGGCATTCGGCTTCATGCTCCCGATCCTCGCGGGCTTTATCGGACAGTCCATCGCTGACCGTCCCGGTCTGCTCGTCGGTTTCGTCGGCGGTTCGCTGGCGGCTACCGGTTCCACCTTCGCTGCTCCCGGCGGCGACGGCACTGCCGTATCCGGCTTCCTCGGCGCTCTGCTCGCAGGCTTCCTCGCAGGCTGGCTGATGAAGATGATCGAAAAGGCTTGCGACCATCTGCCGCGTGCTTTGGAGGGTATCAAGCCCGTTCTGATCTACCCGCTCGTCGGTCTCGGCGTTGTCGGCATCATGATGTGCGCTGTCAACCCGATCGTCGGCTGGCTCAACGGCAAGCTGACTGAGGGCGTATCCGCTATGGCTCAGAATCCCGCGCTCATCGTTCCCGTATGCGCACTGCTCGCCGGCATGATGGCGATCGACATGGGCGGCCCCTTCAACAAGGCTGCTTACGTCACCGCTACCGGTCTGTTGGCTTCCGGTGCGATCGGCACCAACGAAGGCCCCTTCATGATCATGGCTGCTGTTATGATCGGCGGTATGGTTCCTCCGATCGCGATCGCGCTGTCCACCACCTTCTTCAAGAAGAAGTGGACTGCTGAAGAGAGAAAGAACGGCCCCGTCAACTACATCATGGGTCTTAGCTTCATCACCGAGGGTGCGATCCCTTACGCTGCGGGTCATCCGTGGCCGGTCATCCCCGCTTGCATCGTTGGTTCCGCTGTCGCAGGCGCGCTGTCCGCTCTGTTCGGCTGCACCCTGATGGCTCCTCACGGCGGTATCTTCGTACTGCCCACCATCGGCAAGCCCCTCATGTACTTCCTCGCTCTGGTCATCGGCGCGGTAGCAGGCGGTCTGCTCCTCTCCATCCTCAAGAAGCCCGTAGAAGAATAATCAATTGCAAATATCGGTATACGGAGGGGGCAACCCCTCTGTATGCCTGACCCCTAAAGGAGAACAATTATGGTATCAAAAAAAGTAACGATCGTTAACGCGCAGGGCTTCCATATGCGTCCTGCCAATGTATTTGCCGCCGCGATGATGAAGCATCCGTGCGACGTAACGCTCAGAGTCAACGGTAAAGACGTCAACGCAAAGAGCCTGATGAATATCATCGCTGCCTGCATCAAGTGCGGCAACGAAGTCGAAGTTATCTGCAACGGCGCTGATGAAGACGCGGCGCTGGCTGAAGCAGTCGAGATGATCGAGAGCGGCTTCGGCGAATAAGATTTGAATTATTTGTCATTGCGAGGACGCGCGCGTCTTTTTCCGTCATAATTTCAATCGTTGATCGGATGGATGCATGCGCCTCGCAATATTTATTTAAACTTGTCATTGCGAGAAAAAGACGCACGCGTCCAATCTCAACCAATTATAATAAAGAGGTGATAATGATGATGAAAGGATTAGGCGTTTCCGATGGCTACGGTATCGGCAGAGTGATGCTGATACTCGACCAGAAGCTGGATTATACGCCTCGTGAAATAGCCGACGTAGACGCTGAGATCGCGCGTTTCCATGACGCGATCGATCAGTTTACCAAGAACACCCTCGAACAGGCGGACGCCGTCCGCAAATCCACCGGCGATAAGGAAGCCGAGATCTTAGAGGGTCATATCGCGATCATCGCCGATCCCTTTATGAAGGGCGAGATCGAGAACCTGATCAAGGCGCACCAGTGCGCTGAGGCGGCTGTCGAGCAGATCTGCCAGATGTTCATCGATATGTTCACGGCGACGGGTGACGACCTGACCATGCAGCGTGCCGCCGACGTCAAGGATATCCGCGACAGTCTGCTCGCGATCCTCCTCGGCGTGCAGGAGGTCAAGATCAGCGACGCGCCCGAGGGCACCGTGCTGGTCGTTCGCGAGCTCACCCCCTCGATGACCGCCGGTATCAAGAAGGAGAATATCGTCGGTATCATTGCCGAGACCGGCTCCCAGACCTCTCATTCCGCGATCTTAGCGCGCGCGATGGAGATCCCCGCCGTGCTCAGCGTACCGAACGCTTTGGCTCAGCTGAGCTCCGGCGAGCAGATCATCGTCGACGGCTTCAACGGCGACGTCATCACCGCTCCGAGCGAGGAGATCATGGAGGAGTATGTCGCCAAGCGCGATACCTTCCTCAGAGAAAAGCGTGAGCTCGAGCTCTATCGCGGTAAGCCCACCGTATCTGCGTCGGGCGAGACCTATGAGCTGTGCTGTAATATCGGCACCCCCAAGGACGCCGCCAAGGCGATGGAAAAGGACGGCGAGGGCGTCGGACTCTTCCGCACCGAATTCCTGTTCATGGATCGTACCGCTCTGCCTACCGAGGACGAGCAGTTTGAAGCATACAAGACAGCCGCCGTCGTGCTCAAGGGCAAGCCCCTCATCATCCGCACGCTGGATATCGGCGGCGATAAGGAGATCCCGTATCTGGGTCTCGAAAAAGAAGAGAACCCCTTCATGGGCTTCCGCGCGATCCGCTATTGCCTGAAGCACCGCGATATGTTCAAGTCACAGATCAAGGCGATCCTGCGCGCGTCCGCGTTCGGCGACGTCCGCATCATGTTCCCGCTGATCACCGCTGTTGAGGAACTGCGCGAGGGCAAGGCGCTGGTGGAAGAGGCAAAATCCGACCTGCGCGCCTCGGGTATCGAATTCAACGAGAATATCCCCGTCGGCGTGATGACCGAGACCTCCGCCTCCGGCGTGATCGCCGATCTTTTGGCAAAGGAAGCGGACTTCTTCTCCATCGGCACCAACGATCTGACCGGCTATACCATGGCATGTGACCGCGGCAACTCTGATGTCGGCTACCTCTATTCTCCGTTCCAGCCGTCTGTCCTGCGCCTGATCAAGAGCATTATCGAAAACGGCGTGCGCGCCGGTATCCCTGTCGGCATGTGCGGCGAGGCTGCCGCCAACCCGATGATGGTGCCGCTGCTGATCAGCTTCGGCCTGACCGAGTTCTCGGTCTCCGCCGTGTCGGTACTCAAGGTGCGCAAGTGCATCGCTAACTGGACAAAGGACGAGGCAGACAAGGTTGCCGAAAAGGTCATGTCCATGGCAACGGAAAAAGAGATCACGGACTACCTCAAAACCGTTATCTGATTTTGTTGCAAGGCTTTGTGATGCATATCAACATAACAATCTGAATCAACAAAGGCGCAGGAACCCCTGCGCCTTTACTGTTTTATCAGCGTTGTAAAACAACCGTAGGGGATGACGCTTTGAGGAATTGTCCAAATCTTTGATTTGGGTAACAATTCCCATGCAACAGCGCTCCAAGAGCAGATTTATCTGCGATTGGTTAAGCGCCACTGTGCGACATCCCGAAACCTTCCCGATATATCCCATTTGCGCGCGAAGCAAATCAAGCGTACTGAGTCGGGGCGTCGTGAACGTCGCCCCCTACAAATCTACTGCAACGTCTCTTGTAGGGGAGGGGCTTGCTCCTCCCGTCACCTTTCCGTCAAACGCCATCCAAATGCGAAGCATAGCATTCCCTCCGTAGGGTACGGCGCTTGTCGACGTACCGAACCTTTCCATACCATGTCACCCAAACGCGGAGCAAATGAAACGCCCTGCCGCGGGAGCGCCAAGGCACTCCCCTACAAATCCGCTGTAACGTCTATCGTAGGGGAGGGGCTCGCTCCTCCCGAAACCTTTGGCACGATGTTATCCAAATGCGAAGCATAGCATTCCCTCCGTAGGGTACGGCGCTTGCGACGTACCGCAACCTTTCCGTACCATGTCACCCAAACGCGGAGCAAATGAAACGCCCTGCCGCGGGAGCGCCAAGGCACTCCCCTACAATTTCACTGCAACGTCTACTGTAGGGGAGGGGCTCGCTCCTCCCGTCACCTTTCCGTCAAACGCCATCCGAATGCGAAGCATAGCATTCCCTCCGTAGGGTACGGCGCTTGCGACGTACCGCACGTTTGGTCACGCACTCACCCAAGCGCAAAGCAAATGCCTGTTTCCGTAGGAATGACCATTGGACACGCGTGTCCGACCACCTCTTTTTTGCACAAAAAACGCCGCATAAAACAGCCGAAATCCCATAGAGTAACAATGGACAACACGCGGCAAATGTATTATACTGGAACTATAAAATCCTTTATAGTAGGGGAGGGGCTTGCTCCTCCCGATAATCATCAGGTGCGGGGTGAGCCCGCCCTTTTACGAAAGGATGATCCGTATGTCAGAAATCAATTACAAAGACGCATTAAAGCTGGGTCAAAAGGAAGCCCAAAGCCGCAAGGCGAACGGCGAATCCCCCTCGCTGCCCGTGCTGGATGATCTTCTTCCCGAGGACAAGCCCACCACGGTCGTTAATCTCGGTCTGGTGCCCATCCCGATCAAGCAGATCGTCGGCACCAAAACGGGTGGTCGATCCTCTGCTTTTGCGGCGAACTTCATGCCCATCCTCGAGGAGGACAGCGAGTTCGCCACCAAGTGGAAGCACCTGTGCGAGGCGCACATCAACGAGGGTATCCACGACCCGATCAAGGCGTATGAATATATGAACCGCTTCTATGTCCTCGAGGGCAACAAGCGCGTCAGCGTGCTCAAATTCTTCGGCGCAGACACCATCGAGGGCGTCGTCACCCGCATCCTTCCCGAGCGCGACGGCTCCGATGAGATCGAGCTTTACTACGAATTCGTCGCGTTCTATCAGTACAGCAAGGTCAACTTCATCGAGTTTTCCAAGCGCGGCAGTTATACCGAGCTGCAGACCGTGTTGGGCAAGGAGGTCGACGAGGAGTGGACGATCGACGAACAGCGCACCTTTGCGGCGGCGTATCATAAATTCGACAAGGCGTATGCCGCCAGCGGCGGCGAAAAGCTTTCGTCCACCATCGGCGACGCCATGCTCAGTTATCTGAAGATCTACGGCTATGAGGAGCTGATCGCCTCCGATGTCGATGAGATCAAAAAGAACCTCGGCAAGATGTGGGAGGACGTCAAGCTCAAGGCTTCCGACGAGCAAATTGAGCTCAAGACCGAGCCGCCGGAGGAGAAGACTCAGCATCAGGGCTTGATCTCGCGCGTTCTCTCCCAGACGCACTCTCCTCACGCCTTGCAGGTGGCTTTTGTCTATGACGGCACACCCGCTAAATCCGGCTGGGTGCATGAGCATGAGGAGGGCCGTATCTACGTCCAAAAGATCTTTGAGGACAAGATCGATACTGTCGCCTATCCCAACGCGCTCGACGGCGACCCCTACGAGACCATCGTACAGGCGATCGAAGATGGATGCGAGGTCATCTTCACCACCTCGCCGCGTCTGATCCGCGCGAGCGTCAAGGCGGCGGTGGAGCACCCCGACGTCATCATCATGAACTGCTCGCTCAACCTCAGCTCCCGCTATATCGCGACCTACTACGCGCGCATGTATGAGGCAAAATTCATCCTCGGCGCGGTAGCGGGCTCGCTCTCCCACAGCGGCAAGCTCGGCTATGTCTGCGACTACCCGATCTACGGTCAGATCGCCGGCATCAACGCCTTTGCCATCGGCGCACAGCTCACCAATCCGCACGCGCATGTCTACCTCGAGTGGTCATCCGTCAAGGGTGCCGACGGCGCGGCAAAAGCGCTCGCCGAGCAGGATATCCACTTCATCTCCTCGCAGGATACCGCTAAGTTCCTCGAGGATGACCGCGACACCTACGGCCTGTCCTGTGTTGTGGATGATCACCGTGAGGTGCTGGTGGATTCCGTTTGGTGCTGGGGCAAATACTACGAAGAGATCCTCAACCGTATTTTTGATAAATCCTTGCAGGCGGAGTACAACAAGACCGATAAGGCGCTCAACTACTATTGGGGCATGGCGACCGGCGTGGTCGATGTGTGGTGCAGTGAAACGCTGAAAGCACCCTCCCGCAAGCTGGTCGACTTCCTCAAGGAGAGCATCCGCCAGAATATCTGTATTCCGTTTTTGACCCCGCTCACGACCCAATTGGGCGAGGTGATCGGGGAAGATCAAAAGTCCCTTACCCTCGAGCAGATCATCAACATGGATTATCTGGTGGACAACGTCATCGGCGAGATCCCGAAGTATGACGAGCTAAGCCCGATGGGTAAGGCGACGGTCGATACCGCCGGCATTGAAAAATCGCAGAACGATATCGTCAAGGAGGTTGAGAAAAAGATCTCCGAAAAGGAAACTGCCGATGAACCCGCTGCCGATGAAAAGGTCGGTGAGGATAACGAACAAGGTGATGAGAAAGCCGGTGATGATCAATGAGGATCTTAGCGGTAGCGGACAAGGAGTCAAAATCGCTCTATGATTATTACCGCCCCGGCAAGCTCGACGGCTATGATCTGATCCTCGCCTGCGGCGATCTGAGCGTAGAGTATCTCGAGTTCCTCGTGACGATGGCGGACTGTCCGCTCGTGTATGTCCACGGCAATCATGATGAAAAGCATAAGCGTCTGCCCACCGGCTGTATCTGCGCGGACGACAAGATCGTGGTCGTGAACGGACTGCGCATCTTCGGACTCGGCGGCTCCTACAAGTACCGCGACGGAAAGTACATGTATACCGAGAATCAGATGAAGCGCCGCGTCCGCAAGCGTTGGTTGAGTCTCAGGCTGCACGGCGGCTTTGATGTGTTGCTCACCCATGCGCCCGCGCGCCATCTCAACGACCTCGAGACCATCCCGCACCGGGGCTTTGAGTGCTTCAACACCCTGCTCGATAAGTACCATCCGCGCCTGTTTGCCCACGGGCATGTCCACCTCTCCTATAACCATCGTATCCCGCAAAAGTGCAAGCACGGCGACACTACCGTCGTCAATGCCTACGAATCCTGCGTGATCGATCTGGAAGATACATAATGAAAGCCACCCGATGCAGTTTGCACTGTAACAGGTGGCTGTTTTTGTCATTGTGAGGACGCGTGCGCCTTTTTTTGATTGATAATCTCAACCTCATACCATAGCATTTTATCCCATCCGATACGACACACACTGTGACATCGGCTTGTCCGCAGCGGCATAGAATCCCGCTCTCGCCGTCGAGAGCAGTCTGCCGCTTTTCACCGTCAGCAGTACGGCGTATTCCATCATCGGCTCGATCACCGTGTGCAGGGAGCACCTCATCGTATCAGACGACATCCTGATCCGCTCTATGACCGAGCCGCCCTGTATCAGGAACAGCTCAAAGGCGGATTGATCGCCGCCGGTCAGCTGCCATGATATGTCCAGCTGTTTCGCATCGGTCTTGTTGATGATGAGTTCTTTGATCCTCATGATGATTCTCCTTCTTTGTTTTATGCGAAGCAAATCACATCCGTAGGGGATGACGCTTTGAGGAGTTGTCCAAATCTCTGATTTGGCTTACAACTCCCATGCAAGGCTCTCCCAAGAAGCGGAGCATACTTGCGAACGCTGATTGGCTGAGTGCTACTGCGGAGGAGTTGTCCAAATCTTGATTTGGCATACAACTCCCTTGCAAGGCTCTCCCAAGAAGCGGAGCATACTTGCGAACGCTGATTGGTTGAGAGCTACTGCGGAGGAGTTGTCCAAATCTGTTGAGGTGCTGTCAAAATCTTGTTTTTGGTTACAGCACCCATGCGTTAGCTGATTTGGCTAACAACTCCCATTCAACAGCGCTCCATCGTCGTCGCGCGCTTTACTCGGTAGGCATATCCGGTTGGTATGCCTTGACCTCGCATTGCGGCTCCTCCTCTCCCCATAACTCGGGGAGTTATGGGGACCCTGTATTCGCGATTGGTTAAGCGCCACTGTGCGACATCCCGAAACCTTCCCGATATATCCCATTTGCGCGCGAAGCAAATCAAGCGTACTGAGTCGGGGCGTCATAAATGTCGCCCCCTACAAATCCGCTGCAACGTCTATCGTAGGGGAGGGGCTTGCCCCTCCCGAAACCCTTCCAATCAATGCCGCCTATCGCGGAGCAGATCAATCCTTCCGTAGGGTACGGCATTCATGACGTACCGAGAATGACGGGCATCTCTATTCTCGAAAACGTGAGATAGGAATATAACGCTCCTGCCGCGGGTTGTCGAACACGCGTGTTCAAATATCGACCCCTACACTTTTGCGATACTTGCGATTCCATCATACGCCAATCGATACGCACAATTTGTCGATATTTAAAAGAAATCGTTAATTTTTTTGAAAAATTGCGTGCAATGTTTACAATAATATGCTATACTGATTTCAATACAATCAAACGCTGTGGCAAACGGCATGTTTTTTTCAATGCTTTGGGGTGATCTGAATGAAAAAAGATTTTGAATTTATCATGGATATACTGACAAACAAACACAAACCGCCGCAGAATACGGAGAAGGGATCTGACAAGACGGCTGAGAATACCGCGCCGCAGAATGCAGACAAGGCTGAGGATCAAGCGCCTGTCGCATCCAAACCCGAGGAAGCGGTATCGGTTGAAAAAGCACCCGAAGATACTGCGTCCGCAGACACTGCCCCTATGGCAGAAACTCCTGCCGAGAAGGTGCCCGAGGATACCGCGGCTCAGAAGGACGCTCCTGTCGAGACAGCACCCGGGGACACTGCGCCTACAGATGAAACAGCCGAGGAAGATCGTTCCAAAGAATTCGCGACAACGGACAGTGCACCTGCCGAACCAACATCCACAGATGCCGCGGATGCCGCGGGTGACATGAAAAAATCCAACAAGAAGCCGATCGTCATCACAGCGGCGGCAGTCGTGATCATCGCGCTCATTGTCGGCATCATCATTGCCGTCATCGCCAATGCCAATCCGCTCAAGGCGGTCGAGCTGCCCGGTGATCTGACGCTCAGACAGTTTGAATCACGCGATCAGGTGACCGAGGAACTCTCCCGTCTCCAAAAGAAGAACAATCAGGAGGCGCAAAAGCTGTATGACGACACCGTGGGCAAATATGCCACCGACGCCGGGCTTTCCGAAGAGGGCGATTCCAAGGCCGAGATCCCCAATATCGCCGGCATCGGCGAAGAGCTCGTCGAAGCCTTCAGCGATACCTTCAATCAGGTGATGGGTGTTGATGAAGCGGATACCGTCAAGACTGACGGTAAGTATATCTACTGCATCGACAGCGACTATTCCGACAAAGACGTCGTCGAGATCTTCAAAGCAGACGGCAAGGATTCCAAAAAGGCGGCACAGATCAACATATTCACAGATGACGCTGCCGCTACGCCTGATTCCGCCGCCAAAAAGGATGAAGCCGACAGATGGGATTATTACGCGGCGTACCGCAGTATCAACGATATCTATGTCAAGGACAACCGCCTGATCGTGATCGGCAGTGATTCAACGCCGCAAAACGGCAGTACCGCTACGAGAACCGTCACAAAGATCTATGACGTCAGCGATATCGACAACATCAAACTGCTCGATACCATTACCCAGAGCGGTAAAAGCAAATCGACCCATATGATCGACGACACGCTCTATCTGGTCAGCACCTACACTCCTTTCGACAGCGCGAGTCTGCCCTTCTGCGGCAGGGGAGAAGCTCCCGATGAGCTGGCCGCCGACAGCATCTATACCCTGCAGGATAACAAAACGGAGCGCTTCATCGTGCTCAGCGCCGTCAACACCCGTGACCTCAAAGCAAAAACAGAGTCAAAAGCCATCCTCGGCGACGTCAAGGACGTCTATTGCAATGAGGACAACATGTATCTCTATGCCGATTTCGGCGAGAAGAAAAAGCAATCCTTCCTCTTCGGTCTGTTCAATTCCGAGGTTGCAGTGAAGTCCCAGATCCTCAAGCTCGACATGGCAGACGGCGTCAACTTCATCGCCTACACCAAGCTCGACGGCGTGATCGACAGCTCGTACTCCCTCGATGAGTACGACGGCAACCTGCGTGTCGCGACAACAACGTCGAACGGCGACAGTGAGACCGATTACCTGTATGTGCTCGATAAGGAGCTGACCACGATCGGATCACTGAATAACTTTGCCCCGGATGAGTACCTCGCGGCGATCCGTTATGTCGGCGATACCGCATATGTCGTTGCCTATGATCTGGTCAACCCGCTGTTTACGATCGATCTGAGCACCCCCGAACAGCCCGTACTCAAGGGCAAAACGGATCTCGGCGGATTTGCCGCCATGCTCGTGCCCGTTGACGATCATACCCTCCTCGGACTGGGCTACGAGAGCATGGGCGTCGGCGATCTCGTTTCGGAGGACGCGACGAAGGAAGGCTTCAAGCTCGTGCTGTTTGATGTGACCGATCCCTCTAATCCCATGCTGATCGACGCCATGGTCTATGAGAATTGCAGCTCTGCGGTACAGACCAACCCCAAGGCGCTGGTCTATAACCCCGACCGCAAGGATTACATCCTACCGCTCAACGAAGAGTACTGGGGCAATATCGACATGGATAAGGGCGAGTATACAGAGAGCGAAGATAACCGCGGCGGCGCGCTCAACTTCAAGGTGGAAAACGGCAGGCTCAAAGAGATCAAACACATTGAGACGGATCACAAGTCGGTCGAGCGCAGCACCTATATCGGCAACTATATCTATATGACCTACCGCGATCAGGACGACAATATGCAGATCGATTCCGCAGAATACAAGTAAATAATCGGTACGATCGTCATTGCGCGGATCGATTCCGCAACGATTTCAATCGAATCCATCGTCATTGCAAGGGCATGACATGTGTGTCAGTCCGTGGCGATCCCAGACGAATCCATATTGTCATCGCGAGGGCATAACATGTGTGTCAGCCCATGGCGATCCCGACCGAATCCATATTGTCATCGCAAGGGCATGACATGTGTGTCAGCCTGTGACAATCTCAACCGAATCCATATTGTCATTGCGAGGGCATGACATGTGTGTCATCCCGTGGCAATCTCAACTGATAACACAAAAGCCGTAACGACCGAAATCGTTACGGCTTTTTATCATTGTCACGGGGAAGAAAACCCCTACAAATCCACTGTAACGTCTATCGTAGGGGAGGGGCTTGCTCCTCCCGAAACCCTCCGAAAAATCTCACCCAAATGCGAAGCAGATCTCTGCTTCCGTAGGGTACGGCGCTTGCGACGTACCGAACCTTTCCGCTCCATCCCGTTTGCACGCGTAGCAAATCAATCCCACCGTAGGGTACGGCGATTTTAGTTAGGAGTGAGGAGTTAGGAGTGAGGAGTTACCAAACGATGCAACGTCTATCGTAGGGGAGGGGTGCTCCCCGTTGGGGAGACGTCACGAAGTGACAGTGGGAGATTCCCCTGTTAGGGGAAATGTCCGCAAAGCGGACAA
>OMWP01000039.1 GCA_900314795.1 uncultured Eubacteriales bacterium
ATTATTCAAGTTCTTTTCCAACATTTCAATCACCGTATCTATTTTACCATAAATACGACAAAAAGCCCAGCTCTCGCTGGACTTTTTCGACAGACTGAGCGGTACGATTTCTCGTACCGCTTTCATCATCCTATTACTGGAAGCGTCTGCCGCGAGTGGCTTTCTGCTTCTTCTTTTCGATTATATAAACAACCGTGAAGGTGACCAGCATAACAACGATCATGATCGCCAGCCAGATCAGGAACTCAAAGTTGGTTGCGTTAGATCCGCGCTTGAAGGGGGAGGAGGCTGCTACAGCCTCGATGCCCTTGGAGGAAAGATCAGTGGTGTCTTTCTCTACCTTGGTATCAGGAGCGTTATTGCTCTTGGAGGGTGTATTGACAGAGCCTGTGGCTGCCTTTTCCTCGGTATTGGTCTTAGGCAGATTCGACTGCGGCTGAACCTCAGCGTTCATGGCGGGCTTATCGGCATCCTGCAGAGCTGTCTGCGTTTCTACGATGGGTGCCGCAACAGCATCATCGGAGAAGAGCTTGTCATAAGTGGTCTTCTCTACAATACCGGTTACTTCCAGCTCGTTGTTGCTCTGGAAGCCCATAACAGCTGTTTCGGTAGAAGTACCGTACTCACCGTCTGCATTGCCATTGAGATAACCTAAGGTGATCAGGCGATCCTGGATCTTCGCGATGTCATCGCTGTAGTCGCCATTGCTGAAGAGCATGGTTACGAGCGGGTCTTCTGCTTTGACAGCAGCCTCCTGTGTGTCAGCCTGAGCGCCGGTATCAGCGAGCTCTTCTTTCTCGGAAGTGAGTTCTTCTTTCTCTTCCTCTTTTTCTGCCTTGTAAGCGGGAGCGTCATCCGCGTAGAGGTAATCTAAGTCGGAGCCTGCCACACCGTCAACATACAGACCTGCTGCTTCCTGGAAGAGCTTGAAGGCTGCTTCGGTGCTTTCACCGAAGTTACCGTCTACTGCGCCGGTGTAATAACCTAAGTCATAGAGTCTCTGCTGCATCTTCTCAACCTCGGAACCGGTGGAGCCCTTCTTCAGGGAAGAGGATTCCGGCTCGTTATCGGAAGAGGAAGAGCTGCTTGAGGAGCTCGAGCTTTCGCTTGAGCCTGAGGAAGAGGGGGAGCTTGTGGACTTACCGGAAGAAGCGAAAACATAGGTCTCGCCGTCGATGGTTCTGGTGGTGTCCGCGAGATACTCGCCGTCTTCATAATAATAGTAATCGCCGTCAAATTCTACCCAACCGGTGTCGGGGTAGGAGACGCCGGGAACCTTGAAGTACTGGGTCCAGCCGTGGCTCCATACGCTCTCGTAGCATACGCCGTAATCATCGCCGCGCGCGTCAACCGCCATGCCGTCACCGACATATACGCCGACGTGACCGGGCTGATACAGGCCGAGACCGTGGATATTGGGAATGCCGCCGGACATCGAACCGCGATAGTCGGAGTTGAATGTCTGCGCGTCACCGACACGATAGCCGCCCGCGTAGGAATAGATCAGACCGGAGCAGTCGACCGCGCCGGGGGTAGAACCGCCGTATACATAGCTCCAGTTGGAGTAGTAAGCGTTCAGCGCCCATTCCGCCAGACCAACGCCTGTGCCGGATGCCGAGGACGAAACCGTACCGACAACAACGACACTCGCGATGACCGCGGCTACCATAATAATTGAAATGATCTTCTTAAACTTCTTCTTCATAAAAACCTCCGTAGTAGTTGATCCAAGAACGTGTTACAAGCGCGTTTATTATTATAATAAGGAAAAAACGGCTTGAAATCGGCGTTTTCGGACTCGTCGAGAATCAGTTTTTGAATAACTTGGTAACAAAACTGTCATTATTATACACAAGAATTATTCTGATATCAAGTCTTTTGATCAAAATATTGTTAAAATCACAACAGAATTTAATATTTGTTCATAAATGTGTACAGAATGTACAAAAAATATTCACATTTTTGCTGGTTACAGCTTGTAACCTTTATTTTCAAAAGAGAAAAAAGAACCATCCGGATAAGTTTTGACAATTCTTGACAGGAATAATAAACGTCTTTTTATGCTGAATTAGAAATAACTATTACGCAAATGTTAACATTCTTTATATGAATTATGAATAGTGAGGCAGAAGGTGCGGATTCTCATAATAGATACGGAGGTTGATGAGCTGATCGACAGGAGGGACAGAATAAAGAAAGACCATCGAGCGAATCGATGGTCTTGTGATGGAATTGTGATGTGTCTTTTTATGTGGTGCTACCCGATGAACATCTGCGTCCAGTAGTTGCCGCTCTCAACATAACCCATACCGATTTGTTTGAAGCTGCCATTGAGGATGTTGGCACGGTGACCGGGCGAGTTCATCCAGCCGTTGACCACGCTTTGCGGACTGCGGTAGCCCATTGCGATGTTTTCACCGGCGGTACGGTATCGGATGCCGAATTGCTTCATCATGTCAAACGGTGACCCGTAGGTGGGGGATGTATGGCTGAAATAGCCTTTGTCATGCATATCCTGCGACTTGATCCGCGCTACACGGCTGAGTTCCGTGTTGACAGTCAACTGACCCAGTCCGTATTGTGTGCGGATCTCATTGATCAGACGTACCACTTCCAACTCATAGGCGCTGAGTGCTTGCGCTTGTGGCGGATCACCGGCTTTTTCGGTCGGAGCCTGTGTCGGTGCGGGCACCTCGGTAGACGGAGAGATCGGCGCCTCTGTTGGCTTTGGCGGCAGTTTTGTCGCCGGCACAGTCGGCGCATCGGTCGGCGTTTCTGTTGACTGCTCGGATGGAGCTGTTGTCGGCGTTGGTTTTGGCAACTGAGTCGGCGCCTCGGTGGGGATCACCTTCTCGGTCGGCGCAGTCGGTTCCGGCTGCGGAGAACAGTTTTGGCTGCGATTGCAATCGGCGATGCTGTACCATCGATAACTGCCGAGCTGATTCAGAACCTTTTGACAGAGTTCCTCGGGACAGCCGAGTTGTCGGAGTATTTGATGCAGATTGGTTTCGCGGTTCGAGTTGCTCGGTGCACAGTTGATATTACCAGCACCGAAGCGAGTATTGTGAAGAGTATCAACATAGTTCGTCCTTTCCGTATGAGCTGCCGTGGCTCCGATCACGCTGACCGCGATCATCACACACGATAGAATGATGGTTACGATTCTTTGATACGGTCGTTTCATTTTGACCTCCCTTAAAATGATGATTTGCCTTTTAGAGCAAATAGAACGTCCTATGCTTTTCATCTTAACAGGAGGTCACATCTTTCGCAACCCTCAAAATATGGCAGCGCAGGCAGGATTAACCTACCGACAGAGTGTGCAGGATTTTTCGCATAAAAACTGGATTCTACTCACGGTAGAGAGCATTTTCTACCCCCGAGATACCCGCTTGAAATCGTGAGAGAGCGCAAAAACGCTTTGTAGATTGCATTAGATCGGAAAAATGTGTATGATTAAGATAGTAAATCGGCGTATGGCGCATGATGAACACAGTGGTGCGGTATGCCGTTATATCGGAGGCACAGATATGAGTTTTGCAATTTTGACGGACACATCCGCTAATCTTCCTTCCTCTCTTTGCAGAGAACGTGATATCGCGGTCATTCCGTATCACTACACCATCGGCGACAAGCAGTATTCCTGTCTGGATACCGAGGGCTTTGACGGCAAGAAGTTTTTTAAGGCAATGCGGCTCGGCGCGGACATCAAAACATCCGCGATCAATTTCCGGAGCTATGTTGATTTCTTCGAGAAGTTTTTGTCACAGGGTCAGGATATCCTGTTTATCAGCATGTCGTCTGGTATCAGCAGTTCGTTTAACTGCTCCGAGATTGCGAAGAAGGAGCTGGATGAGAAGTATCCCGACCGAAAGATCCTGCTCGTCGATACGCTCGGCGCGTCGCTTGGTGAGGGCATTTTCGTTTTGAAGGCGGCTGATTATCGTGACGCAGGCGTGACCATCGAGGAGGCGCATCAAAAGCTCGAAGAGGAAAAGGCGTGTATGTATCAGGTGTTCACCGTGGATGATCTGATGTATTTGAAAAAGACCGGTCGACTCACCGGCTCAGCCGCTGTGATCGGCAATATGTTACAGGTCAAACCGATCCTCAAGGGCAACGAGAACGGCGAGATCGTCAACTTTGCCAAGGTGATCGGCAGAAGAAAAGCGATCGACGCGCTCGCGCAGCGCTACAATATGCTCGTCAAGGATCCCGAGGAGCAGATCGTCGGCATCGCGCATGCCGACTGCGAGAAGGACGCGGAGTATCTGATCGAGCTGCTCAATAAGAAAAAGCCGCCCAAGGAGATCCTCAACGTCGTCTATGAGCCTGTTACCGGTTCTCACGTCGGACCCGGCACACTGGCGCTGTTCTTCATGGGTGACAGTAAGGTAAGATTCAGATAAGAGAGAAAGAAGGGGCTGTCGCATTTTACGCGATAGTCCCTCAGTATTGTCATCCTAAGCTTTAGCGAAAGATCTTACAGCGCAAATCATCCGATTATAGGTAACCTATCATGTGTGATCTGACGGAAAGTGCGCACTTTAGGATTCTTCGGCAATGCCTCAGAATGACATTGTTTCCTAAATGTGAAAGCCTCGTTTGTGTGATGGTCACAGCAAGTTTCCTTGATTGCGACGATTTATCGAATTCATATTTGCGAGCGCACCTCTCTGCGTGAGCCTGTCTGGGCAGTTTATCGTTTTATTCTGCAAAATCGCTTGACATTTTTACGCGGTTGTGATAAACTTTTACTTGCTTTATGGAGAGATGTCCGAGTGGTTTAAGGAGCTAGTCTTGAAAACTAGTGATCCCGCAAGGGACCAAGGGTTCGAATCCCTTTCTCTCCGCCAATTCATCAACAATTGTTATTGCGAAGCGGCGGCGAGTCCTTGCCGCGGCAATCTCAACAATTTAATAGATAAAGTTTTACTTTACATACATGGAGGATTACTCAAGTGGTGAAGAGGCTCCCCTGCTAAGGGAGTAGGTCGCTAACGCGGCGCGAGAGTTCGAATCTCTTGTCCTCCGCCAAACCCTAAAGGTCTCGAAAATGGCTTTTGAAGCCGTTTTCGGGACTTTTTCTTTCTGGAAAAAGATCCGAACTCTCGTCGTGCTCATAGTCTTGCTCATAATTCCAATTTGCCTGCTTCAAGCAGCTTTGCGATACAATTACAGGCATCATCACAGCCTGCTGCACTGAATGAATATTTTGTATAGAAACTGCAAGAATAAGTGTGGGGTAGCAGAATAAAAAACCTGTACCATCTGTACGGAAACGTACAGGTGGTACAGGGTGTGTATTTGTGGTATTTTGATATTACTTGATTTAGCTGTGTCAGGGTTGGTTTTCAGTGGTTGCCTGCACCGCCATATTAGGAGCAAACTGCGCCAGATATGCTTGAGCTGCATTATATGCTCTTTTATGTTCAACGTAATTCAAGCCGACAAAAATGATCGGAAGATAGAAGAACACAAAAAGTGACAGGATGAAGAATGCGATAGCTAACAAGACATCAGCAGGGAAGACAGGAATCAAAAACCAGCCTATTTTGGTGATCTTCCAAGCGGCTTTCACTGCCTTTCCGATACCGCCGCCGATCAGGTAGGCAGGTATTGCAGGCAGTGCGGCATACATATAGTAGTTTGAATCTTTTCCGAAAAGCGCAATGAGCAGTAAAACAGTGGAAAGCACAGCAAAAGCAGCTCCGATCAGCGTGCGGATCATATTGATCTTTGCAAATTTCACTTCTTTTTGCGCCTTTTCGACACTGTCAAACACTGCGTCTTCAATCAGTTTAACTTCTTCTTTCTTTTTTTTTTAGCCATTCCAAGAACTCCCTTCAGGATTGAATAAAATCATTATAACCTGAAACAGGTTATAAGTCAATACCCTGATTCAGGTTATTGTACAATGATATTCTAAAACTATACCTTTTTCAGGATGGTTGAAAATGAAGTACACAAGAATAAGGGATTTAAGGGAAGACAGGGACTTAACGCAGACTCAGTTGGCAAAACAATTAAATATGTCTCAGACAGGATATTCTAAATATGAAACCGGGGAGAATGATATACCTACGCCTATTTTGATTAAGCTTGCAAATTTATATGGAACGAGCATTGATTATCTTCTCGGTCAAACGGATAATCCCAAGCGTCTGTGAAAAACAGCTTTGTTATTGCGGAGGGTATCAACTGTTTTATCGATGAACTATTGAAAAATTGTGACAGACATTCATCTATCATTATTTTGATAGATGAATCTGTTTTTGATAGATGAAACATTTTATATAAAAAAGAGCAGTCGGGCGTTGTGCCTGACTGTTCTTGCTTACTTATGGCTGATATTGACTTCACTCATTATCCTCTATCATCTTCCAGTAGCCGGCGACGTCCTCCTCATACTGACCGTAGGCGGTGTACCAGCGCGGCTGCATGAAGTTGACGGGCTTGTGCTTGGGCAATGCTCTGCCGAGGCGGTCGATGTTGTCGCGCAGATAGCGGACGATCTTCTCGCGCTGTTCATCGAGCGATTGCTCCGGATCGTAGGCGATCGGCTTGCCGACGGAGATGATCGTGTTCTTTTTCTCTAAATACACAGGGAAGAATTGGAGCGCCTTTTTCGATTTGCGATAGTACAGGCGCGCGATATCGACAAAGCCGGGCTGCAGCTCGTTGATGAACTCCGAGAACCGCTTGGGCGATTCTGCAAAGATCACCAGATGGTCGCCGTCCGTGAGCGCACGGATGCTCTGCTTGAAGGTCTGGATGATCCTTGTGTCGTGATAGACGGGGATAGTGTTCGAGTAGTGCAAAAGGGGCGGCAGTCCCTTGGCGACGATGCGCGACAGAAAGCGCCAGAACCATTTGCCTTTGCGCGCGTTGGCGAAGAACACATCATGGTAGGCGTAGTTGACCGCCTTTTTGCTGTCCATCGCACAGCCGATCGCCCATGACTGGTGCTTTGGCTTGAAGTCGAGCGTCATCATGACGGGGCCGCGGATCGCGGAATGATTGCAGACGAATATGGCAGGATCGTCGGGTTGCTCCTCATACACCGTTTTTGCAGGGGGTAGGAACACCACACGCGCGACGCCGCGGATGAACTTATAATAAATGTAGCTTAGTTTCATAATTTGCACGCTTTCTGGCAATGAATAGTTCGATTGTTATTCTGGTGGTGTTATTAGGGGGCTCGCTTATTGATTCTCGTCATGAAAAATATCATAAACAAGTTTTCCGTCTTTGTAAGTAACAACAGATGTATTGTATTTCATTAGATATTCCAAACTGCTTTGCTTGGTTTCATATGAATACAGTGCGTCACCTTTTCCATAAATAGTTGTTGTAAAGCTCACTTTGTACTTGTCGGTGTTATAGTTTTTATCCAAATAGTGATACTCTTTGGCGAAACTAAATGCTTTTTCTGATGTCAAAGAATTGAATATGACACTATGTACAGATGATGATTCAACATAAAAATTGTTACTTGTATCCCGTGTATTGAAATCCGATCCAACCTCAACGATTGCGTCTGTTAGCCCATAAGAAGCACATAAATCCTCAAGTGATGATTTGTATTCTTCTGAAATATTTTTTAATTGAGAACTCGACAATCCGCATCCAACCAGTAATATGGTAGTTATCACTAATATAAAAGCAAAGAATACTTTTTTCATTAAGTTTACTCCTTGAAAAAGCGTTTGATCGTTTTACATTCTGTCGGGGCAGGTGATGCTGAACATGTCGAGGACATTCTTGATGACCGTCTTGGTTGCGATGCACAGGCTCAGACGCGCCTGCATCAGTTTTTCATCATCACATTTGACGCGGCAGGCGTTATAGAACTTGTGGAAGTAGGTCGCGACATTGGTGACGTACTTGGTGATCTTGGTGGGGTCATAGTCGCGTGCGGCGGCGATGATCTCGCTGTCAAAGGAAGAGAGCAGATGGATCAGCTCGACCTCCTCGGGAGCGCCGAGCAAGCACAATTCATCCTCAGTGCAGGAGCGTGCCGCGATGCCTTCTGACTCTAGATTGCGCAGGATCGAGCAGATACGCGCATGAGCGTACTGGACGTAGTAGACGGGATTCTGACTGTCCTGCTGGATGGCAAGGTCAAGGTCAAAATCCATCTGGGTGGTGGCTTCACGGGTGTTGAAGATGAAGCGCGCGCTGTCTACGGGCACCTCGTCGAGCAGGTCGCGGAGTTGGATCGCCTTACCGGTACGCTTACTCATGGTAACGATCTGTCCGTCGCGGACGAGCTTGACCAGCTGCATGAGCAGGATATCGAGCTTGTCGCCGTCGTAGCCGATGGCGTTCATCGCGCCCTTGAGACGCATGACATGGCCGTGGTGATCGGCGCCCCAGACGTTGATCAGCTGTTCAAAGCCGCGGTCGAATTTATTTTTGTGATAGGCGATGTCGGCGGCAAAGTAAGTGGGATTGCCGTTGGAGCGGATCAGTACATCGTCTTTTAATTCTAATTTGTCAATATAATCCTGCTTTTTGCCTTGCTTTAGCAAAATCTCGGTGCAGATTTCCTTGTTCTTGTACCAGATCGCGCCGTCCTTCTCATAGGTCAAGCCCTTTTCGGTCAGGGTGTCGACGACCGCCTTGACCGCGCCGCTGTCGTGCAGGGTGCTTTCCATGAACCAGTTGTCGAAGTTGATCTTGTACTTCGCCATGTCATCCTGCATGCGCTTGATGTTGCGGGGCAGGGCAAAATCGACCAACGCCTTGCGGCGTTCCTCGCTGCTGACGGAGGTCAGACTGCCGCCGAACGCTTCCTTGAACTGTTCGGCACGTTCGATGATATCCGCACCCTGATAGCCGTCCTCGGGGAAGGGGAAGCTTTCGTCAAACAGCTGCATATAACGCGCTTCTAACGACGCGGCAAACTTCTCGATCTGGTTGCCCGCGTCGTTGACATAGAACTCACGGTATGCCTGATAGCCCGCCTTGTCCAGTACGGCGGCAAGACAATCGCCGAGCGCGCCGCCTCTGGCGTTGCCCAGGTGCATGGGACCTGTCGGGTTGGCGGAGACGAATTCCACCATGACCTTTTTGTTTTGACCGTAGTCGCTCTCGCCGTAGTGCTCGCCCTCATTTTCGATCTCGTTGAGTACGGCGGCGAAATAGCGCTTGCTCAAAAAGAAGTTGATGAAGCCGGGACCCGCGATCTCGTATTTTTCGATAAAAGAATTTTCAAGATCGATATGATCAAGGATGATCTGCGCCGCCTTGACGGGAGCCATGCGGAATACGCGTGCGCCTGCCATCGCGACATTGGTGGCGATATCGCCGTGGGAGCGGTCGGCAGGTTCTTCGATGACAAAGTTCGGGATCTCGCCTTGCGGCAGAGCGCCCTGCTCCATCGCCGCGGTGACGGCGGCTTCGATCTGTTTTCTCAGGTTTTCAGTGACATTGGTGTTAGTTTTTGACATATACACTTTCCTTTGCTGTAGAATGAAGAATAAACTGATAAATAATTGAATGGTGCCGATGGAGAAGATCGTGATCAACGCCCCCTCTGACGAGGGGGTTGGGGGAGAGATAACGAAACATTACAGTGATAAATCGGCTATGGACTCAAGCCGCTGATTCAGTAATATTTCACACAGTATTGAGTCAGGCGTATTCTAATTGCTGTTATGTTTCGTTATCTCTCCCCTGCGAACAAATCGGCTTCTCCTATCCGGAGATCTGCCCGCTTGCCCCCTCGTCAGAGGGGGCTGATTGAGGTTTGTTTTTGTCGAATCTCATTATTTTTCCTTCACAGAAATATAAAACTCGTTATAGCTTACGACGGTGCGGTTGAAGTCGAGCTGATATGCCGCGGTGATCTCACCGCCGTGTTCGTTCAGATCGGTCTTGATGTCATCGGTGAAAATACCGATGAACATCTGACCCATCGGGGTGTGGTACAGACATTCGTGGCGTTTGCCTTTCTCGAGGATCAAATGACTGCTCATTTCGCCCTGACGGTCGATCGACAGCACGCCGTTTTCCAGTGTGACGGTGGTTTCGGTTTTCAGCTCGGGGCGATCCTCGGGGTATTCGGGGTAGGTGATTGTGATCTTACCGTCCTCGATGGTCATATCGCCGGCGGTGAATACCTCGATCTTGTCCGATTCGCCGTCAACAGTCTGCTTGCCGATGACGGTGATGATATATCTTTCTTCCATCAGTATTCCTCGATGTTGATGTGTTCTACATGGTTGTGGGGGCTGTTTTTCAGGAACAGCTCCGCGAATTTCTCAAAGTCCGCGGGGGTATCGCTGACATAGTAGTTCGATTCGCCCTTGTGGTCATCGTCGCGCAACAGATCGGCCTCACGCAAAATCTTCTGCGTGTAGATCGCAGTCTCCTTACCCGAGTCGATCAGGGTCACGCTGTCGCCCATCTCGCGCTGGATCGCGTCGGCGAGCAGCGGAAAGTGGGTGCAGCCTAAGATCATGGTGTCGACGCCGCTTTCCTTAAAAGGCGCCATGTAGCGGCGCACCATGAGCTGTACCAGCTCGTCGTCGGGGTCAACTAAACCATTCTCCACAAAGGAGACAAAGAGCTGACAGTGTTGTTCGTACACCTCAAAATCGGGGTGCTTTTCGGTGATCCTGCGCTTGTAGCTGTGGGAGTTGATGGTTGCGGCAGTGCCGATGACGCCGATCTTGCCGTTCTTTGTGACCCTTGCCGCAGTGAAGCAGGTGGGGTTGACGACGCCGGTGTAGGGGAGACCCAGCTCTTTACTGAGATCGGGCGCGACTGAGCTGACGGTACCGCATGCGGCGACCAGGATCTTGACGCCCATCTTTTTGAGAAAGCGGGCGTCCTGCAACGCGTATTTACTGATGGCTTCACGACTCTTGCTGCCATAGGGCACGCGACCCGTGTCGCCGAAGTAGACGATATCTTCCTGCGGCATGATCTTCTGGATCTCGCGCACGGCGGTCAGACCGCCGAGCCCCGAGTCGAATATGCCGATAGGGGATTGCTTCATAAGATTACCTCATTTCAGCCTCCCTTTCCTAAGGGAGGTGGCACGAAGTGCCGGAGGGTTGCTGTGTAAGGATCCTGCTTATGGCGGTGATCCTGATATCGGTAACGTATCAACCCTCAGTCACCGTGACACAAGTGTCCGGTGACAGCTCCCTTAGGAAAGGGAGCCTTTGTGCACTTCCTGATTGCACATATCTATACATTATATATAATACCACAAACCGTCATCCCATGCAATAACAAAATTTCGCTTGCATTATTCGCCTGTTTCATGTATAATACCTATAACTATGGGGATCGGGCATATGTCGCGGTTCCCGGATTCATTGAGAAAAGGAATGATTACTATGCTGGATCAGGCATTCGGACATATTTCGGATAAGGTAGAGGAGGCGTTACAGCCCCAGGGCTTTGCGCGCCAGAAGATCACCTCGGGGAACGACAACGAGCTGGTTTCGCTCTATACCTCCGAGACCATGGCGTACTCCGTCATCTATTATAAGGATAAGCAGCATACCCTGTTGCGCGAATGCGCGATGACCGACGACGGCCCCGATAACAACTGGAAGACCCTCGCGACATGGATGTTTGACCCCGATCACGACACCATGAAGGAAGCGAGCTCCATCGCAAACGACTTCTGCGACGCGATCTCCGCGCCCAGTGCCGTCAAAAAGGTGAAGCAGGCGAAGAAAACCAAAAAGAGTGACGACGGCAACGCCGATCCGCTGTTCCTCTCTAAGCGCTTCCTTACGCTGTTCCCCGAGATGAAGGACGAGATCCGCGACGAGCAGGATTGCTACTATCCGTTCCGCGGCGTGACCTTCGCCAGAGCGAGCATCGTGCCGCGCGTCAATCAACTGGTCAAAGAGGGCAAGGCGGGCGAGCTGAAAAAGCTCGGCAACATCCTGACCGCCCAGTACACCAACGGCGACGTCGACACCCGCTCGATCATCACCATCGTGATCCTCAACGGTATCCCCGAGGCGGATGAAGCGAAGATCGAGGAGTACCTCGGCGACGATCTGAAAAAGGCATTTCAATTCGCAAAGAAGTATCGTAACAAGACCGTCAAGCCCGAGAAGGAAAAGAAGAAGAAACCGACGATGGCACAGCGTCTGGAAGGCATGCAGAAGTAATGCGTTGCCTTCGGCATCGCAAATCATGGAGCAAGATAATGATATCGCGATCGCGCGAGAAATCATGCGCCATTGGCGCAATTCATGACAGCGCTGCTGTCAAATCATCATGATTTGGTTAAACCATGATTTACCTGCGGCATAGCAAATATAAAAAATATTTCCATACAAGCCCTTGACGAGTTGACAGTGTTGTGGTATACTGTTATTTACCTCGAATAGGGGCTTGTTTTTTTGCGCCCCTTTGAAATCCGCACGATTTCTTCTTTTGAGGGAGGCTTATACCGATTTTGTTGTGAGGATCGGTAAATCTATTTCCGAGTCAAACGGGAGGTGCCGAAATGAGAGTAAAAATCACAATGGCTTGCACTGAATGTAAACAGCGCAACTACAACACCATGAAAAACAAGAAGAACAGTCCCGACAGATTAGAGATGAACAAGTATTGCAGATTCTGCAAGAAACATACTCTTCACAGGGAAACAAAGTAAACGGAGGTTTATTATGGCTGAAGCTAAGAAAAAGAGTAATGTATTCTCCAAAATCGGCTCATTCTTCCGTTCCTGCGTCGGTGAGATGAAGAAGATCACATGGCCTACACCCAAGAATACGACCAAGAACTTCTTGATCGTTATCACCGTGATCCTGATCGCAGGTCTGTTCATCTTCGCACTGGACAGAGGTCTGTATGCTCTTTTGAACCTTGTCATGGCGACAGGTACTAACTAAACAGTTAGGAGAATACGATGTCTGAAGATGCAAAGTGGTATGTCATCCATACCTACTCAGGCTATGAGAACAAAGTCGCCTCGACCTTACAAACGACTGTTGAGAACCGCGGACTGCAGGATATGATCCCCGACGTCAAGGTTCCCACCGAGATCGTCACCGAGGTCAAGGATGACGGCTCCTCGAAAGAGGTGGAGCGCAAGCTCTTTCCGGGTTATGTCTTTGTCAAGATGGTCTATACCGATGAGACCTGGTATGTCGTCCGCAATATCCGCGGCTGCACCGGATTTGTCGGTCCTTCGTCAAAGCCTGTCCCGCTGACAGAGTCTGAGGTTTATAAGATGGGCGTTGAGAGCCGCGTCGTCGAGGTTTCCTACGAAGTGGGCGATCAGGTTCGTATCATCGACGGTCCGCTGGAGGATTTCGTCGGTATCGTAGACGAGCTTGACACCGATAAGAACTACGTCAAGGTCACTATCTCGATGTTTGGCAGAGAAACGCCGGTAGAACTCGAGCTCAATCAAGCCGAGAAGTTAGAAGATTAATAGGTATATTACCCGATAATGGGTGTATATGAGGGATCTCGGTCCCTTGTGGGAGGAGCCAAATATCCATGACTCCGCCATTGACCACGAATTTAGGAGGAAAACAAAATGGCACAGAAAGTAACAGGATTGATCAAGTTACAGATTCCTGCCGGAAAAGCGACTCCGGCTCCGCCTGTAGGCCCTGCGCTGGGTCAGCACGGCGTTAACATCGTTTCCTTTACCAAGGAATTCAACGAGCGCACCAAGAACGACATCGGAATGATCATCCCCGTCGTTATCACCGTATACGCAGACCGTTCTTTCACATTTATCACGAAGACTCCGCCTGCGCCTGTTCTGATCAAGAAGGCTTGCAACATCGACAAGGCTTCCGGCGAACCCAACAAGAATAAGGTCGCCAAGATCACTAAGGAACAGTGCGCGAAGATCGCTGAGACAAAGATGAAGGATCTCAACGCCGCTAACATCGATACCGCAACATCCATGATCATGGGTACCGCTCGTTCGATGGGTATCGAGGTCGTCGACTGATCGGTTGAACCTGTCACAGAATGGGATACATTCAACTGAACACTGACCACTAATCACTGATCACTAAACAACATCCGGGTGGGAGGAACAATCCGCTTGACCACCTAAATATGGAGGATTCAATATGAAACACGGTAAGAAATATGTCGACGCTGCCAAGCTGATCGACAGAACAAAATTATATGACACCACTGAAGCCGTCGAGACCGTCGTCAAGACAGCTACCGCTAAGTTTGACGAGACCATCGAGCTTCATGTTAAGCTGGGCGTTGACTCCCGTCACGCTGACCAGCAGGTTCGCGGCGCAGTTGTACTGCCCAACGGTACCGGTAAGAAGATCCGCGTTCTCGCGATCTGCAAGGGCGAGAATGAGAAGATCGCTCAGGAGGCCGGCGCTGATTTCGTAGGTGCTGAGGACATGACACAGAAGATCCAGCAGGAAAACTGGATGGACTTCGATGTGCTCATCACTACTCCCGACTGCATGGGTCTGGTCGGTCGTCTGGGCCGTATCCTCGGTCCGCGCGGCTTGATGCCGAACCCCAAGGCGGGTACCGTTACTCCCGACATCGCTCGCGCGATCAAGGAAGCAAAGGCCGGTAAGATCGAGTATCGTCTCGACAAAACCAACATCATCCACTGCCCGATCGGCAAGGCGTCCTTCGGCGCTGAAAAGCTCCAGGAGAACCTCGATACCCTCATGGGTGCTATCGTTAAGGCAAAGCCTGCTGCTGCAAAGGGTCAGTATATCAAGAGCTGTGCGGTCACCTCTACTATGGGTCCGTCCATACGCATCAACCCCACTAAGTTTGGCGCGTAACGCGCACGTTTAAGCTTTCTTGATTCGGGGACAACGCTTCCTGTAGGGGAGGGTCTTGACCCTCCCGATTGACCGTCAATGTTGACGGTCAAATATACGGATATTTTAACGATTTCTTTGTTATGAGTCCGATTCGGCGTTGCTTCGACAATTCGTCCTGACATATGTTCAAGACGAGCTGGAGGGTCAAGACCCTCCCCTACAAAAAGGTATCAACTCTTTATGAGTCGATATAGATATCGCTGTTCTAAAGACAACAGGTTCCTTAAGGTATAATGACCGTCGGTCGCCTGTCGAGGAAAACGGAAGCGCCGAGGCTCGAGCCCTCGGATAACGACTAACGAGTCGGTGCCTATCGAAATGACCGCAGGTCATGCAGATGGGCGGACGAGTGGGAGTTATACGAGGATCAGCGCAGAGCAACGAGGCGTGACATCATAAGCGTATGATATTTCCGCCTCTCCTCGCAAGGGAGAGGCTGTTTTTTGAACTGCGTAAAACGGTTCCTTTGTGAACCACATCAATTTTACGGAGGTGAAACAATTTGCCAAGCGCTAAGGTTTTAGAACAGAAGAAGGCTATCGTAGCTGAGCTGACAGAACGACTGAAGAATTCTGTTACCGGCGTCCTCGTTAACTACAAGGGCATCAACGTCGCTGACGATACCGCTCTCCGCAAGGAGCTGCGTGAGGCGGGCGTTAAGTACAGTGTTGTCAAGAACACTCTGCTGTCCCGTGCATGTGAAGAGGTTGAGTTGACCGGTTTACAGACCACTCTGGAGGGCACTACTGCTCTGGCTACCAGCGACGAGGATTACGCCGCTGCTGCCCGTATTCTGGCGAACTATGCTAAGAAGAGCAAGAGCTTTGAGATCAAGGGTGGTTACCTGGACGGCGAGGTCGTTGATTTAGCGACCATCGACAGTCTGGCGAAGCTCCCGACCAGAGATGTTCTGCTCGCAAACGTACTGGGTGCATTCCAGGCGCCCATCGCATCCTTTGCTCGCGCGATCCAGGCGATCGTCGACGAAGGCGGCGTAGAAGAGTGTCTTGCTAAGAAGGCTCCCGCAGAAGAGGCTGCTCCTGCTGACGACGCGTCGCCGGAAGCTACCGAGGCTCCTGCTGAGGCTCCCGCTGCTGAATAATCAACGCAGCACAGTTCCGAATATCGGAAAAAGACGCACGCGTCCGCGTGCAAAATAAGACGTGCATGTCCGCGTCTACTAACTTTAACTATTACTAATTAAATTGGAGGAATTTAAAATGGCATCTGAGAAGATTACTGCTATTATTGAAGAATTAAAAGGCCTCACAGTACTCGAGCTCGCAGATCTCGTACACGCTGTAGAGGATGAGTTCGGCGTATCCGCTGCTGCTGCTGTTGCAGTTGCTGCTCCCGGCGCAGGCGACGGCGCTGCTGCTGCTGAGGAGAAGACTGAGTTCGATGTTATCCTGAAGTCCCCGGGCTCCGGTAAGATCGCTGTTATCAAGGCTGTCCGCGAGGCGACCGGTCTTGGTCTGAAGGAAGCTAAGGCTGTTGTTGACGGCGCTCCCAAGGCTGTTAAGGAAGGCATCTCCAAGGAAGATGCTGAGGCTCTCAAGGAGAAGCTCGAAGCTGCCGGCGCTGAGGTTGAACTCAAGTAATTCAACTTTTTATCAAAATCGCAGGTGTCCGAAAGGACGCCTGCTTTTTTTATGAAAATGAATGATAATAGATGATGAATGATAGATGATGAATGATAGATGGTTCCTGCTGTCAGGGGGTACCCCGAATTTATCGTTTTATCGGGCGCGTGCGCCTTTTTTCTGTTTCTCTGTAACGTACTGCCATAAGGAATGATAAGAATTGCAGATTAAGAAAGCCTTCCCCTCGGGGGGGCGCGTGCGCCTTTTTTCGTGTCACTGTAATGTGCCGTTGAAGCCAAAAAGCCTTCCCCTCGGGGTGCCCCCGTTGGGGGAATGTCCGAAGGACAAGGGGGGAGCCGCTTCCGGCGAGGAGAAGGTGTCGACCAACGGGAGACGGATGAGGGGACAACCTCTCCTATTGATGCGGGTCTCTGTGAGGCTGTACATCTACCGAGGATCGAGGAAAAGTCGTAAACTCTTTGTTAAGATG
>OMWP01000046.1 GCA_900314795.1 uncultured Eubacteriales bacterium
TTCTTCTATTTCTATTTTTCCTTTTCTGGACATAACAAAACTCCCTTCATGGTCAACAGTGTTTTTCATTTCACTGTCTTCCATAAAGGGAGCATACCATTTGTCACACCTGCGGGTCTCTTGTGTATATACAGTTATAATAGATCAGCTCAGCGCTTTTTCTACGATGCCCTTGACGGCATAGAGCGCTTCATCGGCTTTGGTAAGATCCTTACCGCCTGCCATTGCGATATTGGGCTTGCCGCCGCCGTTACCGCCGGCGATCTTGGCGACCTCACGCACGATGTTGCCCGCCTTGAGCCCCTTCATGATCGCGCCCTTGGTGCAGACGCAGGCGAATATCAGCTTGCCGTCGGTGACGGACGACAGAACCGCTACCGCGTCGTCAACAGCCTCTTCGATATTCTCGCAGGTCTTACGCAACGTATCGGCAGGAGCGCCGTTGAGCATTGCGGTGATGACCTTGGTGCCCTTTACCTCCTCGGCATTATCAAGGATCGCACCGGTCTGATCCTTCGCGATCTCTGCCTGCAGCTTCTCGATCTCCTTCTCCATCTCTTTGCATCTTACCATCAAACGCGCCGCACCCTGTACCAGCTCAAACGGATTGTTGACATGGAGGGTGGACGCCGCCTGACTGATCATCAGGATGGCATTGTTCAGATATTTGATAAAGTTGTGACCGGTGACCGCTTCGATCCTGCGGACGCCTGCCGCGACGGAGCCTTCCTGCTTGATCTTGAACATGCCGACCTTGGCGCTGTTATCGACATGGGTACCGCCGCAGAATTCCTTGCTGAAATCGCCAACCTCGACGACGCGGACGATGTCGCCGTACTTCTCGCCAAAGAGCGCCATCGCGCCCTTCTTCTTCGCCTCATCGATCGACATCTCGGTGCAGGTGACAGGAATACCTTCGAGAATGATATTGTTCACACGCTTTTCAACCGCCAACAATTCTTCGGCAGTCATCGCGGAAAAATGCGTAAAGTCAAAGCGGACGACGTCTTCATCGACCAGCTGACCCGCCTGCTGAACGTGAGTGCCGAGCACCTCGCGCAATGCCGCCTGCAGCAGATGTGCCGCGGTATGGTTGCGCATGATATCCAAACGGCGTTCCTTGTCGATCTTTGCGGTGACGGTATCCCCTACCGCGATCGTACCGGTGGATACGACGCACATATGCATAAATACGCCCGTGGGATCTTTCTTGACGTCATCGACATCGATCTCGCAGTTGCCTGCATGGATCTCACCTGAATCGCCGACCTGACCGCCGCTCTCTGCATAGAACGGTGTACGGTCGAGGACAATGATGACGTTCTCACCCTCCTGCGCACGGTCAACACGCTCGCCGTCCTTGGCGATCGCGACGACCTTCGCTTCACATTCATCCTCGGTATAGCCGACAAAATCGGTGGCGGAAAGATCGTTGAAATCGATCGAATCGCTGTCCCATGCGTCCGCGCCCGCATTTTTGCGCGCCTTACGGGAGCGCTGTTTTTGCAGGAGCATCAGCTCATGGAAGCGCTCAACATCGACCTTGATGCCTTTCTCTGAGAGGATCTCACGGGTCAGGTCGATCGGGAAGCCGAAGGTATCGTTGAGCTTGAACGCGTCCTCACCGGTAAGGATATCGATATCCTTGTGCTCGATGATGTCCTTGAGCATCGCAAGACCCGCGTCGATGGTCTTGGCAAAATTCTCTTCCTCGACCTGGATCAGCTTGATGATATAATCCTTCTTCTCAACCAGCTCGGGATAGGCGGAGGCATTCTCCTTGATGACGGTATCGCAGATCTGATACAGGAAGGGCTCGGTTCTGCCGAGGAGTCTGCCGTGACGAGCCGCTCTGCGGAGCAGTCGGCGCAGGACATAACCTCTGCCCTCGTTGGAGGGCATAACGCCGTCGGCGATCATAAAGGTGGTGGAGCGGATATGGTCGGTGATGACGCGCAGGGAGATATCCTTCTTGTCATCCTCACCGTAGTTCACGCCCACGACCTGAGAAATATGCTTCATGATATTCTGAACGGTATCAACTAGGAAGAGATTATCTACACCCTGCATGACACAGGCAAGACGCTCCAGACCCATACCGGTGTCGATGTTCTTCTTCGCCATCTCGGTATAGTTGCCCTTACCGTCGGACTCAAACTGAGAGAACACGAGGTTCCAGACCTCGACAAAACGGTCACATTCACAGCCGACATGACAGTCGGGCTTGCCGCAGCCCTTTTCATCGCCGCGGTCAAAGTAGATCTCGGAGCAGGGGCCGCAGGGACCGGAGCCATGCTCCCAGAAGTTGTCCTCTTTACCCAAGCGCACCATATGCGAGGGATCGACCCCGACTTCCTTTGTCCAGATGTCATAGGCTTCGTCGTCATCCTGATAGATGGAAACATAGAGCTTATCGACCGGCATCTCGAGCTCCTTGGTGAAGAACTCCCACGCCCATGCGGTCGCCTCATGCTTGAAGTAATCGCCGAAGGAGAAGTTGCCCAGCATCTCAAAATAGGTGCCGTGACGCGCGGTGATGCCGACGCGCTCGATATCGGGCGTGCGGATGCACTTCTGGCAGGTGGTCACACGGCTTCTCGGCGGTGTGATCTCGCCGGTGAAATACTTTTTCATCGGCGCCATACCCGAGTTGATCAGGAGCAGGGAGTTATCGTCCTTCGGGATGAGCGGGAAGCTCGGAAGGCGGAGATGACCCTTGCTCTCCATAAATGACAGGAATTTCTCTCTGAGTTCATTCAAACCCATATACTGCATAATAAAACCTCACTTTATTCGATCTGTAGGGGAGCGGCTTGCTGCTCCCGCGGCGCATCAGCGCCCTTTTGCGCCGCAGGCATACAAACACATCGCTGCTTCATAGGAACAAGCATCTTCTCGCCGGTTCGGGAGGAGCAAGCCCCTCCCCTACAGATTCTTATTTCTTATACTAAGTAGCAATAAAAAGCTTTAAAAAGATATTAGCGGAGAATTTTGCAGAACAAGGCGGAGGGCGCAGGCAGGCTGGCGCCTGTCAAGACTGACAACGCAGTTATGCGGAATTCTCCGCAATAGATATTAAAGTGTTTTATTGCTACTTAGTATTAATTAAAATAAGCCTGCCCCACAAATATGGGACAGGCTGACCTGCGGTACCACCCAAATTGCCGTATCGATGATACGACCGCTCAGTTCTCTTTAACGCAGAGTAACGCCGCGCTTTCACACGGAGGCTCCGGGGTAGCTGCGGATACTTCCCGCGGGGTCTTTCACCAACCGACCCTTCTCTGAACGGGTGCCTATACGCTCGTCCCTTCTCAGCCATCAAGTATTATATCGCTATCGTGAGCCGTTGTCAATACCGTTATTCTCGATATATCGTCAATTTTTCACAATAAATCTAAAGTCATGACGCTTGCTTATATCATATGAATATGATATGATGTATAAAAGTCGATTTTTTACTAATTTTGTACAAACGCTAAGAGGAAATCAGGTGTAATCAATGTCAACCTTTTGCTATTCCTGCATGAATGAAATAGACGGAAGCTTCTGTCCGTATTGTAAAAAAGAGAATACTGCTGACTCAGTTGCGTACCGGCTCAAGCCCGGCACCATTCTCAACAAGAAATTTCTGGTCGGCAACAGTATCGGCGAGGGTGGGTTCGGTATCACCTATATCGGTCGGGATCTGACGCTCGACAGGCGTGTTGCCGTCAAGGAATACTTCCCGAACGGATATGTCAACCGTAACAACAATGTCAGTCAGCTGGTATCGGCGACCACCGACAATCAAGTATCCTTCTTCAAAAAGGGATTGGAAAACTTTTTGGAGGAAGCCAGAAAGATCGCAAAGCTGATGAATGTCTCCGGCATTGTTGATGTAAGAGAGTATTTTGAAGAAAACGGCACCGCATACATCATCATGGAATATCTCGATGGAATCAATCTGTCGGTATACCTCCGGCAAAACGGTGTGTTCAAGCCTGAGACGATCTTTCAGCTGATGCTCCCCATCACCTATTCATTGCAAAAAATGCATGATGAGGGGATCATCCACCGTGATATCTCTCCGGATAACATCATATATCTGAGCGATGGCACCCTCAAGCTGACTGATTTCGGCTCCGCGCGATACTTCAGCAATGCGCAAAAGGAAATGTCTGTCGTCGTCAAGCAGGGTTACGCGCCGGAAGAGCAGTACAGCAAAAACGGCGATCAGGGACCTTGGACGGACGTTTACGGTCTATGTGCTACGATGTACCGCTGTATAACGGGTAAGATCCCCGTAGACGCGATCGACAGGATCAAGAACGATACGCTGCAGACGCCCACCGAGCTGGGGATCCAAATGCCGGAGCCGATGCAGATCACCCTGATGTACGGTCTGGCAGTGTTCAAAAACGACCGCTGCAAGAGCATGCAGGAGCTATCCTACCTGATGGAAAAAGCACTGGCAAACGAAAACATTCAGGTAGAGAGTGCCGACTACTATCATCGCTTAAACCAAACGATGATCGCCGCAAGCAGCACCACGTTCATGCAGGACTTTGATAACGCGATCCACAACAAAGGCAACTTTCAACGTCAGGATGTCGATCCGCAGTCTGTACACAGAAACACCGGTAATTACAACAATTATACCCGAGAGACCAATCAATATAACGGATATTATGAACCCGATCGGAGTTATCGGCCTCCTTATAACGACCCGCCCCCTTATCGAAACGATCAACGGCAAAAGGCCAACAAAACACCGATCATTATTGCGGTCACGATCTTCTTGTGCGTTTCGCTGATCGCGGGTACCGTCATCTATTTATTCATGAATTATAATCAGTCAGACGAGCCGGATGTGATCGATACAGAGATCGTTTCCGAGATCGACGAGCCCGTCAACGGCGCCGTCAGCAGCAAGCAGAATGTCGTGAGCCGGGCTGATCCTCTTCCCGCGTCTTCCAAAGAAGAAAGGCCTACCCAAGCGCCGGCACCGACACAGCCTCCCACCAAAGCGCCTCCCAAAACCACCGTCACCGCTGTCTCTCATCTCGATCCCGAAGATGGGCATACATACGAGCCCGAACAAGTGCTCTCCAATGACGGAGACTGCTGGTGTCCTAAGAAGGGCAGCGGCGTCAATTCTTGGATCAAACTGAATTTCTCTGAACCCAAAAGAATCAACGGTATCGATATCGTTAACGGTTACGCCGGCAGCGAGGAGCAGTATGAAAACAATTCCAAGGTCAAGAGAATCAAAATCGAATTGTCCAACGGCAAAAGTTACACGGAGACGCTAACTGTTAAAAGCGTTGACAACCGTAAAGATATCCAGCACATCTCCTTTAATACCGCTACGACCTCATATGTCAAGATCACCATTCTCTCGATCCAAAAGGGTGAAGAATATGATGACACCTGTATCACCTATATCTCACCGACCGCTCCTTAAGGAGGCCATACCGAGCTTATGAAACAGTATGCTAAAATCATCATGTGTTGGTGTATCATCCTGTTGATGATCGCCACACTCACTTCCTGCCAAAAGAAAAACCATGAGCCTGAGGTCTCCGCTACTCCGGACGCAGTCACAGCGACTCCTGAAACGACCGTCCCGTCCGCGGTCTCCGTATCGGAAAACAGATCTGATCCTTCCGCGGCGGTTGACCCATCAGCAGCGCAGTCGGATACCGCCATCACCTATTCTTCCTCTTCCCAAGCGGCAACCGCTCCCAGTGCAGAGGAAGTACTCAACCGTGGCAGCTCCGATCCGAACAACATCTATGACGCCGGCGGATTTGTCAACCTCAAGGATGTGATCCCCGAGGCACAGATCGAGATCCGTTACGCGACATCTCACAACTTTGTCGGTGATACAATCAACGGATATGAAGAAGGTATCTGCCTGATGACAAAAGAGGCAGCCGCAGCATTGATGAACGCCAATAACGCCCTGAAAGAACAGGGCTATACGATCAAGATTTATGACGCGTACCGACCGCAATCCGCCGTAGATCACTTTGTATCATGGTCGAACGACTATAACGATCAACGGATGAAGAGTGAATTCTACCCTGAGCTTGACAAGTCCGTTCTGTTCAGCAACGGCTATATCGCGGCTTATTCCGGTCACAGTCACGGCTCGACGATCGACTTGACACTGGTTGATCTAAGTACAGGAGAAGAAGTGGATATGGGCGGCACCTTCGATTATTTCGGCACTCTCTCCCACCCCGATTATACAGGGATCACATCACAGCAATACGAGAACCGCATGACGCTGCGATCCGCGATGATCAACAACGGATTCTCACCGCTGAGTACCGAATGGTGGCACTTCACCCTGAACAATGATCCGTATCCCAACACCTACTTCAATTTCCCGGTCAGCGCCTCATCACTGCAATAACAACAAAACCTGTTTCCCGATACCATAAGCGGTAAAGGAAACAGGTTTTAATTTTATAAGATAAACTATGGATTACGCTTGCGGATCACAGATCCCTTGGGAATATAACGATCGGTCGTCATCCACAGCTTTTGCATGGGATGCGGCGCGGATGGTACCTCTTCCCCCTCCTCGTTTTGGAGCCTTAGGCATTTTACCTCGAATGAAAATCCGTCGGGCGGCAGGATATCGAGTGTATCGCCGACGAGGAATTTGTTTCGTTGAGTGATGACACAAATATTCTCCTCATTACTGCCCTCTACACACACTGCAACCGCGTTATAGCGGCGGATATAACCGCCGTTGACGGTTTCCTGCCCCGGTTCGCCGAAGAAGAAGCCTGTCGAATAGGCGCGGTGGCTGATCTTCTCGAGTTCCTCTACGATCCATGAGCTGACACGATAATCATCCTCATTGCGATGATCCCAGTATTCATCGACCGCGTGTCGATAGGCGTTGGTCGTCACACCGGTATAGTAATAGGTTTTTGCCCTGCCCTCGATCTTGAGGCTGTCAACACCCGCCTGTACCAACGCGGGGATATGCTCGATCATGCATAGATCACGGGAATTATAGAGATAAGTGCCTTTGTCATCCTCTTCCACCGGAAAGAACTGACCCTCTCGGTTTTCTTCAACCAGATGATACTTCCAGCGGCAGGGCTGTGCGCAGTCGCCTCGATTGGCGTCGCGTCCGGTCATAAAGGACGAGATCAGACATCTTCCGGAAAACGAAACGCACATCGCGCCGTGGACAAAGCACTCGATCTCAAGCTCTTTGGGGATCTTTGCGCGCAGCTCGGCGATCTCATCCAATCGCATCTCTCGCGCCAATACGACACGTTTTGCACCGAGGTGATACCACGCCAGCGCGGATTCATAGTTGATGATGCCGCCCTGTGTGGAGATATGGCGCTCGACGTCGGGTGCATAGCGCTTTGCCATCTCGAACACACCGAGATCGGCGATGATGAACGCGTCAACACCGCATGCCGCCGCTTGCTGTAGGAACGCGGGCATATCAGGCAGATCGGCATTGCGCGGAAGGGTATTACAGGTCAGATAAACCTTTTTCTTTAAAGCATGCGCTTTATCGCAGGATAGTTTTAGTTCTTCAAAAGAAAAATTCTTTGAAGCGGTACGCATACCAAAGCTTTTGCCTGCGAGATACACGGCGTCCGCTCCAAAGCGTAACGCCGTGTCAAAACTCTCGATATCACCGGCAGGTGACAATACCTCCGGTTTATTCATATGTTTGTCCCTGACCCTGAGCCTGTGCTTGCCCCTGAGCCTGCGCCTGGTTTTGTCCTTGGGACTGAACCTGATTTGCGGGAAGCTGCTGATCGGGATACTGCTGTTGCTCCTGCTGATACTGCTGGCCGTTCGTATAGCTTCCGGAGTTATAATCGTAGTAGTAATTACCGTATCCGTAATTATACTCGTTATAGGAATTGGTCGTACCGTTCTCGATCGCCTGCAGATTGGCTTCATGCTGTTGGATCGTCTTTGCGTAATACGGCGTGGAACCGTTTTCTTCCTTATCGTGGCAGAAGTACAGGTTATCGCTCTCGTTCGGCTTGACCGCCGCCTTGATCGCTTCAACACCGGGATTGCAGATCGGACCTGCGGGCAAGCCGTCGATCTCATCCGTGTTGTACTTCGATTTAAAGGAAGACTTGATGCTCTCGGGGACATTCTCCGCCTTACGGTAGGGATAATAGAAGGTGCTGTCGCAGTTAAGCTTGGAAACACCGCTTTCCGTGCCGTATTTCATACGGTTATGTAAGATCGCTGAGATCTCGTACATATCGTCACGCGACGCCGCCTCTGCCTGGATGATGGAGGCGATCGTCAGGATCTCGTCAAAGGAGTAGCCTGATTCGGCGGCTTCCTCCACCAATGAGGTCTTCTTGCTGTTGCCGAAGTACTTCTCCTTATGGAGCACGATCTTGTTATCATAGTTGTTCAGGAATTTACTGATAACCGACTTGGGATCTTCGCCGACATAGAATTCATAAGTATCGGGGAACAAATAGCCCTCCAACTTATAATAACGGTCATCCTTATTCTTGATGTCCTTGAGGAAAGTAAAGTCGGCATCGAAATAGTCGCTGTTGCACAGGTTCAGGAACTCCTGTTCATCGTTGATGACGCCTTTTTCATGCAGCGCTTCTACGATCTCCAACAGGTTCATACCCTCTGTGATCTGCATTTTCACGATATCGGTACGATTGACGTTACTCTGCAGGAAGTTGATGATCGCCTCATAGTCCTTATCGGTCTCGATCTCAAAATCACCCTGACGGAAACCCTTCTCGGAAGAAGTAAAGGAAGCATAGAGCTTAAAGAAGCCGGGCTCGTTGATGACGTTGGCGTCATGCAGCAGCGTAGCGATTTCATCCATCGTCGGATCGGCGGGAACATGGATCATGACCTTTGTCGGATTATCATCACGGGAGATCGCCAACAGATCGTTGACGCCGACCAACAGAAACTGAGACAATGTGATACCGACCAGAACGATCATTGCGATCCACACGAGCTTGAAGATGCGGCGATTGCGTTTCGCCTTGGATTTTTCGAGCTTCTTCTCTTCTTTTTTCTGCTGCTTCAAAGCCTTTTTGGATTCTCGCTCGATCTTCTTTTTGGTGTCGTTATCCGAGTAAGAGTTGATCTCACGGTTCTTTCTGCGGCGACGCGGTGCAGGCTCCTCGGCATACGGGTCATCCTGTACGGGTTCCTCGGGATCATAACCGCCCCTGTCGGAATCATAATCGCCTCTGATCGCATTGCGATCCGCAGAACGACGGAATTCTTCCATCTTTTTGCGCCGGGTCTCTTCGATAGAATCCTCGGGTCTATTATTTCGTGAAATATCACTCATAATTGTTATCTCCAATCTGTGAATCGAATCACTTCATCGTTCGTGTAAAGCTATCCGTCAGGATAACATCCATTTTGATATCATAAGCATCTTCCCCGAGCTTCGGGATCATACTGTCAGCGTAGCATAATGCCGCTTTCACACCGGGAAAATCAACCAGATAGCGATCATAGTAACCGCCGCCGAAGCCGAGGCGATAGCCGCGCATATCACAACAGAGCGCCGGGCATACACACAGTGTATGTTCATCGGGGATGATCTCTTCACACTCCGCCTTAGGCTCCAATATCCCGAACCGTCCGGGCGCCAGATCATGCAACGAATCAATGCGGCGAAAGATCATTTGTCCCTGATCCATACATACCGGCAGCGCCACCTTTTTATGATTGGCAAACGCGGCGTGAAGGATCAGAGAGGTCGCGATCTCAGCGGGTCGCGCCATATAAAGCAGGATCGTATCGGCGGCGCGATATTCCGGCGTGATCAGCAAGCGCGTCTGTATCTCGAGATCAAGCGCATTCTTGCGCTCAACATCTTCACAAAGACGTTTTCGCTGCTCCATATAGAAGTCTCTGAGATACGGTTTTGCGACCGATACGGGTTTATTCGCCGCCATATCAGCACTGCATGGAAGAAGCGATGCGCTCGGCATCCTCCTTGCTTTGCACCTGAGAAACGATGGCAAAGCCAAAGTCAAGGGCACATCCCGCACCCTTGGCGGTGATGATGTTGCCGTCAATAACGACCTTTTCTCCGGTCACCTGAGCACCCTTGAGCTCTTCCTCAAAGCCGGGGAAGCAAGTCGCTTTCTTGCCTTCGAGAACACCCATACGCCCTAAGATGGACGGTGCGGCGCAGATCGCGCAAAGGTACAGACCGCGTGACTGACAGGTGGATACAGCCTCTCTGACAGATTCATCGGCATACAGGTTCTTGACGCCCGGCATACCGCCCGGAAGGATGATACCCAACGCATCCTCGTCAAATTCAAATTCACCGATAGGCATATCGGCAGTCACACAAATATCATGAGCGCCGCAGATCACATTACCGTCGACGCCGACCGTCGTGACCGGGATATCGGCACGACGAAGGATATCGATGGTCGCTAACGCCTCTATCTCTTCAAATCCGTCAGCTAAAAAACAGTAAAACATCATAGTCCTCCTATCGGTTGATCTTATCATTAGTATCTCCGTTTTTCAGCAGAGATATGATATCGTCGTTGATTTCTTCGATGGAACGCATTTCGCCGCCCTCGGTGCAGTCGATCCGCACCCATCCGAGGTGCTCGATCGCATAGACCGCGGAGCTGCGGCAGCGCAGCAGATAGGCAACATCGCTCTCGTGGATATCCTTTTTGCTTTCATCACCGCCGTATCTGCCATCAATCAGCTTTTGACTGATCGCGGGATCGACGTCGAGAAAGATCACCATATCGGGCGCGGGCAATTCCAAACGATGATACTCAAAATCAAAGAGCCAATCGATGTAGCTGTCGCGCTCCGACTCCGCCACCTTCGCCATCTGATGAATGATGTTGGAGGTGGTGTAGCGATCGGCAATGATATAATCATAGCTTTCATAATCGCTGTGCCATGTGTTGATATAGGACGCAACGCGATCGACCGCGTAAAATGTCGACGCGGCATAGGCGTTGACGTCATCGGGACTGCTGCCGAGCTTTCCGCCGAGGTACATCTTGACCAAAGCGGAGGAATCGCTCTCATAATCGGGGAAGCTGATAGTGCGCGCTTTGTACCCCATGTCATTGAGCCGTCTTGCGAGCAGCTTGCTCTGAGTCGCCTTGCCCGATCCGTCCAGACCGTCGATCACGATCAGCTTGCATTTTTTATCTGCCATAATCTTACTCATATCTTTTATGCTTTCATTGTCCTAATACAAATCAAACACAAAAGTACATACTTTCCTTTTTAATCTTTCTTATTGTAGCATAAATGACAGGATTATTCAATAGCAAGTTTGTAACAATATCTTCCGTAAAAGGGAAGAAAAATATGCGAAAAGACCCGAGATTCAGCAAATCTCCGTTAAGAAAAAGATTCTCGCTGACGCTCGGTCAATGAATGCAATCCCTCAGTCGCAGGACACGCGTGTCCCATGATAGCTCCTTTTACCAAAAGGCGCCTTCCTAACTATGCGAAAAGCCCCGATAGCTCGGGGCTTTCAGTTTGTCGAAAAAGTATATCATATAAAACGCAGGACGTTTCCGAAGCTCCCTCTGACGAGGGAGCTGTCGCCGTTAAGGCGACTGAGGGAGAGATAACGAAACCTGACAATGATTCTCCGACTTTTGACTCAAGCCGCATTTTAATACTTCTTGCCGCCCCCTCGTCAGAGGGGGCAGGATAGGTTTTTCTACAGTCTGAAAGCCCCGATAGCTCGGGGCTTTGAAATCAATGTATCGCACTCATGATCAATGAGGTGATCAATGCGGCGGCGGATGACGATAACGCTACCACGATCAGCGGCAAATCAAAGAATGCCATCACCAGCGCCACGACTGTACCGACAGACGAAGAGATGACATCACCTGTCGCAAAGAAGATCGCGGGAAAGGTCATTGCCGATAATACGGCATACGGGATGTAATAGAGCACGGAATTGATGAATCGGGATTTGATCTTTCCGCGTACCGCGACAAACGGGATCACGCGGATCAAATAGGTGGTGATCGCCATCACGGCGATATACGCAACAATACTCATGCGCCGCCCTCCCCTCTCTGTTGATCGGATACAGGGAAGAATAACGCGCCGACGACAGACGCGACCAGTGCGCAAATGATGACCGAGAAGCCGCCGGAGATCATCGGCAGGCAGAAGCGGATCACAATGCTCAGCGCCGCCGCGATCAGTACCACAAACAGCACCTTGCGGTCTTTTCTGGCAGGCGGCAGGATGATCGCGATGAACATGCCGTAGAGCATCAGCGATAACGCCGCTGTCACCATCGGAGGCATGATATCGCCCGCGATCGCGCCGAGCAATGTGCCGGTGCTCCATCCGATGAACGGCGTGAGGATCAGCCCGTACATATACGACGGCTTGAGCGGTTCCGCCTGTGATGACGCGACGGCAAAGATCTCATCCGTCACACCGAAGCCGACAAAAAGGCGGTGCATGAGATTAAACGACGGATCGAGCTTTTGTGACAGGCTCAGACTCATCAGCGAATAGCGCAGATTGATGACCAGCTGACAGAGGATCATCTCGAGAAGTGAGCCGCCCGCGGCGATGATCTCCACACCCGCCACCTGACCCGCCGAGGTCAGGTTGGTGACCGAGATCCCGACCGCCGCCAATATCGATAAATTCTGTTGGATACACAGCACGCCGAAGCCGAACGATACGCTGAGATAGCCCAGCATGATCGGGATGCCGTGCCGCATACCCTTGACAAATTCTTTCTTCATATATGGATAGCTTGACTTTCTTTGCAAATTAGTATTGTTCTACGATAAACGGATCAAAATGAAGCTCCTCCTGCATCAAGATGATCAGCGGAATCCCCAGGAACAGCGGGAATACCGTACCGTTGATCAGTATCGTGAGCGATAACACGATGACGTCTACATCGGAATAGATCAGCTTAACGGCAGGCGTGATGATGATCGCCTCCATCAAACCGGATGCGATAATGACCGCCAAATGCTTTAACAGGCTTTTACCTGTTCTGAGAGCAAAGGGTTCCTTTGAAATATGCTTCCAAAACACATAGAACATAAAGGGGCCTAAGAAGTTGGCGGCAAAGCCCGCGATCGATGACCATTTCAGGCTGTCACTCATGATGTCCCCGATCAGGTTGCCGATCGCAAAGGCAAGGCATCCCGGGATTCCAAAGAACACACCGAACACCGGTTTGAGCAGCATGACAGGACGGATATCGGTGAATCCGGGGATAACGCTCATCACCTTAAAAGGGATCGCGATGACAAGATAGGCTAACACCAAGATGCCGGTCAACAAACACAGCTTCACGGGTTTTGGGAGGTTACTGTTTTTCAGTTTCATTGATAAGCCTCCTTTTCCCCTTGAACTCAACGATCTCGATCAAGCTGCCCGCAACGACCAACACCGCGCCGATAATATGAAACGGCGTCGGGATGACGCGGTCGATCAGTGTTTCAGGCAGTACGACGCCCCAGATCAGAGAGAAGACGATCTCAAGCGCATAGATGATGGTCGACTCTGCAGCCGTGGCACGCTTTTGTGCAAAGATATTGAGCGTCTGTGCAAACGCGATGATAAAGTACGCATGGATAAACAGGCTGGCGATGATCGTACTCGACCAAGGGATCGAGGCGAAGGTCGACGGTTGAAGGATAAACCAAATAACAAAACTGATCACGGAAACAAATATGGAAATAAAGGTAGACAACGTGATAGAATCGTGATCCTTCGCAAAGTCGTTCAGCTTCACAATAAACACAGCGCGAACAATACAGCCGACAAACATCAAGGTGAAGCCCATAGGATGGATACCCTTGAAATTACTGCCCAACGCGCAGATGATACCGGTCAGCACAAGTGCCACAGAGATCCATGTTTTCGCGCTGACAGACTTTCTCATCGTGAGCAGGACAACAGGCAGTACCACCACCGTCATCGAAAAGGTGAATGCGCCGGTAGACACATCGAAATACTTCAGTCCGTAGAGATAGAAAGCATTGTACCCGCAGTTCAGCAGCCCCAATAACAGACAACGAAAGAGTATTTTCTTTGCACTGCTGCGCATCTCGGCTTTGATACGCTTAAAAAAGCACGCGATCAAAACTACTGCCGCAATCACGTTGCAAATACACGTCGTCGCAAACGGCAAGACGCTGTCCGGAATACAGGAAAAGATGATCACCTCTGTCGACCAACAGAGCGTGACACAGATCAAGCAGAGATTTGCCTGTAACCTGTTCATATGTGCCCCCTCATTTTACAGATTCAAAGGTTATTTCTATACCATAAACACGATTCTTTCATTGGTTTGCTGATTTATAAAAAAGAGCTATCACAAAACACCATGTTTTGCGACAGCCCTATATGGCGCGCCAAAAGGGCGTTTTTCCATATGGATAAAGTGATGTCGCTTGTTGCCATTGTGGTTTCGAAAGCTCCATCTGCTCTCTCCTTAAAAATGATTCACTGAATCATTTTTGTCTGTGA
>OMWP01000040.1 GCA_900314795.1 uncultured Eubacteriales bacterium
GATGGTTTCCTTGAAGAGATTCTGGATATCTTCCATGCTGTTGACGCCGCTGCTCTGTAATAGCTCGCGGATCTTTTCTCTTCTCGCTTGTTCTTCCGGACTGCGTTTTCTTCTGCTCATTATTAAAACCTCCAATATGGTGCTTCTATTCTACACCATATCGGAGGTTTACACAACATTTGGGATAGTCTCCGGAGAAACGGAAGATCCAAACAACGAACGCGATGAAAAGCTGGAAAAAACGCTCGATTCCATCCGCAGCTGCTTTGGTTCGTCTATCGTCCGGCGCGGTACGGTCATGAGATCAGGCTTGAACAACACCATCAAGCCTGCATATAACAACAATGCTGCAGAAAAAGCAGCCATTAAAATCGAAAATCCGTATTCCATTATCTCACTCCTCTATGCTCTGTGAGCTAATGATTAGCAAGTGATTTTTCACAACACCTTATGCATTCTTTTGCAATCAAAGCTCCAACTCTTAATCACCTCGTCATCCATACGGGTATAGCCGAGCTTTTCATAAAAGCCGACAGCTTCAACACGGCTATCGATCCTGATTTTATTATATCCGAGTTCTTTGATCCACTTCTCGGCTTCCTTGATAACTCTGCTGCCGAGGTGCTGTCCGCGATATTCGGGGAGCACAACAACACGTCCGACAAGTACCGTGCTGTTATCTAATTCATAGAATCGGCAAGTCGCCACAGGGTACTCGTCATCCAACAGGACTATGTATTTGCTTTCATCTCCGTCATGCTCGTCAAACTCATCTTGCAAAGCTATGTGATGCTGACGGTTCATGCCCTGAATTCTGACGGAATACGCTCCTGCTCTCTGCCAAGTTTTCTCTGCTCGAAGCACTTTAAAATCATTCATATAAATCACCTGATGTATCATTCTTGCTCAATGGTTGGTTTTGTCATTTTCTTTCTGTCGTAAACCTTCTTGCTCTTTACCACTCTGGTGGTCGGCTTCAAGCCGTTCCAATCACGTCGGCTGCGAGCATGATATTTCTTCTGTTCTTTCTTGCTTTGCTTGTTTATTGGTATCAGTTTCACGCTCGTCACCTCCAAGTTATAATCGCTATAAAACTGAAATCTATACAATTATTTCAACTTGAAAAAACTGCTCTTGAAACGAAACTTTTTCAAGTATTTCTTCTTGTGAAAACATACAATTATCAGGACATACTACCCATTTATCCTCTATATCATCTATTCGATGAATAATAGAAATTACTTTCCCCGTAAATCTTTCAACAGCTCGATCAACCCCAAGAATATATGCGTCTTGCCACTCGCCATCGGGAGCCATAACTCCTTCGATATAACCGTAGTTTATCGGGTAGTATATATCCTTATGTTCCGGATGATAACTGCCGATTGGTCGATCAACAGTAACCGTTACAATATCACCTATCATATTACGCGCCTCATAAAATCATCTGTTATTATGATACCAAAAAAAATCAACCTTGTCCACAAACCGAAGCAGAATTATCAGTCAACAGCGATTTTTTGGGGTACAAATTTGTACCCCGAAACAACATACTTATTCCAAATTCATTGCTCTGTCAGCTTTTTTTGCAGCCCTCGAAAGAATCTCATCGCCAATATTACTGACGGGATAACTGCCAAAACGAACGACAACGGCTGTGCCTCTTGGATACCGTTAAAGCCGCGTAGGTTAGACAGGAACAGCAATAACGGGATAAAGAACAATCCATTGCGTAGAATCGACAACAGAGACGCGCCGAGTTTTTTGCCGGCGCTTTGAAGTGCCATCTCCGTCACCATGCAGAACGGCAAAAACAGTTGTGCAACAGCCTGCAAAACCAGCGCACGTGTTCCGAACGCAACGACCGTGCTGTCATCGCGGAAGATTCGAATGATCTCACCCGGGAAAAGGAGCAAGACCGCCGACATGATGACGATGATGATCTCAGATAAAATGACAGTAAAGCGAAATGCGGATTTGACTCTGTCGTACTTTTCCGCGCCGTAGTTGAAGCCACAGACCGGCTGAAAGCCCTGCCCAATGCCAAGCGCAAAGGAGAACGTGAAGAAAATAACGCGCGACACGATGCTCATCGCGGCAACAGCAGCGTCGCCGTAAACCGCTGAGCATTTATTCAGAACGACCGTACTTAGCGAGTTGAGTCCCTGCCTCAGCAGGCTGGGCAGACCCGTCGCAAAGATATCCGGCAATGTTTTGAGTGAAATCAGCTTGAAGGAGAGCTTGCACTGTGTTCGGTTGAACAGAAACATCGCAAGCAGTACAAAGAAGCTGATAACCTGTGAAATACAAGTAGACAAGCCTGCACCGGCGATATCCATCCCAAAGCCAAACATCAAAATCGGGTCGCCCGCGATATTCAGCACAGCACCGACGCCCAAACCAATCATGCCGAGCATAGCCTTGCCCTCATAGCGAAGGATATTGTTCATGGCGAAACTGGCAGTTATGAACGGCGCGGCAATCAGGATATAAAAGATATAGGTCTCGGCATATGGCGCGATAGTTTCGGTGCTGCCGAGAAGCATCACCAATGGTCTGAGCACGAACATACAACCGACGGACACAAGTGCGCCGAACACAATCGAGGAAAATATCCCCGTTGAAGCGATCTTGGAAGCCACTTCCCTATTCTTCGCACCAAGCAATCTCGCGATGATACTCCCTGCTCCGTTTCCAAACATAAAACCTACCGCCTGCAAGATTGCCATAAAGCCGAACACTACTCCCACGGCTCCGCTCGCCGAATTGCCGAGCTGACCGACAAAAGCGGTATCTACAAGATTGTAGATGTTAGTGATCAGCATACTGATGATCGTCGGTATCGACAGGGTGATGACAAGCCTCGAAACCGGCGTTTGCGTCATTTTATCAAATTGTGAAACTCTTGCAGCTTTCATAATCCTATCCGACCACCTTGATTTCTATACCCAAAACGCCATATTTGCTCTGCTGTTCGGGCGTGTAGTATAAATCCATATCCTCAGGTTTTGCTTCGGATATATCCGCTTCGGTATAACCGCAACTCAACAATGGAAGCTCATTGTATAATTCTGAAAACGAATTATATCTATGCAATCCGACAACTTTCGCTGTCAATCTTTCTTTTGTTTCTTTTTGAGAGAACTCAATGATATCGCCGATTTGAATTTTCTGACGCTTTTCGTCATTCAACCTTAATTCAATCGTCTTTTGCCCGCTGCTTATCATCTCAAAAGGCTCCGGAAAAAGATTCATTTTGTGGTTCATATTCTCATTCCTTGCATCAATCAACTTTCATCTTTATCATAACAGAATAATTCCCGATTGTCTATGATTCGATTTAAAAGTTCGAGGTACAAATTTGTACCCCGGCTATCAAATACCTTTGGATCGATGGAACAAGACAAAATAAAGGTGTGTATATCAACCTTGTTACAAGTCAAAGGCATCAAGGAAAGACCTGCAAAAACGGCAGAAGAAAACGCTTTTTGTTTCTCTTCTGCCGTTATTTAAGTGTTATTTTATACGCGAGGTTTCGTCGTCCTCATATGGGATATTTCCGCTGGTTGCAATGACATCCTCGGTTTGGAATTTGATAATCTCGAGCTCTGTGCGCTCATAAAGTTCTTTCATTATTCGCCGCCTCCTGCCTGAGGTTCAAAGTAATCCGTTGCCTCACGGTGATAGTTGTACAGCGCCTTGACTGTGTTGACCAGCTTTGAGTTGGTCGAGGTTTGCTGCGCCTTATAGCAGTAGGTCAGCGGGCTGTAGGTCACAGCGTCCGCGCCGTTGACCTTTACAGTAAACTCTTTATTCAGATCCATTGCCGCGATGTCGCGGATACGGATAACATACTCTCTGTCGCTGTGCGCAGTCTTTGTCGTGTAACCGGGACAAGTCAGCTCAATCTCCTGATTGCTCTCAAAGTACAGCGACAGGGTGGTCTGAGATTTCAGCGAGAGTGTCGCGCCGGTGAAGGTCACGCCTGCGGGCATCGTATCATGTATTATGCTGCCGTACTCCGGTATTGTCGCTTCAACTGCATCGGGCTCTTCCCCGGTTTTATCAAAGTAGTATTTCGCGTTGTCGCCGTAGACGAGCATTGCCTGAACAAGCGGAACAGCTTTTGCGTATGCTGCGCTGTCGTTTTTATGCTCGATCAGATAATCGGCGTACTTCTTGACGGAATAGGTGTAGATCACGCTCTTGTCGTCGCCGTTGAACATCTGCGCCGAGATCTCGGACTCCATATCCTTCGCTGCAACGCGGCACTTGAACATATAAATATTTTCTCTGCCTTCAACAGGTTTCGCAACGACTCTCTGCTCGCCGTCTTTTGCGTTCAGGTAAACATACTGAGTCTGATATTCCGTACTGGTGTTCGGGATATTGAACAGCATATACGGGTCGCTATTGCCGTCAAATAAATCATCGGAAAGCTCCATATAGAAGTTGACCGCGATATCGCCGTCGAGGCTTATCGAGTGACCCGCGAGGTGAACGCCCATGCCGTCGTAGGGGCGGAGGGTCTTGCCGGCGATCGTGCTGTTATCATCGACTGCGCCAATATTATAAATCGCTCCGTTATCGTCAACGAACGGGGATTCAAGCGTAACAGCGCCGCTGTAGCCGTTGGAGGTGACTTCCATTGTATCCATAACGTCGTCAGTCCACGAGAGGGTGATTTCAGCGTTGCCCTGACCGTTCATATTGGGTCTTTCCTCGCCTACGCCGATACCTGCCGCGGCTACGATGGCGAAACCATAACGGCAACCGCCGGTGGCGTTGACCTTGCCGCCGCTTATATTGATGACTGTGTTGACATTGTAATTAGGATTAATGATCGCGCCGCTGCCTATGCCCGCGCCCGCATATTTATTCTGATCGCCGTACTGCATGCGGTCGCCGCCTTTGGCTGTAACTTCGCCGCCGGTGATCGTGATGGTGCCGCCGCCGTAGTTGGCGACGCCGCCGATGCCTGCCGCGCAGCTGCCGCCGGTGGCTGTTACCTTGCCGCCTTCGATGAAGATTTGGACATTATTAACATTATAACTGCTGATGTTGCCGGAAGCGCCGATACCGGGCGCGTAGTCGCCGCCCGTGGCGTTCACGGTGCCGCCGGAGATGATGATCCCGCCTGAATAGACGCCTATACCTGCGGCGTAATTCGCTTTGCCGGTGGCGGTGACGGTACCGCCGTTGATCTCGATGGACATAGGGAGGGGGGAGTTCGATGATTGTCCGACACCTATGCCGGCTCCGCCGGTGGCTCCGCCGCAAGCGGTGATGATGCCGCCGTTGATAACGAGCAGACCGCCGCCGCTCTTGTAGTTGTCAGTGCTTTTGATACCGCCGATACCCGCGTTGCCGTATTCGGGAGCGGTGACGTTAAGCGCGCCGGTGCCTTCCTTCTGCTGCCAAATGGTGAGGCAGCTTCCGTTGTCGTTGTTTAAGGTGACGCCCTTGGGAATGTTGAGCACAGCGCCGTCGCAGAGTATCAGGTTGACATCGTCCTTTACGGTGACGCGTTCACTGATAGTGACCTCGCCTGCGGCATAGTACCAGCCTTGGCTCCATTCTGTGGAGCCGCTGTTTATGTGCTGCGCGATAACGGGAGGCATATCATTGCCCTCTTCGTCTACATAAGGAATAGCGCTCTTGAATACAGCTATGATGTTAACGTCTCTGTCAGGCATTGTGAAGCCGGTCGGGCTCTGCGGATCCAGACCGCCCATATTGGTGACCAGATGTATGCTTTCGAGCGCGTAGCCGTCCTCGGGCTGAATGGTCAGGGTGATGGTTTCGCCCTCTACCGCCTGATATTTGCTGGGGATAACGGTGCCGTGATCGCTTTCCGCGACCGTGATGTTGTAAAGGTTTTCCCAAACAGCTGACATGGACTTGGAGTAGTCTGAGGTGATCTCGGTGGTTTCTCCGGGTTGTTTATGGGTTCCGTCGTCGGGGTCTTTCCACGCCTTGAACACCTTGCCCTCGGGAGCGTCAAAGGTGCAGTCGGGAAGCTCAATGCTGCTTGTTTTGCTCTTTATCGAGCTTTGAGCGCCGGAGCCGCCGTTATTATCAAAGCTGAGCACATAATAGCGCGCAAGGGCTGCTTCGCCTTCGTTGTTTGCGATATAGTAGTCCTCGTTGTCGCTAAAGAAGTTACGGATACCTCCATTGCCTGAAAGGTTAGAGGTGATATTGCCCGTGACGTTGTCCTCGACTTTAACGCCCAAATACTCGTCGTTTGTGTCCAGATGACCTGAAACATTGATAAGCTTATCGGGGCGCAGATAGATGTTGTTGCCGTTTGCGGCGGTGTTGCCCTTTACAAAAGGTCCGCCCTGAACGTTCAGGATACCGTTGTGCAGGATCGCGCCGCCCTGTTTGCCGGCTGTGTTTTCAGTGATCCAGCCGCCGTTTAGGTTGAGGGTGGCGGTGGTGTTGTTAGCGCTGTTTTCGCCAAGGTAGATAGCGCCGCCGTGCACCTCGGCTGTGTTGTTATCGATATAACAGTTATTGCTGTTGATGTTGATTGTGCCGCTGTGGGCTGAGAGAGCGCCGCCGCTGCCGGAGCCGTTATTGCCCGCGCTGTTGTAGCTCATGGTGCCGCTCTCAAAGTTCACCGTGCCGCTGTTATATACAGCGCCGCCGTCCTTATAGGTCACGTTGCCGGTGATGGTAGTGCCGGTGATATTCAGGGTGCCGTTGTTGACGATCGCGCCGCCGTTTGCGGTGTTCTTGCCGCCCTTGATCGTGCCGTCGGCGCCAACCAAAGACAGGGTGCCGTTGTTGGTGATAACATTGCCGTTTTCAACCGCCGATTCAAGGTTGCGGTCGATGGTGTGACCGTTCAGATCGATGGTGATGATCTTGTCCGCGGGAATGATCAGCGCGGTATCATCTGCGAGCGCCGTGCAGTCGTGCGCCAGCGTGATCGTTGTCGCCGTGCCGTCGGCAGCAGCATTGATGTCAGCCTGCAAAGTCTTCCAGAAGGATACCGGCTTGGTTTCGGTGTAGGTCTCGCCGTCGAGCGTAACGCTTGCGGTGTACTGCGTGCCCATATCGGTCTCGGCAGCTTCGATATCGCTATCGGTCAATTCATAGCCGTTTTCGAGCTGACAGGTGCCGTTGCAGTTGAATGCAGCCGTTGCGCTGCTGTAATCCGCCGCCCATGTCCATGTGGGCTCTTGGTGCCTGTCGGTGGGGATGAAGCTCCATTTAGTTTCAAGCTGTGATAATTCGAGCAGCGTGCCGCCGTGAGGACCGTGGAAAACGATCCCGGCATTTTCGTCAAATGAATCATCACGAACCTGTTGGCCATACACATATGTGAAACTATGCGCTGACGAAGTGAAGCTCTCCAGTTCGGTACAGCGTCCAAAAGCTCCGGATAAGATCTTTTCAAGACCATTGCCGACGGTCACCGATTTAAGCGCCGTGCAATCCTTAAACGCCTTGACGCCAATGATCTTGAGCTCGTCACCGGCGGTCACGCTTGTGATCGTGGTATTTTTCAAGAAGGCGGTTCTGTCAATGTATGTCACCGTTTCGCCCCTTAAAGCTTCATCGGGGTAATTATCGGGTACGGTATCGGGAATAACGATATCAGCGTCCTGTCCGTTATACTCGATAAGTTCGCAGTATTCTTCTTCGTAGTTGTAGCGGAAGCGGAAGTACGGAACTACTACGCTTTCGGGAGCTGCGGCGACGTAGTTGCTGCCGTCCTTGACAAAGCAGCCGTCGCATTTATTGCAGGTGTAGTATTCGGTATTGCCGTCGGTGTACTCTCCTGTTGCCGGGTCGTAGGTGGGGTTGGACGCCGCTTTAAGGGTCATATCGGCGTCGGTGTGCTCGTGAGCAAGCACCACCCTTTTGCCTGCCATAGCGGCGACTTCGTCACGTGTGACGGTGCCTGTGTAGGTGTTGATGCCGTCGAAAAGCATTTCGTCAGGAACAACGGTCATAGTATAATCATCGTACAAAAACTCATAATGTCCGACGGTAATGCTGTCGTTTTGGCTGTTGCAGCCGATAGTAATGTTCGCGACCTTTGCCCTGTCGGCAACTGTGGTAGTGCCGCCCGTGAAGTAGGTGTCACCGCACACAAAGACAGAGTTGACATAAAGGCTGCCGTTAAACACAGACAAGCTGCCTTCAGTATCAGTGATTTCAATGAAGTTGGCTTTAAGGCTGCCGCCGGCAACGCCTACCGAACTTGCCGTGAGTGAATTGTCAACTTCCATCGCGCCGCTATTCACTACCAGCACTGCGGATTTGACCTCCATGGTTTTTGCGTAACCGCGCCACAGAATGTAGTTTGATTTGATCACGTTGGCTTTTAAGGAGCCGCCGTAGGATATCATGCTGACGTCGCTGTCAATATTACCGGCTTCCAGCCTGCCGTCCTGTCCGTATTGACCGAAGATATAGAGCTTTGGTTTGTCATCTTCGCTCTCCGGCTCTTCTTCGCTGAAGCTTTTGATATCGCGTATGCCCGCAAGCTTCGCTCCGTTGGCAAGGATGATGTTCGTATCGCCCGCCAAGACCATATCAAGGTCGCCAAAATTGACATCTCCGTTGACGACGTACCAGGTGGTTTTTCCCGGTTCGCCGAAGTAGGCTTCGTTGCCTGTGACGATATTCGCCTCGGCAGAAGCGTCATTGCCGTCTTTATCGATGTAATCTACCCACATAGTCGAACCGGTGCGCCTGTCGGTGTAGGTGTAGCCGTCGGTGGTGGTGACGCTTACGTCGTAGTATACCATATCGCCGTCCTGAGTAGTGACTGAATCCGCGAAAATGTCAGCCTCATACGGGCAGCCCTCGCAATTAAAGTGCGCGGTTGCACTTGAGTAGTCACGCGCCCACTCCCAAGTCGGGTCGGGATGCCTGTCGGTCACCTCAAAATCAAATTCGTAGTCCAGTGCCGCCGCATACAGCTCGCTGGCGTGGGTCGCGTGGATAGTGAGATCCTCAACGCCGTCAAAGGAATCCTGCAAATCGTTCGGGTCGTCGTAGTCATAATTGACTTTCTGTGTTGCAGTTGAGAAAAAGTCCGTCAGCGCCGTGCAACCCGCAAAGGCTCCCGCGCCGATACTGCACAGCCCTGTTCCCGTGGTGACGGTTACGAGCTCAGTATGACCCGCGAATACATTGTTATCAATATGTGTGATCGGTGTTCCCTCAGGAACCTGCTGCGTTGCAAGACCCTCGGGGACCGTATCGGGGATGATCACGTTTGTGTCTGTACCGTTATAGGCTCTCAGATAGCACACACCCGAAACGGAAGGCATCTTCCAGAATGTGAAGTACATAAGAATAAGCTCTTCGTCAGTCTTGCTCACAAGCTGACCGTCCTCTAATACGAAGTGACCGCCGCAAATCGGGCAATCGTAATGCGCCATGATGCCTCTTGTGTATGTCTTCGTATCCGGATCGTAAGTTGGAGATGCGAGCGGATAAAGCACCAAATCATCAACTTTGTGCTCATGCGCTTTCACGAGCGTCTTGCCCGCCATATTGGAGAGGTCTATATCGGCAAGACTGCCGCTGTAGTTGTTTTCTCCGTCCGTTATGGTCTGACCTTCGACAACAGCCGCGGTCGCGTCGTAATGCTTTGACAGCGAGCCGAAGGTGATACTGTCGTTATCGTCGTTACAGCCGAGAAGCAGGGAATCGCCCGCATATGTATTGCCTGCGATATTGGTGGTACCGCTGCAGATAGCCAGAGCGTTACAGCTAACGGTATTTGCAACGGTCAGTCCGCCGCTGCACACCTTAACATTTCCGTAGTTTGTGATTTTGTCGGCAACTACTTTTCCGGTCTCGTTCGTCTGACCGTAGACGCTCAGGCTGCCGCCCTTGATCTCGCCCTGTACGGTGAAGGTCACGCCGTCGGCAACGATTATGCGCACGTCGCCCGTCAGCTCGATATTGCGCTTGAAGTTTTCGTCATGATAAAGGCTTGTATCCTGATTCACCACATACCAAATCGGCAGATCGCTTGCGTCGCCGAGGGCTGTATAGAAGTAAAAGCCGCTGCTCGTGGTGTGGTAATCTTCCGCTTCGTCTCCGGTAAGAACGATGGCGCCTACCGTCTGCTCTTCGCCGTTTTCGTCGATGTAAGAGGTCGGGACGAGCGTTGCGGTGCCGGGAAGTATCCAGCTGTTCTCGGGTATCTCATGCTCGCCGTTCTCGTCGGAGAAGTACTTGCCGCAGCGGTCGCAACTCCAGTAAGCACTGTTGCCTTCGACGATCAGCATCGGCGCTACGGCGGGATGAGCGGTCATATTATGTCCGGTGGCGGCTTCCTGTGCGCCGACTGTGAACGGTACAACAGCAAACATGCCGAGTACCATCACAAGCGACAACAGGACGCTCACCGGTTTTTTGAATTTACGCATAAAGGTTCCTCCTTCATCAGCAAATAACTATACATATTAAGTATACCAGAAGCAGGGTAAATCTGCAAGATTATTTCGAACAGTATTATACAAGATTATTTTGAACATTTTTTTGCAAGGAATAATAAAAACTTAAATGAAAGATACACGGCAGAAGAAAAACGCTTTTGTTTTTCTTCTGCCGTTGTTAAAATATTATTTTATACGTGAGGTTTCGTCATCCTCGTAGGGGATCTGACTTGTGGTGATAACGTCCTCGGTTTGGAATCTGATGACCTCGAGGTCGGTGTGCTCGTATGATTCTTTATAATCTTTCACTAAAGCACCTCCCGTTAAGCGAAGAATCTGTCAGCCGCGACCCAATAGTTGTAAACTGCCTTTGCGACGTTTACAAGCTTGGCGTTAGCTGAGCTTTGAGCCCTATAGCAATAGGTAAGCGGACTGTAGGTGACTGTGCCCGTGCCGTTCACCTTAACGGTGAAGCTGTCGTTTAGCTCGTCCGCAGCGATATTGCGAATGCGGATAACGTGCTCGCCGTTCGCGCTTTCGGTTTCAATAGTCTTTCCTTCGCATGTGAGCGTCAGCTCCTGCTTGCTCTTGAAATAGAGCGAAAGGGTGGTTTCGGACCTAAGCGAGAGCGACGCGCCGTCAAACTCGACATTTGCGGGAAGATCGGTCTCTGTATATTCCGCATAAGCGTCGGGGATCTCGGCTGATACCGGCGAGCCCGCCTGTGCGTTTTCATCGAAATACACCGCGGCATTTTCGCCGTATACAAGCATTTCGCCCGCCAATGCTCTGAGGTCTGCCAAGCGCTGCTCTCCGTCCTTGCCGCCTGCGTTTTCACTCGCGATATAGCTTTCCGCAAAGTCGCTGTCATTCAGGATAACATCCGCGTACTGCGCAACGGAATAGGTGTTGGTTTCTTCGATCGCCGCGCCGTTTATGGTGAGCGTTGCGGTGATATCCGCTTCCATTTCCGATGCGGAAACATTGCAGGCCGCCCTGTATCCGTAGCTGCAGAGCTCGGCGTCCTTCATGTCGACCGTGGCGGTCATTTCCGCGCCTTGCTTCAACCATGTGAAGGTAACGGTGGTATTTGCCGCCTCCTCAGCGGTCAGGTCGATGAAGAAGTTCACGCCTATGTCTCCGTTGAGTGACAGTGAATGTCCGGTAAAGTATTTTTTCTTTATCGTCACGGTCAGGCACTGCGGCTCGGTGTCGGTATGCAGCGCGTCGCCATCGACATAATACCAAACGTAATATGTTCCCGCGTTGGTGCCCTGAGGCAGCTCCATGCTGTAGCCGTCGGTCGGAGCAGTGGTATCATCCGTGCCGAGCGCGTACATCAGGGTGCCGCCGGTGGCTTTGCCAGCTTCGATCAGCGTCTGTGCCTCGCCGGTGTAGGTCAAGTCGAGAGCCGTCATCTCTTCGTCAAGCTCAGCCGGTACCTTTTCATCTTCATCGACCACCAGCGTATAGGTGATTTGGAACATAGGCGAATCGGTATTGATCACATCAACCGTATACCCCTCTATATCGTCGGCGGTAATCGTATAATTCGCTCTGTCAGCGATCGGGATCGCGCCGAAGTTAAACGACCAGTAGCCGTCTTCGCCTTCATCAAAAGTATATGATTCAACTTCCTCGTTGTTGTTCAACAGATGAACGGTAACGGTTTGAGGACGTACGCCTTTCGCATTGTCGGCGTCGTCCCATTCCACGATACCGACAGCCTCAACAAGGCTATCGTTGTAAGCGGAATAGGTATTGGTCACGGTATAACCGTCGATCAGAGAGGTGTAACCCTCTACGTCATTCTCGGAGATCGTGTAAACGATCTTCTCTCCGTTTTCGTACTCTGTGACGTCGACAAATTCAAATCGCCAGTTTGCTGCTATCTTCTTCTGCCGTAATAGTTAAGCTGTCGTCTGTGGAAGGCGTCCACCGCTTGCTTTATCGGCAGCATTTTGTACATTAAGTTTCCGTTCCGGAGCGTTCCGTCGCGGTGTTCCACGACGGTGTGCTCCGTTTCGATCAGCTCTTTTTCTTCGAGCATCCTGACATATTTCATGACCGTGTTTTTGCTGCGTATTCCCACCGCTTTCCCGATGGTTTCAAAGGACGGATAACACTGAAATTTTTTCCTGTCCTCCATCCTCATCAGAAAGGCATAGACGGCAATCTCTCCCGTGGATAGATCCATATTGAAGATCTCGTTCGGCAGCATGAAATAGTTACCTTGCTTTGGCTGTGACAACATACTGCCACCGCCTGTTCATTCACTCCTATTCTACTTTGAAACGTTCTTGTTAATCCATTCGATAAATCTGTCTCTCGGAATCACAACCCGCGCTCCAATCTTCAGCGTTGGAAAACCTTTCTCCTTCGCCAACACATAAGCGCTCGATTTTGAGATTCCGAGAACCTCCGCGAGGTCATGCACCGATAACATCAGCGGCATTTCGTCATAGTTTTTGTACTTCGTTTTTTCAACCTCCTTAATGATTTTCAGAAAACTTCGGCAACAAAAATAGCCGGGCATCGGTCAAGAGGATTTTCCTGACGTCGCACGACTATGTTTTTTCATATTCGATTTTTCTGCAAAAAGTTTTCTTCGTTTATTATTTTAACACACTCTAAAAGAAAAATCAAGGAAAGTCAGGGTCAGATTTTATCGACGGCTCTTGACAAATTTTCGGCTTGTTTATAGAATAGAATCAGAACAATTTTGAGGCAGGTGATACGATGGCAAGGCTGATATTTTTAGAGGGTATTTCGGGTGTTGGCAAATCCACAATGGCGCGCTCACTATGTGACGATCTACAATCAAAAGGTCTTTCCGCAAAAGCCTACGTCGAATTTGATTACACCAATCCGATTGATTTTTACTGCGTCGCATATTATACTTCAGAGGAATATGAAATGCTCTGCGCGGAGAATTCAGAAAACGAAAATGCCATTCGCTCCAATACGATAGATGCAGGAACGGCACGACTGATTCATTATTTCAATGAAGATACACCGCTATTCGATGAGCCATTGTTATCGGAATTCATGGAGCGCGAGTTCTGCTACAATCCGCGAAATCCTGTTTCGCTTGAAAAGTACTCCGACGCTTATGTAGCTGTCTGGAAAAACTTCGCGGCAAATCTTGCCGATAACGAAATCATCATTTTTGACGGGTCGCTCCTTCATCATCCGCTCAATGACATGATCCGAAACTACAGCGCTTCAAAAGAATCGGCGCATCGTCACATTCAGATGCTGCTGACTACTTTAGGTGATATCGACTATAGAGTGTATTATCTTCAAACCAAGGATATTGCAAAGCAATTGACAACCGCTCATCTCAACCGAGGTCAACAACCGCCATATAAAACGGAGATTTCCTTTTGGCAAAAGAGGTTTGACTATGATTTGTTTATGCTGAAAAATATTGAGCACCGATCTTTTGTTATTGATAATCAGTGGGAGTCTGTTAAAAAAGAAATCCTGAAAGCCATTCGCTAAAAAAGTGTATTCTTTGACTAAGCGCCGCAAAAATTGAGACGCGCTCAAAAATCGTCGACACCGCGCAAAAATCCTCAGTCGGGTACTCACCCTACTTTCCGTAACAAATCGCACACAGGGCGACACACGGCGAAACAGGGCTGAAAAAACAGCTCTGCCCTTTATTCTTAACAGTGCCTTTGTTGCTCAAGCGTCGCAAAAAATGAGACGCGGTCAAAAATCGCCGACACCGCGCAAACGTCCTCGGTCGTGTACGTATCCTACTTCCCTCAATAAATCGCACACAGGGCGACACACGGCGAAACATGCCTGAGAAAACCCATTACACTGAATAATCCTCAAAAGAGTTGCAGCCCTATTCTTTCAGGGCTGCGATTTTGATTATTCTACCGTATGCAATGCCTCCACCATCAATCTTACGCCCAATCGAAAGCCGTTGATAAAGCCTTCACATTCGTTCAGACAATTCAGCTCAGTCACTGCGTCTTTGAATTTCCCGAACAGCTCGATCTCGCTTTCGTTCATCGTTTCTTTGAGCGCTGCGTCATGCCTGAGAATCAACTTCGCAAGCCTGTCGCTTTCGCTGTCCTTCTTGATGTCGCGTTCGAATGGGTGGATGTTTCCGTAAAATAGTTCTCTGATCGTATCCATGCCGATACCTCCTTTTAGCACAACAGCATACCACAGAAAACGGAAAAGTCCAGACTTTTTGTGAATAACCTTCTTGTTTTTCACTTGACTAATCGCCACGGAATGAGTACAATAAAACCTAGAGAGGAGGTCGCTGTTATGACTGAAACAGAAATTGCAAAACGTCAGCGTTCAGTAAAGATTGCAAAGGCTATCAATAGTATTGAAGGCGTTCCGATTCCTGAAGAAACAAACGAATTCTTTCGTCAATGGATTAACGGTGAAATAACCGATGAACAGTTGACTGAAATAATGCTTTCTATGTGCAAGAGGATTTGATATGAGCAAATATGACATCTATCTTCTGGAAAACAGCAAAGTACTGAAAAATAAACTCGGAATCAACAACGAGGCTGCTCTTGATCAAGCGGAATCCATTATGGCAAACACAAAAATGGCACTGCTTTTCAACAGCGGCTTCTCCGACTTCTCATCCAAGGGTGTTTGTGCAATTCACAAAACTATTTTCGGAGACGTGTACGACTGGGCGGGAGAATATCGAATTATCAACGTCCAGAAACGCGAACCGCTCCTTGCCGGCAAAAGTGTTTGGTATTCCAATTGGGAAGATATTGATAGAGATTTGAAATCCGCTTGGAAGAAAATCGACGAGGTTCATTGGTCAAATCTGTCGCATGATGAATTCGCTAAGTCTGTTGCGCATTTATTTCCAGCCATCTGGCAGGCTCATCCGTTCAGAGAGGGCAACACTCGAACCATCGTTATACTGATTGCACTGTTTGCCGAGCACTATGGATATTACTTCGATTATGAGCTGATGGCAGCAAGCGCGGGTTATGTCCGCAACGCCTTTGTCCTCTGCTGCTTCGGGGAACACTCCGAATTTGAGCATTTGGAAAAGATTTTGCTCGACGCGATTTCAACTGATCCGATCGAGGATGACGATGAAATTGAGAATGACGATCAGGAAAAGTCAGCTAAGTATGAAAGGTACTACACCGAGGATTATAAGCCGACCCCGCACGAATATGTCGAGGAGGAGTAATCTGTACTCTTTGATTAGGCATCGCAAATTTTGATTTCTTCGCTCGGCGTTTTTGAAAACTTAGAGCATCACCCTTGCCCTGTTCCCGCCAAAATTCTTTTACAGAATAACCAATAGCATCAAAATAGCATCAATAATATTTTGCAGGGGCAAAAACGGCTTGAAATCGGCATATCTATGCGCTTTTCAGGCTCTATACATCGCCTCCAAAACCGCGTGCCGAGGGTTCAAGTCCTTCTGCCCCTGCCATCAATTTTTGGCTTCGGAAAGCGATTTCCGAAGCCTTTTCTCTTTTAATTCTACCAAA
>OMWP01000001.1 GCA_900314795.1 uncultured Eubacteriales bacterium
CGGTTGGAAATCTCCTCGCGAGTTCCTTTACCATTTCCTCAAAACCGGAGAGGTTATCTTTTCTTGAAAAAGTGTAACGCATCATTGACAAACCTACACGCAGCAAAATGAATAATCATTGATTCAGAGGGAAGATATGCAAAATACCGTTGCAAAAGGACAGCTGTCATGTTTTGGATATTCTACTTGCTCTTTTTGTCGGTTTGGGGTAAAATAAGAAGTCGGTAGTGAGATTCCATAATAATCAGTTGAGATTGCCACGGGCTGACACGCGTGTCGAGCCCTCGCAATGACATTCTATAGAAAGGGGTGGAATTATGCCTGCATTATCGGTCAGCAAGCTCAGTATGAGCTTTGGCGAAAGAACATTATTTGAAGATATGAGCTTTGAGGTCGAGAGCCGTGACAAGGTCGGGCTGATCGGCAGAAACGGCGTGGGCAAAACCACCCTGTTCAAGATCATTTGCGGCGAGCTGGAGCCGACCGACGGCGTGATCGCGACCGAACGCGGGCTTAACATCGGCTACATGGAACAGCACGCCTGCTCCCACGGCGAGCGCAGTATCTATGACGAGCTCGAATCCGTGTTCAGCGACCTCAAGCAGATGGAGCACGATATCGAGAAGATCACGATCACGATCGAGCACAGCACGGGCGATTTGACCGAGTTGATCGCGCGGCAGACGGAGCTGATCGAGCGGTTCGAGCGCGACGGCGGCCTGACCTACAAAAGCCGTACCCGATCGGCGTTGACGGGGCTGGGCTTCCGTGAGGAAGAGTTCGACATGCCCACCTCGGCGCTGTCAGGCGGTCAACGCTCCAAGCTCAGCTTACTAAAGCTCCTGCTGTCGGGCAGTGAACTGCTGCTCCTCGACGAGCCGACCAACCACCTCGATATCGCTTCTGTCGCATGGCTGGAGGGCTTTTTGCGCGATTTCAAGGGCGCGATGATCATCATCAGCCATGACCGCTACTTCCTTGACGCGGTCACCAACAAAACCGTCGAGATCGAGCACAAAAAGAGCATGACCTACAAGGGCGCTTACTCCGACTTCATCAAAAAGAAGCAGGCGTATGAAAAGGCGCTCGAGAACAAATATAAAAATGACCTCAAAGAGATACAGCGCATCGAGGGGATCATCGAACAGCAAAAGCGCTGGAACCGCGAGCGCAATATCCGCACCGCGGAAAGCAAGCAGAAGGAGATCGACCGCATCAAAGCGCAGATGGTCGAGCCCGACGGCGCGCTTGAAGGGATCCGCATGCGCTTTGAGCCGCGTCACGAAAGCGGCAACGATGTGCTCATGGCGAAGGAGCTGAGCAAGTCCTTCGGTGATAAGCACCTGTTCCGCCATGTCGATCTGCACATCACCAAGGGAGAACGCGTGTTCATCCTCGGCGACAACGGCTGCGGCAAAACGACGCTCTTCCGCATCCTCAACGGCAAGCTGCGCCCCGATACGGGTGAATATGAATACGGTGCGATGGTGGATGTGGGCTACTTCGACCAGATGCAGGAGAACCTGAACCTCAACAATACCGCCATCGACGAGATCTGGAACACCTATCCGCGCATGACCGAGACCAAGATCCGCACCTCATTGGCGGCGTTCCTGTTCAAGGGTGACGAGGTGTACAAGCCCCTGTCCGCGATGAGTGGCGGTGAGAGGGCGAGGATCTCGCTATTAAAGCTCATGCTCGGCGGATGCAACCTGCTGCTTCTCGACGAGCCGACCAACCACCTTGACGCAAGCTCACGAGAGGCGCTGGAGGACACCCTGCGCGATTATGAGGGCACGCTGCTCATTATCAGCCATGACCGCTACTTCATCAACAAACTCGCCGACCGCGTATTGGTGATGTCCAAGGACGGCGTCACGGAGTATCTGGGCAACTATGATAATTATTTGGAGCGGATCACACAGCAGTCCTCCCCCGCTCCCGATCAGCCTAAGGTGAAGAAAGCCGAAAAGCCGCTGAACGATTATCAGCTCAAAAAGCTGCGCCAGAGCGAGGAACGCAAAAGAAAAACCCGCCTCGCAAAAACAGAGGCGGAGATCGACGAGCTGGAAGCAATAACCGAAGAATTGCAGAATACACTCGCCAAAGAAGAGGTGCAAAGCGATTACGAACAGCTCATGGAGCTGACCGCGCAGCTCGAAGAAAAGCAGTGCCGATTGGAAGAATTGTACGCGCTTTGGGAAGAGCTGCAGGAAGAATAAAATACAACCTTTTTCTGTAGGGCGGGGGCTTGCTCCCGCCGTTGCTTTTCCATACTCAGAATTATATTTGATATAATGCATACATAAATCGATTTTGAATCAGTGATTCATAGGAAGTGTTCGGCGGGAGCAAGCCCCCGCCCTACTGTTGTAACATAATAACAAAAACCTCCCGCAGCGGGCAATGTCATTAAGATAAGGAAGGCTCCTTTTGGTAAAAGGAGCTGTCACCGAACGGTGACTGAGGAATTGCATTAACTGACCGAGCGTCAGCGAGATACAATTTTCTTATCTAAATGACATTGCCTAAGACGGGAGGTTTTCTCATTCAATTTACTTTTTGTAGATCTCGGCAATCGGCGCTTCTTCCTGATAGATCTTGACGTACTCACTCGGGGCACAGCCATACACGCTCTTGAACACGGTGATGAAGCTCTTCACACTCGGAAAGCCGTTCTCCAGCGAGGCGCGGGTCTCGCTCATGCCGTTTTTCTGAATATCGATCAGCGTGTTTTCCAGACGCACGCAGTTGAGATAGTTCTTGAACGTCTTGCCTGTCATCGCCGAAAAATAACGCGAAAAGTAGGTCGGGGTCAAGCCGACAAAGGAGCTGATCTCTTCCAGCGTGATCCGCTCGCGATAATTGTCCTTGATGTAGTCGATCGCCTTGGCGATGTAATCGGGGCCGTTCTCACTGCGTATCGCATCGGGATCGAGCTCGCGCGGTTCCCGGCATTTGGTGAACAGATGCATCAAAATCTGCGCCATCGCGCAGGACATCTTCAGTTTGGAGAACTCCGAGGGATTCTCCGCCTCAAAGACCAGCGCCTTGAGCAGGTCGCGCACACGCGCACGGGTCTGCTCATTCTTATTGACGTCAAAATAATAGTTGTCGAAGTCGGGGAAATATGACTTGATGTAATTATAGGAGAACAGCACCACCAGATACTTGACGGGTTCATCGGGCACCTTGCCGCAGGTCTGGTGCACATCCTCGCTGTTGATCAGGATGTAATCCCCGCCGTAAAGATCCTTGTCCTCACCGCCGAGATTCGTCCACATACAGCCGCGGACGATGTAATCGATCTCGAGATTCTTGTGCCAATGCTTGTTGGTGAAGCAATCACGACCGGGCTTTTCATACAACATCACCTTACCCGGCAGATTGTCATCCGCAGTCACGATCTCATACTTTCCCTTATAGTTAGCGGCCATGATCTCACCTCACTTTATGATTAAACAGTCATTGCAAAGCCCAAGGCTCCCTTTCCTAAGGGAGCTGTCTGCGAAGCAGACTGAGGGTTGCTTCGTACCATAGCATTCTCGACAAAGAATATTGTCTTTTTAACACCTATATATTACCATATTTTGTCACAATAGTCAAATTTTATCTTGATTCACGTCTTTTGATATTGTATAGTTATAGAAGAAAGAATTGGGGTGAATTCATGAAACGGATCCTATGCGCTGTGTTGGCGCTTATCATATTGCTCACCGTCAGCTCGTGCAAGCTCTATACGCCCAAGCAATATGCGCAGGGTGAAGCGGACGCCAAGCTGATCGTGCACTTCATCGACGTAGGACAGGGCGACAGCATCCTGCTCGAATCCGACGATGAATTTGTGCTGATCGACGCGGGCGAACGCGGTTATGGCGACACGGTATCGAGCTACATCAATGAGCGCGGCGCGGATGAATTGAAATACGTCATCGCGACCCATCCCCACACCGACCATATGGGCGGTATGCGGACGGTGCTGAATGATATCGCGGCGGAGAATTTCATCACCACAGAAACCGACTGCGCCACCAACACATGGATCAAGCTGCTCAAAACGGTAGAGGAGAAGAAGATCAATTATATCGACGCCAAATCGGGCGATACCTATACCTTTGGCAGCGCGAGCTTCACGATCTTAGCGCCGAACTCCGACAGCTATGACGGCTACAACAACTACTCCGTCGTCACCAAGGTCACCTGCGGCGACATCAGCTTTATGCTCACGGGTGACGCGGAGAAGGAAAGCGAATATGAGATGGTGAACTCCGGCGCAGACCTGCATGCCGACGTGCTCAAATGCGGTCATCACGGCTCGTCCACCTCAACGACCGCTAAGTTCCTCAAGGCGGTGGATCCCTCCTATGCCGTGATCTCATGCGGCAAGGATAACGACTACGGTCATCCGCATAAGGAGACCATGCAAAAGCTCAATACCTTGGGCACAACGATCCTGCGCACCGATCAGATGGGCACGATCGTCGCCTATACCGACGGCAAGGGGCTGAGCTTCAGCGCCGCCAACAACAACCTGCCCACCGAGCTCAACAAGGCGGAACATGAAGCCGCGACCGCAAAGGTGGCTGAGCCGCAGGAAGCAAGCTATATCGGCAACAAAAACAGCCATGTTTTCCACACGCCCGACTGCGGCGGCGTCAAGAATATGAACGAGAAGAACAAGGTCACATTCGAGAGCCGTGAAGAAGCCGTTGAAGCAGGCTATCATCCGTGCTCCTCGTGCAATCCGTAAGAAACAATATGAAATCGGTTGAGATCGTCACAGCCCGCATATCGATCGTCATGGCGAGGAGGGTTTGACGCACGCGTCAAATCCGACGCGGCAATCTCAACCTTAACTGTTGCGGGCTTCGCAATGACTATTGAAATATGATGCATAAACTCTTTATTTTTGAAGCGCCTGATGTTTGGACAACGCTGGCACAAGCCGACAAACCGATCATCCTGTACGGCATGGGCAACGGCGCCGACAAGGTGCTGGATGAATTGGAAAAACGACATATCAAAGCCGCGGGCGTGATGGCGAGCGACGACTTCTGCCGCTATCAGGAATACCGCGGATTCACCGTGCAAAAGCAGCGTGATTTTGAAGAGCAATTTAGGTTACTCGGCTACGCCTCAAACATCGATACAATTCCTCAGTCACCATTCGGTGACAGCTCCCTTTCCCAAAGGGAGCCTAATGATTTCATCATCGCGCTGTGCTTCGGCAGTTCTCTGCCCGACGTCATGGCGCACATCCGGCATGTCGCAGAACAGCACAAGCTGCTCGTCCCGAATATCCCTGTTGCGGGGGAAAGCATCATGGATGACCGCTTTATCGCGCAGTATCGGCAGGAGATCAAGCATGCCTATTCTCTGCTCGCGGATGAACAATCACGCAAGGTGTTCAAGGGCGCGCTCGACTTTTACTATACAGGCGAGCTGAAATACCTCGATATGATCGAGAGCGATAAGGACGAGGTGTTCGCAAACATCCTGCGGCTCAGGGAGGAACGCTACCTTGACCTCGGCGCTTACCGAGGCGATACGGTGGACGAGTTCCTGCACTATACGGACGGATACCAAAGCATCATCGCCGTCGAGCCGAATCCGAAGAATTACAAAAAGCTGTGCGAGCATATCGCCGATATCGGGAACGCGACCGCACTCCATGCGGGGATCGCCGGCCGCGCCGGCACGATGACGATCAGCAAAAAGGCAGGTCGCATGCCCGTACTGGGGGATACAAACGGCGTGGAGATCCCTGTGACGACCGTGGATACGATCGACTGCTCCCCCACCTACATCAAGATCGATATCGAAGGGATGGAGCCACAAATGCTCAGCGGCGCTGAACACACTTTGCGGACATTGAAGCCCAAGCTGAACCTCGCCGCCTATCACCGAACCGAGGACTTTTTCCTGCTGATACTTCAACTCCATGAAATCAACCCCGACTACCGCATCTACCTGCGAAAGCATCCCTATATCCCCTGCTGGGATCTGAACATCTACGCGGTGTAAATAATTGAGACTGCTGCGGGGCGCACTTCAGATTGTCATTGCGAGGAGGAACTCCGGTTCCGACGTGGCAATCTCAACCTTAACCTTGGCGCCCCCCGCAATGACAAAATCAATAACAAAGCGCTTCCGTTTTTCGGAAGCGCTCATTTTATGCTTGTTTTGTTTTTGTTGGGATTTTGATATTGATCAGCACGACAGACAGGAACACCAGCGCAACGCCCAGATAGCCGAAGGGGATATTGAGCGGCTCGCTGAACACCACCGCGCCGATGATCGTCGCCACCACGGGCTCGACCGTCGCGATGATGGACGCGGTGCTCGACCTGATGTATTTGAGTCCGAGCGTGTAGAACACATACGGCAGCACGCAGGACACCAGCGCAAACAACAAGGCATAGCCCGCGCTGCCCCAATCGGCGAACACTACCTTGACGACAGGGCGGATATCCGTCACGCACAGGCAGAATATTGCCGAGAACAAAAAAGTATACAGCGTGATGGTGAACGGCTCATAGCCCCGGTTCAGCGCGAATCGGGAGAAGATCGAATACAGCGCGTAGCAGATCCCCGATCCCAGTCCGAAGAGGAAGCCCGCAAGGGTCACGTTCAGCGTCCCGCCGATCACACCTGTTGTCATGGCGCATCCCAAAACCGCCAGCACCAGCGAGATCGCCTTGGGGATCGTCATCTTCTCTTTGAAGAAGATCAGTGAGAACAGCATGACGAACGCGGGCGCGGTATAGAGCAGGACTGCCGCGACGGACAGCGAACTTAATTCTATTGAAGAAAAATAGCAATAAGTAAACAGCCCGACGCTGATCACGCCCGAGCCGATGAATATCCAAATATCTTTCAAGCGTATTTTAAACAAGCTTCGTTTGTAGATTAGCACGAACAGTGAGAACAACACCGCCGCGATCACCATACGCACGGCGACGGTCTGCATGGAGCTGAGCCCTATTTCATTATATTGCCGCACAAAAATGCCGATACAGCCCCATAATGTACCCGCTAACAATACAAAGAATACCGCAAGTTTTTTCTTCATATTTCCTCCATTGTTACAGTGATGTACAGCCTTCCCCTTGAGGGGAAGGCTTTTATTGCATAAACGCCTGTATGCTCATTTTCTCCTGCGCGCATGCAAGCAGGAGCTTCATATACGCGCACTCGGGGGCGATATCACAGAGTGGGATCGCGCCTGCGCTGATCGCGTCCACCGTGGTCTGATAGCGCTTTCTGCCGCTATGGAGCGGCGCGAGGAACACGGGGAGCCCGGGATGCGCTTGCATCCACGGGACAAAGGAACCACTATCCAAGGTCGCGCTGTGATACAGCGTGTGCAAAACCGCCCTCACGCCGTCCGTGTTGATCCTCGCGTAAGCCTGCATGGGATAGGGCGTCAACTGCAAAACATTATCGCTGAGCCGCGGCAGATGATCGCGGTCGAACACCTGCGGGATGCGCTGTGTGATATAGGGGCGGTTCTCATGCAAAGCGCCGTTTTTAAACACGCCGTAAGCGCCGTGGAAGCTGTCAAAATCGTCACAAAAATCCGCCTGTCGCAGATCGGTGGCGGCGTGCACATACATCACGCCGTCCGTGTTACGATACGGCACCAGTACGCCGCGTATCCCCTGCCCGATCAGATCGACGGCGCAGGAAAAGTTCACATAGCCGTTGCTGTCGGGAGCGGTCAAAATCTTATTCGCCGCGACGATCATCACAGGGATGGGACAGTCGCCGAGCAGCAGTCCGACAAAGGACGAGAGATAGGCGAGGCTGTCACTGCCCGCCGTGACGATCACACCGTCATATTTGGTATCATCAACGTCAAACAATGCCTTTGCCAATATATTGAAATCATCACACGTGATGCTTTCGCTGAGAATGTTCAGCGGGTGAACAGTATCGAATTGTATATGATCGTGTTCCGACAAATAGCGGTCAACAACCGCGCTCTTGCCGTCCGAGCGGACATTGATGCTCCCACCGTCAAAGGAAGAGCCGATCGTGCCGCCGGTCATGATCAGTAAAATTTCCATGGTATCACCTAAAGCCAAATTGTTATTTGACGGACGACCTTTGGTCATCCCTACGACAAAAGGGATATCCCTCTTTCTGCCGATTGAAACAGCAAACCCCTATTCTCCCTATTATCGTGTTTTACTCCCTAACAAGAAGCCCGCCGAAAAGGCGGGCTATGTTACTTATTTGAGTATTGCTTATTTCTTCTCTAATTCTTCGAGAATGACTTTTTTGATGTTCGGGGCGGTGAGTCCGAAGATATCGAGCAGCTCCTTGGCGGGACCCGAATAGCCGAATTCATCGTATACGCCGATCCTGCGGACAGGTACGGGGCACTCAGCAGAGGTGACCTCGCATACCGCGTCAGCCAAGCCGCCGATCACGTTGTGCTCCTCGACAGTGATGATCCTGCCGGTCTCCTGCGCCGCTTTGATGACGATCTCACGATCGATGGGCTTGATGGTGTGGATGTTGATCAGGCGCACGCTCTTGCCCTCTTTTCTGAGCTCGTCGACCGCCTTAAGGCTCTCGAGCACGCACAGACCGGTCGCGATGACGGTGATATCCGCGCCCTCGCGCAGGGTGATACCCTTGCCCCAGTGGAACTCATAGGTCTCGGGATCGTTGAAGCTGTCGATCGCCAGTCTGCCCAGACGGATGTAGACGGGACCCTCATACTCGAGCGCCGCCTTGGTGGCCGCCTTCATCTCCCAGTGGTCAGCAGGATTGAGCACGACCATGCCGGGGATAGTACGCATGATACCGATATCCTCCAGACACTGGTGGGTCGCGCCGTCCTCGCCGGTAGAGATACCCGCGTGAGAACCCGCGATCTTGACGTTCAGGTTCGGGTAAGCGACGGAGTTGCGAATCTGCTCAAACGCTCTGCCGGTGGCGAACATCGCAAAGCTCGCCGCTACGGGAGTCTTGCCGGATGCCGCCAGACCTGCCGCTACGCCTACCATATTCGCTTCGGCAATACCGCAGTCGAAGAAACGCTCGGGGTATTTGTCACCGAAGATCGATGTTTTTGTTGCCGCCGCAAGGTCGGCGTCCAGTACAACGATGTCGGGACGGGATTCTGCCATTTCGCACAGCGCTTCGCCGAAGCTCTCGCGCGTTGCCTTGGTAATGATTTCTGCCATCTTACGCCTCCAATTCCGCGAGCTGTGCTTCCAGCTCTGCCATCGCTACCTTGAATTCTTCTGCGTTGGTCGCCTTGCCGTGCCAGCCAACCTGATTCTCCATAAATGAAACGCCCTTGCCCTTGATCGTCTTCATGATGATCGCAAAGGGCTTGTCGGAGGCTTTCGCCTTAGCCATCGCGCTCTCGATCTGATCGAAGTCATGACCGTCGATGATGACGGTATCAAAGCCGAAGGACTCGAACTTGGTGTCGAGCGGTTCAACGCCGCCGATCTCCTCGGTGGTGCCGTCGATCTGCAAGCCGTTACAGTCAACAATAACGGTCAGATTATCGAGGTTGTGGTGACCGGCAAACATCGCCGCCTCCCAAACCTCGCCTTCCTCGCACTCGCCGTCGCCGAGCACGGTATAAACGCGGTAATCTTTCTTGTCCATCTTTGCGGCGAGCGCCATACCGCACGCAGCGGAAACGCCCTGACCCAAAGAACCGGAACTCATATCGATACCGGGGGTACCCTTCATATCGGGATGACCCTGTAACATCGCTCCGACGTGACGGAGCACCTCGAGCTCTTTCCAGTCAAAATATCCCTTGAGCGCCAAAACGGCGTACAGGCTAGGGCAGCAATGTCCCTTTGATAATACAAAACGGTCTCTGTCCGCCCAATCGGGATTAGCGGGATCGACGTTCATCTCTTTATAATAAAGATAGGTGAACATATCCGCCGCCGACAGCGATCCGCCCGGATGTCCGGATTTTGCGTGAAATGTACCGATGATGGCGCCCATTCTCGCCTTGCAAGCGAGAATCTCGAGATTTCTCTTTTCAGCCTGATTCATCCTTATGCCTCCCCAAAATTATGCAGCATTATGCAGAATGGGCGCACAGCGCACCACTCCAGAATACACACATACTTTACCACATTTCTCTCAAAATATTTTTCATTATGTGAAAAAAGCCGAAAATCGGTCATTTATATTGAAACTACCTAAAAATTGTGATACAATCCCATCGGAAAGGAGCGAAATGTATATGTTGCTGACTGCCGATATCGGAAATACCAATATCAAATTTGGTATCTTCAACCAAAGGGAGCTGATCCGCACACTGACCATCTCCTGTAACAAGGCTAAAACCGCCGACGAATACGGCGTGGAGCTATACTCGCTGATCCGCGTGATGGGCATCCACCGCGGCGATTTCTCCGGCTGTATCATCAGCTCTGTCGTTCCGCTCATCACCACACGCATCGAGGACGCCGTGCGCGATATCCTCGGCGTCAGTTCCATCATCGTCGGCCCCGGCGTCAAGACGGGACTGAACATCTGCATCGACGATCCGTCCACCTTAGGCGCCGATCTGGTCTGCGCCTGTGTCGCGGCAAACGCCTACAACAAGCCCCCTATGATCGTCATCAGTATGGGCACGGCGACGGTATGGTGCGTGATCGATCAGCACGGCAACATGGTCGGCTGTCCGATTGCCCCCGGTATGTCCGTATCACTCGAGGCGCTGACCAAAAATACGGCGCTGTTGCAGGGTGTATCCTTCTCGGCGCCCTCGTCTGTGATCGGTAAGAACACCGACAAGAGTATCCGCGCGGGCGTGGTATGGGGCACGGTGTGCATGATCGACGGCATGATCGACAAGATCGAGAAGGAACTCGGTCAAAAATGTCATGTCATCGCCACCGGCGGACTTGCCAAAACGATCGTCGGGCACTGCGAGCACAAGATCGATCTGCATGAAAACCTGATCCTCAACGGCCTGTGCCGGATTTATGAGAAGAATGTGAAAAGATAACAGAGAAAAGAGAACAGAGAACAGTTGATGTATCTCGCTTCGCTCGATCAATTATATCAACCCAAAACGCAAAGTGTTTCACTTCACTGTTATCTGTTATCTATTATCTGTTCTCTAATAAAATTGCGCTTCACCTCGTCGAAGTCCGCTCTGCTTGGCAGGAGCAACCCTGAACGGGTCACTCCCCGCCGCGCTACGCGACTTCTCCTCTCCCCAAAAAGCAGGGCTTTTCGGGGACCCCACTTGTTACTTCGGCGTTTTGAAGAGCGACAAAATTTGCGCTTCACCTCGTCGATCATTTCGACAATCATGAGGGAGGCAGCAGGAGGTATTTTTATGTCAAACGCAAAAACAAACACTTACAAGCTGACGGGCTTGGGCATCTTGACAGCCATCATTGTTGTGCTGCAGGTATTCACCACGTTCGTCCACTTCGGACCGTTCTCGATCACCTTAGCGCTGATCCCGATCGTTGTCGGCGCCGCCATGTACGGCAAGGGTGCGGGCGCGTATCTGGGCGCGGTATTCAGCGTGGTCGTCGTGATCATGTGCATCACCGGCGGTGACGTCGGCGGCGCAATGGTATGGGCGGCGAACCCGATCATGTGCATCATCATGTGTATGCTCAAGGGTACAGTCGCGGGCTTTTTAGCCGGTCTGATGTATGAATTACTCCAAGAGAAAAACAAGCTCCTTGGTGTGATCCTTGCGGCGCTGATCTCCCCCATCGCCAACACCGGTATCTTCATCATCGGTATGCTCTTGTTCTTCAAGGACACTTTAGCGGCATGGGCAGGCGGCTCCGATCTGCTGACCTACATCATCATGGGTCTGACCGGCATCAACTTCCTGATCGAGTTGGGCGTGAATCTGGTTCTCAGCCCGATCGTCGTCAAAATCATTGAAGCGGTCAAGAAATCCAATAAAGCATAATCATTTTATCAGTCGGGATTGCCACGGCTTCTCATGAAGCCTCGCAATGACAACGAATAAACAAAGTGCTCTGTATCACACGGTACAGAGCACTGTTTTTATTCCATATTATTTTGATCAGCATCCGTCACAGGCGGATCATCCGGCTCGGAGAGAATATCCCCGGGCGTTTCTTTTTTCTGTTCTGCTTTATCCTTTGATCTTCTGCCGATCAGGATCCCCAGCCATACCAGACCGCCGATCAGGATCGGGATCCCCGCGCCGAGCAGGATCCATTTGAATATACTGTCACCCCGCCGCAGATCAAAGAACCCAAACGGCGAATCATCTTCGTCCTCCCCGGTGCTGAGCTCAGATTTCCCCGTGCCGCGTTTGGAAGCAGACGCGGCTGTTCCGGATGCGCCTTTGTCGGTACGGCTCACCTTGGCGGCGGCTTCCACATCATCCTTGCCGAGCTTGACGGTCAGCGAATGATCGCTCCAATCGGATAGGAGCTTTTTCTCCGCATCAGCCGCCTGAGCCATATGCAGGGTGAAATCGACCGAACCCTCTTTGAGCGCTTTGAACGACACGCGACACAGCTTGCCGCTGACCGCCTTGTCGGAGGCAAACGCAAAGGAGACCTTGCCCTTCTGTGAATGATCGCGCACCGTCACGCTGTCATCGGCAGTAACGGAATAGTAGCCCGTCATATCATCGGCAAAGGTCAACTCAAACACCGCCGCGGTCACTTCCCGTGAACTGTAAACGTCGATATAAAATACGGCGCTCCTCTCTGATCGGGGGATGTACTCGATACTACAGTCCTCCGCGGCAGAGCAAATACAAATCGGCAGCAGCCACAACACCAAAAGCGTTGTGATCAGAATTCGCCTCATATCACCATACCGCCGTTGACGGAGAGAACCTGCCCTGTGATGAAGCGGGCTTTCTCGGAAGCGAGGAAGATCACCGCGTCAGCGATATCCTCGGGAGAACCGAGGCTTGTCAAGGGTGTATCATCTTTTAACGCGGCAACATCCTCATCGGAGAATCCCGCCATCATATCGGTCATCACCACACCGGGCGACACCGCGTTGACGCGCACGCCGGAGGGGCCAACCTCCTTGGCGAGCGCCTTGGTCAGTCCGATCACACCCGCCTTTGCCGCGGAATATGCCGCCTCGCAGGATGCGCCGACCTCGCCCCACATGGAGGCGATGTTGACGATCACGCCGCTGTGGGCGCGGATCATATCGGAGAGCGCTTCTCGACAGCAGTAAAATGTACCGGAGAGATCGGTATCGATCACCCGCCGCCACTCGTCGTCAGTCATATCGGTCAAGAGTCCTACATGGGCGATACCGGCGTTGTTGACAAGGACGTCTATCGCGCCCAGTTCGGCACGGACGGTGTCAAACATCTGCTTGACCTGCGCACTGTCGGCAACATCTGCCTGAACAGCACACGCTCTCACACCGAGCGCTTCGATCTCCCTAACAAGCTCACGCGCTTTTTCTTCACTGCGACAATAATTCAACGCGACATCATAGCCCTCCCGTGCAAAGGTGAGGGCGCACTGTGCGCCGATCCCACGAGACGCGCCGGTGATCAATACTGTACTCATTGTTCTATCCTCCGTATAAACTTCTCCGGTGCAAGCAGCGGAGTATTTGACCCTTTTTAATCGGTTGAGATTGCCACAGGGCGCATTTCAGATTGTCATTGCGAGGAGGAACTTTGTTCCGACGTGGCAATCTCAACCTTAACCATTGCGCCCTTCGCAATGACTATTTTGAATAAAGGCAACACCGCGTCATTCAATTGGTGTTGCCTTTTGGTCAAGGGATCGAGTGATCCCGATTATTCATTCATCAACTTCTTTTCCATGCGGCAGGCAAGAAGATCAGCAGGAACGGATAGAGCTCCAGACGACCCGCGAGCATGTTGAAGCAAAAGACGAGCTTAGAGAATACGCTGAAGCCGGCATAGTTACCGGTGGAGCCGACGATATTCATACCGGGGCCGGTGTTGTTCAAGGTCGCCAAAACACTGGAAAAGCTCGTCATAAAATCAAAGCCGTTCAAGGAGATCAGGATCGTGGTCACAATGACGATCGCCATATAGATCACGAAGAATACGCTGACGGAGCGGCTCACCTCGTGCGTGACCTTCTTGCTGTCCATTCTGACAGTGTGGACGGTACGCGGATGCAGGATCAGGGTGAATTCCTTTTTGATCCCCTTGAGCAGGATCACAAAGCGCGAGACCTTCAAGCCGCCGCCGGTGGAGCCGGCACACGCGCCGATACAGGTCGCGATGAGCACCAAGCACTTAGAGAACTCCGGCCATTGGTTGACATCGGTGATTGCCATACCGGTGGAGGATTCGACAGAGGTGATGTAAAAGTAGCTCTGGTGTAAGGATTGGAAGAATCTGCCCTCGAACATCCCGTGAGAGGACAGATCGATCGCGATCGCTACGGTAAAGGCAAGGGTGAGTCCGATATAGACCCACACCTCCTCGTTCTTGAACGCCTGCTTGAAGCGGCGGGAGAGGATCGCGATATAGACGTAAAAATTCACACCGAACAGCATCATAAAAACGGCGACGACCGTTTGCAGATACGGGCTGAAGCGCGCCATCGAATCGTTGTAGACCATGAAGCCGCCGGTGCCCGCTGTGGAGAAGGAGGTGGTGATCGCGTCAAAGAAGTTCATGCCTCCGCACAAAAGCAGGATACATTCAAACAGCGTCAAGCCGCCGTAGATCCCATAGAGCAGCGCCGCATAGTTTCGCAGCTTGGGCATGCTTTTGTTGACAGAGGGACCGGTGGATTCCGCCTTCATCAGATTGATGCTCTGATTCGCGCCCAGACGGGGGATGATCGCCAGCAAAAAGACGACAACGCCCATGCCGCCCAAAAAGTGAGAGAAGCTGCGCCAGAACAGCATACAGCGGGGCATACTCTCGATCTCGGTCAGGATCGTGGCGCCCGTCGTGGTAAAACCGGAGACGGTCTCGAACAGCGCGTCGATAAAGTGCGGGATGGTTTTGGAGATCCAAAGCGGTAAGCAACCGGCAAGCGACAGCAGCACCCATGAAAACGCCGTCGCCGCAAAGCCGTCTTTGAGATACATGACATTGCTCTTGGGCTTTTTGATGACCGCCAAAACACCGAGCGCGATCATCACCAATCCGATGATGATGAAGTACTTGAGATCCGCCCATTCCTGATAGCAAATGCCGACGATCGTCGACAGCTGCATACAAGCGCCCTCTATGATCAGCACCCATCCGAGTATATAAACAATTAACCGTTTATTCATAATGCTTCTCCGTCAATCGTTTCGTGTAATGCAGCGCCCACGGCAAAACCGTGAGCGAATAAGGTAAAAGAGTTGAGCCCACACATCGATACGATGTGGTTGTGAGCCTTTATCTCAGAATATCTCGCAGGTCGGAAAGACCTTTGTGCTTGGTGATCACGATCACCCTGTCCCCCGGCTCGATGGTATCAGTACCGCCGGGCATGATGAGCTTGCCCCTACGGCTGATACAGACGATCTGCAAATCGTTTTTCAGATTCAGTCGGGAGAGCGGAACGGATGTGACGGCGCTCTGCTCTTTTACGATGAATTCCAGCGCCTCGGCACGGTCGTTGTTGACCTTGTACATTGTTTCCACATTATTGCCGACGGTATTCTGCATGCCGCGCACATACCGCGCGATATACTCACCGGTGAGCTGCTTGGGACGGATGACGCTGTCGAGCGGCATGGTATCGACTACACTGGAGAACTTGAGGTTGCCCAGCTCGGTGATCACCTTTGCTTTTTCGTTGACCTGCTTGACATAGAGTGACGCGAGCAGGTTCTCTTCATCCGTATTCATCAGGCACACCACGCCGTCGGCACGGTCGATATGCTCGCTTAACAGCAAATCCTCGTCCATTGCGTCGGCGTTGATGACCATCACGCCGTCGAGATCCTCTGAGAGCGCCTCACAACGCACGGGATCCTTCTCGATGATCTTGACGCTGACGCCCGCCTCACGCAGGATCTTAGCCAGATAAAAGCCGATCTTACTGCCGCCGAGGATAAAGACCGAGCGTCCCTTGTTCGAGATCATGCCCAGCGATTTGAGCAGCTTTGCCGCCGCTCCCGAGGGTGCGACAAAGGACACCATATCGTTGGATTGCAGGACAAAGTCGCCGTTAGGAATATATACTTCTCCGTTTCTCTCGACAAAAACGATACGGACTCTTCCCTTGAGGATAGAGGCGCAGTCCGCGACTTTTTTGCCGGAGATAGGGGTTTTCTCGTTCAGACGGATCTTGATGAAATCCACCTGACCCTTCGCGAAGGAGCTGATCTTCACCGCGCCGGGGAACTTGACCAGCCGGGAGATCTCTGACGCGCAGGTATACTCCGGGTTGATCGCCAGCGTCAGCTTCAGATGTCCTTTGATCCTCTCTACATCATGGATATACTCGGGGTTGCGAACGCGGGCGATCGTTGAGTTGACGCCGGCGTTCTTAGCGAGCAGACAGGTGTAGAGATTCAACTCATCCGCGGCGGTGACGGCGATCAACAGATCCGTTGTTTCGAGATCCGCCTCATGCAGCACGGTATAGGTCGCGCCGTTACCCTGTATCGCCATGACATTCTGGGTATCGGCGATTTTTTCGAGCGCTTCATATCGCTCGTCAATAACGGTTACGGAGTGTCCTTCCTCATTGAGCTGCTCCGCGATCGAGCGGCCGACACGACCGCATCCTACGATAATGATCTTCATATACTTTCCTCATCCGATGGTTCTATCATATCTTAATCGCAAATTCGATTACTGTTACTGATTAGAATTTAAAACACTTCTTGAGCTTCTTGTACTCACCGAGCACCAACAGCGACATGCCCTTTGTCAGAACCGTATCCGGCTTGACGATGAAACTCATCACGCCGTTATCCCTGATGCCGATGATCGTCAGCTCGTATTTTCTTCTGACGTCCAACTGGACGATCGTCTTACCCAACCATTCCTCGGGGATGGCGACCTCATAGATAGAATGGGTATCATCCAGCTCGATATATTCAAGGAGATGATCGGAGCTGTAACGGATCGCCGCCCAGCGCGCGACCTGCTTTTCGGGATAAATCACCTTATCCGCGCCGTTGCGCAGGAGGAACCGTTCCTGTCCGTCGCGTTCCGCTCGCGCGACGACGAATTTCGCGCCGAGTTCCTTTAACAGATAGGTGGTTTCGAGAGAGCTTTGGAAATCGTTGCTGATCGTCACAAAGCAAACGTCAAAATTATTGACGCCGAGAGAGCGAAGATACGCTTCGTTCGTACTGTCGCCGATCTGGGCGTCCGTAACGAACTCAAGCGCGTTGTTGACCCGGTCTTCATCGTGGTCGATACCGAGCACGTCGTGTCCGAGCTGCGTGAGCTGGATCGCGATGTTGAGCCCGAACCTTCCGAGTCCGATCAATAAAATGGATTTCATGTTGTATCTCCTTTAAGGCAACGCCGCATCCTTCAGGCGTGCGGATCGCGCAGTTAAGATTTTTCGTTAGCTACCGGCAAGGCGTCGTGAACGGTGCAGCGCCGCCTTAACCTACTGTAATCGCTTCTTTAGGCAGTTTTGACAGCTTTTTGGTGGAGCCGGACAACGCTGCGTAAATGATGGTCAGACCGCCGACTCTGCCGAGGAACATCAGCAAAATGAGGATCACCTGTGAACCCACGCCGAGGCTCGGGGTGATGCCGAGGGTCAGTCCGACGGTGCCGACCGCCGACGCGGTCTCAAACACGCAGACGTCGTAGGGCAGGTTTTCTGTCATACAGATCACCGCCGCGCTCACAAGGCAGAGCGTCATATACATCACAAAGATCGTCGACGCGGTCTTGACCGCGCTCGCCTCGATCCGTCTGCCAAAGCATTCCGGATCCTCTTTCCTCTTGAAGGACGCGATCGCGTTCTTGAATAAAACAGCGACGGTGACGGTTTTCATACCGCCCGCCGTGGAACCGGGCGAGCCGCCGATCAGCATCAGGATGATCATCACCGCCTGACCGAACCGTGTCATGGAGTTGAGATCAAGCGTATTGAAGCCTGCCGTTCGGGGCGTGACCGCCTGAAACAGCGATCCGAATATCCTTTCTGCAAGCGGCAACTGAGCAAAATCATAGAAGAAATAGAGCAGCGCCGGGATAATGATCAAAATCGCGGATGTCACGATGACGATCTTACTCTGCAATCGGTAGCGCTTAAAACGGAATTTATTCGTCAAAACATCCTTCCATGTCATAAAACCGATACCGCCGATGATGATCAACAGCATGATGACGATATTGACGATGGGATTCGTAGGAACAGAGGTCAGCGAGGCGAATTTTTGATCCGGGGTTCCCATCAGATCAAAGCCCGCGTTACAAAAGGCGGATACGGAATGAAACACTGCCATCCAGACGCCTTTCACGCCGTGGCTTTTCACAAACACGGGCATCATCGTAACAGCGCCCACCAGCTCGATGATCGCCGTACCCTTAATGACAAATTTCGTCAGTCGGACGATACCGCCCAAACTGGGCGCGGAAATCGCGTTCTGCATGGTGTTGCGCTGACTGAACGAGAATCTTCTGCCCGAAAGCAGGACAAAGGACGCCGCCATCGTGATGACGCCCAAGCCTCCGACTTGGATGAGGGTCAGGATGATGGCCTGTCCGAACAGCGACCAGTGGGTCGCGGTATCCTGCACGATCAGTCCTGTCACACAGACCGCCGAGGTCGAGGTGAACAGCGTCTGGTTGAACGGTGTGACCGCTCTGTCTTTCGCGGAGATGGGGAGCATCAACAACAGCGCTCCCAACAGGATCACCCCGACAAAGCCGAGGATGATGATCTGGAATGACGAAAGACGTTTTCTCTTTTTGATTGCTTTAGCCATATACTCTCCCCGTTTTGTCGGTCATCATTGATATACAGACAGTTTTGCTGTCAACGCTTATCCGTCGTATGATCCATAATAATACCCATATGTAACTGTATTTTACATCAACAGACATTGAAATTCAATAACATATTAGAAATATAAGCGCAAAAAATTCCGCCGCAAAAGAATGATCGATCAAAGACAGCAAAGCGGCTGTTTGAAATACCGCACGGCATACAAAATGCCTAAAAATCAAGGACGGAAAAATCTCTTTTTCCTCTTTATTTTTTTCCTATTATATGGTATACTGTTCTTTATAATGGGGTGATATAGGGGTTCAACCCGATCAAACCGCATTATCACCGAATAGAAAGGAACTGATATTATGGGTTTATTCAAAGCGCTGTTCGGCGACTACTCGTCGCGCGAGCTTAAGCGCATCAAACCGATTTGTGATAAGGTTCTCGCGCTCGAGAGCAAATATGCCGCGATGTCCGAGAGTGAGCTGAAATCTCAGACCGCGATTCTCAAAGAACGCCTGAATAACGGCGAGACCACCGACGACATCCTGCCCGACGCGTTCGCGGTATGCCGCGAGGCTTCCTGGCGCGTGCTGGGCATGAAGCACTTCCCCGTGCAGATCATCGGCGGCATCGTCCTGCATCAGGGACGTATCGCCGAGATGAAGACCGGTGAAGGTAAAACGCTGGTCGCTACCCTGCCCGCCTACCTCAACGGCTTGACCGGCAAGGGCGTGCACATCGTCACCGTCAACGATTATCTGGCAAAGCGCGACTCCGAATGGATGGGCAAGCTCTATCGATGGCTGGGACTCACGGTCGGTCTGATCATCCACGACATCCCCGCCGAGGAACGCAAGAACATGTACAACGCGGACATCACCTACGGCACCAACAACGAGCTGGGCTTTGACTATCTGCGCGACAACATGGTCGTCTATAAAGAGCAGAAGGTACAGCGCGAGCACGCATTCGCCATCGTGGACGAGGTCGACTCGATCCTGATCGATGAGGCGCGTACCCCGCTGATCATCTCGGGTAAGGGTGACAAGGCGTCTGACTTATATGAGCGCGCCGATCAGCTTGCCCGCACCATGAAGAAATACGTCTTTACCGAGACCGACGCCAAGGAAGATCTCGAGGAATTCTATCAGGAGAACAAGATCGACTACATCGTTGACGAAAAGGCGCATACCGCTACCCTGACTCAGGTCGGCGTGAAGAAGGCGGAGGCGTTCTTTAATCTGGAGAACCTCTCCGACCCCGATAACGTCACCATCCAGCACCATGTCAATCAGGCGATCAAGGCGCATGGCTGTATGAAGAACGAGGTCAACTACGTCGTCAAGGACGGCGAGGTCATCATCGTCGATGAATTCACCGGCCGTTTGATGTACGGCAGACGCTATAACGAGGGTCTGCATCAGGCGATCGAGGCAAAAGAGGGCGTCAAGGTCGAGAGTGAATCTAAGACCCTCGCCACCATCACCTTCCAGAACTTCTTCCGTCTGTACGGCAAGCTGTCCGGTATGACCGGTACCGCTAAGACCGAGGAAGAAGAATTCCAGGAGATCTACAAGCTCGACGTCGTCGAGATCCCGACCAACAAAGAGGTCATCCGGCAGGATCAGCACGACGCGATCTACCGCACCGAGCACGGCAAGTTCATGGCGATCATCGAAGAGATCAAAAGAGCGCATGCGAACGGTCAGCCGGTGCTGGTGGGTACCATCTCCATCGAAAAGAGTGAACAGCTCAGTAAGTTATTGAAGAAAACCGGTATCAAGCACAACGTCCTCAACGCGAAGCACCATGAGAAAGAGGCGGAGATCGTCGCGCAGGCAGGTAAGCTCGGCGCGGTCACCATCGCCACCAACATGGCGGGTCGTGGTACCGATATCGTGCTGGGCGGTAACGCCGAATACATGGCAAAGGCTCAGCTGAGAAAAGACGGCTATGATGACGAGGTCATCGCCGAGGCGACGGGCTTTGCCGACACCGACGACGAGGTCATCAAGGAAGCGCGTCAGAAGTATCAGGAATACTACGACAGCCATAAAGAAGAGATCAACGCCGAGGCGGATAAAGTCCGTCAGGCAGGCGGTTTATACATCATCGGTACCGAGCGCCACGAGAGCCGCCGTATCGACAACCAGCTGCGCGGACGTTCCGGCCGTCAGGGAGATCCCGGTAAGAGCAAGTTCTTCCTTTCCTGCGAGGACGATTTGATGCGTATCTTCGGCGGCGAGCGGATGGGCATGATCCTCGACCGCATGAACATCGAGGAGGATCAGCCGATCGAGAGCAAGATGCTCACCAACATCGTGGAAAGCTCCCAGCAGAAGGTCGAGAGCCGCAACTTTGCGATCCGTAAATCCGTCCTTGACTACGATGACGTCATGAACCGTCAGCGCGAGATCATCTACGGTCAGCGCAATCAGGTGCTCGACGGCGAGGATGTGCATGATACCATTGTGAAGATGGTGAACGACACCATCGAGAACAATGTCAACATGTTCTGCGCCGACGATATGGACAAGGAAAACTGGAACCTGCCCGGTCTCAATGAGCTGTACCGCGGCTGGCTGATCGATGACAGCAACAAGTTCAGCTTTACCAAGGACGAGCTCGAGAGAACCGATAAGGAATATCTCATCAAGGTATTGCAGGAAAGAGCCAATAAGCTCTATCAGGAAAACGAGGAGCTGGTGGGTTCGGAGACCATGCGCGAGATGGAGCGCATCTATCTCTTGAAGAGCGTTGACACCTACTGGATGGAGCACATCGACAACATGGATCAGCTAAAACAGGGTATCCGCCTGCGCGCCTACGGTCAGCGTGATCCGGTCGTCGAGTACCGTATCGAGGGCTTCGATATGTTCGACGAGATGATTGAGACCATCCGTCAGGAGACCGCCAAGCTGATCCTCGTCGCACCCAAGCGTGTCTACGAGATTCAGAAGAAGCGCGAGGAGCTCGAAGCCAAGCGCAAGGAGATGGAAGAAAAGGCGGCGGCAGCCCATCAGGTCGTCCTCAAGACAGAAGAGGACAGAAAGCCCAAGCCCTCCGCGGTGGAGCTGGGACTCAAGCGTGAGCAGGTCGCAAAGCCCACCGAATTCTCGGGCGACGGCACCGTATCGACCAACAAGACCGTTGTCAAGAAAAAGAACAAAAAGCCCGGCCCCAACGACCCCTGCTGGTGCGGCTCGGGCAAGAAATACAAAAAATGTCACAAACCGATTGATGAGGGATACAAAAGTGAGTAAGGTTAGAACACGTTTCGCGCCCAGTCCGACAGGCTTCATGCACGTCGGCAACCTGAGAACGGCGCTGTATGAATATCTGGTCGCCAAAAGTCAGGGCGGCACCTTTGTCCTGCGCATCGAGGATACCGATCAGGAACGCTATGTTGAGGGCGCGGTAGACGTCATCTACAAGACGCTCAAAACAGCGGGCTTGCAGCATGACGAAGGCCCCGATATCGGCGGCGACTACGGCCCCTATGTGCAGAGCGAGCGCAAGGATATGTACCTGCCCTACGCTGAGCAGTTAATCCGCGAGGGCAAGGCGTACCGCTGCTTCTGCACCAAGGAGCGTTTGGAAAAGCTCCAGAACGAGACTGTCGGCGGCGGCTATGACCGCCATTGCAGAGATTTATCTGACACTGAGATACAAGAAAAACTGGACGCGGGCATCCCTTATGTCATCCGACAGAAGATGCCCATCGAAGGCTCCACCACCTTTACGGACGCGGTGTTCGGCGAGATCACGGTGGACAACAGCGAATTGCAGGATCAGATCCTGATCAAGCAGGACGGCTACCCGACCTACAACTTCGCGAACGTCATCGACGACCACACCATGGGCATCACCCATGTCGTGCGCGGCAGTGAGTATCTCAGCTCCACGCCCAAATACAACCTGCTGTATGAGGCGTTCGGGTGGGAGATCCCGACCTACATCCATCTGCCGCTGATCAACGGCAAGAATGAGGACGGCAGTGTGTCGAAGCTCAGTAAGCGCCACGGCTCCACAGGCTTTGAGGACTTGATCAAGGAGGGCTACCTGCCCGAGGCGATCATCAACTATATCGCCCTGCTCGGCTGGTGCCCGAAGGATAATCAAGAGATCTTCACGCTTGAAGAGCTGACCAAAGCGTTCGACATCAGCGGCATCAGCAAGAGCCCCGCGGTGTTCGATTACGACAAGCTCGAGTGGTTCAACGGCGAGTATATCAAGGCGATGACCGACGAGCAATTCGCCGCTATCTGCACCCCGTACTTCAAAGAAGCGTTGGGCGATACACAGATCGACTATCTCAAATTAGCCGCGATCCTCAAACAGCGCACAACCAAGCTTACCGACATCCCCGAGAAGATCGACTTCTTCGCGGCGCTGCCGGAATACGACAAGGAGCTATTTGTCAACAAAAAGAGCAAGACCAACCTCGAGAACGCGCCCGTGATGCTGAGAGCGGTATACGACGAGCTGTCCGCATTGGAGAACTGGGATCATGATTCCATCCATGACGCGCTGATCGGATTGGCGCAAAAGCTCGAGGTCAAGAACGGCACCGTGATGTGGCCGGCGCGTATCGCCGTGGCGGGCAAGACAATTACCCCCGGCGGCGCGATCGAGATCCTTGACATCTTGGGTAAGGATGAAAGCCTGAGAAGAATGGAACTCGGGCTGGAGAAATTGAGATAAAAAGCCTTCCCCTTGAGGGGAAGGTGCTGAGCAAAGCGATGCGGATGAGGTGGAAGCGTTTCATCCTCATGCCGTAAATTGATAGAGTGGAAAGGTTTCCACCTCATCTGTCACCCAATGGGTGACACCTTCCCCTCAAGGGGAAGGCTATTTAAATAAACTGAGGGAATGTATATGACAGAAAACAAGAAAACCGTGGATAACACCGAGGAGATGTCCTCGAACTTTATCCACACCATGATCGAAAAGGACATCGCCGAGGACGGCGACTATGCGGGGATGAAGGTGCATACGCGCTTTCCTCCCGAGCCGAACGGCTACCTGCACATCGGACACGCCAAGGCGATCTGCATCAACTTCGGCACCGCGCTGAAGTTCGGCGGCGTCTGCAACCTGCGCATGGACGACACCAACCCCACAAAAGAAGATGTGGAATATGTCGACGCGATACAGGAGGATATCCGGTGGCTGGGTTTCGACTGGGAAGACCGCTTCTACTACGCGTCCGAATACTTTGACAAAATGTATGATGCGGCGGTCGAGCTGATCAAAAAGGGGCTCGCCTACATCTGCGAGCTGACCCCCGAGCAGATGCGTGAATACCGCGGCGACCTCTCCACACCCGCCAAGTCCCCCTACCGTGACCGTCCGATCGAAGAGAGTTTAGCCCTCTTTGAGAAGATGAAGAACGGTGAAGTGGAGGACGGCAAAATGACCCTGCGCGCCAAGATCGACCTAGCGTCAGGCAACTTCAACATGCGCGATCCGGTCATCTACCGCATCAACCGCCTGCACCATCACCGCACCGGCGACAAGTGGTGCATCTACCCGATGTACGACTTCGCCCACCCGATCGAGGACGCGATGGAGCACATCACCCACAGCCTGTGCAGCCTCGAGTTCGAGGATCACAGACCGCTGTACAACTGGGTGCGCGACAACGTCACCCTGCCGAGCAAGCCGCGCCAGATCGAGTTCGCGCGACTGGGCATCAACCACACGGTCATGTCAAAGCGTAAGCTCCGCGCGCTGGTCGAGGAGGGCTATGTCAGCGGATGGGATGATCCGCGTATGCCCACCATCTGCGGCTTGCGCAGACGCGGCTACACGCCGCAATCGATCCGCAATTTCTGCGACCGCATCGGCGTGAGCAAGGTCAACTCCACTGTAGAATACAGCTTCCTCGAGCACTGTCTCAGAGAGGATCTGAACCTCACCGCACAGCGCGTGATGGTCGTGCTCGACCCTGTCAAGCTCGTCATCACCAACTACCCCGAGGGGCAGAGCGAGACCTTCCATGTGGAGAACAACCCGAACAATGAAGCCGACGGCAAGCGAGAGGTCACCTTCTCTCGCGAGTGCTGGATCGAGCGCGGCGACTTTATGGAGGAGCCGATCAAGAAGTACCAGCGCCTGTACCCGGGCAACGAGGTGCGCCTCAAGAGCGCGTACATCGTCAAGTGCACCGGCTGTAAGAAGGACGAGAACGGCAACGTCGTCGAGGTCTACGCCGAGTATGATCCCGCCACCCGCGGCGGCAATACGCCCGATGGCAGAAAGGTGCGCGGCACCATCCACTGGGTGGACGCCGAGAATGCGCTCGACGCGACCTGCAACCTGTATGACAACCTGTTCAGCGTCGCCGATCCCGAGGCGGACGGTAAGGACTTCCTCGAGTTCATCAACCCCGATTCTCTCAAGGTCGTCGAGGGCTGTAAGGCAGAGAAGGCGATCGCCGACTTTGAAGCGCCCGCCTACTTCCAGTTCATGCGCACCGGCTACTTCTGCATCGACCCCGACAGCACCAAGGAGAAGATGATCTTCAACCGCTCCGTCAGCCTGAAGGACGGGTTTAAGAAAAAATGAGGAATTAGGAATTAGGAATTAGGAATGAGGAATGAATGGTGGGCTTTGCCCACACCCAATTTATAGTATCAAATAATAACGCTCGTGATTTCAAAGAGTCACGAGCGTTACTTTTATGCAGTTATTTATTCAATTTAAAAGCCGTCAGGCTTTCCCTTACTTCCTCATTCCTAATTAACCAACGCGCTCACCGCCGCGCTGACGACGGGGGTGGCAGCTTGGATACCGTAGCCGCCCTCGGTCACTACTGCGGCAAAGGCGTAGGGGTGGCTCGGATCGTCGATGAAGCCGACAAACCATGCGGTCGGTTCTTTACCGTGACCGACCTCGGCGGTGCCGGTCTTGGCGCAGAACGGCAGTCCCGCGATGCTGACGCCCTGCGAGGAATAGTGCTCGGCAGAGCCGTGCATCAGCTCCTTGACCTTGGAGGCGGTGTCGGAGGAGAGCATGCCGACGTCCTTGTTTTTGTTGATGGTGATGTTCAGCTTGTTGATCAGATTGCCGTCGTCATTGACGATGTAAGGTGATGCGGCAGTGCCGCCGTTGGCGACGGAGGAGGCGATCATCGCCATGAGCATCGGATTCGCCAGATCCTCCTGCTGCCCGATGCCCGACCATGCAAGGCTGTTGTTGCCCATGCCGGTCGCGTCATAATGGCTCTTGGCGATGGGGATCTCGCTCATCATATAGCTGTCGTTGTTAAAGCCAAGCTTCTCGGCGGTGGCTTTCATCTTTTCGTCACCGACCTGCACCGCGATCTGCGCGAAAGCGCAGTTGCAGGAGTTGGCGAACGCCTCGGAAAAGCTCTGGGTGCCGTGGGCGGACTCGCAGGTGATTGGATTGCCGTCCATATCGATCGAGCCGTTACAGGTGAAGCTCTGGTTGTAAATATCGGGGATGTTCTCGATCGCCGCAGCGGCGGTGATGATCTTGAACGTCGAGCCGGGGGTGAAGGTCGAGGACACGACGTTATCGAGATACACGCCGTCGTACTCGCTCTCGTTATCCTCGGTGATGGTCGGCGGATTGGCGGGGTCATAGCTCGGCGTACTCACGTCACAGAGCACCTCGCCTGTTTTATAATTGTAGACCACACACGCGCCCTTGTGACTGCCGAGCGCCGCATATGCCGCGCGGCAGGAATTCGCGCTGACCGTCAGGCTGATATCGCTGTTGGGGCGAAGGGATTCGGGCAAGCCTGCACCTACGACGAAGTTGTAGCCCGACAGATTGGTGCGGTAACGGCTCTGGATACCGGTAGAGATGTTCAGGCTTTCATCACCGACTACATGCAGCAACGCCTCGCGTGTGGTGCTGTCGTCGGCATAATAGCGCTTGCCGTCCTCGCTGTGCGCCAGCACGGTTTTGTTGCGGTCAGTGATCTTGCCGGCGTTGCCCAGATCGGCAGAGGACGCCATATGACCGTTAAACGGCTGCTGCACCCATTTGTTATGATTGATGACGGTGATCACGCCGAGGTAGATCGTGCCCGCCAGAAAGGCGAAGGTCACGAACCACAGGATCAGAGAGCGGGTCATGATTCGTTTCATCTCTCAACACCTCGCTCTCTGAGCACACTCTTGGGGATGCGGCGCTTGGCGGCATAGGTGCGCTCATCCGCCGCCTTGATGAAGGCAAGCAGTCCCCAGCACGAGATCATCGACGATCCGCCCGCGGACAGGAACGGTAAGGTCACGCCCGTCAGCGGCAGGATATCGGTGATACCGAAGATGTTCAATGCGGATTGGATGACCATCAGCCCTGCCGCACAGCAGGCGGAGATGGCATAGAAGGAGGAACGCGAACGGGTCGTGATCGCACGCGAATAAAACGCCAGCGCGATGATCGCAAACGCCAGTGAGAAGGCAATGATCAACCCAAGCTCCTCCGCGATCAGTCCGAACACCAGGTCGGATTCGGACGCGAAGATATATTTGAGATAGCCGTTGCCGGTGCCCACGCCGATCAGACCGCCCGACGCCATATAGCTCATTACGCGTACCTGCTGATAGCCGCCGCTGTCCTGTGTATGCTCCCAGACATGACCCCATGCCGAGAAACGATCGGCGACATAGGGCTTGACGCTGAGCACGACGAACACCGCGAGCAGTGCCGCGGCGAGGGCGAGGATGACGGTTTTGAAGTCGCCCGAACGCATGAACGCAATGAGCAGGAAGGTCATGAAGAAGATCAACGCCGTACCGAAGTCACCCATCAGCGCCAATGCGCCGACGCACACGGCGGAGAAGATGATGAACTCGATGAAGTTGCGCTTGGTCTGCAACTGATCCAGCGCGGACGCGCCGACAAAGATGAACGCGATCTTGACGAACTCGGAGGGCTGGACGCTGATGCCGCCGATGCTGATCCAGTTCGCCGCGCCGTTGGTCACGCGACCAAACACCAGGTTGATCGCCAGCAATCCGACAGCACCGATCATGATCCAGAGTCGCCATTTGTTGACGCGATCGGGATCCTCGATGAACTTGACGATCACGGCAAAGACGATCATGCCGATCGACATCGCGACAAGCTGTACGATCGACGACCGCACCTCCTGCCGCACCAATAGGAGAACACCCATGCCGGATAGAAAGCACGCCAGCGCTTCTAACTCGAAATTGACGCGGTTGAGCGCGTAGGATGAGATACAGAAGAACGTCCACATCACAAGCTCCATCGCGCCGAACACATACAGCGGGATGAAGTTTTGCACCTCATTGGAGAAGCACGCCTCCACCGCCATGAACAGGTGGAAGAAGGTGATGAGGATCATCAGCTTATAGGGCTTTAACGAACCCTTATCCGACGCCTTGGAGAAAAACCACGAGGGGCGGATGCGCTCCTGATATTCTTCACCGCGCCTGAGCACCAGAGAGGTATGACCGATATCGATGACGTCGTTGATGTTCACCAGTGTGCGACCCTTGGCAGGTTCACCGTTGACAAAGGTACCGAACTTGGAGCCGATATCCGAGACGAACCAACCTTCCTTGCGGCGCAGAAAGACACAGTGATCGCGCGACACGCTGATATCGGATACGCGGATGTCGGAGCCCTTGCTCCTGCCGATGGAGTTCTCCCAGAACAGCACGGGGATCTGCTGACCCGTTTGGAGCAGCTCGAACATCACCAGCGGCTTCTCGGGACGGCGGTGCCGTCTGGCGGACGCAAAGCACTGATAGATGATGATGACCGCATAGATGGGCAACAGTGCCCGCAACGCGATGACCGCGATATCCAAAATCGACTGTAGATTCAAACGCCTCACCTCCTGTAATCGTTGATTTCCCGCGTGTCAATTCACGCTCAAACACATCTCCCTTTCCGAAAGGGAGAGTTTTTTTCATATATGGTTAATTTTACTATACATAGCCCTAAAAGTCAAATGAAGGAACTGTGAACAATGCGGCGTTTCAGGTGCGGAATCGGTCGGTTTTTTGATGAAGAAAGGCAACACAAAAAGCCTTCCCCTCGGGGGGAAGGTGGGCAATTTGCCAAGACAAATTGGTCGGATGAGGGGACAACCTTTCCTATTGATGCAGGATTCGGTGAGGCTGTGTGTTTACCGAGGATGGAGGAAAAGCCTCGCGCTCTTTGTTAAGATGTTCACTCTGACAAGTCAGCCCCTCATCCGTCTCCCGTTGGTCGACACCTTCCCCCCGAGGGGAAGGCTTGAAAAAGGCGCACCCCGAGGGGTAGGCTTTATCGTCAACGCCCGTTATTCAGCGGACGAGCAATGCTCAACCCTACAAAACTGATCACTGACCACTGACAACTAACCACTGATCACTAACCACTAACCACTGACCCCTGACCACTAACCACTGACCACTGATCACTAACCACTAATCACTGACCACTGACCACTGACCACTAACCACTGACCACTAACCACTGACCACTGACCACTAACCACTAACCACTGACCACTGACCACTAACCACTGACCACTAACCACTGACCACTAACCACTAACCACTGACCACTGACACCTGACCACTCATCAAAACAGTCCCCCGAATCAAAATCCGAGGGACTGCAAAAAGTGATGGTTTAATAGATGATGACCGGACTGCCGGTGGGGATGCTGTAGTAGATGTTCTGCACCGCGTAATACGGCGTATTGACGCATCCGTGGGAGCCGTTGCCCTTATAGATCGGGTTGCCGAAGGACGAGCGCCAGCTCGCATCATGGATACCGTAGGAGCTGCCGATGAACGCGATCCAGTAGTTGACAAAGGAGCTGTAGCCGGGGCCGTTGAGATAGATATCGGTGGACTTGCTCAAGATCTCATAGTAGCCCTTGGGGGTATCGTTATCACCCTTGTTGCCGGTGACGATCTCGGTGGATTCGACCTGTCTGCCGTTCTTGTACGCCCACATATGCTGCTGGTCGATGCTGATCTCGATGTAGGTGTCGCCGACATAATCGCCGTATGCGGTGGTGGTCACGCGAGCGCTCTTCTTGTTGCTCGTACCCGTCACGGTACCGTCGCGGTCGACATAGATCGGGCGCACGCGGAAGTAGTAGGTTCTGCCGGGGGTGAGCTTAGTGGTATTATAGTACAGGCGCGGGGTGGTGAACAGCTTGACGAAGGACGAATTGTTCGGGCTGGTGGAATAATAGACCTCATAATGCGTCGCGTAGGGGTTGGCGTTCCATGTCAGGTTCACTCTGCCCAGACGCGAGGTGATCGAATAATCCGGTCCGCACAGACCCGCGCGGAACATAATCGAGCCCGCGTCGGAGCTGTAGGAGGTATCGTACAGTTCTCTAAAGCTCTTGACACGATATTTATAGAAGCGGCCTTGGGTCACGTTGCGATCCGTAAAAGAAGTGTTGCGGTTGCCGCGGATGGTTTTGTAGAGCTTTTCCACACCACCGACGGTGCGGTAGATGCGGTAGCCGGTGGCGCGGTAGTTGTAATCCCACTCGAGCTCCAGCACATCGGAGGAACGCCACTTGGTCATGCCTGTGACCTTTGAAGGCTGGGTGGCAGTCTTTTTCAGGGTCGGCTCACCCTCGATGATCTTGCCCTTGTACTTGATGTAGGCAGAGACCTTGAAGTGATACTGGGTGCCCTGTCGCAGGGGCTTGACGTTGCAGGAATTGGTCTTAACGTCGGCGAACTTGGAAAAGTTCTTGTGATCGTCGGCGTTCAAATAATAGACATAGTAGCCGTCGGCGCCCGGGACCTTATCCCAGTTGAGCAGACAGCGGTCGCTGTCATAGCTGTCACGCGAGATATTCCTGACCTTACCGACGGTCGGTGCGGGTTCTTCGGTAGGCATTTGGGTCGGTGCAACGGTGGGATTCTCCGTCGGCGCTTCAGATGCCGCTTCAGGCGCGATATCACTCGGCTGAGCGCCTACTACGGCTAGCGCCTGCTGTGTTTCATCTTCCTGTGCCTGTGTCTCATGCGCTTTAGCAGGAGCGTTCTCCTCATCCGATGTCACGATGAAGCGATGCGCTTCGGCGGCGGAGAAGCTGACGCTCCCTATCGCGGAGAACACCAGGATCAGTGCCAGCACCAAGCTCAGCAGTTTTCGATATTGACCGTTCATACGATCCCTCCTCAAAGATCAAACAACCATTCCGCTGTATGTGGGAAATTGTTCCTTTTATAAAGTTATTATACCACGGAACATCATCTTTGCAAGAGATAAAACAGAAAAACAGCAGAGAAATCCTCCGCTGTTCTGTCGTATATTATTTCGATGATCCTGCCGCGATCGTTTCTTTGAACGCCTCCTGTGATAGGACGTTGTAGGAGGAGGTATCCGCGCCCTCCTTGGCGTAGTAGATCGTCAGGGTTTCCTTCTCAAAATACAGTTGAAGAATGCTGCCGTCTTTGACAGGGCCGAATAGGGTACGGTTGCTGATCGTGACGTCGATCAGCCCGTTCTCGACCTTCCATCGCTCGATCGTTCCCTCGTTTTTCTCACTGCTGAGCTTCATCGTACCGGTACCGTCCTCGTTAAGGGTGATCTCGGAGCTGTTGTCACCGAGGTCAACGAGATAGTCACGATAATCATCGTGTACCATCGCAAAGGCAGTATACTTGCCGACGTAGTTCAGGCTCTCTCCGGAGGCGGGCTTTGCGGTTGGTTTACCGCCCGAGCAAGCGCAGAGTGACAGTACCAACAGTATCGAGAGCGCCATAGCGATCACGCGTTTTCTCATTGTCATCTCTGTCCTCCTATCGTTCCGTTACATATTCGCGCAGACGCGCGTATTGGATCTCGTCGAGGGTCACTTCGATCTCCACGCCCTCGGCGGTGTATTCTTCGTTGTGGAGCACCGCGGTTTGGCGGAGCTTTGCGGCGATGCCCGCCTTATCGAACGGCAACAGGAGCTTGACGCGCTTGAGCTTCTTGGGAAGATTCTCTTCGATTGCCTGTAAGAGCTCGTCAATGCCCGTACCGTATTTTGCAGAGATATGCACCGCGCCGGAGATACCGCTCATATTGTCGGTGAGCAAGTCGCACTTGTTCAGTACGGGGATGATCGGCTTGTCCAGACTCGACAGAGAAGCCAGCAGATCGCGTGTCACCTCGAGGTGCAGGCGGCTTTCTTCACTGCTCGCGTCGCACACATTGAGGATGATATCCGCCTGCGCCGCTTCCTCCAAGGTTGATTTGAACGCCTCGACCAGATGGTGGGGCAGTCGTCTGACCAGCCCGACGGTGTCGATCAGCATGACCGATACGCCGCAGGGCAGCTTGAGCGCGCGCGAGGTCGGGTCGAGGGTCGCGAAAAGCTTGTCCTCGCTGAGCACGCCTGCGTCGGTGAGGGTGTTCATCAAAGTCGATTTGCCCGCGTTGGTATAGCCGACGATGGCGACCGTGATGACGTTGTCCTTACTGCGGCGGGAGCGCAGCTGTCTGCGGTGCTCCTCCACATCGCGGAGCTGTTCCTTGAGGGTCTCCATCCTGCGCTTGATATGACGGCGGTCGGTCTCGAGCTTGCTCTCACCGGGGCCGCGGGTGCCGATACCGCCGCCCAAACGCGACATCTCGATACCCTTACCGGTCAGGCGGGGCATCATGTATTTGAGCTGGGCGAGCTCGACCTGGATCTTGCCCTCGCGCGATCTCGCGCGCAGGGCGAAAATATCGAGGATCAGCATGGTGCGGTCGATGACGCGCACGTCGGTCGCCGCCTCGATGTTGCGGATCTGGACGGGCGACAGCTCCAGATCGAAGATGATCAGGTCGATGTCCTCCCTTTCGCAATAGTCCTTGATCTCGTCCAGCTTACCCGAGCCGACGCAGGTGGCGGGATCGATATGCTGGAGCTTTTGGGTGATGGACGCGACAGGCTGGGCGCCTGCGCTTTCGGCAAGCTCAAAGAGTTCGTTGAGCGACGCCTCGGCGTCATAATCGCCTGTATCCGCTTCCACCAGCAGCGCGCGGGTCGGCTGAGTTTCGGTGATCGTCATTTCCATAGTATTCTCCCAAGCAAAAAAATTTGCAATCCTTTTGTTCAATCGCTATAATAGGATATTATATCGAAACTCCGCCAAAAAAGCAAGGCGCGGCGCGCCGCTTTTTCTTACTCTATGTTACGTACTGCTGTCGGTTAGGGTGACAGGAATAATCCGAACCTGCTGAAAATGGCAATATTTCGGCAATTTTCGGCTTATCAATCTTGGCAGGCGCCAGCCTGCCTGCACTTCCCTGACGGGTTCGCGAGGATTTTAACAATGGGCAGGCGGAAATATGCCCGTCAAAACCACGGTTCGGATTATTCCTGTCACCCTAAGTTTACATTTGTATAGAGATAGATAAAGCACCACGGTGCCTTTTCTTGTGATACTGCAACGGGCGCCCGCACTGCCGAAAAGACCGTCACTCACCGTCACTGAGCTCTTGTTTTTCCCATGAACAGTGAGTTTTTGCACAGTGACGGTAAAGGGAATATCCCCCTTGAGCACCGTCACGTGACGCTGTTCACCGATACTCACAGGCGGTTGATCAACAGCACACAGCTATGACACACAGTCGGATTGTCAGCTAAACACAGCTATGACACTGACTGCTGATGATTTACGAGGATTTTGACGAAGAGCAGTCGGAACTCTGCCGCTGTCAACCAATGGGGGGTTCAACTCTCTTCATCCTATCAACGATCAACAACACACAGCGATCATTCATACAGGCTGTTTATCAACAATACCGCGATGTTTGTATCCACCACAATCAAATCGCCTCGTCCCCGACCGCGGATCGCTAACGCTGTTCACCGTCATGTGACGGTAAATCAGCCGATCGTCTCCATGACCGTCACCCCTCATTAAGCCACTGTTTATGCGGGTTTATGAGATTTAGTGACGATAAGTGACAGTATTTCGGGGAGTGCGGACGCGTGTATCCCGCCTCTCACAACCGTTCACCAATAAACTTCCCCGGTACAAGCACGAAAGTGACTGCCTATATCAATAAGTACACCAGCGCCAGCATCAGGTTCATATCGGCGCCGTCCCTCATCAGCATGACGAGGAGCAGCAGGATCAGGCTTTGATCCTGATCCTTCAAAAAGACGTCGAGCAAACTGTTTGGCTTTTTTTCAGCTATCTGTGACATTGGCTCAGCATGCGGCGGCGGTTCCGTGGGCTTGGACGATTCGGACTGTTCGACAACAGGTGCGGATTCGGGCTTTTTTACAGTTTCATGTTTGGGCGCGGGACGGTCAAAGGACGCGTACATCCGCCTGACCCGATCCATCGCCTCCTGTTCAAGTGAATTTGACGGCATGGTATCACCTTGATGATAGGGCGGACGCTGTCCGCACCTGAATATAAGCGGGAGGAGCATTCCTCGGCGGAGACGCCTTTCTCTCGGCGAGAACGGCAACCCTTTTGTCCGCTTTGCGGACATTTCCCCTAACAGGGGAATCTCCCACTGTCACTTCGTGACGTCTCCCCAACGGGGAGCACCCCCCACTGTCACTTCGTGACGTCTCCCCAACGGGGAGCACCCCTCCCCTACAATAGACGTTGCAGGGGATTTGCATGGGAATACCCCTCCCCTACATTTTCATCTATCATCCTCACAGATCAAACAACGGCAGATCCTTGATCAACGGCATGAGCTTCATCACCTTGATCAGGCGCTTGGCGCGGTCGAGCTTTTGCTGTCGCTCTTCGCTGAGAAACGGGCGCATCGCGTCGAGCAGGCGGGTGGTATCGTCCTCCTGCCTGAGGGTGCCGAGCATCGGCATGAGCTTCATCATCTGAGCGGCGGTATCATCGGGCGGGGTCGGATCGGGGCGCACATCCTCTTTATGTACGCCCGGCGATTCCACGCCGAGCTGTGAGGCAAGCGCCGCGATATCCCGCATCGCCTCGGGGTCGTTGAGGATCCCGCTGAGCTTTTCGGAGAGATCGTCCATCAGCCCATAATCCTCTTGATGATGGCTTTCGCCTGCGGTGAATTGAGAAACTCCTTCGCCTTATCCTCGTCGTTGAGGATCTCTTCCATCTGACGCGCCTTGTCGGACGGGAGCTTATTGAGCAGCTTTGCGTAGCTCGAATTGTTGACCGCGCTCTTGATCTCGTTTTCGGGCGTACCCATGCGCTCGCTGATTTTCTTGATCAATATATCGATTTGCTGATTGTCAGCCATACTTTCACCTCATAATTATCATATTGTCATTGCGAGGAGGAACTTTTGTTCCGACGTGGCAATCTCAACCTTAACGACTGCGCCCCTCGCAATGACGATTGGTAATAAAACATCATTAATAGTATAGTATGCAGTTAGGAGAAAAATATGAAAATAATTGTTGTATCCGACACCCACGGCTCGTACAGAAATTTTAAAAAGGTCATGCAGCTCAACCAAAATGCCGATATCGTCGTGCACTGCGGCGACAGCCGTGACGAGGTCGACAGGATCAAGACGGAATACCCCGACAAAACCTATTACACGGTCAAGGGTAACTGTGATTTTGAGATGTTGCCGATCGTGGAGGAGTTCACCGTGGACGGTGTGCGGTTCATGGCGACGCACGGGCATATCTACAACGTCAAATACGGTCTGTTCGACATCGACAGAGCCGCCCGAGAAAAGCAGGCGGATATCGTGCTGTACGGTCATACGCATATCGCGGATGATACCGTCAGAGACGGCGTGCGGTTCTTCAACCCCGGCTCACTGGGCTACGGCAAGAGCTTCGGCGTGATCGAGATCAAGGACGGACAGGTGCTGACGAATATTGCGTATTTGAAATGACGCGTGCGCCTTTTTCTTGTGATACTGTAAGGTGCTGAGAAATCAAAAATGCCTTCCCCTCGGGGGGAAGGTGGCTCGGCGTATGCCGAGTCGGATGAGGGGCTAACTTATCCGAAAAATCATCTTAACAAAGAGTGCAGAGCACTTCCTCGATCCTCGATGAACTCACAGTCCCACTGAATCCGCCATTAATTGGAAAAGCAGTCCCCTCATCCGTCTCCCGTCGGTCGACACCTTCTCCTCGCCGGAAGCGGCTCCCCCCTTGTCCTTCGGACATTCCCCCAACGGGGGCGCCCCGAGGGGAAGGCTATTTTTGCGGACTTATCCGAAAGGCGAAAAAAGGGTACACGTGCTCCCCGAGGGGAAGGCTTTTTCTTCAACAAAAAATAACAGTAGCTTTTTTCATTCAACTATGGTATAATGAAGGTTGATAATGGGGATAAAGGCGGTGACGGCATGGATATCAGGCTGCAACACGATAATGAAAACGCTGTTCTGGCACTGATCCGTTCGGGTCGTCTGCCGCACACGATCATCCTCGAGGGCGGCGAGCAGGAAGAACGCGACAGCGCCGCGCTGCTGTTGGCGGCGGGGGCTGTGTGCAGGGAGGAGAATCCTCCGTGCCTGAGCTGTAATCCGTGCCGCAAGGTGCTCGACGGCATCCACCCCGACGTGTTCCGTCCCGAGCCAAGCAAGCACCTCAAAAGCGGGATCCTCTCGCTCAAGGATCTGCGCGACCACTATCTGGCGCAAATGAGCATCCGTCCCAACGAGGCGGACTGCAAGGTCTACATCTTCTGTGACGCGGACAAGCTCCTGCGCGAGGATTCGCAGAACGCGCTCTTGAAAACCATTGAGGAGCCGCCGCAGAGCCTTTATTTCATCTTCACCGTGCCAAGCGCAAAGAGCCTGCTCTTGACCGTGCGCTCACGCGCGCACATCATCACCCTGCACCGCGAGGATCACAAAAATGAGGATACCGAAGCGGCCGCCGCACAGTTGATCGACGGCATCGTGTCGCTCTATGAATATGATCTGCTGCACACGCTCTACACCCTCAGCGATAAAGAACGCTTAGAAAGCACACTCCGCGTCTTTACAGAGAAGCTGCGGCAGGCGCTGGGCTTTTACAGCGGTGTGATGACCGATGATCCGTCGGTCAAAAAGCTCACCCGCAAGCTCGACCGAAGGCGTGTGATCGCGCTGATCGAGATCACCGATGAAGCCGTCAATCGGCTCAAAACCAATGTTAACATCCAGCTGCTGACCACGTGGCTGTCATCACAATACAGGAGGATTACATGGCAGAAGTAATCGGCGTAAGATTCAAAGAAGGCGGCAAGGTATATTACTTTGACCCCGATAAAAATAAACTGAAGAATGATGACGTCGTCATCGTCGAGACCTCCCGCGGTATCGAATGCGGCACCGTCGCGATCGCCAACAAAGAGGTCGCGGATGACGAGATCGTCCATCCCCTGAAGAAGCTGATCCGCAAGGCGACCAAGGAGGATCGCCGTCGACTGGAGGAGAACAAGCGCAAGGAAAAGGAAGCGCTGAAAATATGCGAGCAGAAGGTCGCGGAGCATGGGCTCGAGATGAAGCTGGTCGACGTGGAATACACCTTTGATAACTCCAAGATCCTGTTCTACTTCACCGCCGACGGCAGAGTCGATTTCCGCGCGCTGGTCAAGGATCTCGCCTCTGTGTTCCGCACCCGCATCGAGCTCAGACAGATCGGCGTGCGCGACGAGAGCAAGATGCTCGGAGGCCTCGGCGTATGCGGCAGACCGTTCTGCTGTTCGTCCTTCCTGGGCGAGTTCCACCCCGTGTCCATCAAGATGGCGAAGGAGCAGGGGCTCTCCCTCTCCCCCACCAAGATCTCGGGCACCTGCGGACGACTGATGTGCTGTCTGAAATATGAGCAGGACGCCTACACCGACCTGATCAAGCGCACCCCCAAGGTCGGTACACTTGTCAAAACGCCGCTGGGCAGAGGTTTAGTCGTCGAGACTAACCTGTTGGCGCGTACGCTCAAGGTCAAGATGGATAACACCCCTGACGACGCCGCGCCTCAGTCCTTCAAGGTCAAGGAAGTCCGCGTCGTCAAGAACAACTACATCAACAACAAGGGCAACAAAAAGGGCAAGGAAAAAGAACCTGAGAGCGAAGAGCTGAGAAAGCTCGAGGATAAATAACGAATCGTATATGCGCAATCCTACTGCTTATCGGTTGAGATTGCCACGTCGCGGACGATTGTCCGCTCCTCGCAATGACAATAAAAAAGGGAAGAGAAGCATGAAAGGGATGGCTCCGGAAAAGAGCCATCCCATTTTTTGCAGGCGTTTTCATTCAATTTGTAGGGGAGCGTTGCAGAGGATTTGTAGGGGAGCGCCTTTGAGGAGTTGTCCAAATCTTTTGAGGTGCTGTCAAAATCTTGATTTTGGTTACAGCACCCATGCGTTAGCTGATTTGGCTAACAACTCCCATGCAACAGCGCTCCATCGTCGTCGCTTGCTGTACTCGGTAGGCATATCCGGTTGGTATGCCTTGACCTCGTATTGCGGTTCCTCCTCTCCCCGACACGCGGGGCGTGTCGGGGTCCCCTTTGTCTGCGATTGGCTAAGCGCCACTGTGGTGCTCCCGCGGCAGGGCGTTGGGTCAAGAAGCGCGTCAGTTGAGGAAAGCAGACGCTTCCGTAGGGACGAGCAATGCTCATCCGCATGGCAGAACATGGTTTTCCTATCTCGCGCTCCCGATAGTGAAAACGCCCGTCATTCTCGGTACGTCATGAATGCCGTACCCTACGGAGAGATCGATCTGCTCCGCGATTGGTGGCATTATACGGTGGAATGTTTCGGGAGGAGCAAGCCCCTCCCCTACAAATCTCTCCGCAAGGAGCTTTGCAATGACCCTTAACATAAAAGCATCACATCAGCATCGCGCGCATTTTTAATAAGATCTTCTTCTCTCGGCGCGAGATCTGCACCTGCGTGGTGCCGAGGGTGTCGGCGGTCTGCTGTTGGGTTTTGTGACAATAATACCGCTGGATGATCAGCATGCGTTCGTCATCACTCAGTGCGTTGATCACCTCGCGCAGGGAAAGGTGCTCGGTCAGTTTTTCCTCCGGCGAGGGCACGGGCACATCCACGCCGCCTGATTCCTCCTCTCCCGAAAGGGAGAGCACCGCCTTGGACGCGGACAACGCCTCGGTGGCCTGATACACATCGACCCCGAGTTGCTCCGCCAGTTCGGCGATCGAGATCTCGCTGTCGTGACCGGCGCGGTAGTTCTCACAGACCTTCTGCGCACGCATGCTCAGCTCCTGCAAAGAGCGCGACACCTTCACACTGCCGCCGGAGCGAAAAAGCTGTTTGATCTCGCCCAATATCACAGGCACGGCGTAAGTGGAGAGCCGAAAGCCCTTGCTTTGATCAAAGCGATCCACCGCCTTGATCAGCCCGACACAGCCTGCGGAATAGAGATCGTCATACTCGATCCCCTTGCCCGTAAAGCGATGGGCGCAGGCGTGCACCAACCGCAGGTTTTGTTCGATCAGCTCATTTCTGTCCATAGGCGGCGCGAATGAAATTCTTTTCGAGCGTAACGGTGGTGCCCTTGCCGACCGTCGAGCGCACCTTGACATTATCCATAAAGCTCTGCATCACCGCAAAGCCCAGTCCGGCGCGTTCATCGGTGGAGGTGGTATAGAGCGGCTCCATCGCCTGCTTGATGTCGGGGATGCCCACGCCCCTGTCGCGGATCTTGATGACGGCATGTCCCTTGTCGGTGAGCTTTGCCTCAATGGTGACGGTGCCGAAGGTATCGGGGTAGGCATGGACAACGGCGTTGGTGACCGCTTCACTCACGGCGGTCTTGACGTCGGCGATCTCGGCGACAGTCGGATCGAGCGGCAGTAAAAATGCCGCTACGGCGGAGCGCGCAAAGCTCTCGTTAGCGCTTTTGGAGATAAAGCTAAGCTTCATTTCATTGATCGTTTTCATTTCATCACCCCCAGGTTTTCCAGTCCTGACAAGACAAAGATCTTTTGCAGGTTGGGCGGCACGTTGACGACCTCCAGCTTGCCGCCGAGCAGCGAGATCATGCGGTAACGCCCCATAACAAGCCCGATGCCCGACGAGTCCATGAACCCGACCTTGCCGAAATCGAGCACCAGCCGCGAGGGGCGGCTGCGCTCACACTGCGCGTCGATATCGCCGCGGATCTGCGGCGCGATATGGTGGTCGATCTCGCCGTACAGCATGGCGGTGACCACCCCGTTTTTGTATGTAATATTGACCATGTTTTCCTCCGAAGTAAACCAATTGAAAATGAACAGTAAATCAATTGAAAATGGACAGTGGAAGGTTGAAAATGAAGGACGGGATAGGGTGACAGGAATAATCCGAACCGTGGTTTTGACGGGCATATTTCCGCCTGCCCATTGTTAAAATCCTCGCGAACCCGTCAGGGTTCGCTGTGGGCAGGCTGGCGCCTGCCAAGATTGATAAGCCGAAAATTGCCGAAATATTGCCATTTTCAGCAGGTTCGGATTATTCCTGTCACCCTAACCGCACCCATTCAATGAATCACTTTCCACTTTCAACTTTCAACTTTCCACTAAAAAAGCCTACCCTACTACTAATAGTAATAGGATAGGCTTAAAAATACTGTCATATTCTGTTGAGAGAGTTTTTTATTCGGTTGAGATTGCCACAGCCTTCCCCTCGGGGGGAAGGTGGCTCGGCGCAAGCCGAGTCGGATGAGGGGCTGACTTATCCGAACAATCATTTTATCAAAGAGTGCGAAACATTTCCTCGATCCTCGGTAAACAAACAGCCCCACCGAGTCCGACATCTATAGGAAGAGGAGTCCCCTCATCCGTCACCTTTGGCGACACCTTCTCCTCGCCGGAAGCGGCTCCCCCCTTGTCCTTCGGACATTCCCCCAACGGGGGCGCCCCGAGGGGAAGGCTTTTTTCATGACCATTATATGATATACGGTCGGATCTCGGACGCAAGGTAGAGCGAGCCGCAGACAAAGATATCGTCCCCATAGGAGAGCGCCTTATCATATGCCTCACGAGGGCTTTCGATGACCTCGATGTCGTCGCTCACGCCGCCCAGTCGCCGTGCCAGATCAGCCGCGGGCAAGGCTCTGGGGTTGTCGATATCGGTCACGATGATCCGCTTGAACAACCCATCGAGCAGGCGCAGCGAGGTGCTGTCCTTGTCGGCGAGGATACCGATGATCAGCGTCTTGTCGCCCTCGGCATAATAGGTGCGCACCGCCGTCGCGAATGCCTGTAACCCGTTGGGATTATGCGCGCCGTCAAGGATCACCGTAGGGTTCTCGCGCAGCTTTTCAAAACGCGCGGGATGGTGGGTTTGCTCTAAGCCGTCGCGAATGTTCTCGATCGTGATCTGCTTGCCGTGCTCCTTTTGCAGTACCTCGATGACCGCCAGCGCACAGCGCAGGTTGTCGATCTGGTGCGAGCCTAGCAGAGGCAGCCGCATCGGCAGTTCGCGGTAGACAAAGCGGGTGCCGTCACGATTCATCTCGGTAACGGTCAGGCGGATATCCTCGGCACGGTAGAGCGTGTTGTGCTCCCGACGCGCCTTTTCCTCGATCACAGCGAAGGCCTCACGCGGCTGAGGCGCGGTCACGGTAGTGCCGTAGCTCTTGATGATGCCCGCCTTTTGGTACGCGACCGCCTCGATGGTCTCGCCGAGGATAGCGGTATGGTCAAGGTCGATGCGCGTGATCACCGAGCACAATGGGAACGGGATCAGGTTGGTGGAATCCAGCAGACCGCCCATGCCGACCTCACAGACGACGATGTCGCAGCCGAGCTTTTTGAAAAGGTAAAAGCTCAGCACGGTGATGAACTCGAATTCCGTGATGACGGTGCCCTGCTCATTGAGCTTTTTGAGCTTCGGCTCCAAGAAGGTGACCGCCTCGGCGAGGGTATCCTTGTCGATCATCTGATTGTTGATCTGGATGCGCTCGCGGAAATCGACGATATACGGCGAGGTGAACAGTCCGACCTTGTACCCAGCCTGCTGCAGAACGGAGCTGAGCATGGCGCAGACAGAGCCTTTTCCGTTTGTGCCCGCGACATGGATGAAGGATTGTCCCAGCACCTCGGGCACGGTGCGAAAGAGCTTTTTGACGCGGTCAAGCCCGGGACGTGAGCCGAATTTGTCCAGTGAGTGGATAAATTGCAGGCTTTCTTCGTAGTTCATAGGTTCCTCCTTTATTTTTGCCTCCCTTTGGTAAAGGGAGGTGGGTCAAAACTTGTTTTGACTCGGAGGGATTGTATTAATCGCCAATTATCATGGCAACCTTTTTTATTCGTTACTCGCTTGCGCTCGTACAACTATGCAATCCCTCACCCGCTCCCGCGGGAGCTCTCCTGTGTATGGGTGTTGTATCCCAAATCAATAGATTTGGACAACACCTCACCTTTACCAAAGGGAGCCTTTGTTCACATCAATTCCTTGTAGATATCATTCTTCTTGAGCCCTGCCATCGCCGCGGCTTGCTTGGCGGCTTCGGTGGGGCGCATGCCGCCGTCGATCAGCTTCTGCGCGTAGGCGACGGCGTCCGAGAGCGTGATCTCGGATTTTTCCTCCGTCTTTTTACCCTCTAACACAAGGACGATCTCACCCTTGAGTGAGCCGTCGGCATACTTATCCGCCGCTTCCTTGGTGGTGGTGCGGATGATCTCTTCATGCACCTTGGTCAGCTCACGCGCGATGGTGAGCTTGCGGTCGCCGAATGTGGCGTAAAAATCCTGCAGGGTATGGGCGAGCTTATGCGGCGCCTCGTAAAAGATCATGGTGCGGCGCTCGCCGAGCAGGCTCTCGAGGTGCTCCATGCGGCTCTTTTTGTTCACGGACAAAAAGCCCTCAAATGTGAAGCGCCCTGTCTCAAGCCCCGACACCGCCAGCGCGGAGATCACGGCGCTGGGGCCCGGTACGACCACGGTCTTGACGCCCGCCTCTTCACACTGCTTGATCAGATCCTCGCCGGGATCGGAGATGCACGGCATGCCCGCGTCAGTGACGATCGCGCAGCTCTCACCCGCTAAGATGCGGTCGATGATCTTCTCGCCCTTCTCGTGTTTATTGTGCTCAAAATAGCTGATCATCGGCTTTTTGATACCGAAGTGATTCAGCAGCTTGACGGTCACGCGCGTATCCTCGGCGGCGATGAAATCCACCTCCTCGAGCGTTGCGACCGCACGGGGCGACAGATCGCCCATGTTGCCGATCGGCGTACCGACGACATATAGTATATTATTACTCATAGCTTGCCTTTCTTGCAATCCGTATTATAAAGAACCCTTCGGCTCTGCGAGCCACCTCCCTTAGGAAAGGGAGACTAATCATGATGTTCCTTATAGCTTCCGTAGATTTCTCTCATTTCGGGGGTAAAGCCGTTTTCATCCTCGATGATCAGCGCGGGCAGTACGTCCATATAGCCCGGCTTTGCGCCCCGCTTTGCCTCGCACAAAAAGAGCTTGGGCGCTTTACCGGCCCTGCCCTGCACCATGCGCAGGCGTTTTGGCTCCATGCCGTGGGCACGCATTGTCGCGAGAACATCCGTCAGGCGTTCGGGACGCTGGCATAGGACAAACCGTCCGCCGAAGCGGAGCAGTCGGCTTGCCGCCGCACATATATCATCAAGCGTGCATTCCGTCTCATGCAGGGCGATCTTCTTCGCGCTGTCGGGGCTGACGATCCCCGAACCGCCGAGCTTGTACGGCGGATTGCAGATAACGAGATCGCTCTCGCCCGCGGGCATATGCGCGGGGATTGCTCTAATATCTTCCAAAACAGGGCGAATGAGTGCCGCGCGCTCGATTCCGTTATCCGTATTGCGGCGAATACTGTTCTTTAGCAGGTCGATCGCCTCGGGCTGGATATCAACGGCGGTGATCTCCCGCGGCGCGGTATCGCGAATCAGCAGCAGGGGGATCGTGCCGCAGCCGGTGCCGAGCTCTACGATCCTGTCGCCGTTTTTCGGCGCGGCAAAATGCGCCAAGAGTATCGTATCGGTCGAGAAATGATGGGCGTCGGTGACATAGACTTCCACACCGTTACCCAACGGTTCCAAGCGCATTTGAATCACCCCTCTTGATAGTGGAAAGTTGACAGTGGAAAATGGAAAGTTAACGGCGGGCGCTTTTCTAGTGGAAAGTTGACAGTGGAAAATGGAAAAGTGATGGCGGGCACTGCCCGCACCTGATCATATTCGGGAGGAGCGAGCCCCTCCCCTACAAGTAACGGAACGATCGACTATCACTTTCAACTTTCCACTTTCCACTTTCCATTTTCAACTTCTTACTTTCCACTTTCCACTGTCAACTGTCAACTTATATATTACCATACATAGATCGCGTTGTAAACGGCAAAAAAATAACCGAGGCACAAAGCCTCGGTCGTTTCTTAAGTTCGATTACTCTGCAGCAGGAGCGCCTACGGGGCAAGCATCTGCGCAAGAACCGCAATCGATGCAAGCGTCAGCGTCGATAACATACTTACCGTCGCCCTCGGAGATAGCGTTTACGGGGCACTGGTCAGCACAAGCACCGCAAGAGATGCAATCGTCAGAAATCTTATAAGCCATGAAATTGACCTCCTTGTTTTTATTGACTACATTGTAGCACATCGAATAAAAAAATCAAGGTTTTCAGCCGAAAATTAGCGGCGCCTAACCAAATTTACCTTAAGCTATCGCCGTGAGAATTCTCGTTTTCCGCCTCATACATTTTCTTGAGATCCTCCAGATCATACGGCGTCTGCTGATACAAATAATAGTTCAGCCAGTTGGAATACAGGAGGGACGCGTGGGAGCGCCATGTCATCACAGGCTTGCGGTTGACGTTGTTCTCGGGGAAGTAGTTATACGGCATGCCGATCTTGATGCCCTTCTCCACGTCGCGGTAATACTCCTTGGCGAGGGTATCATAATCATATTCGCAGTGACCGAGCAGATAGAACTCCCTGCCGTTTTTGGAGCAGATGATCGCGACGCCCGCCTTCTTGGAGGTCGCCAGGATCTCCAGCTGAGGCACCTTCTCAATATCCTCGGTGCGGATGCCCGTATAGCGCGAGTGCGGGATCAGGAAATAATCGTCAAAGCCGCGCATCAAAGGATGCTTGGGGTTGAGGATCATGTGATTATAGATGCCGAAGAGCTTCTTAGGCAAATCGACCTTGTCGATACCGTAGCGATAGTAAAGCCCCGCCTGAGCGCCCCAGCAGATGAACATCGTGGAATAAACGTGCTTCTTTGCCCATTCAAAGACCTCGCACAGCTCATCCCAGTAGTCGACCTCCTCAAAGGGCATTTGCTCCACGGGAGCACCGGTGACGATCATGCCGTCAAAGCGTTCGTCACGGATCTCGTCGAGGGTCTTGTAGAACTTCATCAGGTGCTTTTCGCTGGTGTTCTTCGATTTATGGCTCGCCATCTGCAGCAGCTCCACATCCACCTGCAACGGTGAATTACCGAGCAGACGCATGAGCTGGGTCTCGGTCGTGATCTTGGTGGGCATGAGGTTCAGGATGACGATTTTGAGCGGTCGGATATCCTGCGTCATCGCGCGATCTTCCTGCATGACAAAGATATTCTCGCTCTCGAGAATTTGCGTGGCAGGCAGACCATTGGGTATTTTGATCGGCATATTACCGCTCCTTTCGTAGTTTAGTGGTCAGTGGTTAGTGATCAGTGATCAGTAACGAAATATAAATCGGGTGCGGGCAGAGCAGTGGCGCTTAGGGTGACAGGCTTTGCCTGTTCCCCTTGCGCTGTTGCTTGGGAGTTGTTACCCAAATCAAAGATTTGGACAACTCCTCAAGCCCGCCGTCAACTGTTCACTGATAACTGTTCACTGATTTGCCCAAGGCAAATCAATATTGCTTTCCCCAGTACACCATGTGCTTGGCGGGCTTGCCGCAGCAGGCGCAGACGTCGCCGAGGTTCTCTTCCTCGAAGGGGATACAGCGGGATTTTACGCCGCCGGTAACATCCTTGATCTTGTCTTCACATGCGCTGTCGCCGCACCACATCGCTTTGATAAAGCCGGGCTTGTTCTTCGCGATGTCGACGAACTCGTCAAAGTTATGGGCGACATGGGTCTTTTCTTTCATGTTCTCGAGCGCGCGGTTGTACATATCGTCGTGAATCTGTGTGAGCAGATCGGCGATCGTCTGCTCGAGGTTATCGAGCGAGACAAAGAGCTTTTCTCTGGTATCGCGGCGCACCAGTACACACTGGTTCTTCTCAATATCCTTGGGGCCGATCTCCAGACGGACGGGCACGCCCTTCATCTCATACTGGGCGAACTTCCAGCCGGGGCTCTGGTCGGAATCATCGAGCTTTACGCGGAATTTTGTCTTTAATGCTTCATACAGCGCATTCGCCTTATCGAGTACGCCCTCCTTGTGCTGGGCGATCGGGATGATCGCGAGCTGGATGGGAGCGACCTTGGGCGGCAGTACCAGACCGTCGTCATCGGAGTGCACCATGATCAGCGCGCCGATCATGCGGGTGGAGGTGCCCCATGAGGTCTGGTGCGGATGATGGAGCTTGTTATCTCTGCCGGTGTAGGTGATGTCAAACGCCTTGGCAAAGCCGTCGCCGAAATAATGCGAGGTACCGCCCTGCAGCGCGACGCCGTTGTGCATCATCGGCTCGATGGTGTAGGTCTCCTTAGCGCCGGCAAAACGCTCCTTGGGGGTCTTCTCACCGACGACCGCGGGGATCGCGAGGGTCTCTTTATAGAAATCCGCATAGACCTTGAGCATTCTCAGGGTCTCTTCACGCGCCTCTTCCTCGGTCTCATGCAGGGTGTGACCCTCCTGCCAGAGGAACTCACTGGTGCGCAGGAACGGACGGGTGGTCTTCTCCCATCTAACGACGGAGCACCACTGGTTATAGAGCTTGGGCAGGTCGCGGTAGGTGTTGACGATCTTGGCGTAATGCTCGCAGAAGAGCGTCTCGGAGGTCGGGCGCACACACAGTCTCTCAGTCAGCTTTTCGCTGCCGCCGACCGTGACCCACGCGCATTCGGGCGCGAAGCCCTCGACATGATCCTTCTCCTTTTCGAGCAGGCTCTCGGGGATGAACATCGGCATATAGACGTTCTCGTGACCGGTCTCCTTGAAACGACGATCCATATCGTTGCGCATATTCTCCCAGATCGCGAAGCCGTAGGGTCGGATGACCATACAGCCCTTGACGTTAGAGTAATCTACCAGCTCCGCCTTCTTGACGATGTCGGTATACCATTTTGCAAAATCCTCGTCGCGGCTCGTGATCGCCTCGACCATTTTCTTATTCTGAGCCATTGTTTTCCTCCATAGCATAGTAATCGTTAACAGCTGTTAATGTAGGGGGTGGGGCAAGACTCACCCGTTCGCGAAACGGAATGCTGCAAATATCAGTTGATAATCCAAACGAGCATACCCGCAATTTCACAAAGATATCTTCACACATCAAACTGATGTGTCGTCGGGAGGGTCAAGACCCTCCCCTACAATAATGCCTAATCAAAATAATTATACTATCAATCGGCGGTTTTGACAAGTGCCAAACTGCGCCAACCCGATACGGAAAGCCCGATAAAATTGGTTATTTTGCGCAAATCGGGCGCGTGTGCCGCCCATGTAGCTTGATCTCTCATGGGAAACCTTCGTGGAATTCATATCGCAATAATAAGGTTGAGATGCCGCGGCGTTGAAACAAGGTTGAGATTGCCACACCCCTAAAGGGGCTCGCAATGACATTGATAGCGCAAAAAAATAAGGCGGCATAAAGCCGCCTTCATCTTTTGTCAGTCGGAGGATCAAACACGCGTGTCGCTCCTCCCCTACAAAATCAGGTTTTCGATTCGATGTAATTGACAAGATCAGCTACAGTGCGAATGTTCTCGATCTCCTCGTCGGGGATCTCGATCTCAAACTCGTCCTCGATGGACATCAGCAGGTCTACAACATCAAGAGAATCCGCGCCTAAATCATCCTGCAGGTCAGTCTCGGGCTTGATAGAATCCTCTTCAACGTCGAACTGTCCGGCAAGGATAACCTTAATCTTTTCTAATACCATTGTGTCTCCTCCTAATTTGAATAAGCGTATGATTCGGTGATCTACGAAATAATAAACCTCTCAAAACATCGGCGATCACCCACGAAAACATCATGCTGTTTCCGTATTACATCACCATATTATTAGTAATATCGCACTTTGTCAAGGATTATGTCAATTTTTTAACCGTTAGTGCTGATTGGGAATTAAGAAGCGTATATTTTGTGTCAATTCTGACAGGTTGTAACTATATTTAGCGCATGCATGCTCCGACAAGTAGTAGTGTTAAGTCAATCACAACCTTTTCCTGTTCTCGGAAAACAACTCCTCACTAAACAATGATCCCACTCTGCGTTTTAAGAAAGTCCATGACCTTCTGCTCGATGATCTTGACGCCGCCCTCAGCGTCGCTCTCGATGTTCAGCGGCAGGATCGGATCGTGCACCGATAAGCGGAGCAGGAACCAGCCGTCGCCGCCGTCCTTATCAAAGCTGACGCGGATGCCCTCGCGGTTATCGGGCGCGATGTGCCAGTCGGGCTGACCCTCTGCAAACTTCTCCAGCGCATCGATCACGCGCTGACCGGTGGTCTTAAAATCCCTGTCGGTGATCTTGATGCGGATCTCCTTTTCTTCGACAGGCTCCTTTAAGTCGGCAAGCAGGTTGTCGAGGCTCTCGCCCTTTTGACGCAGCTGCGCCGCCTTGATGATGATCTTGGTGCACAGGTACGCGCCGTCGTCAAGATAGTAGTTCTCCTCCATTGCGGCATGACCCGAGGTCTCGATCGCGAGGGGGGCGGAAATGCCCTGTTCCTTGAGCTCGATCGCCTTATTGATGACGTTTTTATAGCCGCGACGATAGCGATAATGCTTGCCGCCGAGGTGCTTTTCGATGAATTCGTTCAGACCCGTGGAGGTGATGGAATCGGTCACCACCGTGCCGCCGGGGTTGTTCTCGAGCGCCAGACACGCCGCCAGCGCCACCAGACGGTTGCGGTTGATCTCCTTGCCGTATTGATCGACCGCGCCGCCGCGGTCAACGTCGGTGTCGAAGATCACGCCGAGGTCGGCTTTACTCTCCAAAACCGCCTCACAGATGGACGCCATCGCCTGCTCGTTCTCGGGATTGGGAACGTGATTCGGGAACATGCCGTCGGGGTCGAGATAGCGCGAACCGCTCGTATCGGCGCCCAGCGGCTCCAGTACCGACGCGGCGTAGAAGCCCCCCGCACCGTTGCCCGCGTCCACCACGATGTGGAAGCCCTTCAGCGGCAGGTCATATTCCTCGGCGTTGACCTCACGCTTGATCAGCTCGCGCAGGTGCGCGGAGTAGTTCTCCATATAATTGATCGGGGACACGGTGCCGCCCATCGCCTTTTCGGGCTGATCGCCGTCCTGGGCATGCTGTAGGATCGCCTCGATATCGGGCGCGTCCAGACCGCCGTCACGGGTGAAGAATTTCAGACCGTTGCGGTTGAACGGATGGTGCGAAGCGGTGATCTGCACCGCCGCGTCACAGCCGAGATCGACGGTCGTCATGAACATAGAAGGGGTCGACGACAAGCCGCAGTCATAGACCTTCACGCCCGCTCGAGCCAGTCGGCGGATCACGATGTCGGCGATATGCTCGCCTGAGATACGGCAGTCACGGCCGACCGAGACCGTCAGCTGAGCGGCGGGCTTGCCGAGCTTCTGCTCCGCCCAGAGGATGAAACCGTCTGCCATTGCGGACAAGATATCATCGGTGAGATTAACAGGTTCATCCGCCACACCCTCGCTCGCGATGCCGCGGATATCGGTGCCGCTTTTGAATATTCTAAAGGTATCGTTTAACATAGTTGCCTCCGTTATAATGATACTAAGTTCAAATAAAAAGTGGACCTAGTATTAGATATCGTTAGTATTCTAACAGATAACCATTGATTAAGCAAGGCAAAACCGCTTCGATTTTAGGGAAAATCAAGGATTTTTCCACCGTTTTTGGCTTAGAAAAGCGATTTTGTAGATTGCGACAGTAATCCTTGACAATGTCGGATTGAAATGGGCAAAGTTCACAGAAATGATCTGAGGAAAAATTTCAATCGAAAAGTTTTTGTCGCATTTATTGTGCAAACTATACTAATATTGTTCCTCTGAACTATTAAAAATCATCATGACTTTAGCGGTATGCACAAAGAAAACAGCAATTTGTTGTTGACTTTCACGAAAAACAGGCTATAATAATAACTGTCAAGACAAAGTCCGCTTGACTACTGAGCCGCGCGGCCAAGGCGGCACGGTATTTTAGGAGGGACTGAACATACAGTATATTGTCATTGCGAGGGCACGACACACATTTCGACCCGCGATAACGGCAATCGATTGTTTTCAGTTTTAGCCAAATGGTAAATGGCGGCACGAAAAAAAGAATATACCGAATCGGATCATTCCTGTCATATGAGAATTCCTCTTTCATTTATCGCGGTTTTGATTGATCTTGTTTGGTAAAGGAGGCTGATAGTATGATGACTTCTGTAATGGGTTTACACGACATTGACGTTTCTGAATTCTTGAACGTGCTTGACAGTTGCGAAGGCAACGTGTATCTTGTCACCCGTGAGGGCGATAAGCTCAACCTGAGAAGCAGACTGAGCCAGCTGCTCGGGATCACCCGACTGATGGAAGGCGGCAGAATCACCGAGGCGTTCATCCTCTGTGACAAGCCTGCCGATGAGCAGAAGCTTTTCAGACTGAATATGTTCGGCAAAACCGAGCATTCCGCCTGAGCAACATGACCTGACTATCAGGCAATGCGGTAAAAACAGAAACCACTTTTAATTTGCTAATCACTACTTTTTTCATGTTAATTTAAATCCTAAAGCAAAAGGGGCGTTCCTTCGGGAGTGCCTCTTTTGCTTTCAGACTGTAGAAAAACCTATCCGGCCCCCTCTGACGAGGGGGCGGCAAGAAGCATGATTCACAGAGAAATAAACGTAAAATGCAGGGGAGAGATAACGCGACGATAAAGAGGAAATAGAAGGATTGACTCAACACCGTGAAAAAAGGCACTTAAAATGCGGCTTGAGTCAAAAGTCGGAGAATCATTGTCAGGTTTCGTTATCTCTCCCTGAAAGCAAAAGGGGCGTTCCTTCGGGAGCGCCTCTTTTGCTTTGTCGTCTTTATGTTGTCATTCTGAGCCTGCGGCGAAGAATCTTAAAACGCCCTTTTTCCTTTTATTGATACCGAAAATGTATGATAAAGCATACTGAGAAGATCCTTCGGCAAGCTCAGGATGACACAGTAAAAAGTATCGTTATCTCTTTCGGCTGTATAATTCTCCCCTAACTGACATATATTAGAAACAGTATATCACTAAGGAGAATCACTATGTCAATCAGTATCAATCGGGAAAAAATCAAAACCTACGCCGTTTCCATTCTCGTGCCGCTGGTGCTCGGAGCGATCGTCGGCGTGCTGACCACCCGCACCATGCACTATGAGAATCTCGTAAAACCGCCGCTGGCGCCGCCCGCGATCCTCTTCCCCATCGCGTGGAGCATCCTCTACACCCTGATGGGCATCTCACACGGGATGCTCAAATGGAGCCGTCTCGACTCCCCGGACACCGAGATCATCTATTACGCCCAGCTCATCGTCAACCTGATCTGGCCGATCCTGTTCTTCTCACTGGAGTGGCGGCTGTTCGCGTTTGTCTGGATCATCCTTTTGGATGTGCTGGTAGGGATCATGACCGTGCGCTTTTATCGCAAGGATAAGACCGCGTGGCTTTTGCAGATCCCCTATTGCGTCTGGCTGCTGTTCGCCACCTACCTCAACCTCGCGACCTATCTCTTGAATCGGTAAGCGCCTGAGAGCATCGCAACTCAGCCTCCGAAATTCTCAGGTGAGATTCTGTCCGAATCATCTATTTGGGCTACAGAATCCATACAAAGGAGAGATATCCAAAAGAGGCTGAATCTTGCGATCATTCAATAACGATTTATCATAAAAATAAATTCTTTTCGGCATCGGGTTTTGTACTCGATGCCTTTTTTCTTGAAAAGCAACAAAATCGCTTGACTTCTCCCCTTGTTTCGTGGTACGATTACACGCGGTCAGTTCGTAACCATCCTGACTTGGCGAGGGAGCAAAAGGCTCCTTTCGGTATAGGAGCCCGGATTGTAAAAGAGCCTTCCTTTGGGAAAGGAAGGTGTCAGCGGACACGCGTGTCTGCTGACGGATGAATTGGTTCCATTGACCAAGCGTCAGCGAGATACTATTTCACTTTTACACTTTTACCCCGCCTAAATCAAAACTAAGGAGACAAAAGAATATGAAAGACAAACGTGTGTTGTACATCACACAAGCGGCGATCATCGCCGCGCTTTATGCCGTGCTCACGATCGGACAGAACGCGCTTTTGCCCGGTACGGCATCGGCAGCGGTACAATTCCGCGTCGCAGAGGTACTGTGCGTCCTCGCGATCTACACCCCGGCGGCGATCCCCGGTCTGACGATCGGCTGTATCATCGCCAACATCAGCTCCGTTACCGCGGGTCTGGGCTTCTATGACATGATCTTCGGCTCGCTTGCAAGCCTGCTGGCGGCACTTGCCATGTACGGACTGCGCAATGTCCGCATCAAGAATATCCCCTTCCTCGCGTTGTTGATGCCCGCGCTCTTCAACGGCGTCATCGTAGGACTGGAGATCTCGATCTTCTTCAGCGATACCGGCTTCAGCTTTGTCAGCTTCCTGATCACCGGCGGCTGCGTTGCGCTGGGCGAGCTCGTCGTACTGCTGGTACTGGGCATCCCCGCCTGCCTCCTGCTCAATAAGCACGGCAAAAAGATGGGCATCGTGCTCGATTAACAACAAAAAGACTGCTCCCGCTAACGGTTACATAGCGGGAGCTTTTTGTATGTCAGCGAACATTGTATTCGCTCTGCGAAGCCCGATGGCGATGTGCTGACATGGTCATCAAGGCTGAAAAAGCGTGCTTTTTCTATCAATGATTTTCTTCATTGATCCATATAATATACGGCAAAATAAAAATATTTTAAATTAATGCTTGCATTTGTCGGCGGATTATGTTATGATAACTCTTGCAGTAAAAACTGTATCCGGGTGTGGCGCAGTTTGGTAGCGCGCTTGAATGGGGTTCAAGAGGCCGCTGGTTCGACTCCAGTCACTCGGACCACGGAGGGAAGTTTTCGAACTTCCCTCTTTTTTATGCCAACTTTGCTCAAAATGGCTTAAACAGTGACTTTGCGCGGATTTTCAAAGTCATTTTAGGGTCGTTTGGGAAAAGGAAAAGTAAGGAAACTCACACTCAAAATCCGATTTTTTGACCGATTTTGCAAGCCTGATTTTTGAAAAAACGCTGAAATCCGGAAAAATCGGACTTCCTGTTTTTTGCCTTTTGGGGGTTTGCCCCACGGATTTCAACCGAAATCGCACAATTTACAAAGCTTTCTGCCTCGGGTTATAATAACATAGAGGCGAAAAAACCGAATATTCAACTGACGAAGCGTTCACTTCATTTGAGAAGTGGGCGCTTTTTTCATTTCCGAAATGTATCGGAATCTCGTAATCAATTTAAACTTAAGGAGGAATTTATTATGACAAGAACAAGTGATTTTTCGCTCCCGAAGTTCGAGGACATCTTCTCGACGCAGGAGGAGCGTGACGAAGCAAAGCTCGACAAGATCAGGGATATCCCGTTGTCGGAGATCGACAGCTTCCCCGACCATCCGTTTCATGTGCGTGACGATGAGGATATGCTGCAGCTGGTCGAGAGCATCAAGGAACACGGCGTGATGACGCCCGCTGTTCTCCGATTGAAGGAGGACGGTCGCTATGAGCTGGTGGCAGGTCACCGCCGCAAGCGTGCCTGTGAGCTGGCGGGGCTGGATACCCTGCGCTCCGAGGTCAAGGATCTGACCCGCGATGAGGCGGTCGTCTATATGGTAGAAAGCAACTTTCAGCGTACTACCATCCTGCCGAGCGAGAAAGCGTTTGCTTATCGGATGAGGTTGGAGGCGATGAAGCGGCAAGCCGGCAGACCCTCAAAAAATAATTTAGTCCCAGTGGGACAAAATTACTCGAGGGAAGTTCTTTCCGATCAAACAGGAGATAGCCAGACACAGATTCAGAGGTATATTCGCCTCACATACCTCATCCCCGAGTTGTTGAAGCTGGTAGATGAGGGCAGGATGAAAATGCGCCCGGCTGTGGAGCTCTCCTATCTTAACCCGTATTATCAGCAATTCGTTCTGGACGAAATCGAACTCAACGAGTGTACGCCGTCTCACGCTCAGACCATCCGTATGCGAAAGCTCGCGGATGAACACGCTTTGGATGCGGATATTATCTCCGACATCATGTCGGAAGAGAAACCGAATCAGAAAACGGAGCGGCTGGCATTTAATGCCGCGAGGGTAAGAAAGCTCCTGCCGGATGACTTGCCGAAAGAAAAGACCGAGGATTTCATCTGCGAGGCGATCACCTTCTACCGCAAGTATTACCGTGAGCGTTCTGCCCGCAGTTCCGATCGGGATGCACGCTGAAAATCTGCGATTATGATTTTTGCAACGTTGTTATTCTCTCGGAAAGTCTCTACAATGAGCTTATCACAAAACGAAGGGAGAATAAATGATGGGAATTACTTATACGCGACAGGGTGATTACAATCTGCCTAACCTGACCTTGCCCGAACAGCCAAACGTCGAGCTCGGTGTCTACGCACAAATGCGTCGGAGATTCCTCCGTGATCATCACAGAATCCTGTACTACAATCTCCTGACGCACTGTGCGCTGACTCAGCACCTTTACGATATCGAACAGGCTGCCATGGATATGGAGGAGCAACTCATCCGTCAGATGGCAGATCAGCAGGAAGTGACCGAAGCGCTGAAAGCGCAGAATCAAATGATGTGGGTTCAGAAGATGAACAACATCCGCAACGCGGCACGGGAGATCGTTCTGCATGATATCATCTACGCCGTATAACACAGCAGGAGCAGACAAACGCCTGCTCCTGCAATCATATCATTTTGTTTTCGGATAGTAACAAATCAAGAAGTCATTAAGTCGACACACCCGTCGAGGAGGTCATTATATACAGATCAAATGGGCAAATTTTACTTATTTTTCAACTAAGTTGCATATTCGTATGCAACTTTTTTTATAATTCCAGCATAAGTGTAAGCATAATAAACCAAGTAACTAAATCAAAAAAATGACAGAAAAATCATATCTAGCAGATGTATTATTCATTTAAAGGAGTATATGTAGTTAGGAGGATAATATATGAACGGATCAGATTGTTGGGACCTTTTATACCGAGCGTATTTATTTAGTAGAATCAGTGATTCTATAGATGAAATGTTAGATATCCCAATTTTATCATATGAAGAATTCATAGATAGATTGAAAAATGATGAAAAATATGATATCATCATAAAAAAAGTGCGAGGAGGATAGTTTATGCTTACTAAAAATATGTTCCGTTTGGCAATAACATTGAGCAACAGCCAAGCAGGTAAGTTTTCTTCAAACTTATACAAACTGGTAAAACTATCATTATTAGATTGTTTTCCAAATAGAGTTACAGTCCATGATATTAGAGTAAATATTGAAGAAAACTATTCTCTCGTGTTTTCCGATGACGAAATCATTTCTTCTATCGAGAGTAAAGGTCAATCTATCCTTAAATATGAGCAGGATGAAGACCCTCTATATACAAAGTATTGCTTTTCTCCGGAAGAATATCAAAAAGAGAAAGAGAATTTGAAGGAAACAGAAAATATCGATAGTTTTATTACGCAATTTATTGATATACAAAATCAAAATAACGAAGAAAGCCTTGATTTTGATACCACAAAAGACCTTATTTATCGCTTTTTGTATTTCACCTTCAATTCAGATACCCAAACTGTTTTGGAACTGATAGATAAGAGTCGGGTGACCGATCAGACAGAATATGCTGTTGATGAGTCTTTTTCACCAGATCAAGCAAAAATCATTAACGATTTCCTTAATTGGGATTACAATAAAAAGAATATTTTCATTCTAAATTTGATATCTGCTTGCTTTGAATACTGTATGCTTACAGTAAAAAAAGACACATCTTCTTATGTCAGCGTGTTTAATGGAAAAAGGTTTTATCTTGATTCAAATGTAATATTCAGGTTAGCTGGATTTAATAAAAAAGAAAGACAATACACAATCGATGCGTTTATAAAAAAGTGCACTGATGCTGGAATCCAATTCTATTACACAAATCACACAAAACAAGAACTGGAAAATTCCATATCGTTTCATGTTGGTTTACTACATGGTGCTTTAAAAGCTAAAGAACCGATTGCTCCCAGAGCAGAGGAAATAATGAGTTCTAAATATGCAAATCTCAGTTTCTATGAAGAGTATTTTGATTGGTGTAAAAATCCCGGTAATATAGCTGGGGACTTTGAAGCGTTTAAGGATTATTTAGTTAAGAAGGTCAGAAAGATTATTGCTCCTTTCAAACCAGAGATAGCCGATAATTATGAAACAGTCGATTATGAACGTTTCGATTTGATGACTAAAAGTTTTAAACAATATAAATATGAAAACGATAGAAATGCTCACGATAGTTCTATAAAAATTGATATCAATAACTATTTTCACATTTTGAAAATCAACAATGAAAAACAAGGAATCAACTTTTTAGATATCAAGAATTATTTTATTACGGCTGATCATAGTTTTACAGAATGGGCGCGGAAACAACGCCCGGGAACTGTTCCGGTTTTTGTGTTGCCCAGTGTCTGGTATTCTATCTTGCTAAAGTATAAAGGCAGAACCGATAATGATTACGCTGCTTTCTGCCAATTCCTGAATATCAGAATCGCTCCTGAAAAAGATCCACGATTAAGCGAGAAGAATATCATGCTTGCCCATATTATGGAGTTGGACGAGCCAACTCGCATAAAGGAAGAAATAATATATGATATCCAGAAGCGTCTGGAGAAAATGGATGAAAGTTCAATAGAAAACCCCATTGAATTTGCAGAGGAATCGCACCGGTATGTTGTAACCAGAGAGGTTGAGGAAGCAACAAAAAAAGCAGAAGAAAAATGCAATGCCGAAAGTGAATTTAAAATCAATTCTCTTAAGGAACAATATGAAAAACAGAATCTGTCAGATAAAGAAACAAGCAGACAAGAAGGTTTTGATGAAGGACAAACAAAAGGATATGCGGATGGCGAAAAACATGGTTTTGACAAGGGACAATTAGATATAATCAAAAAGGAAGCCGCAGCAAAAGCCAAGAGAAACAAAAGGATTCAAGTAGTATCTATAATTTTATTTATACTCGGTTGTGTAGTGCTAATAGGAACATTGATCATTATGATAATTCCTTCGGGCAAAGACGACTCAGAAATAATAAAATGGATAAACAACAATGATGGAGTTTTAACTGTGATTTCTATCTTGTTTTCTGCTTTATTTGGTGCTATTGCTACGTTAACAAAAGTAACAACGGTTCTTTCAACAGATAAAGAAAGAATCATGGATGACATGAAAGAAAAGCATTCAATACAAGATTGAACACACAAAAGCGTGTAAGAGGATACCCCTCCTACACGCTCTTTTTTCTGTTCGGCACTGTCGAACAGCGGTGCGACAAGGAATGACATAAATAGAAGAGCAACTTTGGACAGTGTTTATTTGTACCCCATTAAGGTGGTCGATAACAAAAACGTAGAGTATAACGGCAAAACGATGTCGCTGACAGCGTTGGCGAAGCTGCTGCCCGGGAAGAAGTACGCCGTAGCAGACCTCCGGTTCTTTAAATACAAAAGCGAGGAAGCTCAATGACCTATGGCAGAGGCTGGGTGTGTAAAGTGGTCGATTCGATATGGAAGTGGTGCCGCTGAAGAAACAGAGTAAAAAAGAACAGCGCAAACACCATGCTCTGTCGCGATTGGAACGGCTTGAAGTTGACCACGAGAGTTGTAGAAAGTAAGAAAGTCTATAACCGCAAGAAGGTGAGAAAGCCGAAAATTAATACCGTGAACCAGGCTGTGCCCTCGTAAGAGTATACAGCTTTTTGGGCTTTTTGGATTTTTGGATTCCAAATTCATCAAAGTGACTTTTATCGGACTCGTCTTGTGCGATAATGAGTACAAGGAGTAGAATTCAACCCCAAAAACCTACAAGGAGGATCATTATGTTTGACGATATTTTCGGAGGAATGTTTGATTTCAACGGCGACTGTCATACCGACTTCGCTGAGGAGGCTGTCGGCTTTGCTATCATGGAGGATATGATAAGCGAGAATGACAGTGAGGATGACTTCGATATCGACTCGGATGACGACTGGTAACGGATAACAAAAACAGAATAAGCCTATATAGAGTGCGCGAGGGACAAGCCCGTTGACCGCACAGCAACCTGCCGACTCTCACGACGGTAAGGTGCTAATGCTTGACCGATAGGTGAACCCGGCGCTCTTTAGGATATATCACAAAAGGAGTGTCATTATGAAAACAATCAAAGAGTCAGCAAACATGGGTGAGCGTGTGTATGTTCACCTCAAGGATGAAGAAACAGCGATGAGGTTTCTGCGGCAGGCAGAATCGGAGGGATTCACCTTCGGCGATGGTGTCAGCCCCACAGATCGCCATTGGTCGGATCTCTATGCGGTCCATCCCGACAGTACGCTGAACTATGTCAGCACTAACGGACGCATACACTACGGCTCCGGCGCGGATGGGATCGTAAGGATAGAATACGCAGAATTATTGTAACAACTGACAGGAGGTGTCGGTATGAGCAATCATGATGATTTCGTTGATGACTATATCGAATACAGAATCTTTGAAGAAAGCATGAAAAGATCAGGCGGAAAGCCGCCCAGACGTAATAGTGGATGCTGTGGCTGCAGCACATGGGCGATCCTCATAGTGGCGATTCTGATTGTACTGGGCGTGTTATGCGCCTGCGGCAAGAGCAATAAAAGTTCATACTCTGGCTCATACCGCAGTAATGTCAGCTCGTCATACAGCAATCGTTCTTATTCATCGAGTAGCAAAAGCACATCCAGCGACTACTCTTCCGGAAGATCATCGATCCGCTCAACCGGCACCAACTCCGCGTACAGCAACACTTCCAAATCGAAAAGCAGTTCCAAAGCCAAGCGCACATCATCCGATCCGTATGATACTAAGTCCTATGCTCATCCGAACGATTTATACTACGATTATCCTGATGACTTTTGGGATTATGAGGATGCGGAGGAATACTGGGAAGAACATCAGGATGTTTTAGTATAGGAAAAAATGTAAAAAGAAATAGTTTCTCTTGATAATTTGCACAAAAAGGATTATATTATTATTGGTAAAGTATAGTAATTTGTCAATTGTTGTGTAAAAAAGGAGAAAAGCAATGGCTCAGATGGATATAGAAAACATAAAACGGATTGAAAAAAATCGAAATACCATTCATGACAAGGTATATACGACATATACAATTTTTGAAAAAGCTGGAGAAAAGTATATTCAATTTGATACTTATGGCAGAATCGTCAGAGAGAATCCTGAAAAGATTAGTCAATCAATTCAGCTGGATCGAGAAACTGCCCAATATATCGTAAATCTTTTGATCAGAGAATTCGGATTAAAGTAACTGGAGTTTACTATGAAATACGCCGATACACCGCCATATGCACCAACACTGATGGAATCAACCCGCGCAATTGGTTATTCTATTGAGGCGGCTATTGCCGACATTATTGACAACAGCATTGCCGCAAACGCAAAAACTGTTAATATCGATTTCTTTCCAATCGGGGAAGCATATATCACTATTCTCGACGATGGGTTTGGTATGACTGAGCAAGAGCTGATTAATGCTATGAAATACGGAAGTCAAGATCCATTGCAAAAGAGAGATGTTATTGACTTAGGCCGATATGGATTAGGAATGAAAACTGCTTCCTTATCTCAGTGCAGAATACTTACGGTTATCTCAAAGAAAAACGAAAATGTTTCAGCGGCACAATGGAATCTGGATCATATAAAAACCGCTGGAACATGGTCGCTTATTCTGTTGGACGAGAATGATATTGCAGATTATCCTAATGTAAAAAAGTTACTGTTGCAGGATCAGGGAACCATTATCATATGGCAGGATCTCGATAAATTTGCTGTGGGAGAAAAAGATATAGCTGAAGCGTTCAGAAAGAAAATGAACATTATCCGTGATCATCTGTCTTTAGTATTTCACAGATACCTAAGCGGTGAACAGGGAATTCAAAAGCTGGACATTCGCATGAACGAAAAAAGCATTCCCGTACATGATCCTTTCCTGGCAAAGAAAAGCACCCAACTCATGGATGAAGAGGTTATTACGATTCGCGGCGAAAAAGTTACTGTCAAACCATTTATTTTACCCCATGTCTCAAAACTGACAAAAGCAGAACTGAAAGCTCTGGGAGGTAAAGATGGATTAAGAAAGCAGCAAGGCTTTTATGTTTATCGCAATAAGCGCCTTTTGGTATGGGGTACGTGGTTTCGTTTGATGCGTCAAGGCGATTTATCAAAGCTTGCAAGAGTTCAAGTGGATATTCCCAACTCGCTTGATGATTTATGGACTTTAGACATCAAAAAATCCACTGCGACTCCGCCGGAGGATATTAAACAAAACTTATCTATTATCATAGGAAAGATCTCTGAAGGCAGCAAACGCACATGGACGTATCGCGGCAGAAAAGAAACCAGCGACAACGTCATACATATGTGGAATAGGATGATTTCCAGGAACGGAAACATCTATTATGAGATCAATCCAGATTACCCTATCATACAAGATTTATACACTGATTATCCTGAACTGCGTGAACGATTCGATATACTGCTGCAGCAAATAGGATACACTCTCCCGCTGAACTCTCTGTATTTGGATCTGACAAATGACGAGAAGATCGAGAATGACAGCGAAAAAGATACAAAGCAGATTATCAGTATGGTAAAAGCTATTCTTTCTGTAAGGGACGAACATACCTCTGTTGAGGAGCTACTGGAAAACCTCAAATTGGCAGAACCGTTTTGCAGCTATGCCGAAGAGATTGACGAAGCAAAAGTCCGAGGTGAATTTGATGACTGACAATATGATTTTTTTGGCGGATACAGTCAGAGCGTTTTTCCTTAGGCAGGAAGAACTGCCCACGCTTGATGACATATCTAAGAAAGCAGAAGAAATGAGGACAGCTTTATCTGCACTATATCCGATCTCAGATGAAGAATTCATCAAAGTTAGGTCAGAATTGTGGAATGACATTATCCACACAATTAACGGCAACGCCATTACTCTGCGCGGACGTGATTCTAACCACAAATCTTGGTACTACAATAGTGACAGTGATCATTTTTATTGGAATCGGTATAAAACCTATCTGAGACAGGTGAAGCACTGGTCGGTTGATGTTGTAAACAAAATCGATCAAACTACCAATACCGTTATGGACGATTTGGGAGATCCAAAAGACGATGCACCTTTCCAGAGAAGAGGTCTGTTGCTGGGCGATGTGCAATCCGGCAAAACAGGAACCTATACTGCTATATGCAACAAAGCATCAGATGCCGGTTATAGAGTCATTATTATCTTGGCAGGCATGATGGAGAACTTACGTGTTCAAACTCAATCGCGTCTTGACTCAGAATTTGTCGGCATTGAGAGTAAGCATACACTGGATAAAAAAGCTGACAACGAAATACGTAATCTTCCTGTAGGCGTTGGAAAAATCCCTCCTATTCAACCTGAAAAAAGGGTTGCGTGTTTTACTTCTGTTGCAACTGACTTCAACAAGAATACACTTCGTGCTCTCGGCTTGAGTCTTCGAACTCTAAATGGTACTGCTCTGTTTGTTGTAAAGAAAAATAAGAGTGTTCTGAATAATCTATACAAATGGTTAAGGGACAACAACGCCAACCACGAAACAGGACTTGTCGATTTACCTCTATTATTAATAGATGATGAGGCGGATAATGCATCTGTAAACACCAACTCTGAAGAAAAGGATCCGACCGCAATCAATCGCGCTATTCGCAATATTCTGAACTGCTTCAAAAAAGCATCTTATTTAGGAATTACTGCGACACCGTTCGCAAATATCTTTATTGATCCTGAAGCGGAACACGATGAAGCAGCAAGAGATTTGTTCCCAAAGGATTTCCTGACAGTATTGCCTACACCTGAAAAGTATATCGGCGCATCAAAGATATTCGGCTATGGCGATGCTGATAATTGGGATAATAAAGGTGCAGATTTGCGAGTCGAAGGTGAATACGGAGATTCTGTTATTCCTATCAAAAATGAAGAGCAACAGGATTTTTATGTTTTCAAGCATAAAAAAGAACTGGCAAATGATTTGGTAGATATACCGCCCAGTCTAAAAGAGGCAGTTCGCTATTTTATTCTTGCAACAGCTGTTTCCGATTCCAGACTCGATGAAAAAGAGCATCGTTCCATGTTGGTGAACGTCAGCCGTTATACTATGGTACAAAATGTTACTGCAGATTTAATTGATGATTATTTGACTAAATTCAAATCTGATTTGGAAAACTATTCGAATTTGGATATTGACAAAGCAATGCAAATCTCAGGAATAAAGGCCTTGTATTCCACTTGGGAAAAATATGATTTATCCAGCGTGTCTGCACACAACTGGGAAGATATGTTAAAGAACTATCTAAACAAAGCAGTAAAAAGAATCAGCGTTCGTGCAGTAAACCAAAAACACGGCGCAGCTACATTGAACTATGGTGATGAAGAAGGACTAAGGGTGATCGCGGTAGGCGGCAACAGCTTGTCAAGAGGTCTCACACTGGAAGGGTTGATTGTCAGCTATTTTTATCGCAACACCATAATGTATGATACACTGCTGCAAATGGGCAGATGGTTCGGATATCGTTTTGGCTATGAGGACCTATTTAAAATATGGATAGCAGAAGACGCTGTAGATTGGTACGGCTATATTTCTGATGCGGTGAACGAACTGAAAGATGAACTCGACGATATGAAGCGTCAGCACTTAACACCAAAGGATTTTGGTCTCAAAGTCAGGCGCGCTCCGGGAACGCTTCTCGTTACTGCCAGAAATAAAATGAGAACTGCAACGCCTGTAAACAGACCGATTACTGTTTCGGGCAGAATGCTGGAAACCCCCAGACTAAAAGCAGATCCGGATGCGCTGGAAGACAATCGATCCTTATGCTTGTCTTTTATAAAGTCGCTTTCTGCCGATAAGAGTATTAGTTATTTGTTTGATCGATATACCAGTGCACATATTTGGAAGAAAGTTCCGAAGAGTATGATTATCGAAGTTGTCAGGAGTTTTAACTCTCACCCTTGGAACTTAAACTTCCAGCCTATTGCTCTGGCAGATTATATCGATAAAGATTCTGATACCCTCGAATACTGGGATGTTGCTATTCCTGAGCCTAGGAGAAGTACAAATAGAACTATAACGATTGAACTGTCGGAAGGGGAAATATCAGTCCATCCGGAGATTCGAAACATTAAAAAGGAAACCGAAGTCAAAAATATGTTGAAGATTAGTGATCGGCATGTTCGAGTCGGAGCCGGCGGTTGTTCAAAAATCGGGTTAGATCAAACAGAGATAGATGAAATACGTGAGCGTTGTAAACAGGATAATAAACGAATCAATGATAAAGAGTACTTGAATACAAAGAAGTATCTTGGAAAACAGCGGCATCCGATTGCTCTTATTCATGTCGTGGAAAAACGCGCCGACAATCAAGATGAAACCATTCCGCGCTATGTATACGCACTTGGATTAGGTTTTCCTGAAGATGGCATCGAGAGAACTGCAAACTATATGGTAAATATTAACGAACTGAAAAACTGGGTAGATATAGTAGACGAGGATGATGACGATGATTACGCTGAATGATTTAAAGAAAAAATGGGATTCAACTACTCCGTATTCCAATGGCTTTTTGCAGATTTCAGAAGAGCATCCTTTATCTGTCCATGTTGGATATGAAGGCGACCAGCGTTGTTTTGTTATACTTGATACTGGAAGATGGGAGAGTATCGAATCTTCCAAGGCTGTCGGCGCTGAATGCATCGAATACTCAAAAGGCAAATATGGATTAAAGTTTTTATTGAAGTATCCCTCACTGGATGAGCTGTTTATTAAACTGTGTTGGGATTTGCTTGATTTTTCAAAATCCGAATCCAATCCTGTGCAGGCAGTATTAGATAGATATAGGAGCTGGTTGCTGCTGCTTCAAAAACAGCGGACAGGTCTGCTGTCTTTTTCGAGACAAAAAGGACTGATAGCAGAATTGATGATTTTTATTGATCAATGTGAGTATCGAGAAGTTGATGAAGTATTGTCTGCCTGGGTTGGACCCGAGGGATGTGACCAAGATTTTGTTTTTGATAATTGCTGGTATGAAATCAAGGCAACTGCAAAAGCATCCGACAGTGTTCGGATATCATCCCTTCAACAGCTTGATAGAGCGGAATACGGCGAACTGATTGTGCTTTTTATGGATAAAGTATCCTCGGACGGAACAGGGGCTTTTTCGCTTCCTGATGTCGTAGAGGATGTACTGCACATCCTTCCAAATCAGGCGCTGAAAGATAAGTTGGAATGCAAATTGGCAATGTACGGATACTATTATCGTGACTCGCAGAATTACCGCGATATATACTATGATCTCTCTGAGAGACGAGATTATAGAGTTGAGGATGGTTTTCCTATACTTTCCGTTCACAATGTGCCGCACGAAATTATCGACGCTAAATACAGTATCGATTTAGCCTCCATAGATTGTTTCAAAAAATAGGAGATCAGTAATGGATGTTCGCGATTTTCAAAAAGATTTTTTAGAAGAAGTCAAATCATCGGCAGCAATCGATGGTGCCGGTTCAAACGCCGCTTTTGTTAATGTAGCGACTAATTACTTAATCAATGCAGAAGTATTGAGCGATTTTACGCCTGCCTTTTATGTGGGAACAGGAAAAAACAATCGCAAGCTGCGCATAGACGGATATGTTCTGGATGAGTTTGATGTAACACTTAATCTTATTATTTCTGATTATACGGGTGATGAAAATCGCGATACGCTTATTAAATCTCAAGCTATAGCTCTATTTGAAAGAATCAATTATTTTCTTGATGAGGTCTATACCGGAGCTCTGAGAAGGACAGTTGAACCAAGTACACCGGTTTTTGACCTGATTCAGTTGTTGCTAGTCAACAAAGAAAGGATACGGAAATTCAGGTACATTCTGTTAACAGACGGCATTATGAGCAGCCGTATTTCTGAATTAGATGTCCATTCTTACAACAATATCCCAATCGAATATCAGATCTGGGATATTGAACGAATCTATAAAGTTTGCTTTTCCGACTTAGGAAGGCAGGATATTGAAATAGACTTCAAATCGCTCAGCGGAGGGAAAGGAATACCGTGTCTTGAAACTACCACTGCAAACAGCGAGTATTACCAAAGCTATCTATGTATTGTTCCCGGTGAAATGCTGGCAGATCTTTATGATTCCTATGGAAGCCAATTGCTGGAAGGTAATGTACGTTCCTTCTTGTCAACCAAAGTTGCGGTCAACAAAAAGATTAGGGAAACTATCCTGAGAATCCCGCAAAACTTTTTTGCCTATAATAATGGCGTTTCTGCAACTGTTATGGACTTAAAAGTTGAAAAAGGAGAAGATGGACGATATATTACTTATGCAAAGGACTTTCAGATAATTAACGGCGGTCAAACAACAGCATCCCTATCAAACACACGGTTTAAGGATCATGCTGATTTGAGTTCAATTTATGTACAGATGAAACTCACAAAAGTTGATTCCGATCCGGATAAAGCAAGTGAACTAATTAGGAATATTTCTCGTTCTTCGAATAGTCAGAATAAGGTTAGTGATGCAGATTTCTTTGCAACGCATCCTTTTCATATTCGGATGGAACAGTTGTCCCGCAGATTGTTCGCACCTGCATCCGGCGGTGCTCAGTATGAAACCAAATGGTTTTATGAGCGCGCACGCGGTCAGTACCTTCAGGCACAAATGCGCATGACAAAATCTCAGAAGGATAAGTTTGCTGCGCAAAACCCAAAAAATCAGGTTATCACTAAGACAGATTTAGCCAAATATCGTGATACTTGGGCGGAAATGCCTCATATCGTAAGTAAAGGAGCACAGACAAATTTCATGAAGTTTGCCGCATTAGTTGATGACCAGTGGCAAAAATCGGATATTGTTTTTAACGAGAAGTATTTCAAAGAATCTGTTGCATTAGCTATCTTATTCAAGCATACTGAATGGATAGTATCTCATCAGCCATGGTATGAAAAAGGTTATCGCGCAAATATTGTTACATATTCAATCGCTCTTTTACATCGAATGATTCGAACTCAGTTTAAAGATATGAATTTGGATCTTCAATCAATATGGACGCGTCAACAAGTTCCAGATGCTGTAACAAATGAGTTGGTTCGTATTACAAAGTTTGTTTTTAATTCGATTACCGATCCCGGCCGCGCAACAATAAACGTAACACAATGGTGTAAACGGGATGCTTGTTGGGATTCAATAAAAAAATGCTCTATTCGTTTATCACAAAACATTCAGCGGTGCTTAACATCAAAGGAAGATAATAAAGCAGCTGAAAAAGAAGCAAAGAGTGATCAAAAGATAGCTTCTGATATGCAAGCTCAGGCAAAAGTGATAGAACTTGGTGCTGAATACTGGAAGTCGGTTGAATCCTTTGTGAAATTAAAAAAGGTTAACGCTTCTCCCGATCAGCTTAAGGCTCTAAAATATGCAGTCAAGATTCCTGTACAGATTCCCAGTGCATATCAGAGCGTACAGCTTATGAGGCTTCTTGAAGAAGCGAAGGCAAACGGATATAAATAAAAGGGAGCTATTACAATGGAAAAGTATTCAGTCGTAGACTTATTTGCCGGCGCCGGCGGATTGAGTCTGGGCTTTTTACAAACAGGAAGATTTGATATAAAAGTTGCATTTGAGAATAATCCAGATATGCAGGCTACATACAAAAAAAATCACCCAGGCGTTGAAGTGTTGGGTGATGTTTGCCAAGCGGATTACTCAGCGATGAAAGATAAATATGGAGATATTGACGTTGTGATAGGCGGACCTCCCTGTCAAGGATTCTCCAATGCGAATCGGCAAAAGAATCATGCGGTCAGCATGAACAACATGCTGGTTAAACAATATATTCGCGCGATATTAGAATTGAATCCCAAAGCGTTTGTTATGGAAAATGTAAGCATGCTGAAATCTGATGTGCATCGTTTTTACATGACAAGAAGCGATATAGACTGTATCAGAAAATACAAAATACCGACAAAAGAAACCAGATTGCTGTTGCTTGAAAAAAAGTATCTGTTTGACGGTGCTGCAGACATCGTTTCTTCTCCATCAAAAATTGCTTCTTATCTTTGGCCGGAAGAGCACTACCAGTTGCTGAATATAATTTACAAAGCGACAAATAATGTCAAAAAGCTTAGAAAGGCATTAGTAAAGCATAAATCAGCATTATTGAAAATTGCTGACAAGCATATTAGAGATTCAAGTGATTATATCCTTTCACATGACAGCGCAGCGTTCTCTGAAGTTAAAGAATACTTCTTTACCGACGTTGCAGATGAAGATGTTTATTCTGCACAGACGATTCGTGAAAGCATTGAGTGCTCTGTTATGATTCAAAGAATGCTTGGCAAGGCACAAGAATTATTTTCCAATGATATTATTGTTGAGGATTACAGTGAAACAGATGATCTTACGGCAGTGATAAAATCGTTTGCTGTATATGATTATCTGACTTCTATTCTTCAATCCGAAGATAACGGCTATGTCATTGATCATAAAGTATTATGTGCAGCTGATTATGGCGCCCCGCAGAAACGCAACAGATTTGTAGTAATGGGCGTTAAAAAAGAACTTGCTTCCAAGATTGCTTTGCCAAGCCCAGAATTAGATGAAGACGAATACAAAACCGTGCGAGATGCAATTGAAGATATTGAAGATGTGGAACCGGTCACTGAGGTTTCAGATGATATCGGAATTGTGCTGAATGAAAAGGATGTTGATGGTCTGGCTGGATCATTGAGAGATTCGGAACGATTGTATAATCATGTGATAACAAAGACGACCGCGACCGCTATGGAAAGATTCAAGGCAATCAAGCAAGGAGAGAATTTCCATTCACTAGATGATGCCCTGAAAACTAATACATATACTGATGTGTCCAGAACACAGAATACGATTTATTTAAGATTGAATTATGATGAACCCAGCGGTACCGTTGTTAATGTAAGAAAATCCATGTGGATACATCCTGTAAAAAACCGGGCTGTCAGCATAAGAGAAGCAGCCAGATTACAGACTTTCCCTGATAGTTTCATCTTCTGTGGAACAAAGGATAAACAGTATCAGCAGGTCGGCAATGCGGTTCCTCCTATTATGGCAAAGGCAATAGCAAATAAGCTTTGCCGATACTTGTCAAAATAAAGTTGAGAACAAATAACTATCATATTCTGAAACGAGGCAGTTCATGGATAACCATGATAAAAAGACCAGAAGCTATAATATGTCTATGATCAGAAGCAAAAACACCAAACCGGAGGAACTGGTAAGGAAGTATCTGTTTTCCCATGGATTCAGATACCGAAAGAACGTCCGAACGCTACCAGGTTCTCCGGATATCGTTTTGCCTAAATATAAGACCGTCATTTTTGTGAACGGATGTTTTTGGCATAAACATGACTGTCCACGCTTTGTTTGGCCGAAAAGCAATACAGAGTACTGGAATAAAAAAATTGAAAACAATGTAAAACGTGATACAGATAATACAGCATTACTGAAACAAGCCGGCTGGAAGGTTATCGTTGTATGGGAATGTGAGCTAAAAAAGGACATAGCAGCTGATACATTGGATTCACTGGTAAAAAGAATAAGAGTGTAACTTAATAATAAAAGAAAAGCTTTCGACAGATCTTAGAAGATATCGAAAGCGATGAACAGCTATTCTATTCTGGTGTGATGCAAATCGCCCGACTGCATCAAGATCGCCGGCTGCACTTCCGGTAGAGCGACTTTATCTCTGGCGGTTTCTTCAGCGAGCTTCACGTATCTCCACTCGCGGTCGGTGCATAGATATTAACAGGATACGCTGTTAATACAAACAAGATACTACCATAAAAACGGAATATTAGCAACTACCTTTTTTCAGTTAATCATTCTAAGAAATACATTCAGAAACAATTCATAGGAGAAACAACATGAAACTAGATTCGCAGATAACGCGTGAAAACGGTTCGGTGATACTGGATGCAGAAGACAACATTTGCTTTCATACTATTTATGACGCAATCAACGCAGTTGCGGGAACAGAGTATAAAGGATGGATGAAGGCTTGCTGGCCGTCTTCAGAGGGGTCAGATCATACCAATTTTCGCATTTGGTTTCCAAAGCTTGCGGAAAGGAAAGACGGAAAACTGGTCTGCGCATCAAATGATTGTTTGAATACTCTTTCTGAAGACTGGAATGAGATTGTGTACGATGATCTGAAACTGGTTGATAACGCAGATACTCCTCAATATATAGGATATGACCTGATATTTGCGAAAGAGCCTTCAGGAGGAGATTATATTTTCAGAGGTGTTTTCCGTTTTGATGCAGAGCAATCACATCGGTATCATCATGTTGAAAAAAGAATCGCGACAAAAGTGAAACTCATCGGAACCCCGGCACATACTGCCGAGATACTTAATTAAGCGTATTATAACAGGAAAAATCTTAGGGGAACCATTATGATCGAAGTAGTAGCCGCGCTGATATGGGATGGGGATCGGTTCCTGATCTGTCAGCGGCCGGAGCATAAGGCTCGCGGATTGTTATGGGAATATGTCGGCGGGAAGGTCGAACCGGGTGAAACAAAGCAAGGAGCCCTCATTCGCGAGTGCCGTGAGGAGCTTGGCGTTATCGTCTCGGTTGGTGATGTGTTCATGGATGTGGTACACGAATACCCCGACATCACCGTTCACCTGACCCTGTACCACGCTTCTATCGCGGAGGTTACGATCCGCTTGCTGGAGCATAACGCGATTGCATGGATTACCCCTGCTGAGATACCAGACTACGCTTTTTGTCCTGCAGATAAGGAGATCAACGAGAGGATAGCTATAGAATTATGAATACAGTCTTAGTATATTATTCGGAACATCACGGCAATACAAAGAAGCTCCTCGACGCAATCGCGGCGGCAGACAGTTCCGTTGCGCTTATCGATGTAACAAAGCAACTGGATACTGACCTCTCTTCCTTTGACCGTATCGGGTTCGCATCCGGCATCTACTTTAGCTCTTTTGCGAAACAGATCATATCCTTTGCCGACGCTTATCTTCCGGATAACAAAGACGTATTCTATATCTACACGCACGGCGCGCCTAAGGGCGGTTTTCTGAAAGGTATCCGTGAGATCGCGGCAAAAAGAAATTGCAGAGAGCTCGGCAAATACCACTGCTTGGGCTACGATACATTTGGACCATTCAAGTTGGTCGGAGGAATCGCAAAAGGTCATCCGACTGAGGAAGAGATACAAGCAGCGGTAAGGTTTTATCAAGCTCTGTAAAGTGTGGTTTCGGTATCATTAAGGAGGATTTATGATCAATTACGGATTAGAGAACAGAGTGGCGCTGATCACAGGGGCGAATAACCCGCAGGGGATTGGGGCGACGACTGCAATCGCTTTTGCCCGTGAAGGAGCAAAGGTAGCTATCGTATACAAGAAAGTGGATCGTCCGTTTGACGAGAATAAGACTGACCATAACGGCGTCGACAGGTATTATGCGGCAAACGCCGGTGACGCGGAATTCGTTGAAAACAAGCTCAAAGAAATGGGCGCGGACTACCTGATCATTGAGAGCGATATCTCTGATGAGGAGGCGGTCAAAGGGATCTATGACGCCGTGCTGGAACGGTTCGGCAGAGTCGATATTCTGGTGAACAATGCGGCAGCGGACGACGAGACCGGTCTGGATACCATCGAGAAGATCACCTCGGATGTGGTTGATTCCACCTTTGCGGTCAACGTACGCGGCAGCATCCTGATGATAAAAGAGATGATCAATCGGCGCGCCGATTACGGCAGGATCATCAATATCTCCACCGACGCGGCACAGGTTTTTGCCGGGCAGATCACATACGGCGCGAGCAAAGCCGCTATGGAGGCGCTGACCCGCAGTATTGCGCTCGAAGTCGCGCAGTACGGCATTACCGTGAACTGTGTCGCGCCCGGTCCCACGCAGACAGGCTGGATCGACGATGAGCTGGAAAAAGCCGTCCTTCCGCTGATCCCGATGGGTCAGTTGATCCGACCGGAGGACATCGCCGAAACGATCCTGTTCCTCTCAAGCGAGCAGGCAGGGATGCTGACCGGTCAGGTCATCAAAGTATCCGGCGGTCACGCGCTGTGAGTTTAGGGTACAGAACGGAGGGAGTAAGATAATTATGAAAAGGATTGAAAACTGGGAAGGCCAGTTGGAAAGCACACAGATTGAATATACCCAAGAACAAGGTAGTGAAGAAATGTATTCTAACTCGAACGCTTCTGTGTCATCTGTGCCTTGTGATACTGATTTTCAAAAAGCGGATAAGACTGATTATATTGTTGCTGCATCTTGTGGTGTTCTTGCCGGATTATTAGATTCTTACTGGGTAGGCGAATTCTCTCTTCCTTCCGCACAGGATTGGGGGCGAACTAAGGCTAACGGTTTTGTTGTGAAAATCGCCAAAATGCGTGGATATACAAAGAGTGAGCTAGAAGGCGCAATCCGATTTCTTGAAAAAGACGCGCCAATACCGTCGGATCAACTGACATCAACGTGGGGTGGCGGCCTGCAACATCATTTTCGCGACTTTGCTCATCATGCTTCTATTGTAGGCCTTGTGTTTTCGATAATGACTCAGTTCACTGGGCTTTCATATGGGACAAATACTAAAGGATTATTTGAAATCCACGAACTCCCAAATCAAGAGCTAATAGGAAATACATTTGAAGAAAAAGTATTCAATGGAACGGTAATATGGGCACTTCATTTGGTTAGCGATATGGCTGGATCAAGCAAAAATGCAGGGAAAGGAACAGGAATTCCTGGACCTTTATTATCACTGGCAAAAGAACTGTCCGTTTTACCAAAGATTAGAGATATTAGATTTGAATATAAAAACAATGACATCAGTCTTTCAGTGTTGCTTTCCAAAATATTTAATGGAACCGCATTTGCACACTCAAGTAATAAAGATTTAACAAGATTTGATTTAAGAACGGAAATAGGTGTATATGCATTTAGCATAAAGCAGAGTATCCCAGTTGTCCTTAATCAATGTATGGTTCGAGCTTTTTATTTTGTTAAGCGTCTTTGCATAGAAATTAGTAACAAGCAGGTTAGAGGAATCAGAGATATTTCAAAGCTTGAATCAAGTCATTTTCTTCCGTGGAACAACAAGTGCATAATACGAATGCTTACTATCTCAAGCGGTGTATTCTGCGCTTTTGATGCATCAGACGCGGCCATCAGGGCATTTATTAAATCCCCACAGAATAAAACCAAGTTTTTTACACAATTCTTACTTAGAACTAATTTTGTAGGTATTGGAAACTTCATTATATCTATTAGGAATGACATTGCCGTAAACCTCCTCGATAAAAAACGAGATGGAAAGAATTCAACTACACCAGTAAATGATATTGATACAGGGTTGTCGGATGAAGCAATATCAATAGATATTGCTGTCAAGATTGACAATACTGGAATCTACAAGTATGCATTTTACAGGATGTATATGCATATAAAAAAGACAAAAGAAGATTTCTCAGCGATGCAAAGAGCACACGTTGGTATGGAACGAGATATAATTCAGCTGGAGGATGATGAAACAGACTTATATGATCGTGTTGCAACTATTAGTCGTCGTTCCCTGAAAATAGAAACTGAAGAACTGTTAATGAGGTTGTTCACATTATATGGTGTGACTTATTCACCTCTCTCCGATGAAGCTAAATGCAGAGATTTTATGCCATTTTACAGAATCGAAGATAAAAAGAAAATAGGGTACGTTTTTACTCATAGCATGATGCATCGGCTCGAATGGCAAGAATTAAAAGAAAAGTACAAGATTGATGGAATAAGAGCTGTTGCTTTAGTAGAACTCAAAGAGGATATTGAAACAAGGGAAAGTATCGTAAAATATGAGACAGGACTGTCAGGTGGTTTTGTCCAATATATGCCTTTAAAAGAACTGTTCTCCATGGTTTCTGAAGAAGAGTATAATGTTTACATGACCTTTGTTAGGAAGTTTAATGAGGATATTAAGAGGCTTATTGGATATCGAACGATCGTTGTACCATCAGACAGTTCCTTAGAGGAACTAAAGAACGATATTGAGATCGAGCTCCGAAACTCAGATTTTGAGAAGCAACTTTTACAGGATGGATTATATGAGAATCAGATAAAGATAATTAAAAAGAATTTCTGGAACCGAGCACTTTATCAAGCCTTGCTGGGAGAATCTTCTTTTGCAGAAAGTTTCCTTAGCTCAGAATGGTATTATAAGAATCATGTTGAGTTCAGCATTCTGGAACAGACTGCGATTATTGCTGGCTATCTTAAATCTGTTGAACAATTATTGTACTCAATAATTAAATTGTCAGAAGGGACTGGAAAGCAAATTAAAAAGTTTGGGGGCGGTAGATCTGATTTTATTGAGTATTGTGCTGAGAACTCATCTTTGATTGATTACACACTGGGTTCTATCATTGGCTATGCAAGGTATTATTCGGATTTATGGGATGTGAATCCATTTGTCAAGAACTATATTGCTGATAAACTGAATGTCTATCGTGACAAATACCGTAATGATCATTTTCATAAAGATAATGTCAAAAGTATAGAAGAGATTGAGGAAATTAGAACAAATACGATTATGATTTATTATCTTCTTCTTGGGGCTATGAAAATCGATGATTCCGATAAAGTACGGATTGGAATTGTTTTAAAGCAAAAAACAAAGAAGATAAAGCAGGATATAACATATCAGATGTTGGAGAAGTGGCTTGACCGGATTGTCGGTGGAGATGTATTGCTTCCAGAATCATCAAAGCTATATTTTGAAATAAGTGTATGGGGTACTAAACAGTGGAGTCTGAAATTCTTAACTGTCAGTGGATTCGATGAGAGAGGAATTCCACAGGATACAAATTGGCCCTATATTGGAGATGACTTAAAATGGGATAGGGTTCTTGATAAAGATGAGACAGTAGAGAAGGTAATTTCGCTCATCAAAGAATACTTAGAAAAAGGGATATATGCAGGTAATCTAAAGAAATATTCGATGATATCAGCAGGATGGTTTGGACATCCACAAGTATTATTCAAAAAATAGGATACAGGGAGTTGATACTATGAAGAAAAGAATCATTGCCGTACTCGGCATACTGGCTGTCCTTTCAAGCATACTGCTGGCAGGCTGCTCTGAAAGCGGATCAGAGTCAAAAACAATAAAAGAAACGATCGGTATCATCGGTGCGATGGCTGTGAGTCGCTCTTGCTTTTTGTATCACTCATACAGGAGGATATTGTCTTTTTCATCAGCCAACTGTTTCAGCTTTTCACTATAGCCATTGAAACTGAAGAATACGAAGTGATTGATCCTGTTCTGTTTTTTCCAATCGACCTTTTCGATCTTCTCCAGCAGATGATAGTATATGTCCACGTCCATCGGGTCGTTGGTGAATTTACACTCGCCGAATATCACATTATCGGAGTTTTCGTCTACGGCAACGATATCGATCTCAGTATCGCTCCTGTCCCACCATCTGCCGATGCGCGTTGGAATAAAATCCCACTTTCCTTCGGCAACCAGTGCGGGCATATACTCCCTCCGACAAATATCCTCATAGACGAAAGCGGCGTGATTCGCGACAAACCCCTGCTGTATCTTCTTCATGACAAAGTCGGTGTTGTCCATTTCGATGTATGACCGGTAGGGATAGATGAACCGGAACCAGAACCGAATGTAATTGTCCTTGATCTTGTATAAACCCATCTTGCTCTTTTCGGGCTTATCCTCGGTGGCGGGAACTTCGCGCTCGAGAATATCCAGATCGATCAGCGTTTTCAGATACTTCGGCAGATTGGTCTGCGCTACATTCAGCGCCGAGGCGATCTCGCTTTGCTTCTCTTTGCCCGAGGCGATGGTCTTGATAATGGAGAAGTAGCTGCCAACATCCTTCACTTCCTTTTCGAGCAGGAAGGAAGGCTCCTCGTAAAGATAACTCTCCTTCGACATCACGCACCGCTCAATAGCGGTATAGACGTCGGTGTACGGCTCAAAGGTCTCGATATACTTCGGTACGCCTCCGGTGACCGCGTAGCATTCGATAAGTTGTCTTTCGCTGATATCCGAGAAGAACTGCGGATAATACCGGAAGGCGATCTGCTTCATCTTGATCTGACCTGTCCGTCTGCCGTAGAGGGGGCTGTCGTAGGACAGCGTCTGGGAGTACATCATGTTCACCAACGATCCGCAGAGGATCAGCATGATGTTTTTGTCAGCGAGCATAGTATCCCATATCTTTTGCAGGACGGATACAAAGGCGCGGTTCGCTTTACCGATGTACTGAAACTCATCCATGATGATCAGCGTTCTGCTGTGGGCGCCATCATTGACGATATAAGAGAATAACTCCTCCCAGCTGTCGATCTGAGCTTGGGCTAACAGGGGATTGCCGATATACTCCGCGACCTTTGCTTTGAAGGCGTTTCTGTTCTCGGCTTCGCTTTCTTCCGTAGCGAGGAAGAACAGTGCGTCCTTATCTTTGATGAACTCCTTAATCAGCGAGGTCTTGCCGATCCTTCTCCGACCGTAGATCACGATGAACGAGGCGGAATCCTTTTGAAACTCCGCTTCAAGAAAAGCTTTTTCCTTTGCTCTGTTGACGAACTCTTTCATATACTCACCTGCTTCAAATACAAACTACAATATTATTATATCACAAAGTATTATTATTTCAAGTATAATTTTTATACTCTCAGTTTAGGCTGATATTCAATCCGAGCAAGAGAAAAGGATCTGTTTTCATGATGAAAACAGGTCCTTTTTTGTTACCCGGAAACGACAAAATTGAAGATTGAGGCAAGGTAGGGGAAGTATCGCCCTGCCCTTGAGCGGTGCCTCAGAGCGAAGAAAAGCGCCCGAAATCTACCCGAGAACGCACAGTTCAGGGAAGTCTCGGGCGTTTCTGCGTTTCAGGGTTAGGCATTCGATGCGATATCCAAACACGGTTTTGACGGGCTGATTTCCGCCTGCCCTTTGTTAAAATCCGCGCAAACCCTGGCGCCTGTCAAGACTGACAACGCAGTTATGCGGAATTCTCCACAATAGATATTAAAGTGTTTTATTGCTACTTAGTATCAGTCATGAAAAGCCATCGGGCAGTAACAGAGCATAAGAACAGGCTGTACTCTCACACGAGGGTACAGCCTGGTGTATTTATCTAACTTTTTACTTTAACCGATATACTCTGTTCCGGTTGGCGCCTTCGGCGATGATGATACCATCCTGTATCAGTTCACTGAGGTAATCCCTCGTCCTGGACGGCTGTAACCCGATCGCAGCGGCAACCTGAGAAGCTTTGACGGTTCCGTTGTCTTTGATAAAGGCGATAATTGCTTGACGGTTCCGTACGTTTATCGCCGATTTTTTATCGCCGATTTTTTCTTTATCGCCGATTTTTTCAGGTGGCTGCATTTCGGTATCAATCAGCAAATACCGATTTTTAAGTTCATGATGTTCTCCTAGCAGCAGATTCCGGAAGAAGTGTTCCAGATAGCTTTTATCCTCGACAATCCCCTTTTGGATATCGGAGTAGTTCGCACGAACAAGGGCGTTTCGAAAATACCATGAGTTCTCAGCAAACAGCGTATTGTTCACCTCAAAGCCCAGCGAGCGGAGATATTTGATGCTGAACACCGCCGTCGATCTGGTGTTGCCTTCGCCGAAGGGATGGATCTGCCACAGGTTCGAAACAAACTCCGTGATATGGCGGATGCTCTTGTCGATTCCGAGACCGCTGTAATCAAAGTGTCTCTCTGCATCAAAATCATAGTTCAGCGTATCGCGGATCATGTCGGAACCGGCATAAACCACCGACTTGCCTTTGAGCACCCACTCTTTTTTTGAGATGTTGTAATCGCGGATATTTCCGGCGAATTTGTAGATACCCTCAAAGAGTCTGCGATGAATCGCGATGAACTGTTCAGGCGAGAAAACAAAGGCGTCTTCCGAGAGAATCTGAGCAATGCGGGCGGATACCTTATCTGCTTCTTCGGTACGGTTCTCCGCGTCAATGCGCGCGGTTTTGCTCTCATAGTAGCTGTGGATCAGCTCGTTCGCTTCTTTCAGCGTGATGTCACCGTCGATGTTCTTTTTCGCGGTCTCAATCAGGTATTCGGATGGCTTTAGGCCGTCCACATCCTGCAGACCGATCGCCGTCTGCCAGATATAGCCTTTCTGCTGTTTTTCAGGCTCGCTCTGTCGGATATATTCATCAAAATCAAAGTTGACAGGATCGCTCATTCTCTCACCACCTTAATATAGTATTATACCATAGACCGGGGCAAATAACAACCGTATTCTTTTCAGGGGAAAGGCTCTTTGAAAATATTTTTTCAGTGCAAAAAATCGCCATCGGAGGCCTTAAATGACTCCTGTCAGGGTGACCAAACAAAGTCCTTTATCCTGTACCGTTTGAACATTAGTTTGAGCATTTTTTACGTTCCGAGCCCGCGAGACCGCATGGGAACTGGGATTTGTACTTTCACTCGGACCACCCTAAGACTCTCAAAAGTGCAGGTTTTATCTCACTTTTGGGAGTTTTTCTTTTTTGTGAATCAAAAAATTTTTCATTATTTTTTCATTGTTTTCTTGAAATAATGACTGCCCATGGTCGTGAAAACCTTTGCTTTCTCCATACTGAATACCGGCATTGATCATCCTCCCAGACATGAATAATCGTATCATTTTTCCCTGTGCAATTGGCTGACTTGATCTAAAATTAATCAAAAACAATGAAAATTGATAAAATTTTTTAAGTCTGACAGTTTTTGTCACTGTTTTGTCACAGTGAGGCTGATATACTGTAGTCACAACAGAGGGAAAACACAAACGACGACGAGAGATCATTCTTTCGTATTCAAAAAGGAGGAAACATCATGAAAAAGAACAACATCTTCAAAAGAAGAGTAATCGCGGCGGTGCTTTCGGCGATCACCGTATTCTCGGTAGGAACCATGGCGACAACCTCAGCCTTTGCTGCAGAGACCCGCGTCTCAGCCGGTACCACGATCACTAACGATAACAAGCTGAGCTTTGACAGAGATCTGCTTCAGGTCAAAAACATCTCCTCCTCCACACTTTTGAAGGTGCTGGAGGGCGTCACAAAGCACGGCAAATACGCGTGTCCCTTCATCAGCGGTATGCTGGACGCCTTCATTGAAAAGCCCGAGGAAAGAATCGAAAAGAAGCTCACCGAGCTCAGCGACAAGGTCGACAAGATTTTTGATAAGCTGGACGCTTCCGAGGCTTCTATCAAGACAAAGATCTCCAACGATCTCGGCGTACAGAGCTTTTACAACGTATTCATCAAGTTCAAGACCGCTACCGAGAACATGAATAAGAAAATCAACGATATCTATGCGAGCAATCTTTCCAACGCGGACAAGATCGCTAAGATCGCCAGCCTGACCGGTAATTATAACGAGTGGAGATCCAAGTTTGAGGATGTACTGGGCGAGCTGAACAGCTTCTGCGAGAAGCCCTCCATGACAAAGGACGGCAATATCTTTGAGCTTGCTTACAACTACCACACCAACTCGGTGATGTTCAGCGGCGAAGCACTCGACAAGGCAAAGCCCGTATGCAATCATGTGCTGCAGGTTTACGCCGCGGGATGTGCGACCCTGATGGAAAGCCTTGCCGCTCAGGTATGCTACAACAACCTGTCCGATGAAGCAAAGGCGACCGTGAACCCCGAATTTGCCGCTCACATCTGCAAGGACGCAAATGATATCGAGAAAGAGATCAAGACCGTCTCCGTCTTCCTGACCGGTGAGGAAAACGGTAAAAACGAAGACACCATCAAGGGCATGTATGATAAGCTGATGAACACCCCCAGAAATATCTTTGTCAACAAAGGACACGACAACACTCAGCTTGCCGCACAGCTCAAAATGCGCAACCACAAATCTGCTTACGCGGACGGAAAATACCGTAATTACAAGGCAAAAGACGTTGCGAACGAGTTCAATAACGATTTAACAAAAGCCACGTTGACCTGCGACAAGGCTAAAGCGCTGGCGGATTACGCAAAGGCAAAGGATATCTCCATTCGCAAGCTGCTCGAAAACAACGGCATCAACACTGCCAATCTCCCCAAAGGCACAAACCTTGTGACCGCAAACGCGTGGGATGGCTCCATCTCTAAAGCCACCTGTGCTGTGGGCTACAATTACCAGAAAACCTATTACAAGGGCGTGAATATTGACGCGAAGGGCGCAGACCAAACAGACATTCAGTTCCTGGACTGCGGCTACAACTCCTGGAATTTTTCGGAATGGGGCTATTCCATCGGCGGCAACGCGTGCGCACTGGCTGTAAAATAATCAAGCAACAAAAGCCGGCAGACCCTATCTCAGGTTTGCCGGTATTTTTCTACTAAGCTCTCAGTAGAAGAGACGTCGGTTTTGGTTTGAAAGAGGAAACGACCGATCTCGATGAGCGATCCGCCTCCCGATCCTTTGATTACGCGGTAAAAGATTCGTTCATACTTCGTTGATAAATCCTTCAAAAAGCGTTAATGAGTTCATCAAATCACTTTCACCTTGCTCGACTAGAATATGGTTGTACAAAGAAAGTACAGCATAAAACACAATCATCTCCGAGGAGGAATCATCATGTATAATCCCTATTACGATTCATATGGCAGCAACCCTGAAAACGAGAACCAAAGAGCGAAAGTGACCGAACCTCAGTCGGAAAACCGACAAGAGACATTCAGCCGTCACTCCGCCTTTGTTCCCCTACAAAAGCATGCCGCAGAGCCTGTGAACAATCAGCTCTCTGTCACTCCCACCCCCGAACCCAAGAGGAAAAAGAGGAAAATCAAGATGTCGATGGGCGCCGTTGCCGGCGTGCTCACTTTATGCATCCTGCTTTCGGGCTTTGCCGGATTCGGCGGCAGCTACCTGTTTTCGCAGCTGAATACCGGGTCAGACAACTCATCCGCCATCCAAATCAACAAAGGCGCGGTCAATAACAACATCACCAAAACATCGGCTGATTCAGCGGATAAAACCACCGGCGAGATCGTCGGCGAGGTCGCCGATTCGGTCGTAGAGATCAAAGTTGAGATCACCCAAAGCAACCCGTTTTACGGTGAGTCCACTGCCGAAGCCGCAGGTTCCGGCGTGATCATCAGCGAAGACGGCTATATCCTCACCAATCATCACGTCATCGAAGGCGCTTCCAAGATCACCGTCACACTCCACTCTGAGGAGAGCTACGAGGCAAAGCTGATCGGCGCCGACGCGGATCTCGATATCGCGCTCCTCAAGATCGACGCAAGCGGTCTTTCGGCGGCAACGATAGGCGACTCATCCAATGTAGGCGTCGGTGACAAAGCCGTCATCATCGGCAATCCGCTGGGCACCTTAGGCGGCTCCGTGACCGAGGGCATCATCTCGGCAGTCGACCGCACATTGGAGATCGATGGCAAAACCATGCACCTGATGCAGACAGACGCGGCGGTCAATCCGGGCAACTCCGGCGGCGGCATGTTCAACGGTCAGGGGGAGTTGACCGGTATCGTGGTGGCAAAATCCGCAGAATCCACGGTCGATAACATCGGCTTCGTTATCCCGATCAACAGCGCGCTGGATATCCTCGGTGACCTGAAGCAGTACGGGTACGTCCGCGGCAAAGCGTCCACCGGTATGGCGTTCAGCGAGGGAAGCGATCAGATGTATTCGCAGTACCTCTACAATACATCCACCGGCGGCGTGGTTGTCGCTTCGATCCGATCCGGCTCCAATGCGGAGAAGGCAGGATTCAATGTAGGAGACCGTGTGGTCTCTGTCGACGGCACCGAGGTGACCTCTATCGCCGACCTCAAGGCGATCATCTCCGAACATTCCGTAGGCGATACACTCAGCTTCACACTGATGCGCAACGGCAGGACCGGCACCCTCCCACTCACTCTGGAAGAATATGTCCCGACCGCCGCGGCTTGATCCTACGATTCTAACTTGATTAACAGAATAATCTCCTTATTTTCAAAAGCACCTCGCAGTCCTGCCAAAGACCGCGAGGTGCTTTGATACAATTGAGGTAATTCATAAAAAGTATCGTTACCATGATACCATTAAAAAGCGCCCGCCTCCGTGATCGCATCCACCGACTTGTGATCGATCGCGAACGATATGTTGATCGACTTTTTTGTAGATAAATGAGAAGCTATATGGTATGATACTCATGTTAAAATTATACTGATGAGGTGATATCATGAATCGTCCGCTTTTCTCAGAATACCGATCGATGTATTCCTCCAACAGAGAACATCCGACTGTCATCCGCATCCGTATCCGTATGCGTGATCTGATCGACCCCGACTGTATGCGTTATGCTGTCGACACGACGATGAAGCGTTACCCGTATTTTTGCGTTGAGCTGCATATCCCCGAGGATAATCGTTGGGAGTATATCGACAACGACCGACCTGTTGTCATCACCAATTCGCTGGGCGGTGTTGAACTGAATTCGGAAGCATCCAACTACCATCTGATCTCGTTTTCCTATCAGGACAACTGGATCATCCTGGATGTTTCACACGCCTTGACCGACGGCACGGGCGCGTATGAGGTCATCCGCACGTTCCTGTATTATTACTGCTCACAGCGCTATGGTGTAACGATCTCGGATGACGGTGTTCGTCTGGCGGGTGATGATATCACTGCCGAAGAATGGGACGATCCGCTGGCAAAAGCGACCGATCTGCCGACCCCGCCGCGCCCCGACATGCCTGCCACGATCAATCCCGTCACCGCCGCTCATCTGGAGAATGACACCGAGCGGACGGTGTACAATATCTCCATCGATGAAAAGGAATTCATGCGCTTCAATATCGAGAACGACGGCAGTCCCGCCACCATGATCGCACTGCTGTTCAGCCGCGCCGTCGCACGCCTCTATCCCGACCGGAAGGACGTCATCCGCGTGACGCTCGCGTTGAATCAGCGCGGCGCGCTGGGAACGCCCAAGGCACATCAAAGTCTGGTCGGCGGCGTGTTCCTCGAGTATAAGGACGCGCTCAAGGATTGGCCGATCGAGCGACAGGCGACTGCCTACCGCGGCATGGTGTTCGCCCAGACGATCAAAGAGACCGTTTTGGCGGGCGTTGCCTCGATGAAGGGCATCAATCAAATGCTGATGTCAAAACAGACCGATCAGGAGCGGCTGGCGATCACAGACGCGATCAGCGGCATGACTGACCGCATCACCACCGCTACCATCAGCTATACCGGCAAGGCAGGCTTCAAGGAGTCGGAGGACTATATCCGCGACTTCCGCGGGTGGACGAGCGGCGCCGGAAAGACGTTGCTGATCGAGGTATCCGCTGTAGGCGGCAGATTCACGATCGATTTCTTGCAGCCCTTCTCCTCTCCCCTCTACGTCAACGCGTTCCTAAAGGAGTTGGAAGAGAACGGTATCAAATATGACCTGCAGGATGTGATGAAGCTCGAGCTGCCCAACGTGCGCTATCCGTGGAGCCAATAACCGAAAACAACTAAAACACATAAAACCTCGGAGATCATGTGACCTCCGAGGTTTTGTCATTGTGTATTCGCTCATGCGGCAGTATGACAGCGACGATCCTACGCTTTAGATCCAAAGCGTCATGCGATCATTGCTTTTTCATTCTGCTGAGAAAGCGGTACGACCGATCTTATTTAAAGATCTTATTGATGAAATTATACATACAAACACGCCAAAAATCCGAGTTGTGCGCATAGCCCTCAACATAATCATACTGATAGCCGAGTCCCCTATCGCGGAAGACCTCGCTGTAATACTTGGTACAGCGGATATTATACGGATCCTCGCTGCCTACGGCAAGGTAGAGGTAGTACGGCATATTATCCTGCGTCGGCTGCGGGAGCGTATCAAAATACGGGATCGTCCAATAGCTGTTTGGATAATAGTTACTGACGGGGATCACATTACCGTCGGGCGCGATACCGGCGATGTAACCAATCCGATCGAGCCACTTGAAGCCGGTACAGAGCGACTTAGCGCCGCCCTCGGATACGCCTGCCACAGCAGTGTTCGCCCGACCCTCGGCTACCGCGTAGTGCTCCTTCATAAAGGGCATGAGATCAACGGCGATGTCGTCGACCGTCTTGTCATACGCGGCACGCATCTGATAGCCGTCGAGTTCCTCCTTGACGGACTGCTTGCCCGTGTACATATCCACACCGACGATGATCATCGGCTCGGCGATGCCCTCGCGGTACATATTGCCGTAAAGCAGGTGCAGATAGGAGTCCTCGTGCAGATGGCCGGTATAGTCGCCGCCCCAGCCGTGGATCATATACAACACCGGGTAGGCGCCGTTTGCGTCATAGCCGGGAGGAAGCAGGATGTTGACGCGCTTATTGTCGTCGGCAGTCGTCGAGAAATAGGTAACGTCCGTCAATAATGTACCGTAATCCGTGCCGCTCTGCCTTTCGAACCACGAGGAACTGATGTTATAATCATTTTCTGTCGCATAGGGGTCGATGGAGGGGCGTTTTTCTGTCGGCTCAGGCACTTCGGTCTGTGCGGGAGCAGCAGTTGCTTTGGGAACTTCGGTTTGTACTGTGTTTGCCTTGGTCGCTTCTTGTGCCGCCGACTCGGTCGCCTGATCCGTCGTCGCGGTCTGCGTCTCTGCCTGATTCGCGGTAGCAGAATCATTTTTTGCGCATGCCGCGATACTCATCGACAGCGACAGCAACAAAAGCAGGATCAATAGTTTTTTCATAAGATCACTTCCGTCTTATATATTGCGCTTTTTGCGCATGAGCTTTTTCAACCCAAGCGACAGCAGATATGCCGCAAATGCCCACGCGAGGAGCATAGAAAGGTTCTCGAGGAGCACCGGCCACCACGCCTTGGAATAGTCGAGAAAGGCAAAGGGATTTTGAAACAGCATGTATTTGAGTATATCCGACTTGAAGAACAGGTAGAAGCCATAGACGGAGACACCGCCCATCACAGCGCCCGCCACGATCTTCACCGTGCGGTTTTTCAGCTTTGAAGCGATGATGCCGAAGTGCAGCCCGAGGTGAAGCCCCATCAACACGAACGACCAGTGCGACAAAGCCAGATGCCCCTGTCGGACAATCGTCGACGGCAGGATCCCGTTCATAAAGGGCGTCGCGAATCGGCTCATCATCATGCCCGATAACGCTGTACACACAAAGGACAGCAACAGCAGGATATTGACGATCAGCTGAAAGATCCTCAGCGGATGATACTTCCCCTTGAAGATCGCCGCGTAATACTTTCGGTTCAATATCTGATGGATGATCGTCAGCACGAACATCGTGATCCCCAGCCATTCATGGGCGAGCTGTTCGGTCACCTGGAACGCCATCAGCAATAACAGCGTGACTGTCAGCGCCACATTAACGACACGTTTGACGATAACATTCGACTTCAATCTCTTCACACCTTCCATACAGAAATTTTGTCAGCTGTGTTCTGACACTGTGTCAACGGCTATACTATACACCTATTCTGACACAATGTCAATATGCGTTTCACAAATTTTTCGCCTATTCAAAAACGATTCACCGCAGGATAGAATGTTAAAATACTCGGACAGATCATAAGAGCGGATATGATTCCGCTCATTTGCTTATCTTATTGACACTTTTTCGTATGATTGATATAATGCATATGATTCTAAAAAGGAGAGATAACATGGGGCTTATTCACAATTATCAGAGAAGTCTGATCGAAAGAACCAAAGAAAGCAAAGCGACTTTCATTATTTATACCGTGCTCCGCATCCTGATCGTCGTTGTCATGATCAGAGCCATCTTCATCGGCAACTATGAGGGCGTGTTCACCTGCGTGCTGACGTTGCTCTTGCTGCTCATCCCGACGTTCTTGAAGGGGGCGCTGCGGATCAGTATCCCCCCGCTGTTTGAATCGATCATCTACCTGTTCATTTTTTCGGCGAACATTCTGGGAGAGCTGGCGCACTTTTACTCGCACATCCCGATCTGGGATACCATGCTGCATACACTCAACGGCTTTCTCTTTGCGGCTGTCGGCTTTTCAACGGTCAATCTGCTCAACCGCAACAGTAAGAAGGTCAAGCTGTCTCCCCTGTATTTAACGCTTGTCGCGTTCTGTGTATCTATGACCATCGGCGTGCTGTGGGAATTCTTTGAATGCGGTATGGATCTGTTCTTCGGCAAGGATATGCAAAAGGATTTTATCATCGACACCATCCGCTCCACCAAGCTCGACCCCACCAACAGCCAGAAGGTGATCGAGGTGAAGGATATCGTCAACACAACGGTCACGACCCGATCGGGCGAGGTGACGGCGATAGAAGGCGGGTATCTGGATATCGGTTTGTTGGACACAATGAAGGATCTGTTCGTCAACTTCATCGGTGCGGTCGTATTCTGCATCTTCGGCTTCATCTATGAGAAGGTCGGCGCCAAGAACAAGACCGCCGCAATGGTTGTGGAGGGCTTGAAGATCCAGCCCGCAACAGAGGAAGAGATCAAACAAATGGAAGGCAATAAACAGGCGGCGATCGAAGAAAGCAGGAAAAAATCCAAAAAGAAAAAGAAGAAGAAATAATACTAAGTATCCATTAAACGCTTTAACAAATTTGTTAGCGAGAAATTTCGCAGAGCAAGGCGGAGGACGCAGGCATACTGGCGTATGTCAAGGACGGGAATTTAACGCAATAAATGTTAAAGTGTTTTAATGATACTTAGTATAAAAAAACGGGCGTCGTGATGACGTCCGTTTTGTTTTATCAAAAAAGCACATCGAACAGGGGCAGAGCGTTTTTAAGCCTCCCTCTGACGAGGGAGGTGCCGAGCAATCAAGCGAGGCGGAGGGGGCTGAAAAAGTCGCGCTTGCCCCGTGACACGTGTATCCATCAGCGGGGATGAATAGATTTTTCTGCAAATTGAAACGGACGCCGTGATGACGTCCGTTTTGTTGATGATAGGGGCTATGCCGGGTGCCGCATCCTCCGCAACAGGATGAATGACCTAATCTTTCGATTCCTTGTTGATAAAATAACCGCCGATCTGATTCTCTGTCACCATCACGGATTCCTGACCAAAGAACGTGCAGAGATCCTTGGCGATATTCTTGACGACCTCACGCTCTGTCCCGATCAACAGCAGGACAAAGGAGTTCTCCTCCGTATAGGTGCCGTCCTCATGAAAGTAACCGCCCTGTTCCTTGTTGACGGAAAAAGGGACATGATAGCTGCGGCAAACCGTTTTCAATACGTCCAGGTACTTTTCCGTCTCAAACATCTGCTTCTTGGTGACTGCATCGTTGAGTCCGATATAGATCCGTGTTTCCGTCAGGCGAACAACGCCGTCCTCTTCCTTCTCTCCAAACAGACCGGCAAGCGGATTGAGCGAATTTTTAATGTAGCGCTCCCACTCCTCTTTCATCATGCGGTATAAAAATGACTGCTGATTCTCTTCTTTGTTCAATTCCCGCACCTCCCGTTTATCGATATGTTATGCCAAATCCAGTATAAGCCATCACACGAGTGTTGTCAACCAAAGCGATATAATAAGAGATCGCTCCTGTCACCCTATCGATAAACTGCCGATCCCCCAATGATATAACAGCCGTAACGGGCACTCCGATACGGCTGTTGCTTTTGTTATTGATCCGGGGATTTCGGAAAACAAATTTTTATGGGATCATCCCGTCATTTGTTCCGATTCCGGCGATAAAACGCGCTTAAAATGGAACGACCGATGGGCTATCTCTTTCAACGCGACAGCCCCTTTTTCATTTACCGGTTATTTCTTTTTTGTCAGCTTGCCAACGCTGTAGATCGCCAGAGCGATCGCAAACACGATTCCGCCAACCGCGAGCAGCGGCATACCGGTCGATGTTTTCGGCTCGATATCGACGCTTGCGAGCAAGCAGGATCCGATGAACAGGACGCAGGCGATCAGGGATAAGACCACGTACTTGATATAGACCCCGATCCGATCCAGCGGCTCCTCATAGCCCGTGATCTCCATATTGATCTTCATCTTGCCCTTGGAGAGTCCCTGCAGCGTATCGGCGAGATAGCCGGGGAGCTTACCGATCTTCTTTCCGGTGCTGAGAACATCCTTGCCGACGTTCAGGAGCACTTCCTTGATATCGAACTGATCCTTGTTGCGTTCGACCAGCTTATCGGACAACAGCTTGAACAGGTCGAGCTCGGGACAGAGCTGTTCGAGAACGCCTTCGATGGCGAGCAGCGATCTGCCGAGCATGGTGAACTGACCGGGCAGGGTGATGTGATGCGCCGCGGCAAGCTCGGTGATCTCATCGATCAGGTCGGACATATTGATGTCACTGATACCCTTGGTGCCGGAATACTTGTCGAGGAACTGCTGTGCGTCCTCGATCAGCTTATCTCTGTTAGTCTTGGGAGAAGTCGCGCCGAGGGAGGTAATGCCTTTGACCAGCTCCTGCGCGTCACCGGAGAGCATCGCCAGAATCATATTCTGGATCGTGTCGATATCCTTGTCACTGACGTGACCGATCATACCGAAGTCGATCCAATAGGGCTTGCCCTTTGAGAGCATGATATTGCCCTGATGCGGATCAGCATGGAAGTAGCCGACGTCAAGCACCTGATGGACGAAGTTCTCGGCGACAGCCTGACCGATCTTGAGCGGATCATAGCCGTCCTCAATGATCTTATCCTTGTGGGATACAGTATAACCGTCAACAAAGGACATGGTGAAGATGCGCTCCGTTGTCAGCTCGTCATAGACGGTGGGGCAGGAGATCTTGTTTTCATCCTCGATACAGTTCTCTTTAAAGAACTTGGTGTTCTTTGCCTCGATACGGAAATCGAGCTCTTCCTCTGTTACCTTTTCGAGCTCCTCGATGACGGAGACCAGATCGATCATCTGATCTTCATCATCCGTGTCGGTGACAACATTGACAAGGCCCGCGAGCTTCTTGAGGATCTTATAGTCCTCGCGCATCATATCCGCGATCAGAGGACGCTGTACCTTGGTGACGACAGGGGTGCCGTCCTTGAGCACGGCATAGTGAACCTGTCCCATCGAAGCGGAGCCGAGCGGTTCGTCACGGAACTCCTGATACAGCTCGTCGATCTTCTTGCCGGTCTCCTGCTCGATGACCGCCTTGGCGACTTCGGGATCAAGGGGCTTGACATTCTGTCTGAGCTTTTCGAGCTCGGTGCAGTACGCCTCGGGGAGCAGATCGACGCGGCTGGACATGATCTGTCCGATCTTGACGTAGGTCGGACCGAGATCCTCGAGCGTCGAGCGAAGCTCCTCGGGAGTGAAGCCGTTGGCGTAGTAGTTATGAGCCGCAAAGATACTGAGCATCTCAGCGCCGCGGGTCCTCTCCTGCTTGCGATAATCCTTGATCTCATTTTTGAGCAGCTCCTTCATCTGGGAGCTCATTTCCTTGGGATCACCCTTGTTCTCTGCCTTGATCTTATCGATCTCTTTCTTGAGATTCTCTTTATCGATCTTTTTCTTCTTATGATCGTTCTTTTCGGGCTCAGCCTTCTTCTCGGGCTCGACCTTCTTCTCCGGTTCAGCCTTCTTCTCAGGCTCGGTCTTCTTCTCCGCCTCGACCTTCTGCTCCGCCTCGACCTTCTGCTCAGCGGCGATATTCTTTTCGTTATCGATATTCTTATCGTTATGATTCGTCGTCATCGTCAAAACCTCCCTTCGGGTCTCTCAGCGGCCACGTCCAAACCAGACGGATCGCGCTGACGATCGCCGCAAAAAACACTGCGCATCCGATCGCTTTCATCAGCATAACGGGTGTATCCCACCAGTGATTGGCGAACAGGATCACACCGGCTGCCATGAGCATGACCGACAGGATCGTCAGCACCCACCAGCTCTTGCGTTTGGATCGGCGCGCATAGGTGAACGAATGGATCATCGTGCGTCCGCCGTCTACGATGAGCATGAAGCCCGCAAGCCACGCGAGCACGCGCATGATGTCACTTCTGAACACCAGTACACAAATACCGACGACGCCGAGCACCAACGCGCCGGAAAACTTCAGATACTCCATCAGCGATTTCTTCCCCGAGAAGAAATTCAGCATCATCACGATGGCGAGAATGACCAGTGTGTAGCCGAACACGAGCATCAGCGACGGAATAAACGGCTCGGGGCAAACAACGATGATGATGCCCAGTGCTACCAAAAGGATCGCCGACATGATCGAGTTGCGCTTGATCTTGTCCAATGATTCAAAAAGCATAATTACCTCCTAAAAAAGTTTAAGAACCATAGATTCGCTCCTATTTTAACACAGAAAAAGCGAATTGTCATTATTATTTCTTTCTTTCATCTTGTCGAAAACGGTAAATTATGATAGAATACATTCGATTTCACTAATATAAGGCTGATCACATGAGCACAAAAGCCGACAGGCTGAAAACGATTCTCGGTTCAAGCGAGATTAATTAATACTAAGTATCCATTAAACGCTTTAACAAATTTGTTAGCGAGAAATTTCGCAGAGCAAGGCGGAGGACGCAGGCATACTGGCGTATGTCATCTTTCGGTACGGCGTGCGACGACGACAACACCGCTATGCGGAATTTAACGCAATAAATGTTAATGTGTTTTAATGATACTTAGTATAAGGCTGAGAAAGGAAAGAAATATATGAATATACTGCTGGTATTCGCGTTTCTGTTTTTTGTGGGATCGGTTTTCGGATGGGTGCTGGAGCTGTTCTTCCGCCGCTTCTTCTCCAAGAACAATCCCGAGAGAAAATGGATCAACCCCGGCTTTTGCGTTGGCCCGTATCTGCCCTTGTACGGCTCGGGACTGTGCGTGCTGTACCTGATCGCGGGGATCCGTCCGTACATCAATCTGGGCAATCCCATATCGGATACCGTCGCCCTGCTGCTCGCGATGGCGCTGGCGATGACGATCATCGAATATATCGCCGGCGTTATCTCCTATAAGGGCTTCCGTGTTCGACTGTGGGATTACTCCAACGAGTGGGGCAACATCCAAGGGATCATCTGCCCGAAGTTCTCGCTATTCTGGGGAATGCTGGGTGTGGCGTACTACTATCTGGTGCATCCCAACATTCTCGACGCGCTCGATTGGCTCTCGCACAATCTGGCGATGTCGTTCTTCATCGGCGTGTTCTACGGCGTTTTCGTCATCGATCTCGTGTACTCCACTCACCTGCTCAACACCCTCAAAAAGCTATCGGAGGAGAACAAGATCGTGGTACATGTCGAGGAGCTCAAGGCGCGCATCCGCAAATCGCATGATGAACGCAGGATCAAATACAATTTCTTCCTGCCGTTTCGCTCCGATACCTCTCTCGCCCAGCATATCAAAGGCGATGAAGGCGGCGCAAAAGGAGCAGAGAGCCAATAAGAAGGCAACAAAAACCATGTAATACTAATATTCCATTAAACGCTTTAACTAATTTATTAACGGGAAATTTCGTAGAACGAGGCGGACGACGCAGACAGGCTGTCGCCTGTCAAGGAGGACAACGAAGTTATACGGAATTTAACGCAATAAATGTTAAAGTGTTTTAATGAATATTAGTATAAATACCCGCATGAAAAAGCGGTCGATTATGATTGCTTTTTGTTGACAACACCTTATCCGCGTGATAGAATGAGATCGTACAGAGCATAGCTTTTTGCAAACGACATTGCCAAAGAGCGCTGAGAGATTTGACGAAGATACAGGGGGACAGAATCATGCTGAAAAAAATCACGCAACCGATCGTAAATTTTGCGAAAAACAGACTACAGATCATGATCAAAAAGGCCGTTCAGGAGCAATTCAAAAAGAGAATGGAGAAGCTGACAAGAAGGCTTGCCATTCAATTTGTGATCACCGGCGTCGCATTTGCGATCGTAAAGGTGCTTGCTTCCCGAGCGGATTCTATCGCGGGATTGCTGACAAAACCGAAAAAATAATGCCAAAACCGAGGTCGCTGTGACCTCGGTTTTTTCTTTGTGATCCTCGAACCACATTCACTGTATTCATGTAGGCCTTGACGAGAAGTCATCAGAAACTGACCGCTCATACCAATTTGATACTCTCTTGACACATATGTCCGCTCGAATAATCTATACAACCCTCCGAGTCGAAACACATGCTGACGCATGGATTCGACCCACCTCCCTTAGGAAAGGGAGGCTTTCGGGGTTCAATGCTCTTCGTCCGATACATCAAAAGCCCGCCGCGGAAGAGAGCCTTCTGCGGCGGGTGTGTTTTTGATTATTCCGAAAGAATCATTCTGTGAACGGCTCCATCAACAGGATCCGATCATCTTATCAGTCGATCTTGATATTGTAGGGAGTCGGAACGCCGACCAACGCGCGCTGGATCCATGTGCCGTCAAGGATGGACACATCGTCGTCGCCATCCACATCGGCGGCGGCTTCGTTGAATCTCGCTAACGGAACGGTGCTCAAATGACGCTGGATACAGGTAACGTCGAGAATGGTCACGGAGCCGTCATCATCCGCGTCACCTAAGAGGATCTCGGGCTCGGTGGGAGCCTGAGTCGGAGCCTCGGTGGGCTTGGGCGGATCGGTGGGCTGTACAACAGGTGTGGTGGGCTTAGGAGTAGTGGGCGTTACCGTGCCGGGCGTGAACGCCTTACCGATGCGCGCCATCGGAACGGTGATGTGATCCTCGTCCTCTTTCTCCATGGAGGTAAAGGAATCGGCGGAATAAGGCTTTGCGGCGTTGTCAGCCATTGAGAGGTCATAGGGCAGGCAGTCCATGCCCGAGGTACCGAAGGTGGAGACCTTCATGATGCCGATACCGTTCGCTTCGATATCAGCAGCGGTGATATCCAGGTTCTTGAGCGGGATGGAGACCTCATAGAACATATCCATCGAAGCCTTGTGACCCTTGGTGTAGAAATCGGTCAGGGTCGCGTCAACGGAGTCGCCGGCGACGCGCTTGTTATCGGTACCCGCCTTGGGGATACCCATCAGCTTACCTGACAGGGTCTTACCGTTGCCCCACTTGATGCTGATGCCGGTTTCAGCGCCCGTTTTGACGAGGACGTCGGGCTCGAGCTGACCGTCATCGTTCGCGGTATAAATGAACGGGCCGTTGGATGCGTTGGTCGAGTAAGCAACCACATGATCGGCGTGCGCGTCAAGCGTCGTACCGGTCGCCCAGAGCGTACCGTCGGCAGTCTCGCCGTGAGTGATGTTCTCGTTGCCGGTGTAAATATACATAAAGACAGGCAGGTTATCGATCCAGAGGTTGCCCTGCGTCATGGGGAAGTCCTCGCCGGGAGCGACGATATCCTGCACGTTTGCCATCTCGTACATGATGTAGAGGTTGGCGTCGTCCCACGCGGCGTACATCGCATAGTCGTCAATACCTTTTTCGTGCATCGACCAGTGCGCGTAGACACGCGGGTCGTCGTTCGCGACGCCCTGTGCGATCAGCATGGAGCTCTCCCAGTCGGACTTGTCGCCGTCAACGGTGATGGTCTTGCGCTTGCCGTAGCCGCCGCCCGGGTTGGTCGCATAGTTACCGCCGATCGCGGCAGAGGTACTGCCGTCGGTAGCGGGGCCGGAGGTCGATCTCTTCTTATAGGTACAGCTCTTGGTCACGGTGCCGTAGCTGTTGGTCGCGCTGATATCGAGCTGGACGGATTCGCCCTCCGCGATATCCGCGCCGAGGGTCATGCTGGCGGAGCCGTTGATCGCATACTGCGCGCCGCCGTTGATGGTATAGTAGGCGGAGTCAGCGTCCTTGACGGTGATGGTCACATCGACAGAGCCCTTGAAGCCGCCGCCCTCGTTGGAGACGGTGATCACGGGAACAGGATCGGTGCTGTAATCGCTCCAGGTCTTTTTGTCCATGTCATAGAGCTTGTTGGCGCCGGGATAAGGAATATCCGTGGTCTGACCGTTACCGTTGTTGCTGAAGATGACCATGTCGAATTTGTCGTCGGGAACGGTGTACTCATACACGTCGCTCTCACCGCTAACCTTGGTCATAGCGACGCCCGGCCATGCCTTGTTGTTCTCCTCGGTGTTCTTCTTCCACATGTAGCAGGTCGGGGTGAAGCTCGCGCGGCAATAGATCTTATCGCCTGCCAGCGCCGACACGTTGACGACCGCGACAGAGATCATCGAGATCATCATCAGAACCGCGAGAATGATTGCGAGTAGTTTTTTTGAGATTTTCAAAAACAATCCCTCCTTTTTCAAAATAAATCCTAAACAACAGTATGAGCGATCACACATGGTAAGTTTGCCGCAAAACGAATGTCGCAGCAGCGATCATCCCCTGCAAGAAACGCTCATATCTATTTAGATTCATTATAATCGGTCTAGAAACAAAAGTCAATAAATCCGGGCGGGTTCAGACGATCAAAATCACACGGTTTAAAAAGGCAAAGAAAGTTGTCATAAAACTATTGACAAGTTACTTGTCATATGTTATATTACAAGTATCGACAGAAAAGAGGAAGATTTATGCAGATCACAAGTCGTTTTACGATCGCAGTCCACACCATCACCTGTATTGACTGTTTTAAGGATGAGTATAAGGTCACGAGCAATTTCATCGCGCAAAGCACAGGGGTCAACCCCGTGATCGTGCGCGGGGTGCTCTCACAGCTCAAGGAAGCGGGCATCATCCACTCGCGGCAGGGCGCCAGCGGTATCACGCTTGCAAAACCGCTCGATCAAATCACCTTTTACGACATCTACAAGGCGGTGGACAGCGTCAAGGACGAGGGGCTGTTCCACTTTCACGAGCACCCGAACCCCGACTGCCCTGTCGGACGCAACATCCATGCCGCTACGGACAACCGTCTGGCGCAGATCCAGACCACGATGGAAAACGAGATGAAACAGATCAAGCTCAGCGACGTGGTGGATGACGTGCAAATGAACATCAAAGAGGGGAATTGAGATGCAGGACTTTATCTATAAACCGACCGACAACGGCACCTACGCCGTGGTGGGCTATCAGGGCGATGAAAAGGATGTGAAGATCCCCGACAGCTACGGCGGCGGTGTGATCTCCGTGATCGGCGACAAGCTGTTCAGCGGTCACAGTGAGATCGAATCCGTATCGATCCCCGACACCGTGACCGATATGGGCGAATTCGTCTTTGACGGATGCGAGAATCTTCGCCATATTGACCTACCCGCCAATCTCGAATCCCTGTGGGGCTATACCTTTGTGCGGTGCGGGATCGAGGAGATCACCCTGCCCGATCAACTGGTCACCCTTCCCCCGTTCGCGTTCAAGGATTGCAAGAAGCTGAAAAAGGTCGTCTGCGGCAAGGGTCTCAAGAAGATCTATTCATGGGTATTCTCAGGGTGCGACAGCTTTGAGGAGCTCGTCAAAAATGAGATCGTAGTTGTCAGCGAAAAGGCATTTGACACAAAGGAGCTGAACACATGATGAATAATAAATATGATTACCTGCCGAACGGTTATCAGGAAACGATCAAAAGCGGCTTGAATGCCCTGCGCGTATTCAGCCGCGCTTCCAACGGCATCGGCACACAGGAAGAACAGCTCGAGCGGCTGAAAAAGGAGATAGATACCGCGGACGCGATCGTGATCGGCGCGGGTGCGGGACTGTCCACCTCGGCGGGGCTGACCTACAGCGGCGAGCGCTTTGAGCGGTACTTCTTCGATTTCAAACGCCGCTTCGGGATCAAGGACATGTACTCGGGCGGCTTCTACCCCTTCCCTGACGACGAGACCCGCTGGGCATGGTGGGCACGACACATCTACTTCAACCGCTATATCGACGCGCCCAAGCCCGTTTACCGCGAACTGCTGGAGCTGGTCAAGGGCAAAAACTACTTCGTTATCACGACGAACGTAGATCACCAATTCCAACGCGCGGGCTTTGACAAAAGCCGCCTGTTCTATACGCAGGGCGATTACGGACTCTTCCAGTCCGTGAACCGCCGACTGCAAAAGACCTATGACAACGAGGACTGGGTGATGCGGGCGATGGCGGCACAGGGCTTTGTCAGGGACGAGAACGGTATGTTCCAAGTGCCCGATGACAAAAACATCAGCATGCGGATCCCGACCGAGCTGATCCCCAAGTGTCCCAACGATGGCAGCAACGTGGTGATGAACCTGCGCTGTGACGACAGCTTTGTCGAGGACGAGGGCTGGCACAGAGCCTCGGCGGCGTACTACGACTTTCTCAAAAAGCACGAGGGCGATCATGTGCTCTATCTGGAGCTCGGCGTCGGCGGCAACACCCCTGTCATCATCAAATATCCGTTCTGGCAGATGACGCTCGCAAACAATAAGGCGACCTATGCCTGTCTGAACTACAGCGAAGCCGACTGTCCCGAGGAGATCGCCGTGCAGTCGATCTGCATCAGTGCGGATATCGGCGCCATTCTGGATACGCTGATACTAAGTATCCATTAAACGCAATAAATGTTGAAGTGTTTTAATGAAACTTAGTATTAATCCGCTTATCTCCACCAGTGAAAAAGACAGAGCGCCCTTCGGGGCGCTCTCAGACTGTAGAAAAACCTATCCTGCCCCCTCTGACGAGGGGGCGGCAAGAAGTATGACTCACAGAGAGATAAACGTAAAATGCAGGGGAGAGATAACGCGACGATAAAGAGGAAATAGAAGGATTGACTCAATACCGTGAAAAAAGGCACTTAAAATATGTTTCGTTATCTCTCCCTCAGTCGCCTTAACGGCGACAGCTCCCTCGTCAGAGGGAGCCTCGGAAACGTTCTGCGTTTTATATGATATACTTTTTCGACAAACTGAGAGCGCCCTTCGGGGCGCTCTGTCTTTTTACCTGATACATCATTGTGACGGTTTGATTCTACAGCTCTTTGATCAGCTTGACAAATCTGCCGTATTCATCCTCCCCGATGTGAACGATCCTGTCAAAGCCCATCTGAGTATACAATCGCAGTGCAGGATCATTGTCTAAATCCACGCCGACGGACAGCTCGCGAAAGCCTTCCTGCTGTGCTTTGCGGATGATGAAATCCACGAGCTTTTTACCGATCCCCTGTCTGCGATATTCGTCCTTTACGATCAGGCGCGAAACATACAATCGTCTGTCGGGGATGGTATACTGCGGATCGCCGGCATCGGTAACGATGGATATCTCTCCGATATAGTCGCCGTCGATCCGATAGATGTAGGTTGTGCGGATTTCCTCACGCATTTCCCTGAGAAACTGCGCGGCAAGCTCGCCTTGCTTGTGCATATCCCAAATGTTACCGCACTTGTCAAGCTCTGACAGATCAAGCCTGATAATATCATCCTTCATCTTTCTTTTCCTCTTTCGGTTTGCCGAGCATCGGCTGAGCGACATGAACATTGAAGAAGGTGATCAGCGGACCCATGAAGAACGCGGTGATGATCGTGCCGACGCCGACGGAGCCGAAGATCCCGGTAAGGTTCTGTCCGGCGAGCAGCAGCAGGATCACGCCCAGCGTCACGCAGACAAGGTCGCAGATCACACGGCAGTAGGCGAACTTGAGCTTATGCTGCCGCTGTGACCAGACCAGCGCGACCGCGTCATAGGTGGACACGCCGAGATCGGCGGTAAAATACAGCGCCGACGACAGGCACAGGATCACGATCGCGATGAGAAGGATCACGATCCGCAGCCACACAGGCGCGTCGGGCATGAGCTTTTCACACAAGCCCTGAGAGAACTCGACGATATAGCCGAGCAGAAAGAGGTTGATGAAGGTGGCGATACCGATCTTTTTGCGGTCAAAGATCAGCGCGAACAACAGCAAAATCGCGTTCACGATCACATACAGCGTGCCGAAGCGGATCGGGATGACCGCGTCCAGACCGCTCATCAGCGACTGGAACGGATCGACGCCGAGGGCGGCAAACTTGAACATGCCGACGCTGACGCCGCAGATCACGACGCCCAAAATACTCATGATGATCCTCTTGACCATTTGACTCATATTCCCTGCTCCTTTGTATCGATGACCGCGTGCTCAAAGGCGTTGATCACGATGGTTTTGCCGTGCTGATCGCGCTGCGGAACGCGAAAATCATAATTGCGATGGATGTGCCCGTGGATGAAATACGACGGTTCATATTTGTCCATCAGGGTGTGAAAGCATTGGAACCCCCTGTGGGGGATCGTCTCAAAATCGTTGAGCCCGAAGGCGGCGGCATGGGTGAGCAATATATCAAAGCCGTGGTGCTTTTTCAGCGGCAGCCAGAGCTTGCGGATACGGCTTTTCATCTGCCGTTCGGTATACATATACGCGCCGTCGCGGTATCGGTTGGCGCCGCCGAGTCCGAGGATCCGCACACCGCCGACCGTAACAATGCTGTCATCGGCGCAGATACATCCCTGCGGATCGCGGCCGTAGCTGTCATCGTGGTTGCCGTGGACATAGACCAGCGGACAGCGCGCCATCGTGACCAAAAACTCCAGATACTCGGGTCTGAGATCGCCGCAGGACAGGATCAGATCGAACGCGTCCAAAATGCCGGGTCGGTAGTATTCGTAGTAACGGTCGGACGGTACGTCGGACACTGCGAGTATCTTCATGCTTTTGTTCCCTCTTTCTGTTCCGCGCTCATTCTCGCCTGTCGGATGCCCACCATATCCACGGTCGCCTTGCCGACGTCGGAGAGCTCGTCATAGGTCGGGATACTGCCGATGACATTATCCGCCAGATAGTCCATGCTGATGATCTGCTCCAAGCTCAGCTCATGCTGGCGCGAGCCGATGATCTCACCGCTTTGGGTATAGAAGGGCGTGAGGAAGGGCTTACCGGCGCCGTTGATCAGACTGCTGCGGAAGAAATCGGCGTAGCGGCGTGACGGGAGCGGTAAGGCGGGGGCGTATTCGATATCGACGACGCCCGCGGACATGCCCCAGTAATAATTCAGCGCGCGTGCCGTGTTGATGTATTCGCTCTTGATGGTTTTATCCAGCGCGGAGCGCAGGATCTTCTCATAATACACGCCCCACTTCCACACGGGGACGGCAAGCAGATCGGTCTTGTCGCGTCCGATGTGGGACAGCCCGAAGCTGTGGCGGTCATCCTCGATATAGCGCGCGGTATCCTGTGAGGAAATCAGATGGATGTGCTGACGATTCAGCGACAACGCCGCCTCCTTGGCGCCCTTGACAGACGACCATTCGAGAAACACCTTGGTGCGGGGATTTGCCATCTGCGCGCCGAGGGCAAAGGCGTTGATGCCCGCGATCTGGCCGTAGATCGGATAGTCGCAGACGTAGCCCAGCCTGCCGCTCTTTGTCATTGAGCCCGCCAGCACGCCGAGGATGAACTTGACCTCATACATCCGCGGATAATAGGTGCGGACATAGCGGTGCGAGGTGTTCAGCGAGCAATTCATCACAACGGTATCGGGATACTCCACCGCGGCGCGCAGAGAGGCGTTGAGCATACGGGGCGACACCGTAAAGATGATCCTGTTGCCGTCGCGTATCGCCCTCTCCAGCACCTCGAAGGCGTCCCTCTCACCGTCGCAGATATAGACGGAGGTATCGACCTGATCGCCGAGAACGGTCTGGGCGTGCTTTCTGCCCATTTCATGGTCGCTGATCCAGCCCGACTTTTCGGGCACGATATCATAGACGAAGGCGGCTTTGAGCTTGGGGGGCTTTGCGATGGGCAAGACCTTTGACAGCACCGACTGCTTCTTCTCCTGTGAGGGAGTCGCTTTGAGCTCGATGACGTCGTCCTGCTCCTTGAGCGTGATCTCCTCCCATATCTTTTTGAGGTTGATACGGATGGTATCCTCCCCCGCGTTTTGCAGTTCATAATAGCCGTAGATACGGATATACGCCAGCATCGCGTCACCGACGGTGGTCTTCAATTTGTCGCCGCCGTTCTCTTTGTATGCCTTTTCAAAAAAGTAATAGGCGCTCGAGAATCGCCTCTGTTCCTCGATACTCCAGTATTCATCGAACGGCTTGCCCATATAGCGGAGCAGCTCTCTGTAGCCGCCGCGCTTGGAGCACTCGATAAAGTTGATCTTGGTATAGCGGTTGAACTCCAGATACTCATAATAGAGCCGCACCTCTTCACTGTCGGTTTTCTCGGGCATGATGCGGATCACATCGGCGGGGATGCTGTAGGCGTCGCAGTATTTGAGCACGCTGACGCGCTTGTTGCCCTCCTCGACATAATAGCGGTTGAGGTACTCATAGACCTTGATCGGCTCGCGGATACCCTCGCTGATATGCGAGCGATAAAGCGCCTCCCACTTGTCGGCAAACTCCGTCCCCTCCTCAAGGAGCGGAAAAAAGCTCGCGGAAAAGGCATTGAGCCTGCCGCTCGTCTTGGTGCCGACGATGAACCACACGGGGATCTGGAGCACGCCGAGACGGATCCCCGTCAGTGCCTTTTCGGGCGGGATGAGCTCATCCAGCGCCGGCAGATAGGGATCCTCGTTTTTGGCGATTTTAGCGCGGACTTCCTTTTGTCCGAGCTTGAGGGCTTCTTTATAATACAATTCCTGTTGCATCTGAATCTCCTGTTATATAGCAATCGAGAATCCATGATCTCTGATCGATCCTCGGTTGCCTAAAAAGCTCCTGTGCAAAAAGCATAGGAGCTTTCGGTATCAATACAATGATGATCGGGCAGATATACGAAAGTCAACGCTGACGCTCTCACAGCCGTCCGCCGTAAGGGTGAGGGTCGCTTTGCCCTTTTTGCCCTTTGTGCGGACATACACGCCGCCCATACCGGCGCGCAGGAGCACGGGGCTCTCGGCGATCAGCTCGATTCCTCCGCTGACCTGTGCCCCGACCGTGCCGAAGAAGTACGGCAGGGTGTTGCCGTTCTGATCGGTCATGCGGATGCGTACCGCCGCCACATCATAGGTCTTGTCCTCGATAAGCTCGGTGTGATCGACCTCGACGGCGAGCACGCGCTTTTCAAATGGCGCGACCTTCAGCTCCTTGACGAGCTTACCGTTTTTGTATGCCTCGAATCGGAACATCACGCTCTTGTCGCCCCAGTTGCCGATATACTTGCCGTACAGACGGTAGGCGGCGTCATGGTCCATGCCGTAGCGCATCATCAGATACGCCGCCTTGCTCTTCGCCCCGGCCGACAGATTGTTCATACCGAAGCGCGAGCTTTCATTGAGGATATCCTTGACGAATTCCGCCTGTATTTCCGCAAAATCCTCGTTCTCGGCGATACTGTCGCCGATATAATCGGTGATCTCGATGGGCGGGTATGCCAGATGCGGAAAGTCCGTTCCCTCATGCGTATATTCACAGATAAAGCTGTCATTCTTATAGAAGCGGACGCTGTCGGCGTTGGTGAGGATATAGACGCGGCCGCGGTTGGTGGCAGGGTGGTCGCCGATATCCATCGACGAGCTCAGCCTGAGGATCGGCTCCTTGCTGTCCTGAACGGCGTAGAGCTCCGCCGCGAGCTTTTTGTTGCGGAACATATCGCACACGCCGTGGTAGCAGATACGGTCGCCCGAGCCGAACTCCTTGTGGGTGTTATAGTCGAACATGCACCATGCAAAGGAGCCCGCGATATCATCATGGGACGCGACGGCGTCCAACACGCGGGCGTGACGGAGCATGTGCTCAAGGCGGTGCTCCTCGTCATCGAACGCCTTGGTGGAATACATGTGACCGCCGTACTCCGAGATCAGATACGCCTTGTCCATGTCGGAGGTGACATCCCTCTTCGGCTCACAGCCGGGCTGTATGCCGTCGTGGACAAAGTCATTGTAGGTATACACATCCTCGAGCAGCTCGCTGTTCTTGTGACAGCGCACACCGCCCGTCGCACGGGTGGAATCCAGACTGCGGGCGGCTTCATTGGTTCTGACATAAAAATCATGGTCGTCCTGACTCTCGTTGATCCTTACGCCCCAGAGGATGATCGAGGGGTGATTGCGGTACTCACGCACCATCTCCCTGACCGCCTCCACGCCGACGTCCTTCCATTCCTCATCGCCCAGATTCTGCCATCCCGGCGCCTCGGTAAAGACGGGCATACCCAACTCGTCACAGCGCCCGATAAAATGGTGCGACTGCGGATAATGAGAGGTGCGCACGGCGTTACAGCCCAGCTCATTTTTGAGGATATCCGCGTCGAGCCGCTGCATGGAGCGCGGCATCGCGTAACCGACATAGGGGTAAGACTGGTGGCGGTTCAGTCCGCGCAGCTTAAATTTTCTGCCGTTGAGATAGAAGCCGTCCTTCTTGAATTCCGCACGGCGGAAGCCGACCCTGCGGCTCAGCGTATCGATCACCTCGCCGTTTTTGATCAGCTCCGTTTTCAGCTCATAGAGCACGGGGCTGAGCGGATCCCACAGTCGGGCGCGCGGCACCGTGATCGTGTAATTGCCGCCGACCGGTACCGTGACCTCGCTGAGCGCAGTTTCCGCATCCTTTTGGGTCACGGACATGCGCACCTCGTCCGCCTCTCCGACAATGTCGATCTCGCAGTCGATCACGCCGTCAAAGCGCAGTCCGGCGACCAGACGCGGCTTTGCCTTTGACGACACACGGATCACATCGGGGACAGAGGGCTTTGCGAACACATCGTCAAGGTAGCTGTGCTCACGGTATTCGAGCCGCACCTCGCGGTACAAGCCGCCGTAGGTCAGGTAGTCGATGACCTTGCCGAAGGGCGGAAAATTCAGGCTCTCCCTCGTGTCGAGCTCCACTGTGAGCAGCGGGGTCGGGTTATCGGTGACAAGCTCAAACTCAAAGGCGGTATAGCCGCCCTTATGCTCGCCGATCAGCTCGCCGTCGAGGTACACCTTGGCATCATGCGCCGCGGCTGAGAAGCAGATGAACGCGCGTCTGCTGCCGCGGTCGGACAGATCGAGCCGCCTGCGGTAGCCGCAGACCATCTGATAGATGCTCTCGTCAAAATAATGGAAGGGCATCACCTTGCAGGTGTGGGGCAGGCGAACGATCTCAATGTCTGCCTCTCCCCCACCGCTCAAAAAATCACTGCTGAATCGAGGGGTGAACTCCCAATCGTTGTTGATATCAATGAGTTTTCTCATGGCTTTTCTCACTTTAATCGGTATTTTGGCAAAGGATCCATAAGAATCCGTAGGGCTTGAGCCCGGTACCGAGACCCCTGACGTCTTCTCCGCTCAACAGCTCTTTTCCGAAGAGGACGGCATTAAAGTAAACGGTCTGTTCGGCATCGCTGAAATTGAAGAAGGCGTACAGGCTCTCTCCCTGATACTCACGCTTGATCCCTAAAACATGGTCGTTTTCGGTATCGATCACGGAAAAGTCCGCCGAGGCGGTGAACACCTTGTGCTGGCGTCGGATATCCTCCAGCGTCAGCAGCGCCTGATATACGGCGCCCTCGACCGACTTGCTATCATGACGCTTCTTCGCCTTGCTCCAATCGAGCCTGCCGCGGTGCAGATAGCGGCTGTCCGCCTTTTTATCGGGGTCATCATGATAGCTCTCGTCGTTGAGCTGCGCGATCTCGTCGCCGCTGTAGATGACGGGGATGCCGCTCTGGGTCAGCATATAGGCGTGGAGCATGATATCGCAGTCGAGCGCGGTTTTCAGCGCCTGTTTGTCACCCTTCGACAACGCCGTTTCGATCCCGCACAGGCTGGCGGTCGTGCCGCAAAGGCGCGCGTCGCCGAGGCTTTCATCCTCATTATACAACTCACCGCGCGAGGGAGAGCCCTCGAATCTGCCGGTGAAATAATCGTTCAAAAATCTTTTATGCGGCACCTCGCTCATACCCAAGCCCCTCAGATAATCATAGTCGAGTCCCCAGCCGATGTCGTCGTGACACCGCAGATAGTTGAGGAACACATAGTCCTTGGGCAGCTCGCTGAGCTGCCGCGTCTGGCGGCTGAGCAGGCGCGTATCCTTGGTCGCCACGGTGTGCCATGTGCTCGCCATGGTGGTGACGTTGTACAGCATGTGGCACTCGGGCTTTTCCTTCGTGCCGAAATACGGCGCGACCTTACTGGGCTCCATCACGACCTCGCCGAGCAACAGCACCGACGGACAGACGATCTCACTGATAATGCGCATCATGCGCACGAGCTTGTGCACGGTCGGCAGATTGCGGCAGTTGGTGCCGAGCTCCTTCCAGATATAGGGCACCGCGTCGAGGCGGATGATGTCGATGCCGCGGTTGCACAGTGACAGCATATTGCACACCATGTCGTTGAATACGACGCAGTTGCCGTAGTTGAGATCCCACTGATAGGGATAGAAGGTGGTCATCACGATGTCGCCGCTGTCGAGCTGCGTGAAATTGCCCGGAGCGGTGGTCGGGAACACCTGCGGAACGGTGCGCTCGAACTCAAACGGAACGTCCCAGTTATCGAAGAAGAAATAGCGCTTTCTCGCGTCCTCGTCGCCCTCACGCGCCGCCTTAGCCCACGCGTGATCCTCGCTGGTGTGGTTCATCACAAAGTCAAGGCACACGCTGATATCGTTCTTGTGGCATGCGTCGGTGAGCGCTTCGAGATCCTTCATCGTACCCAGCTCGGGCTGTACACGGCGAAAATCCGCCACCGCGTAGCCGCCGTCGCTCCTGTCCTTGGGGCTTTTGAGCAGGGGCATCAGGTGCAAATAATTGACGCCGCTCTCCTTGATATAGTCGATCTTCTCCCTGACGCCCTTGAGGTTGTCGGCAAAGTTATCGACATAGAGCATCATGCCGACAAGGTCGTTGGTGCTGTACCAAAACGGCGTGCGCTCCCGTGCTCTGTCGCGTTTTTTGAGCGCTGTTCCGCGCTTTTGATAATAGTCATACATGGCGCCCGTCAACCAGTAGAACGCCTGCATATCGTTATTGTAAACCTCGCAGTACAGCCATTTGAGCTCGTCGAAACGGGCTTCAAAGCGATCCGCGAATTCCTTTTTCCACTGAGCGGTCTGCTTCATCCCATCACCTCGCTGAGGGTCGGCATCGCGGGGATCGCGCCGCTGCGAGAGGTGGTGACGCTCGCCGCTTTGTTGGCGAAGATGACCAGCTCCCTGATCTCGTCCTCACTCAGCTCGGAGGGCTTATATGTTCCGAGCCGCGCCATGCCGCTGAGGAACGCGCCGAAGAAGGTGTCGCCCGCGCCGTTGGTATCGGCGACCTTGACCTTGACGCCCTCGCAGAAGCCGGTGCGGTCGCCGAAGCGATAGTACGCGCCCTTTGCGCCGAGGGTCAGCAGGATCAGCGGGATCCCGTAGGTGTCCGCTAAATACGCCGTGCCCTTTTCGGGATCGTCGGTATCGGCGAGAAGAGGCAGCTCCTCGTCGGATATCTTCAATATATCGACAATGCTCAGAGGCATTTTCATCTGCGTCAACGCGTCGTCAAGGCTGTCCCAGAGGCTTGCGCGGTAGTTCGGATCATAGGTAACGGTCGCGCCCAAGTTCTTCGCCCTTAAAGCGGCGTTGAAGGTCGCGGTACGGGAGGGATCCTCGGTCATGCTCACGGAACCGAAGTGGAGGATACGGGTGTTTTTGAGCGTATCATCACTGATCTCGCTCTCGGACAAGAGCGTATCGGCAAAGCCCCTGCGGTAAAAGGCAAAGTCACGCTCGCCGCTCTCCTGCAGCGATACGACTGCCAGCGTGGTGTTCGCCTTGTCGGTGATGATCATATCGTCGGCGTTGACGCCGTTTTGCTTGACGGTATCGACCAGGAGCTTTCCGAACGCGTCGTTGCCGACCTTGCCGATGAACGCGGTTTTCGCGCCGAGCTTTGCGGCGGCGACGGCTACGTTGGCGGGAGCGCCGCCGGGAAAGGCGGTATAGACAGGGATCCCCTGATCGGATACGCCTGTCTGGGTCAGATCGATCAGCATCTCGCCGATCGTGAGGATATCAAACATCAAATCACCTGTTTCGTTATTGGATCTGTTCGATGAACTTTTTGAATGCGGATAAGCCGTTTTCATCGCGCTTGAATACGCCGGCGTCGAGGAGCACCTGCTCGAATACCGCCCCGACCTCGGCATGGATGATCTCCATCGCGTTGTCGGCACTGAACTCGGGATGACGGGTCATGAACTCCGCCGCCCAGCATGCGTGGCTCGCGGTCTGCGGATCCGCTGAAAGGTCGTCGCCACGGAGGAGTGCGTCCCTGACGGCTTCCAGCTCGGTCGCCAATCGCGCGGGCAGTACCGCCAGACCCATGACCTCGATCAGTCCGATGTTCTCCTTCTTGATATGGTGCAGGGTCGGGTTCGGATGATACACGCCCAAGGGTCTGTCCTCGGAGGTAAGGTTATTGCGGAGCACGAGGTCGCACTCAAAGAGTCCGTCCTTCATTCTGGCGATCGGGGTAATGGTGTTGTGCGGCACATCGTCGGTGAAGGCGAGGATATTGGCCGCCTCATCGGTATAGCCGCGCCAGTTCCCCAGCACATGGGCACAGGCGCTGACGAGCTGCTCCTTGTTGCCGCTTCTCAGGCGGATGACCGACATCGGCCACCTGACCGTGGCGGCGTGGACGTCGGGATAATCCTGCATGGTGAACGCAACTTCCTCGGGCGCGACCGCCATCGCGAAGGTATAGTGACCGCCCTGAAAATGCTCATGCGAGAGGATCGAGCCGCCGACAATCGGCAGATCGGCGTTGGAGCCAACAAAATAATGCGGAAATTGTCCGATGAAATCGAACAGCTTGCGGAACACCGCCGCGTCGATCACCATCGGGATATGCTTACTGTTGAACACGATGCAGTGCTCGTGATAATAGCCGTAGGGCGAATATTGCAGATACCAGTCGCCCTCGTCGATCTTGATCGGGATGGGGCGCAGATTCTGGCGCGCGGGATGATCCTGCCGACCCGCATAGCCCATGTTCTCGGCACAGAGCTGACACTTCGGATAAGCGACAGATTTAGTCGCTCCCGCCTTGGCGATATCGCGCGGATCCTTCTCGGGCTTTGAGCGGTTGATGGTGATATCGAGCGTGCCGTACTCGCCCTGATAGGTCCATTTCAGATCCTTGGCGATCCTTCCGGCGCGGACATAATTGAGCTTTTTGCTGATATCGAAATACCAATCGGTCGCCGCCTCGGGCGATTTCTTATATTCCGCCCGAAAATCACGGATGATCTCGCGCGGCATGGGGGTGACTACACCCATGAGCTTGGTATCGAACAGGTCACGGTTAGCGGTGGTATCCTCGATCACACCGTGCTCGCACGCGTAGTCGATCAACGGCTTGAGGATATCGTCTATCGACGCGTCGGTTCTCCCCGTTATTGCATCTTCTTCCCAATCACTGACGCGCAGCGCGTCCATCAGCATATTGCGGACGACCAGCTCGTCATCCTTTGTGATCAGGTTATTGTTAACGGAATAATCGATTAATTGCTGGATTGCTGTACAAATGTTCATAGGTCACCTTTTATTGTGCTTTTCCCAAAAGGAAATTTTATACGATTTTTACGCCGCCGACAGGTCGGATGCGGAGCACATAACAGCTCCCCGCGCCGAACAGGGCGTCCATCTTCTCGCGGTAGGCTTCGGTCTGATCGAGCGGCACAAACGCCTGGATCGTTCCGGCAAAGCCGCCCCCGTGCACACGAACGCTCGCGTCATTTCCCAACACCGACTTACTGACGGCGATCGCGAGCGGGATCCCTTGCTCCAAGGGCTTTTTGGTGGCATACAGGTTTTGCAGGAGATTGGCGGAGGAATCGGCGCTTTGATGATAGAGGGTAAAGAAGCGCTCCGGATCGCCTCTGTCCAGCGCGTCCGCTTCCGCGATAGCGCGGTTGTTCTCACCGAAGAAGTGCATGGCACGCAGGATGGCGCGGTCGGAGCACTTGCCGCGCAGCGCGGGGATGGCTTGGAAGAACTCCTTCTCGTCCACCTCGCGCAGCACCTCCTTGCCGAATTGCGCCGCTACCTGCTTCATCTCGCTCGGTACGGCAACATAATCATCGGTCAGATCACTGTGACTGCCCTTGGTGTCGGTGATGCAGAGGTTGTAGCCGGCTTTGGCAAAGTCGAAGCTGTGCTTCTCCACCACCGGCTGCTCCGCGTCTCTGAAATCGAGGAACACAAAGCCGCCGACGGAGCAGACCATCTGGTCAAGCAGACCGCTGCCCTTGCCGAAATAGACGTTCTCGGCATACTGACCGATCTTGGCGATCTCGATCTCGCCTGCCTTGCCGTCGTTATACTGTACGTCGATGATCGTGCCGATCAGCGTTTCAAAGGCGGCGGAGGATGACAGTCCGCTGCCCGACAGCACGTCCGACACGGAATACGCGTCAAAGCCGCCGATCTTCACGCCCATCTGCGCAAAACGCGCGGCGATACCGCGCACGATACCGATGGATTTTCCTTTTTCATTCTCGTGGATATCGAGATCAGAGAGATCGATCTCGGTCATGCCGTAGCCCTCGCTGTAAAGGCGGATCACGCCCTCGTCATGAAAGGCAACCACGGCGACGACGTCCAGATTGATCGCCGCGCCCAACGCACAGCCGCGCTGGTGATCGGTATGGTTGCCGCCGATCTCGGAGCGTCCGGGAGCGGAGAATAGGTGGACGTCCTCACGCTCGGGGAAGATCTCCGTAAAGCGCTCGATCGCCTTACTATATCGATGGCGCTGTGTATACAGGACGCTCGCGTCCGCGCCGTACAGCACCGAAAGTTCTTCTTTCAATCCACTGTTATTGAGTTGATTGATCAATTCCTTTGCTTTCATAACATCACCATCACATATCGAGTTTTTGCAGTTCTTTTATCATTTCTTCCTCAGACATCTCACGGCCGCCGACGCTGTCGCCGCCCTCTTCATAGAGCGCCTTTTCCTCGGGACTGCCGGGCATGATCTGCTTGCCGTCCTCGGTGAGGATGAAATCGCCGAAATCATCCACAAGGGGCAGGAACCGATTGTAGTCCTTGATCAACAGGCGCGAGGTGAGCATCGTGATCGCGCCGAAGCCGAAGAAGAACCAACAGAAGGCGTACAGCGGCATCATCTGCGGATCGCTGTAGGTCAGATAGAGCGGAAAGATATGGAAGAAGAGGTTGACGGGGATCCACCACGGCTTATGGAACGCGAAGTAGACCGCGTTGCGGAGATGCCCCCCGATCGTCGCCTCAAACGCCGCAATCGACGGAAAGGTATAGATCAGGATCAGCGTGAGAAGCAGTCCGACGCCGTAGAGCGCGTATTGGAAGTAGCCCATCATGCCGCCTGCCTGCCAACAGATCCGCAACCCGAAGTAGCCCGCAACCATCAAAGCGGCATAGAGGATCCATACCGCTGTCGCCTGCAAAAAGCTACTCTTAAAGCCCAGCCAGAACTGCTTGAAGGGATTGGTCACGCCGCCCGAGCGCAGGGTCTTGAGCATGACGCGGTACAGCGCCGCGTAGGACGCGCCGATGGTGATGACGGGCAGGCTGAACAGCACAAACATCAAATTGGCGCAGATGATGATACCGATCTTGGTCATCACTCTGCCGAAGGCGCTGTCGGGGCTCATAAACGAGCTGACAAAATTCCGCATGGCTTATCCCTCCTCTAATACAAATCGCAGGAAATCTCCGACTTCCTTGATATTCTTGCTTTGAGCTCCGATACCCAGCGCGCAGCCTTCGGGGTACACATGGTATTTCGTCACCAGAAGGCTGTCGCTGATATCCACGCCTACGGGAATCGGTTCGAGCTCAGAACCGTTCTCGTCCACCGGCGTATAGTACACAAATCGGTCGGCATACTTTGCTTTGATGTCGGCGCATTTTTCATCGTTCAGGTTGAAGAGCCTGCCGCTTTCTCCGAGAGCCGCCAATGACTTGGGCTCCATGGTGACCGCGTCGATCTCACCCGCGTCGACGAGGGTCACGAACGTGTTGTAATACGCGTTGCCCTTCGCCTGATTCTTGGTGTAGTCAAAGTAGGATTCGGCGTTGAACTCCACCTTTTTCTGTTTGAGGTCATAGCCCGCGTAATCGGTGAAATCCTCCCAGAGCTTGGAGCCGGTTCCCGCCTGCGCCGTGGTGTTGGCAAAGGTGACCATCAGCCAGTTATCGGGGATATTGGTCGCGATGCGCACGGCAAGGAAGGTTCCGAAGCCGATGACAAAGACGATCGCCACGATCGGGATCCAAAAATATGTCCAGATGTAACGGATCTTTTCCTTGAACGGCAATCTTTTTATTTTAGCTTTTTCTTCTGCCCAAACGATTTTATTCGGTTTCAATGTTAACTCCTGTCGGAACTTTCCGAGCAAAGCGCCATCGTGTCTGCTTTGCTCGGAGCTTTTTATTCGGTTGAGATTGCCGCAGCCCTCCAACGCGTGGACGCGCGCGTCAAGGGCTTCGCAATGAGAATTGATGATCTTATCCGATCTTGACGATATCGAGCTGCATGGCAGGATAATCGCCCGTCAACCGCGGGAAGGTGTAGCCGCCCTGCATCAGCGCCGAGCCGAGCACCTCGAACTCGCCGTTGACCGAGTAGATCTCATCGGGCAGCAGACCCTTCAGGTTGACATGCACGGGGGCGGAATTCGCCAAAGGATTGGTGACGACGATGTTCAGCACACTGCGGCTCTGATCGGGGCTGACAAACTGCCACGCCATATAATGCGCGCTGTCGCTGAGCTTGCTCAGTCGATAGAGCTTGCCGTCATGCACGATGGGCTCGATCTCCTTGAAGCGCTTGATCTGCTCCTTGATCTCCTCACAGTCCTCGTCGGACAAGAGGGACAGGTCGAGCTCATAGCCGAAGGTGCCCGACATCGCGACGATGCCGCGTGTGCGCAGCGGTGTTTTGCGGCCGGTCTGGTGGTTGGGTGAAGCGCTGACATGAGCGCCGACGGTGCTCGCCGGATAGCCGAAGGAGGTGCCGTACTGGATCGTCAGTCGGGAGATCGCGTCCGTATTGTCGGAGCACCAGATCTGCGGCGAATAGTGGAGCATGCCCGCGTCAAAGCGACCGCCGCCGCCGGCGCAGCCCTCGAAGAGCACATGCGGGAACGCCTTGGTCAGTCTCTCATACAGGCGATACAGGCTCAGATAATAGCGGTGTGCGACCTCACCCTGCCGCGGCGAGGGGGTCGAGTGAGAATATACGTCGGCAAGAGGACGGTTGAAGTCCCACTTGATATAGGTGATATTGTATTTTTCGAGCAGACCCGCAATCGTTTGGAACAGGTATTCGTGAACCTCCCTGCGCGAGAGGTCGAGCGCCAGCTGGTTGCGCGCCATCATCGGCGCACGGTTCGGCGCGGTCAACGCCCAGTCGGGATGGGCGCGGTAAAGATCGCTGTCCTCGTTGACCATCTCCGGCTCGATCCAAAGTCCGAACCGAAGTCCCATATCGTTGATCTTTGCGATCAGGCTCTCCAAACCGTTCGGAAGCTTTCTTGTATCGGGGATCCAGTCGCCCAGACCGGCGTTATCATCGTTGCGGTTCTTGAACCAGCCGTCGTCGAGGACGAACATCTCGATCCCGAGCTCCTTTGCCTTTTCGGCGATCGAGAGCAGCTTTTCCTCATTAAAATCAAAGTAGGTCGCTTCCCAGTTGTTGATCAGCACGGGGCGGTGGCTGAGCTTGTACTCTCCGCGGACAACATTGTGGCGGATCACGCGGTGATAGTTGTACGAAAGCTCTGTCAAACCATCGGCGCAGCTGAGGATGACCTCGGGCGTAAAGAAGGACGCCTCCGACGCGAGCTCCCAGCGGAAACGGTCGTCGCTCAGACCCGTGACCACTCGGACACAGTCGAACTGATCCAGCTCGATCTCGGTTTTATGATTACCCGAGTACATCAGCATCACGCCGTAGCAGACGCCGCTGTCCTCGGTAGCCTCTCTGTCACACAGGATGACGAAGGGATTGTGTTGATGGCTCGACATCCCTCTGCCCGAAGAGATCGAGTGTACGCCGTGGAAGAGCGGCACGCGCTCGGGCTGACGCTCCATGCAATGTCTGCCGTGGAAGTGGATCATATCCCACTCGCCGAAGGGCAGCTCCAGACACATGGAACAAGCCTTTCTCAGCCAGACGATCTCATAGCCCGCGTTGATGATCTCGGCGGCGCGCGTGATGATATCGAGCTCCTCGAACACGCCGTAATACAGCTTGATACGGATGTTAGCGGGCTTGTCGATCAGGGTGACGATCAAGGTCTGGGCGATCTGTCCGCTGTCATAGACGGAGGGCAGACCGGGGATCGCATACTTGCCGTCCAATATCTCGTGCTCTTCATAGCGGAACTCCGCGCAGCGGCTGCCGTCGGAGCACGAGGCGCGGATGCTGGTCACGCGGAAATCGCCTACGCCGAAGGAGGTGTACTCCTGCGACATGGAATCCAGCGAATAGGCGCGGTTCTGGCGCATATCGTATGGGTTGCCGGAGAAGCCGTGATCGTAGATACGGAACGGATAGGACATATCGTTTTGCCCGAGCTTGGGGCCATAGTACAAATGCTGCAAATAGCCCAGCTCGTCGATCTTCATCTGATAAGCGGTATTCTTGGTTTCTAAGATCAGCTGCTTGGTTTCTTCGATATAACGGATACTCATGCGGATAACTCCTTTTGCTTGTTAATTTGAGTCTGCCTCGAAGGGCTCGTTCGGATTGGAACGATGGGTTCGGCGGTACTCACGGGGGCTGACGCCGTAGAAGCTCTTGAAGGTCTTGGAGAAGGTCAGCGGATTGTCGTAGCCGATCTGCCGTGAGATCTCCTGGATCGGGTTCTCGGTTTCTTCCAGCAGCTTACACGCCTGATTGAGCTTGCACTGCATCAGGTACTCCTGCGGAGATACCCCCATCTTCGCCTTGAAAAGATTGGTCAGGTAGCTGCGGTTCAGACCGACAAATTTCGCGACGTCGCCGATCTTGGCGGTCGCGTAATTGCCGCGGATGAAATCGGCGGCGTAGGTAACATAATCGTCGGCGGGGTAGTGGTGCGTTTTGCGGATACGCCGCTCGGATTCGTAATTGGAGTGCACGGCCGTGCTGATGAATTCGAGCAGGTGTCCGGTACGGGAGTAGACGTTGGAGGGCGTCAGCTCCGCCTGATCCAGCACCTTGGATACGATGGAATAGAAGTGGCGCGTATCCACATGACAATCCAGCACGTTGACGCCTTTGACAAAGCCGGCCTCCTCCACGCATTTCTGAGCGATACTGCCGTCGAACGCCATCCAGCAATAGACCCACGGATCTTCGGCGTCCGCCTTGTACCATGTCTCCTCACCGGGCTTTGTCATGAACATCTGACCGAAATGCAGGTCTGTTTCCTTGCCGTTGACAGAGAGCGTACCCTTGCCCTGCATGATCACATGCAAATGGTAACCGGGTCTGTCTGTCGTATGGAAATAATAATCGGGCAGACAGTGCTCGACGCCGCACAGCATCAGATAAATATCATCGGAAATACGTTTTTTATAAACAAGACATCTTACTTTTGGGGTCACATACAACCCCGGCTCGCCGTAAACGGAATCATTATGCATGGGATCACCTTCTTTGTTTCTTCCTTTGACCGCGACAGAGCTGCTGTATCAGGATCATTCAAAATTTTGGTACTAAACACTTATGAAAACCGAGCCGCGTAAAGCAAAAAATAAAAAGAGGAAATCAGCGAATGCCGCTCGGTTTTGATCAATGTTCGGTTAGGGTGACAGGAATAATATAGCCGTATTCCCTCCTCCAACGCAGAAAGCCGGGGGTATCCTGAGGATACCTCCGGCTCGATCATTTTATATGAAGGTTCCTCTGCAGTGGAGTGAGATCGACCTTACAGCTTGCCGCCCGAGGTAGCGATACCTTCTACAAATTGCTTCTGGAAAATAACGTAGATCACGATCATCGGAACAACCGCCAGAACAGCCGCCGCCATCATGGTGGGATAGTCGCTGCTGAACTGACCCTGCATTTTTGCAAGACCTGCCGACAGCGTGGTGGTCTCAGCCTTGGTGCAGACGATCATCGGCCACATCAGGTCCTTGAACGCGAACAATGCGGTAAAGATACCTAAGGAAACCATGGAAGAACGGGTCAGCGGCATCATAATGCGCAGAAAACGCTGACCGATATTACAGCCGTCGATATCGGCTGCCTCCTCCAGATCCTTGGGGAGTCCCTCGTAGCCCGTCTTGAGCAGGTAGGTACCGAACGCGGTAACGATACCGGGGAATACCAGACCCGTGATGGTATTGAGCAATCCGAGCCCGGAAACCATCAGATACTGAGGGATGATGAAGATCTGCGCGGGGATCATCATCTGGACAAGCACCAGAGCGAAGAAGAAGTTCTTGCCCGGGAATTTCAGTCGACCGAACGCATAGCCTGCCATGGTGGCGGTCAGGCAAGCGCAGATCACACGGAAGAGGATCATCAGCAGGGTATTCTTGTAGAGTATGAGGAAGTTGTAGCTCTGCCACACCTCGCCGAAGTTTTCCCAATGCCAGCCGTTGGCGGGGAAAATATAGAAGGGATCTACGGAGATCGCTTCCTGATTGGTTTTGAGTGCTGTGAGGATCATCCAGACGAAGGGAACCAGCATGATGAACGCCATGATGATCAGCACGATGTACATGACTACTTTACTTGCGATATTTCTTGCGCGAGCACTTTGCATAAATCAGTTCCCCCTTTCTTACGGATGATAAACGAGCTTCTTCTCAGCTCGCTGCAGGATGAAGGTGACGATCATGATGAAGATGACCAGGAAGATAACAATCGTTGCGCCGTAGCCCTTGTTGCCCTGTGTGAACGCGTAGTCATAGAACAGGTAAACGATGGACTGGGTGTTCTCGAGCGCGAGGTTGGTCTTATCCATGACCATGAACATCAAATCGAAGATCGTCAGAGCGCCGATGATACGGGTCTGGACGATGAAGAAGGTCGTCGGCGAAAGCAGCGGAACGGTGATGTGGAAGAACTGCTTGATACCGGTAGCGCCGTCGATCTCAGCCGCTTCGTAGTAATCGCCGGGGATCTCCTGCAAGCCGGAGATGAACAGAACCATATTGTAACCGATAATCGACCATACGCCGATGATACCGATGGAGATCCAAGCAAGCTTGGGATCGGAGATCCATGCGATATCGGTGCCCAATACGTTGTTCAAAAGTCCGAACTGCTGGTTGTACAGCCACTTCCAAACCATGGCGACCGCCGCAGGGGCACAGACCATGGGCAGGAAGAAGATGGTGCGGAACAGTGAGGTTCCCTTGAGCTTTTTATTCAGGAACACAGCGAGGATCAGCGCGATCACAACGCCGAAGGGTACTTCGATCAGGGTGTACTTGATCGTGTTCCAGAGTGAATGCCAGACCTCGCCCGAGGCAAAGACCTTGGCGTAGTTTTCAAAACCTATGAATGTATTGCCCTTACCGAAGTCGCCGGTCTTACAGAAGGACTGCCACAACGTGTCGAACGCGGGATAGAAGTTCAGCACGATCAATCCGATGATGGTCGGAGCGATAAAACACAACGCCCATATGGCTTCTCTCTTCTGCGCCTTTGTCGCCTTCTTTTTAGGCGCTTTCTGTTTCATAAGTTCCCTCCTTTATCAGAATTATAAACCGCAAGGCGAGCCGAGTCGCAAAACGTCGGCTCGCCGAATGTTATTCAGTCAACCTATAAAACAGATCACTCTTTCGCGATTGCGTCCTCGATGATCTTCTGAGCGTTCTCGCACGCCTTGGACATCAGCTCAGGGTCATCGGGCTTCTGCCACGGATCAAGGAACGCGCCCTTCTGCTGGAGAGCGTCCTCCCAAACGGTGGTGTTGCGGGTGTAGGGACGGAAGTAGAGGCTGAATTCCTCTGCCTTGAGGAACGGAGAAACGTCCATGCCGTCGAATGCTTTAGTGAACGCGTCGGAAACGCCGGTCATACCGCCCATGGTAACGCCTTTTTCCGCCTGCAGCTTCTGGCCTTCCTCACCGCAGAGATAAGCGATCAGGCTGTAGCAGGATTCGGGATCCTTGACCTTAGCGGAAGCAGCCCAGCCAAGACCGTTGTAAGCGGACCAGCGCTCTTCCTTCTCGCAGGTGCCGTTGCCGTTGCGGTCAGCGTAGGGAAGCAGAGCCCAAGCGTAGTCAGCGTGATGCTCGGCAGTGTAGAACGCGTTGATCATCCAGGAGCCCTGAGTGATCATACCAACCTTGTTGGACTGGAACAGGGAGTCGGTGCCGGTCTCGGCAACAACGGACTGAGGAGCGCCTACGGTGAGGAGCTTACGCATCATTTCCATACCCGCCTTAGACTCGTCGGAGCCGATCTTGGTGCTCTTGTGATCATCGCCGACCACGTTGCCGCCGTAGGAATAGATCAGGTTGTACCAACCATCCTGGTTGTTGGAGGTGTTCATCGCCATGCCGTAGATCTCGCCCTTGGAATCATCGGTGATCTTCTTAGCGGCATTGTACATGTCTTCCCATGTCCACTTGTCGGTCGGATACTCTACGCCGTACTTGTCAAAGATCGCCTTGTTGTAGAGCAGCGCGATGGTGTCATGATCCTTCGGCAGAGCGAAGATCTTGCCGTCGGAGCGGGTGTACAGGTTCTTGACGCCCTCATAGTACTTGGACATATCGATGGAGCTGTCCTTCTCGACATAACTGGTCAGGTCGAGCAGAATGTCGTTCTCCATGTACATCTGAGCGGTGTTGGAGTGCATCCAGAATACGTCGGGCATGGTACCGCCGGAAGCGCCTGCCTCGAGCAGTGTCCAGTAGTTATCCCAGTCAACAACCTCTACGTTGACCTTGACGCCGGAAGTCTCGGTCCACTTGTCAGCGATTTCCTGGATACCCTTCTGCTGGTTGGAGTCCCAGATGTTGACGGTGATGGAGCTTGCCTTTGAGCCGGAGCCCTTTTTGTCGGAGCCGGAATCGGATTTCGATCCGCCGCAAGCGACCATCAGGGATGCAACCATCAGGATCGCGAGTAGTAATGCAACTATCTTTTTCATTGTTTTCCTCCTGTGAATAAAGATTTTTGTGTCCAAACACTAAAATGTGGATAAGTATTTGGATATTTTGCACAAGTTCGCCCTCTTGTGCTTGCTTACAACGTCATTGTACTCTCTTATCTCACATTTTTCTATGGTGCGATGTGAGCCAAACATGGCTTTTTGTTGGAATTATTGCACCCAAAACGATAAATAGGAGTATTCTGTTGTATCGCATTATACATTTTGCTGTATATTTTATCAACATGTGCCGTCTTTGTTTGTTGGTTTTTATCGTGGAAAGCGTTCGTTAAGTTGCACAAAAACTCATATATATTTTGTGCAATTAATCTTCGTGAAAACCTCTTATTATCTGGAAAAACGCAGTGTTTATGGGGCTTTTTTCAAGGGGGTTTCGGCTCAAATTTCCGTGTTTCAAGAAGATTATAATAGATTTTTTGTTATAATGCAACATTTAGTTATGTTTTTATCACATCTGCCTATAGTCTTTTTGGTTTTTTTCCTTTACACTAAAGCTGTCGAGTAGTTTCTCGGCAGAAAACCATTCCAATGGCGCTTGCTCACTCCACGATATGAGCGGCGTACATCCTAAAGGAGGTACTGTCAACCCGTAAGGCTTGCGGTGCGGCAGCGTGGAGACCTGTCGTAATGCGGAGTGTTCCTGATATAAATGAAAATATGATATCATTTATATATGCGTATGCCCGTGAGGCGATTTTGCGGAGGCATTTTCGTCAGAGCCGATTTTATGTCCGAAGTAATTTTAAAAGGAATCAAGAAAATCTATGACAACAAAGTGACCGCCGTACACGACGTCAACCTGACCATCAAGGACAAGGAATTCATCGTGCTGGTCGGACCCTCCGGCTGCGGCAAATCCACCACCCTGCGCATGGTCGCCGGTCTTGAGGACATCTCTGACGGCGAGCTGTACATCGACGGCGCTTTGATGAACGACATCGTCCCGAAGGACAGAGACATCGCGATGGTTTTCCAGAACTATGCGCTGTATCCGCACATGACCGTGCGCGACAACATGGCTTTTGCCCTGAAGCTCAAGAGAACGCCCAAGGCGGACATCGACGCAAAGGTCAATGAGGTCGCCAACATTCTCGGCATCACCCAGTATCTTGACCGTAAGCCCAAGGCGCTTTCCGGCGGTCAGAGACAGCGTGTCGCGATCGGCAGAGCGATGGTCAGAAACCCGAAGGTATTCCTGATGGACGAGCCGCTCTCAAACCTTGACGCAAAGCTGAGGAACGAGATGCGCGCCGAGATCATCAAGCTGCGCCAGCGCATCAACACCACCTTTATGTATGTTACCCATGACCAGACCGAGGCGATGACGCTCGCCGACCGTATCGTTATCATGAAGGACGGCTACGTCAACCAGATCGGTACGCCTCAGGAGCTGTTCGACAGACCGGTCAACCTCTTTGTCGCCGGCTTCATCGGCATGCCCGTCATGAACTTCTTCAAGGGCAGCAAGCTGCTCTTAGAGGACGGCAAGTACTTTGCCGAGATCCGCGGCGAGAAGTTCGAGCTCAGCGACTTCCAGCAGAAGGCGCTCAAAGCGAAGGGCGCAAAGCCCACCAACATCGTTGCGGGCGTTCGTCCGCAGCACATCACCGTCGGCGAGGGCAAGCTCAGCGCGAAGATCGAAGTCAGCGAGATGATGGGCACCGAGTACAACATCCATGCTCTCAGCGGTGACGACGCCGTCGTCATGGTCATCCCGACCGTCGGTCTGACCGCGGATGTATCCATGGGCACTACCGTCAAATTCGACGTGGCTCCCGAGCTGATCCAGCTCTTTGACGAAGAGAGCGGCAACAACCTGATCTGGTATGACGAAGAATCGGCGAAGGCAAACGCTCCCGAATGTGCTAAATTCTGATCAAGCATTTGATGTATTAGAGTCTCTCCTTTCCAAAAATGTTTTTTACTTTTTTCTTCATTTTTTTCATTGTTAATTCTCTAATACGTTTCCTTTCCAGATCCCCCGAGCGGTCCTTTTCCTACCGCTCGGGGGATTTCGTCAGGCGGAAGTTCTGCGTCTGCTCCCGAATTGATGATTTTCCTTTTCATTTATCGGCACAGATGCTATAATACTGTATAATACTAAGTAGCAATAAAAAGCTTTAAAAAGATATTAGCGGAGAATTTCGCAGAACAAGGCGGAGGGCGCAGGCAGGCTGGCGCCTGTCAAGACTGACAGTTATACGGAATTCTCCGCAATAGATATTAAAGTGTTTTATTGCTACTTAGTATAACGAATGATCGACCCCATACCGCATCATATGTGACGCGGCACTTCACCAACAGTTAAGGAGGATCCTATGCAACCGAAATTCGAATCTCAGTTTGAGCGCACCTTTGACATCGAACAGGAATTGTCCCGTTATATGCACCTCACCTCGCCGCCGATGATCGCGAGCCTTGTGATACTGGGCGTGATCTTTGTCGTCAACCTGGTGATGATGCTGTTCGTCGGCATGCTCTATGCCAACATGGCGGTTTTCGCCATGTGCGTCATGGTGCTGTTCGTCCTGCTGCTCCGCTACTATCTGGCGGTTCAGGCGGCAAAAAAGCGGTTTGCCGAGGATACCAACAACAAGGGCGTCGTCACCGTGACCGCTACCCTGACCGACGAGGAGCTGATCAGCGAATCCTCCGACCGCGAGGATCCTGTCCTCATCCCGCACAGCGAGTTCACCAAGGTATTCGTCACCAAGCATTATTATATGATCCAGACCGTCGAAAAGATGGTATATGTATTCAAAAAGGGCGCTTTTTCTATCGGCAAGGAGGAGGAGTTCCTCCCCTATGTACAGCAGATCATAGAGAACAACAAGCGCAAGTGATCGGTGCGATATCATGATCAGGATTATCACAGAGCCGTTCGGCGTGATCACAAACGGCAACAACGTGACGAGATTTGTCATGGAGAATGAAAACGGGATGAAGGTCGCCGTGCTCGACTACGGCTGTACCGTACAAAGCATCCTCGTGCCCGATCGGGACGGCGTGCTTCGGGATGTCGCTCTCGGCTATGATGACGCTTCCTATTATGAAAAGGGAAGCTGCTTTTTCGGCGCGTTCGTCGGACGGTACGCGAACCGCATCAAAAACGCCGCGTTCACCTTGAACGGGAAAACCTATCGTCTGAACAAGAATGAGGGCGAAAATCATCTTCACGGCACATTTGCGCACCGCCTTTTTGACGGTGTTGTCAAGGATAACGCGGTCGAATTCCGCTTTGAGAGCCCACCGTCGGAGGAGGGCTATCCCGGCACGCTCAAAGGAAAGGTGCTGTACCGTCTGACAGAGGACAACGCGCTTGAGATCGAGTACACCGCCGTGTGCGACGAGGACACCGTGATCAACCTCACCAATCATACCTACTTCAACCTCAACGGTCAGGACGGCTCCGATGTGCTTGACCACACGATGCGGCTCCATGCCGACAGCTTTACGGAGCTCAATGAGAGTCAGCTTCCCACAGGGCACATCCTCCGTGTGGAGGGTACACCGCTTGATTTCCGCCGAGAGAAACCGATCGGCGCGGACATCGCTGCCGATTATCAACAGCTTCGACTGACCCGAGGTTACGACCATCATATGATCCTCAGCGGCACAAAAGGAAAGCTTAAAGAGGCTGCTGTCGTAAAAAGCAAAATCTCCGGAATCGCCATGACTGCACTGACCACCCAACCCGGCGTTCAATTGTATACAGGTAACTTCATTCATGAGGACGCCGCGCCGCACGGCAAGGGGTTCGTTCCATACCCTCGCTATGGTGGATTCTGTCTGGAGACACAGGGCTTTCCGGATGCAGTCAATCATCCCGACTTTCCCGATACAGTGCTGACAAAAGACAAAGTTTATCACAGTAAAACGATATATCGATTTACTGTATACGCGAATGAGTGAGCCTTGCTGCTCGTTTCGTAAGAGAAAAGTGCCGATAAAAAGGGCTTTTCGCTCGGAAAGTCAGTGATCAAGCCTTTCTTCATTTCATAAAGCCGCTTGATGATTTCACTTAGCTGAACAAAAATGTTAGTCACCGTATCACCGTTTCTTTATACAAGAAAGCGCGCTTTGCGCGCATTTCGCATCGCCATCGCTCGTTGCCGCACAGCGGCAAACTGAGCGGGCATACAAATCTTTTTTTCTTTACGGAAACGAGCAGTTTCCTGTAAAGCAAAAAAGGAACCGGGGAAACCGGCTCCGAAACTTAACGATTCAACAGGTCGCGATAGATCATCAGGTCGTCATCCTTGAACACATTGAAGATGACCTTACTATCGCTGCCTGTTGTTTTTTTATACTCCTTGACTGTCGATACGGCGATCTCAGCCGCTTCTCTCTGCGGGAATCCGAACACGCCTGTGGAGATACAGCAGAACGCGATGCTCTCACAGCCGTTTTCTTCCGCGAGTTGCAAGCAGGAGAGGTAACAGCTTTTCAGCAATTCACAGTGTTCTTCGGTGAGTCTGCCGCTGACGATCGGTCCCACCGTGTGGAGAACATATCGGCACGGCAGGTTGTAGGCAGGGGTGATCTTCGCCTGACCCGTCGGCTCCTCGTGCCCCTGCTCGCGCATGATCTCGTAGCATTTGTAGCGCAGTGACAGCCCCGCGGCGCTGTGGATGCAGTTTACAATCCTTATCCGAATCACACATTTGGGCAGAAAGGGACGAAGCGCAGGTTTTATCTGCGTTTTCAGTCCCCTCAAACAGCTCGGAATAATCCTCGTCGGAACAGCCCTTGATGAAGATATGGCAGACGCGTTCGCCGTTCTCGGTGGTAACATAGATTCGTTCCACTACCGATCGAATAAGCGAGGTCAGCACCTCCGGCGTTGCTTCCTTTGCGTATTCGGCAAAGGACAGCAGAACCTTTCTGATCTGTTTTAGTTCCGTTTCGATGTTGCGGGATTCGCTTTTCAGCGCTTCGATCCTGCTCAGAACCGCTTGCTGTTTTTCGAGCTCGTCCTTCAAGCTGTTGATGTCCTCTTGATAGAACGGCTTGATGTCGTCGTCGGCATCGCGCATATTTCTGATTTGCGCCGCGATGTCGGCTTTTATCTTTTCGACCGCTTTCTTTGTATCGCGATACTCTCGCTCATTCTCGTCGGAAAGGATCAGCCTGTCGATGCGCTCCTGTATCAGCTCATAGTAGTATTCGCTGTTCTCGTCGTTAATCTCGGATAGCTTCTTTACGACAAATTCATCTGTCAGCACACCGTCAACAGCGATAAAACCGCATTCCTTTTTACGGTAGCCGGGGCAGGTATATTTGAAGCGCGGTTTGCCGTTCGTCCATCGGTCTGATTCGGAGGTGACGTTCAGCCGCTTACCGCAATACGGACAGTGGATCAGTCCGGCAAGCAGCGCGTTAGTACGCCTGTGCGGACGGTTATATCTCTTGGCGATCTCCGCTAACAACTTTTGGGTCTGTATCCATTCCTTCGAGGATATGATCCCTTCGTGTCGGCCGACCGCAATGATCCACTCCGACACATCCCTGTTTCTCCTGCCCTGTGAGAACTTGGGATTGAAGAATGTGGAATCATCATCCTCGATCTTATACTGATCAGTTCTATTATACACCGAAATGCCCGAATGTCCATCATAATCTGATGATTCTCCGTAAACATTTGCGTCTTGATCGAGAAAGTATTGATAGGCTCTCTCATCGGCGGTACAATAAATCGGATTGCGCAGAATGTCCTTCACGGCAAGCTCTGTGAACTCCGCCCCCTGCTTCGTTTTGTGATCTTCTCCGATAATGGTTGCCGTTTTGCAAATGGATCGCTCCTGCAAAAAGGTTTTAAATATCTTTTGAACAAGCTTCTTTTCGTCATTGAGGCTGACAAGGTAAGTGATCGCCGTTTTATTCTTACCTGAGCCTACCGACACACGCTTTGTGGTGAATCCCGTCGGCGCTCTGCCGCCTAACCATCTGCCGTCCTTGGATAGCTCCATCAGGTTATCCTGAATACGTTCGGTGATCGTATCGCGCTCAAACTCAGCAATGATGGCAAGCACCTGAATGATGATCTTTGAGGTGCTGATCTGCGTATTGATATTATTGGAACACACTAAGAGAGTTACATCAAAGCGCTCGAAGTATTCGAGCAGGCGCATCAAATCGGCAGTCTTACGACTGATACGGTCGAGCTTGTAACAGGCAACAGCCTTTATCTTGCCGTTCTCGATATCGTGAAGCAGACGCTGAAAATCAGGCCGGTCGGAATAATAGCCGCTCAGTCCTTTGTCCTCATAGTGTTCAAACTCATAGTCATCGGGAAGGCTGAGTTGGAGCTTGGCGTAGTCGGCGCTCTGCTTGAACTGAACGCCGATACTGTCGCCTTTATGAGTGATCCTTGATTTTCTGGCGTAGATGGCTACCTTACGGTCGTCGTCTGCAAAAGAGATCCTGTTTTTCTTTTTCATTGATAACTCTCCTCCTTGTGTGGGGCAGGTACAAGCCTGCCCCACTTGAATTCTTTATGCGGCAATCAGTAATTGGAATTCCTTTCTGCCTATATGTATGATCCGGATGTTCTCCTTGATCGTTTTCAGCTCACTCGCCGAGCAGTGGCTGAGGGGCGCCGTAGCATGATTTGCAAGCGACGTCTGAAACTCTTTGATAAACTTTTTGCTGTTTGCACCCATATGAATGACTGCTGAACTGCAAGTATTTGACAAATTATATAGCCTCCTTGTCTTATGAAAAGCGTAAACGCATTTTAACCTTCAAGGGAGCAAGCCTATATAGTTTAATTATAACAGCTGCTTTTGATCTCGCGAAGCGGTAAACTGACGAAAAGCGTCGATGCTATTTCTGTCGTTTCTGTGTAAGCCGTCGGTTCAACCTATTAAGGCTGTGATCACTGCTGCGCCGAACTAAATCAGGCGGAACAGTATGGCAGATAAAGGCGCACGCGCCTGTCAACCGTCTACTGTCAACCGAGGGTAAAGACTTTTTAAACCAACACGGTTTGTCCCTTTTAGGTATTTTATTATTTTTCTTACTATTATTGGTTTACATAGTTTACAAACACAGAGAAACCTACTGTTTATCAGGCTTTGTATTGTCAACCGAGATGTCAACCAAACGTCAACCGAGTTGTCAACTCGGAGAGTTTAACAGGTCAATCAAACGGAAGATCGTCATCAGCTGTGATCACCTTGTCAACCAACGGTTGATCTTTAGTTCGCTCCCAACCCTTTTGTGAACCGTACTTGGCGTAGCGCTTCGGATTTTTGTAGGCAACCCAGCCTTTGATAGTACCATTAGCGATACCGGTGTTCATGATCTCGCAGATCTCGCGGGTCTCCCACGCGGCAGGCTGATTGAACGTATTACCGAGCGCCTCGGCGTAGAGTAACTTGGAGCAGACCTTGTTGCCTGTGAAATCCTCTAAGAACGCATAGATCATTCCCGCTTGTGTGTCCTCCTGCATAAAGTCCTGCTGTTGAGTCCGCAGGCTGTCTTCCATCTCTGCCGTAAAGGACAGCTTATAGTCGCCGCTGCGGTAGATCACCATCGCCTCCGCCCACATTTGATCGATATAGGCGCGTGATGATTTTTCATCCGCAAGGATATGTACTTCGGCGCGTTCGGGATAGACATTGACCGGAATGAACCGCCGATTGCCTGTCCGATCCCGTGGCAAAAAATCCTGACGGTTCGTCGTCCCGGCAAAGACGCATTGACGCAGCCTGTCCGCCGGGTGGGTCTCGTACGGCACCTTGTAGGTCTCCTTCTGACGGCTGAGAAAGGACTTGATCCCCTCAATACTCTTCGCGTTCGCTGTCGCCATCATCTCGCTCATCTCGATGATCCAGTGACCTTGCAGTTTGCGGTAGACGTTCTCGTCTTCAAGATTACGAAGATCGTCGGAGAACCACTCGTCCCGTATCGCCATGAAGCGGAAGAATGTACTTTTTCCCGCACCCTGCCCGCCGACTAAGCAGAGCATGGTTTCAAATTTACACCCGGGATGGAAGGCTCGGTGGATTGCCCCGAGCATAAACAGTTTTAAAGCTTGATAGTTGTATTCGCTCTCCTCGCTTCCTAAGAAACGGTGGAGTGCGTATCTGATCCGCTCCTTACCGTCCCATTGGAGTTGATCGAGATAATCCCGAATCGGATGATAACAGTTTTCGTTGGCAACAATGTCGATCGCCTTTATCGCCTTGTTTTCATTCGTCAAACCGTAGTTTTCTTCGAGATATAACAGCAGATAATTCATATCTGTATCGGTGATCGTAGAGCCTGTCCGTTCCCACCACAGCGGCTTAACGATATCTACCCTTTCAGTCAACAGATTTTTCGCGATAGCGCCCCGTAGCTTAGGATCGTTTTTCAGAACCTTGACACAATTACCGATGCTATTCTTGACGCCGCCCTTTTGGTATGCTTCAAGGGATTCCTTGATCTGTTCCATTGATTGATGATTGTTTGTATTGGTCGTGTTCTTATCTCCCCTCAATAGTTTTATGATGTTGGAGTTGTTGATTAGGTTCGCGGTCACCGATTACTCGATCTACTTGATAACGAACCATACGGAGCTTTGCCAGATCCTCTTTCAGTGGATTGTATTGCGCTCTCAGTCCGGCATATTCCGCTCGAAGATCGTCATACTTGCGTTGCCACTCCTTGACGTTGATCGGTTCACCTTTCAGCTCCTCGGTCAGCACACGGCGGACAGCATAAAACTGCCGCAGCTCGGAGTCGTGATCGCTTTTATATTTCTCGCGCGGTTTCTTCCATTTGAAGCTGTTCAGCTCGTCATAGATCGGCTTTAAGCGATGATAAATCTCGGCGCTGCGGATCAACTCACGGAGCTGTTCCATACGTTTAGATTTCGCTCTCATACTGCCTTTCAGCGTTTCAAACGAAGCGTCCAAAGCAGATAACCGCAATTGCAATTCGTCCACAGTCAAAAGATGATTGTCGCGCAAATAGTTGATGACCTCCGTCATCCTTTTCAGGTTTCCGACCTTGCCTTTCTGACTGTATGCGTCTGAGCTTCGCTTGACATAATAGTCCGTCAGAAGCTCCACAAGATTCGGCGTTTGCGGCTTTGATAGTTTCTCCCTGACCTCTGCGAGCCAAGAGAACAGGGATTTGATTTTCTTTGTGACGTCGCATATCAGGCGGTTGGTCGCCTTGATCCAGCGGTTCAACTCACCCTTATCTGTTTTGATCCCCTTTGCCTCCATCTGACGGACGGTCGGTCCCTCATGGATGGTCGGGATCAGATCAAGCCCCTGACGTTCATAAGAGCGGTGGTCAATCCGTTCGTTCAGACCTTTTCTCTCAAACGCTTCGTTCACCATATCGCACCATGCTTTGCGCCAAGCCTCTAAGGTCTCTGGACAGTGCCAGTCGGTAGTCGCCACCGCATTGAACTTCGGCTTGCCGTTGCTGTCAAGAACAGGATCGCCGTTTTTATCAACCAAGTATTCTCGTTTCTGTTTTTGTCCCCATGTGCCGTCGGGATTGATCGGGCGCATGGTCGTCAGCACATGAAAGTGCGGATTAGGAATACCGCCGTCACCCTTGTCCGGCTGATGGATCGCGAGATCGGCGACCATGCCTTTGCCAACAAAATTCTTTTGCACAAATCCCCTCGCCAACTCGATATTCTCCTCCATCGTCAACTCGTTTTGCAGAGCGATATCGAAGCTGTACGCAAGCTGTGCTTTTTTATGCCGTTCAGCGTGCTCGACGGCGTTCCATAGTGTTGCCCGATCCCGATACTCGGGCGGTGCGTGCGGCGGTAAGATGATCTCGGAATAGAGCACCCCTCCTTTCCTTGTGTAGTCGCTGTACTCGCCGTAGTAATCGCTGTACAGCCTTTCACCTGATCGGTACGCTGCTGCGGCTATCGCGCTTTGTCCGGCGCTGCGTTTGATTTGCTTCACACAGAAATGATAGAGTGCGATGCTCAGTCACCGTCCTCAGTATCAAGGATGTTGTCCGTCGCATAAGCGACAAGTTCTTGAACGGAAGTCAGACGGAATATCCGCTCAGCTAAGAAGTAAAAAGCTTTTGGAGATAACTCTTTTACCTTTGGCTCGACACTCTCTACCATAGCTCCGAGGGTAATCAATCGGTGATTACGCTTTTTGCGTTCGCTTCCTTTTAGAAACTTCGCGCGGTTTTGCAGTCGAATCAGCTTATGCTGTTCCTGTTCAAGCTGTCGCTCGGTTGTTTCGCTTTGTTTTTCCAATGCTTTTGATTTGTCTTTCAGATTTCCACTCTCCTTTGAATTTAGGGTTAGCCGCATACGCGGCGCAAGGGTTCCCTTGTACGGAGCAGCGCGACGAGTAGGCTTTCAAGGTGAAAAGCCGCCTCGCAGAGCGCATATACAAAATCCGTGGATGATGTATAGAAGTGCGCCCTTACTCCGTAAGGGAGTTTGGTGGTTTGCCGCTCTACCCGAAAGCCGTTATCCTGCCCCCTGCTTTGAGGGGCGTATCCCGACATTGGTACGCTGAATGCGATACTTCGCCTGCCGGTCATATCACTTTCGGACGGTCATTCAGTTGTGAATGCAGTCCTTGGTGAACCACTGTCTCTATTCTACTCATAAAAGTAAAAAATCAGAAAATCTTGCCAAATCTGCAACTATTATCTCGTTCGACATCTTTCGATTAACAAATCTGCAACTCCGAAGTATAATTCAATCGAATATCTACGAGGAGGCGTATATTATGCCGCTATTACCCGGGACGCCGGGAGAGCGAATCTCCGATCTGTGCAACGGCAGACACATCTCACAAAAGGAATTAGCAAAGAGGATCGGCGTATCCGCTCCTCAGCTGAGCCGCATCGTCAGCGGTGAAACAAAGACGCTCAACAGCGATATCCTGATCGCCGTCGCGAAAGAGTTTAAGGTATCTTCTGATTACATACTGGGATTATCCGAGGTCAGCGCTCGCAAAAGCTATGATATATTTGAAATAGGATTTTCCGATGCAGCCGCAAAAGGTCTTGTGACCGGAGCGGTGGATATGGAGATTCTCAATCGGCTATTGGAGAACAAGAACTTTCCGAAACTGACGAACCTGATTCGTATTTACTTCAAAGATACGGCAGCAAGAGGGATCATGGCGCGCAATCAGATCATCGATATGGCGACTGCCTCTTTATCCGACTTTGTCAAAGATCACCCAGACAAGCGAGCGGAGGTAAGAGAGGATATTCAATTTATGAGCGCTCAAAAGCTCGGCAAACATGAAGCGGAGATCGAGAAGATCAAGAGCATATTCCTGTCGATCCTGCGTGACATAAAAAAGGACATAGACAGCGGAAAGCAGACCGAAAAGACTGCCACCGCCGCTATGCTTCAAGGCGTACAAGACGAAATAAGGGAACGATCACAGGAGCATCTATCTAAAGATGACGTCGCTGATATTGTAGTCAATCAATTTGGCTTGGCTTCCAAAATGAACGAGAAATCCATCAGCCTATTCAAAAAGCTGATGAAGGGAATGATGAAATAGAGTGCTAAATCAAAAAGAATACCTATTGATTTAACAAACAACGGCAGGGAGAAATCTCTGCCGTTGTTCTATCGTATTATATATGTTTATCATTAGTTTATTCTTATATCATTAAGATAATCTAACGAAATCGTGAGATACTCTTGAAATATACAGAAAATAATGTTATAATCGGATAAACCAGAATTAACCAAGATGTGAGGTAATGTTATGGCTGTTTGCTATAATAACTTGTGGAAGCTGTTGATTGACAGAAACATGAATAAAACTGACCTTAAAGAAGCAGCCGGAATCAGTTTTAATGTTATGGCTCGAATGGGAAAAAACGAAACCATCTCTTTCGATAGTATTGAAAAAATTTGCTTGGTTCTTGATTGTGATATTGGAGATATCATTGAGATTGTAAAGCCCCAAAAGGAACTCAAAAAGCCAAAAACCATAGAACTATTCGCGGGCGCAGGCGGATTAGCATTAGGAATTGAACGAGCAGGGTTTGATACGATTGGTCTGATTGAATTTGATAAGGATGCTTCTGACACGTTAAGAGCTAACAGACCGGAATGGCGCGTTATTAACGATGATATAGCGAACATATCCTGTCAGGATTTGAAAGAATACTTTAACCTTCAAAAGGGCGAACTTGATTTATTGTCCGGTGGTGCTCCCTGCCAAAGTTTTTCATACGCTGGAAAACGTTTAGGATTGGAAGATGCGCGAGGTACTTTGTTTTATCATTACGCTAAGTTTTTGGAGCAACTTCAGCCTAAGATGTTCCTGTTTGAAAATGTTAGAGGATTGTTAACCCATGATAAAGGGCGTACTTATAAAACGATAACTGATATATTTGAAAGTACAGGCTACACCATTCAAAAGAAAGTGCTGAATGCATGGGATTACGGTGTTGCGCAAAAAAGAGAGCGCTTGATTACCATAGGAATTCGAAATGATTTAGTTGATAGAATCCATTTTGAATTCCCTAAACCTCACGAATATAAGCCTGTTTTAAGAGATATATTGTTAGATTGCCCAAAGAGCGAAGGGACTCCCTATTCTGAATACAAACGTAAAATATTTGAGCTTGTACCTCCCGGCGGATATTGGAGAGATATTCCCGAGGATATTGCAAAAGAATACATGAAAAGCTGCTGGTATATGGAAGGTGGCAGAACAGGTATTCTTCGTAGACTAAGCCTCGATGAACCGTCGCTTGCTGTTTTAACTTCTCCAAGTCAGAAACAAACAGATCGCTGTCATCCGTTAGAAGCTCGTCCTTTCACCATAAGAGAAAATGCTCGTTGCCAAAGTTTTCCTGATGAATGGGTATTCAAGGGTAGCATCGGATCGCAGTATAAACAAGTAGGTAACGCTGTACCCGTTAATCTGGCTTATGATATTGCAAAAGAAATCAAAAAAGCGTTGGAGGAAGTATAATGTGGAATTTGAGTTTTATCAGTGAAGAAGATTTTACAAATCACGTAAAGGCAACTATTGGAAAATATGGAGAAAAACTTGAATCCTTTGATTTGAAACGATTCAACAAAAATATAATTGATCCTATCAAATTGATTTTTGACAAAACAGTTTATCAGGCGTCTTGGGAACAGATTGTCAGCAATGAGATTTTTAGGCAAAGAGATAAATCCAACAACAATGATATCGGATATTTTCATCAGCGCATTTTCAATTATTTTGATAAATGCCATGTTCCCGACAACGGCAAGGAAGGTGGTTGGGATGTTATTTATCAAAATCCTGACGGAATAGTTCTGCCGGACGGAAGTGTTGTACATACGGTTTACGTTGAAATGAAAAACAAGCACAACACTATGAATTCCGCTTCTGCCGGAAAGACTTTTATAAAAATGCAGAATCAGTTGCTTAATGACGATGACTGTGCTTGTTTCTTGGTTGAAGCAATTGCTAAGCGCTCTCAAAACATCAAATGGGAGACCACAGTTGATAAAAAGAAGGTTGGGCATAAACTGATACGCAGGGTAAGCATCGACCAGTTTTACGCTTTAGTAACCGGTGAGGACGACGCTTTCTATCAAATGTGTATGGTACTTCCTTCTGTGATTGAAAAAGCAGTTAAGGATTTAGAAGGTTCCATTATTCCGCATGACACAGTAATTGATGAGTTAAGAGCCTTAGCAGCAGAGCAGAACCTTGATTCTGAAGATTTAGCGATTGCTATGGCAACGTATATGCTTGGATTTGGAAGTTATAAAGGGTTTATAAAGGAGAATTAAACAATGAAGTTAAAGGGGTTTAGAGTAAAAGAGTTTCGCTCTGTTGTTGATAGCGGCTGGATTGACGCAGACCAAATCACAGCCTTAATTGGCACCAATGAGTCTGGTAAGACCAATATTTTGTTGCCACTATGGAAACTAAATCCAGCAGTCGAAGGTGAAATTAACTTAACCGAAGATTTACCTCGCGACAAATATCATACTTATCGATCAGCTAATCCTAAGCCAGTATTTATTTTTGCTAGATATAGCCTTGATGATACTGAACAGCATGAAATGGTCGAATTTACAACACATAAAGTAGATGAATTCAGCGAAATAATTGTATCAAAAGATTTTGATGGCAATCTATTCTTTGATTTTCCATTGGAATATAAAATAGATGACACAATAATTGAAGAAGGGAAAAAGCTCCTTGCTGAATACAAAGAAAAAATAACCTCATCGGATGGCGGAACTAAGGCTGAACAGGATCGACGACAAAAGGCACTCGATTCAATATGTTCTATTGAACAAATCCTCTGTTCGTTTTCCAAGGGAAATGCATCTGAAAGCATAATAAAAGCACATACTAACTTATCAAAGTTTGAAACTGAGATAAAGGGATCTATTTGTTGTGCTATGATGGCTGAGTTAATAGAACGATTTTCATATCTATATAAAGAATGTAATAAACCCAGTTTATCTGAAAACAAGGATGTTTGTGAGTATATTAAAAGTCGAATGCCAAAGTATGTTTACTATTCTAATTATGGTAATCTTGATTCGCAAATCTATTTACCTCAAGTTTTAGATGACATAGGAAAGAATAATCTCGGAGTTAAAGCGGCTGCAAAAGCGCGAACACTTAGAACCTTATTTAAGTTTGTTCAATTAAACCCTAAAGAAATAACTGACTTGGGAAATGAGCGAACAGGACTCACGCAAGATCAAATTGAAGCTATTGCTAATAAGAAAAAAGAGAGAGAGATCCTTTTATCCTCGGCTTCTTCTGAGTTTACAAAATCATTTAATGAGTGGTGGAAACAAGGTAATTATACATTTGAGTTTCAGGCAGATGGAAACTTCTTCAGAATATGGGTTTCTGACTCAATACGACCAGAACGTATCGAATTAGAGTCCAGAAGCACAGGCTTGCAATGGTTTTTTAGCTTCTATTTAGTATTTTTGGTCGAAAGTGAGCTTCACCACAGAAATGCTATTCTGCTTTTGGATGAACCTGGCGTCACACTTCACCCCTTAGCTCAGAAAGATTTGTTTATGTTCTTTGAGAATTTAGCAAAGAATAATCAAATCATGTACACTACCCATTCTCCTTTTATGGTAGACTCTAATCATCTTGAAAGAGTTAGATCTGTCTATGTAGACTCCCAAGGAAAAACTGTTGTTAGCCCTGATTTGAGAGCCTCTGAAAGACTAAAAGGAAAGAATCAGCCTCAATCAATTTATCCAGCTCATGCAGCTCTTGGGTTATCGGTATCAGATACTTTACTAGTTAATTGTAATCCTGTTTTAGTCGAAGGAGAATCCGATCAGCTATATTTATCTGCGCTCAAGAATTGGCTGATTTCAAAAGGCAAAATAACACCCCTAAAAGAATTAGTTTTCATTCCCACTGGAGGAGTTAAGGGAATAAAAGCTACTTCGGCAATTCTATCTGGTGTTAACGAAATAAAACCACCTGTTCTTCTTGATGGGGACAAGCCAGGAATGAAGATGGCTTCTGAATTAAAGAACGATTTTTATGCTGCAAACGCAGATAGAATTATTATGGTATCGGATTATACTCAAGTACAAAACGGCGAGATAGAAGATTTATTCCCTAAAGAAAAAATATCGAGAATAGTTACAAGATTTTTACCTCGTCCCGAAGAAGTTGATGAGGAGTTTGAGGATATAGTTGAAGACACCTCTCCTTTATGCAATCAAATTGAAAACTTCGCTCAGAAGCATGATATTGAGTTAGAAAAAGGATGGAAAGTCCGATTAGCTGCTCGAGTAAAAGCTGAAATACTAAAAGGAACGGATAAAGTGCTATCGGAAACAGATGATGAATATGAGAGGATATTAAATTTATTCAATAAGCTTTGTGATAGCACTCAATAAAATCGAGTAGGAGGCTTTCCGTTAGTTGAGTAGCCGAACCCGACCTCTCACACCTATATTCGTATAATCACGTTGATAAAATATAACTTAGGAGTATGATGAATTGAGCTTCTTTGAAAGATATGACAAACGTATTATTGAACCGTTTGCTATCAAAACAATTGCCGCATCATTTGATGAAAAATATGGTATGTACCATTCGCCAATTGACACAGATAACTTTGATTATATTTCTCCATCTCAGGAACAGGCTATAGAAATAACTTCAGTAATATCAAAAAACGAAATCAATGTCTACAGATATGAAAAGCTAAAAGTCAAAGGAAAGCCTCATCTTAAAACTTCACACATTAAATGGATAAAGCTAAAACCTAATGGGGATGTCTATTCATATTACGGAGGGTCAATTAGCGAAATAAAGCAAGCTATTCGCAAAAGCTTGGAGTCAAAACATGAAAAAGCAAAAGAAAGATTAAATAATAAAGCTTACAAACAAGTTGATCTATGTATTTGTATTCAAGATGGAAGTCTTTTTGATCTATTTAGCTTTGAGTTAGAATTCACAGATTTAGAAAAATATGTTTTTGATAATATCTTTTTCATTACTCCTTCTCATTTTATCTGCTATAATAAAAAGATTGGCTTTACTGAATATCCAAAAGTTATAAATCAAAGCTAAGGTATTTGTAGAGCTTTATCTTAAACAAATGAGGATGAATACATTTGTGAGCCCCTTATTTTATATTATAGATAGAGGAATGGTCAATGACTCATAATCCAGATGATTTTCCTGTTTGGCGACCTCAAGAGAGATTGCTCAACCGAGTGATGAAATCTACTGATGTTAAGAGAAAAAAGAAATATCTAAGGAATACAGCTGACGGTTTTATAAAGCGTAAGGATGTGCGCGATTACATCTTTAAGCATAAAGGAACAATCTGCTATTTATGTGGAGCTCCTGCTACTCAAATCGATCATAAGATATCAGTATACCGATTCGCTATTGAAAAATTGGACATTAGAGATATGAATTCCTTTGACAATCTCTTTCCCATTTGCATGATATGTAATTCATCTAAACTTCCATAAGCACTCATACTACTTAACATATGTTTTTGTTTTCCTATCTCATATATTCGAACAAAACAATACTGTCAAGCCTATCTTAGGACTATCCTAAAACGTCCAAATTTCACCTGTGTCGCGTTTTTGTGAGAAGGTAGGGTAATTTGACTTCCTTTTCGGATTTCAAGCGAAAAGTGATGATAAAAAGTGTGATTTCAGCTCAGAAAGTCAGTGTTTAAGCCATTTTTCATTGAATAAGGCTGTTTGATCATTTCACTTGAAGCTAAACAAAAATGTTAGTCACCGTATCAGCGTTTCTTTATGCAAAAAGGAGCCGGGGAAACCGGCTCCAAAAATCAGCAATTCAACAAGTTGCGATAAATCATCAAGTCATCATCCTTGAACACATTGAAGATGACCTTGATATCGCTGCTTGTTGTTTTTTTGTAGTCCTTCACTGTTGATACGGCGATCTCAGCCGCCTTGCGTTGCGGAAATCCGAACACGCCTGTGGAGATACAGCAGAACGCTATGCTTTTACAGCCGTTTTCTTCTGCGAGCTTCAAGCAAGAGAGGTAACAGCTTTTCAACAGCTCACAGTGCCGCTCATTCAACCTGCCGCTGACAATCGGCCCGACCGTGTGGAGAACATACTTACTCGGCAGGTTGTAGCCGGGCGTGATCTTCGCCTGACCCGTCGGCTCCTCGTGCCCCTGCTCGCTCATGATTTCAAAGCACCGGTATCTCAGAGATAACCCGGCAGCGCTGTGCAAGCAATTGTCAATGCAGGAATGTAAGACCCTAAAGCAGCCCAAAAGCTGGGTGTTGGCGGCGTTCACAACCGCGTCGCAGGAGAGCGTTGTGATGTCGCCCTGCCATAAATAGAGGTCTTTTTCAACAGGGGTGAGGTCTGATATTTTTGTGATACCCTTTGCTTCGGTTTCAGCTCTGAGATATTCGCTTTCAATTCGCAGGTAGTCCTCGCTGATAGGCTTCGGCATCCAAATATTCATCAATCCGCGAAGCAGATCCTTCTGTCCCTGCTCATCGTTCGGGGTTCTGTAATGGCTGAGTTGGGAACGATCCTTTTGCAGTTCTTTGATCAACCAGATACGTTGTTCTTCATGCGTCATATAAACTTACTCCTTTTCTCGCCGCGATTTCTTTCAGCTTGGCGAAGTGCTCCCTATCGGGGATCGCACGCCGCGTCTCCCAATTTCCTATTGTGCTTAGCGACACACCGATCATGCGTCCAAAATCTATTTGCTTCAAATGATAGTTGCGTCGGATGGCTTTCACGACCTCTCCGAACTCACTTTCGCAGAATTCCTTGTATTCATCCTTGATCGGCACGGGGGTTTCATTCAGGCTTTTGATGGAAAGGCCGTTATCGTTTGCCGCCTGTTCAATCTGCTTGTAGTATTTCAGTTCGGGAACACAAATGTTTTTCTCCCACCTGGCGACTGCTTCTCCCGTACAGCCGAGTATCCTGCCAAATTGATTTAAGCCGCAGCCGCAAGCTATGCGGATGCTTTTGATCTTCCTGCCGCAATCAGTTTGGATAAAGCCTTGATAATCGCTGACGAAGTAATCGGGTTCAACATTGAGCATATCCAAATCGATTCCGACTTCTCGCGCTGCTTGCTTGATTGGTTCATAGTATTTACGCAGAGGCTTTGCACGGTCGATCTCCCAATGTTCAAGCGTTTGCCAATCACAACCGATCTTTTCAGCGAACACCTTCGTCACAACGCCATGCGCTAAACGGATCTGCCGTATCTTCTTTCCGCAATCGCGCTCGATAAAGACAGCATATTCATCCGTATAGGTATCAGGGTCATCTATCAGCTTTTTGACATCCAAACCGGCTTCGATCGCCATTTTTTGGATTTGCCGATAACTCTCACGGTTTGGGCGACGGTTATTTAATTCATCTTCCCATGTGCTTTCATTGGAGCGGGTAAAGCCTAACCTTTCCGAAAACTGCTCCTGCGTTAAGCCGCTTTGAATTCGGATCGTTCGGATACGCTTACCATATCCGGGCTTGCAAAACTCAGTATATTCATCCAAGAGTAATGAGCTTTTGATGTTTAAAGCGTCGGCGATTACGCTTGCGGATTCATAATACAGCGCCATATTGTTACATTCATAATCTTGGATTTTCCCAACCGGGATCCTTGTCGCCGCGCTCAGTTGCTCTCTTGTCATACCGTGCGCCTCACGGTAATGCCGAAGAATATGGCAATAATCCTTTTGCAGTTGTAACGGATTGAAAGTATATATTAAATGTATCAGGCACTTGCCTTGAATGATGTGATAGGTCTGTGTGTGATTAAGTAAGGTATCGCGTTATCGATACAGTTGTGCAGGGGTACAAAGCAGCCGAGCATTTGGCTGTTCGCGGCATTGACGATCGCGTCACACGACAGGGTGGTGATGTCGCCCTGCCAGAGGTAGAGATCGCCCTGTATCGGTAAAAGATCATCGAGGCGTGTGATACCCATGTCGGCGATATCCTGTCTGAGATACGCGCCCTCGATCCTTCGGTATTCCTCGTCGATCGGCGCGGGCATCCACACATTCATCATCGCGCGTAAAAGCTGTTTTTGCTCCGCGGAGGTCATCCGTTCCGCCGTATAGTCAACAAAGCGACTGTCGTTTTGTTGCAGTTTTTTGATCAGATAAAGCCTGCGTTCTGTCTGGGTCATGTTATCCGTCCCCTTTGTATCAAATCTATATTGATTGTACCATCGAATTCGGATGAAGTAAAGCGCTTATATGACTGAATCCGATCCAATGAATTATATGGACAAAAAGCTCCCGTACCGGATGGATACGGGAGCTTTGAACTATCATCAAACTATTTTTTATATCTGACATAGATATTGTCGATCCTTGCAGTACCCTCATCTTTGTCATACTCATAGTTAACCGATACACCAATATCAGAATGATCAGATTGATATTCCGTATCGATGCTATCATGAAAGATATGAAGAGAAGCCGGCTCGCCTAACCGATCGACAACATCTTGTATCGTTGACTGAGAGGTGATTCCTTGATAGTTAAAGTCCCCTTCTTTTTGCGTAGAATAATAGATGCTCAGTCCGGTAATCTTCGCCTGATCGACATCCTCACCGGTCACATCGAACGACAGCGCAACTCTCGTATCACCTTTATTCATCCACAAAGTCTGATTTTTATAGCTGTTCGCCTCAAGAGCCTCACCCTCTTTAAAGCTCCATCCATTCTTTTTCGCATCACCGAATGTTGTTTGGTTAACAGTGAATGTCGTTGAGTCCACTTGAATGGAGGGTGACAGATCGTAAACAGGGCTATTTACATTGGTAAGGCTGGTCGTATAATATTCGCCGAACTTCTCATATGTCACACCTCCCTCATAATATGACGGGAAAACATAATGGTTTTCATCGACAGAGGAAAAGAGGAAATCGGCAGAAGATTGAAATGTTTTAGCATTACTGTCTTTCTCCTGAACCTTGATTTTTGATGAAGATACAGAAGACGATTGAGAGGAAGAGGACTCACTCTTTGACTCCTGACTTAGATTACCGATCGACGCAATCAAATAACACGAAAGGAGCGACAGGATCACCAATAAGCAGATCAAAAGCGGAAATCGATCTTTTTCTCTCGGCGTTTCATAATAACGATTAACAAACACGGACAATGCGATAACGGCAACCGTTGTCACCACAAGAAAGATAGATTGACCCGTTGAATAGTTCGACCACCAGTAGGTACGATATTTGATAAAAACAAAGTACGCGCACACAACGCCGATCAAGAACAAGATCCCGGACCAAACCTCCGCTATTCTTTTTCTTTTCAGCAATAATGCAACTTTGGCTTTTGCCTGTGTATCCGAAGCAGCAGATGGGGATGCGCTTTTCACCGCGGAGGCAGAGGATGGTGATGATACTCGAACTGCTTCACGGGGGGATGATGAAGACTTGCCCTTACCGGCAAAGGCGTCTGAATCGATCGCATCGCTAAAGGAAGAAAAAGACGGTGCGTACCCCTTGTATTGAGCAGAAGAGGACGACGATGACTTTGCGGAAGAGTTGTTCGACGACGAGGAAGGGGAAGATTCCTGATTTGGTGAAGCAGAGGATCGTATCACAACACGCTTCATGGGCGCCTGCTCGTTGTTTTGTGCACCGCCAACCCTTCTCGGCGATTCCTTTTTCTGCTGATTGACAAACCCGCTGTTTCCCGCCGAGCCGGAAGCATATGATCCTTTTGCGTCATTGGGATCGGCAACCTGTGTCTCATAAGGATCCGGATGGAGCGCTTTGTCAAGCAGTTGTTTGAGCTCCGTCATGCTCTTGCAGCGATCCTTTTTCCTGACCGCCAAGCCGTACATCAACACGTTCTCCAATGCCGGCGGGATCTTGATCCCCATCTGTGAGGGGCGCGGCAGGGTATCTTCGACCAGACGGTTGAGCGCATCCACCGGCACCTTACCGGTGACACAGCGATAGACCGTCGCGCATAAGGCGTACACATCCGTCCACGGACCCTGATCGCTGTTTTTGCGGTACTGTTCCTCGGGCGCGTAACCCGCCTTCAACAACACCGACATCGAACGCTCGCTGTCGATATACTCCTTTGCGGAGCCGAAGTCCATCAGCTTGACGTCGCCGTTACGGACGATCATGATATTATCAGGACTGACATCTCGATGAATGACGCCGCTTTCGTGGATCCTCTCCAACACATTGATGACAGGCATCAGCCTTGTGAACGCATTCTCCGCGGTCATGCTGCCGTGTGATTTCAGATAATCTCTGAGGGTCTCGCCCTCAAGGTACTCCATCACCAAATAGGCGGTATGGTTCTCCTCCAAATAATCGGTCACAATAACGATGCCCGATTCACCGGAGAACTTCGCCAGCGTCATTGCCTCACTGAGAAAACGCTGCTTACCATGCTCGAACACATTGCTTTGATTGGTTGCGATCACCTCGCCGCTGTTCTCGGCGGTCGTATTGCGGTAAGACAGCCCATGCGGGAAATACTCCTTGACCGCTACGCGCTTATCGAGCTTTTGATCAATCGCCAAATAGGTGATGCCGAATCCGCCCTCACCCAACACGGAAAGGACCCGGTATCTTCCTCCGATAACGGTACCGGAAGGAAGATGATGCGGCTGAAACGGTATGACGTTGCCGACATGACAGTACGGACATATCGTGACATCGCCCTTATCTCTTTTGCAATTATTACAAATCATAAATGACCCCTCTATACGACTCGTCACTTTTTCCGTTATTATCATACCGTTATCGACCAAAAATGTCAATCTAAAACAACATATTCCTCTATGAAATGAGATTGCCCATAAAAGAAAAGCAGGCGCAACAAACGCCTGCTTTGCAATATCATATTATCATGCCGTTTCCTTGTCGTGACAACGATCAGCCAAGGATATGGAACTGAACGACCAGCGCCGCAAAGACGATGGAGACCATTGAGAGCAGCTTGATGAGGATGTTGATGGAGGGACCCGAGGTATCCTTGAAGGGATCGCCTACGGTGTCGCCGACAACAGCCGCCTTGTGCTGATCGCTACCCTTGCCGCCGTGGTTGCCCGCCTCGATATACTTCTTGGCGTTATCCCACGCACCGCCGGAGTTACTCATAAAGATGGCCATCAAAAAGCCCGAAGCAGTCGCGCCCGCGAGCATACCGACAACACCGTAGAAGCCCAGTACCAGGCCGACGATGACCGGAACAACGATCGCGATAATGGTGGGCAGGATCATCTCTTTCAGAGAAGAACGGGAGCACATGTCAACGCACTTCGCATAGTCGGGATCCGCCTTGCCTTCCATCAAGCCCTTGATGGACTTGAACTGGCGGCGTACCTCGATAACAACGCTCTGTGCCGCTCTGCCGACAGCGTCCATGGTGAGCGCCGCAAAGACAAAGGGCAGGCACGCGCCGATGAACAGACCGATCAGAACCAGCGGGTTCATGACGCTGAACTGCTGCATGGGATCTGCGTTCTCAGCGAGCTTATCAAAGCCGCCGACTTCCTTGACCTTTTCGATGTAGGAGGCGATCAGCGCCAGCGCAGTCAGCGCGGCGGAACCGATCGCGAAGCCCTTACCGGTAGCAGCGGTGGTGTTACCCAGAGAATCGAGGGCGTCGGTACGCTCACGAACCTCAGGCTCCAAGCCGCTCATCTCGGCGATACCGCCGGCGTTATCCGCTACGGGGCCGTAAGCGTCGGTCGCGAGGGTGATACCCAGCGTGGACAGCATACCGACAGCCGCCAGCGCGATACCGTACAGACCCTTGTTGATACCGCCGTCAACGGAGAGGTTGCCGCCGGATACGAAGAAGGATACCAGTACCGCAACGCCGACGATGATGATCGGCAGCGCGGTGGACAGCATGCCCAGACCCAAACCGCCGATGATGATGGTAGCGGAGCCGGTCTCGGATTTCGACGCCAGATTCTTGGTGGGCTTATAAGTATCGGAGGTGAAATACTCCGTGGATTTACCGATCAGTACACCCGCGATCAAACCGGCGAGTACCGCAAAGTACATCTTCCAGTTCTCAGCGCCGAGGATATAATAGATCAGCGGGAACGCCGCGACAGCGATCAGGATCGCCGCGAGGTTGGTGCCGCGTGAGAGCGCCTTTAAGAGCAGCTTTTGCTCGGTCTTCTCACCGGTGCGGACAAAGAAGGTGCCGATGATGGAGCACAAAATACCGAGTGCCGCCATGATCATCGGGATCGCCATCGCCTTGAACTGCATATCGCCGTTGCCGGAGAAGGCGGCGACGCCGAGCGCAGCGCAGGAGATAACGGAGCCGACATAGCTCTCGTACAGGTCAGCGCCCATACCGGCTACGTCACCGACGTTGTCGCCTACGTTATCGGCGATAACAGCGGGGTTACGGGGGTCATCCTCGGGGATACCGGCCTCGACCTTACCGACCAGGTCGGCGCCGACGTCAGCAGCCTTGGTGAAGATACCGCCGCCGACACGGGCAAACAGCGCCATACTGGACGCGCCCATACCGAAGGTCAGCATCGCGGAGGTGATACCCGCCGCATCGAGCTTAAATACAAACTTCAACAGTGTGAACCAGATCGAAATGTCGAGCAGTCCCAGACCGACGACGGTGAAGCCCATAACAGAGCCCGCCGAGAAAGCGACTCTCAGACCCTTGTTCAATCCGGTACGGCAAGCGTTCGCGGTACGCGCGTTCGCCGCCGTCGCGATCTTCATGCCGATAAAGCCCGACAGACCCGAGAAGAAGCCGCCCGTGACAAAGGCGAAGGGTACATAGGGGGTCAGCAGTTTGAAGATCGCCATCGCGCCCAGGATCAGGAACATCACAGCGAAGAAGATCAGTACGATGGTGTACTGTCTTTTCAGATATGCGTTCGCGCCCGAACGGATGGAAGCGGAAATTTTCTTCATCCTGTCTGTACCTTCATCGAAGCTCATGACGCGCTTTGCCATGATCACAGCAAAGGCCAGCGCGAGGAGAGAACCGACGAAGATCGCAATTACAAGATACAATTCCATTTGTTCTACGTCTCCTTTCTGATACCGCACTTTGACGAAAAAGAATGAGTATCACGCATTTTCGCCGCCGTTTGGTACGTTTCGTGCCGCATTTTTGCAGGAACAGACCCACAATCCTGCAAGCAACGATTTTACGTAACCATTATTTTACTATAATAAAGCGGAATAGTCAAGAATAAAAGCACCGATTCCCGTTGCCAAAACACCTCAATTTTCGGCGGATTCGTCACAAAAATTTGTGGCGTGTCACCATTTTAGCGCCGTATTCGAATGATAATGCGGATCGATACGGATGAAAAAGCCGATCGGTTGTGTAAAACGGGAGACAGGACAATCAGGAATACAGCGCGCGGCTCGACATCATTATTTATCAATAACAGTACAAAACATGCTGTTTTTGTATTGCCTGAAAAAACCGAATGTGATATAATATTTGAATATCGATTTATCGAGTTATAATCGAGTTAAGGAAGGTATGCTTATGAAATCTATCATGCGACATTTCACGGCGCGTGACTGGGGCGCTACCGCCGGCGCGGTGGTGCTGATCGCGCTTTCCGTATGGCTGGAGCTATTGATGCCCGACTACATGAAGGACATCACCGAGCTGTTGATCACGCCCGGCTCCACCGTTCCCGACATCCTGTGGGCAGGCGGCAAAATGCTGCTGTGCGCCTTGGCGAGTCTGGTGGTCAGCGTGCTGGTCACGGTGATATCGGGCTATCTTGCCGCGAACTACTCGTTCAACGTGCGCGCCAAGCTCTATGACGCGGTCGAGGGCTTCTCCATGGCGGAGATCAACCGCTTCTCCACCGCCTCGCTGATCACCCGCTCCACCAATGACATCACGCAGGTGCAGACCATCATCGTATTCGGTCTGTTCGTCATCGTGCGCGCGCCGCTCATGGCGGTACTGGCGATCTCGAAGATCGCCGACCACAGCTCCGAGTGGACGATCTCGGCAGGCGTTGCCGTGGTGCTGGTCATCATCATTCTGGCGATCTGCTTCATTTTCGCGCATCCGCTGTTCCGGCGCATCCAGACCCTGACCGATAACATCAACCGCATCACCCGTGAGAACCTGACGGGTCTGCGCGTGGTACGCGCCTACAACGCCGAGGATTACCAGAAGAACAAGTTTGAACAGGCGAACAAGGATCTGACGAACAACAACATGAAGGCGCACCGCATCATGTCGATCATGATGCCGTCGATGATGCTGATCATGAACGGGATGAGCCTGGTCGTCTACTGGATCGGCGCCTATCTGATCGACGGCGCGCCGCTGATGGAAAAGGGTCAGCTCTTCCTCGACATGACCGTATTCTCGCAGTACGCGCTGATGGTCATCATGGCGTTCATGATGCTGAATATGATCTTCATCATGGGACCGCGCTCCCTCGTCGCCGCCAAGCGTATCAACGAGGTCATCGACACCGAAAGCTCCGTCACCGACGGCAAGGGTGTGGATCACACCGAAAAAGTCGGCGAGATCGAATTCAAGAACGTCTGCTTCCGCTATCCCGACGCGGCGGATGATGTGTTGAAAAACATCAGCTTCACCGCCAAGAAGGGCGAGACCGTCGCGATCATCGGCTCGACCGGCTGCGGCAAATCCACGATGATCAACCTGATCCCGCGCTTTTATGACGCGACCGAGGGCGAGGTGCTGGTGGACGGCGTGAACGTCAAAGAATACACGCTCGAACAGCTCCACAACAAGATCGGCTATGTGCCCCAGAGAGCGGTACTCTTAGCCGGTACGATCAACACCAATATCGCGATGGGCGACAACGGCACCGAGGGCTATACGCAGGAGGACGTCATGCGTGCCGCCGAGATCGCGCAAGCAAAGGACTATATCGAAAACTACTCCGACGGCTACGAGCACCCTGTCGCACAGGGCGGCTCCAACCTCTCCGGCGGACAGAAGCAACGCGTCTGTATCGCGCGCGCCGTCTGCCGCAAGCCCGAGATCCTGATCTTTGACGACAGCTTCTCGGCGCTCGACTACAAAACCGACCGTGAACTGCGCGAGTCTCTGAAGAAGGAGACCGCGGGCACGACCAACATCATTGTCGCTCAGCGGATCGGCACCATCAAGGACGCCGACAAGATCATCGTCCTCGACGAGGGCAAGATCGCCGCGATCGGCAAGCATAAAGAGCTGCTCAAGACCTGTCAGATCTATCACGAGATCGGACTGTCACAGCTCGGAGAGGAGGAGCTGAACAATGTCTGAGAACAAGACTCCCTCCACCGAGAAGGTATATATCAAAAAGCAGCGCGAGGCGCTGATCGGTATCGACAGCAAGCGTCCGCAGGCGAGAAAGGGCATGGGCGGTCCCAGAGGCGTCGTCACTGAGAAGTCGGATAACTTCGGCGCATCCTGGAAGAAGCTGCTTGACTACGCCAAGCCCCAGATGCCCGCGATCATCGTCGCGATGACCTGCGCCGTCATCGGCACGATCATCTCGCTGATCGGCCCCAAGCAGATCCAGAAGATCACCGACCTGATCACACAGGGCATCACCGGCACCATCGACCTCGACGCGGTGACCTCCACCTGCGTCTTCCTGATGATCCTGTACGGTATCAGCTGGCTGATGAACTTCGTCCAGCACTTTATTATGGCGACCGTCGCGCCGACTGTGAGCAGTCGCATGCGCACGGACATCACCAACAAGACCAACCGTCTGCCGCTGAGATACTTCGACTCCACCCCGTTCGGCGATATCCTCAGCCGTATCACCAACGATATCGACACCATCGAGCGCACGCTGAACCTCAGTATCGCGCAGTTCATCACCTCGATCGCGCTGTTCTTCGGCTCGGCGCTGATGATGTTCCTCACCAACTGGATCATGGCGCTGACCGCGATCTTCGCGTCCTTCCTCGGCTTCTTTATGATGTCCGCCATCATGAAGAAGTCCCAGCTCCACTTCAACCGCCAACAGCGCCACCTCGGCGCGATCAACGGCCATGTTGAAGAGATCTACGCGGGTCACAACATCGTCAAGGCGTATAACTATGAGAAGGACAGCAAGGAGGAATTCAGCCGCATCAACCGCCATCTGCGCGACAGCGTGTTCAAGTCCACCGCGCTCTCGGGCGTGATGCAGCCGCTGATGACCTTCATCGGCAACCTCGGCTTTGTCGCGGTATTCGTCGTGGGCACTCTGCTCGCGAGGAACGAGGTCATCACCTTCGGCGTCATCATCGAATTCACCATCTATGTGCGCCTGTTCACCCAGCCGCTCCAGCAGCTGGCGCAGAGCTTCTCGAACATGCAGAGCACCGCCGCGGCGGCTGACCGCGTGTTCGAATACCTCGGCGAGGAGGAGCTCTCCGATGAGAGCGGCAAGACCCGCCGTCTGGACAGCGTCAAGGGCAATGTGCGCTTTGAGCATGTGCGCTTCGGCTACAATCCCGACAAGATCATCATCAACGACTTTTCCGTGGACATCAAGGCGGGGCAGAAGGTGGCGATCGTCGGCCCGACCGGCGCGGGCAAAACTACCATCGTCAACCTGCTGATGCGCTTCTATGAGCTCAACTCCGGACGTATCTACATCGACGATGTGCCCATCGACGAGCTCACGAGAGAGAACGTGCACGAGCTGTTCTGCATGGTATTGCAGGACACATGGCTCTTTGAGGGCACGGTGCGCGAGAACCTCGCCTACAGCAAAGAGGGCGTGACGGATGAAGAACTCGAGCGCGCGTGTAAGGCGGTCGGCATCCACCACTTTATCCACACCCTCCCCCACGGCTATGACACCGTGCTGGATGATAAGGCGAGCCTGTCGGCAGGTCAGAAGCAGCAGCTGACCATCGCCCGCGCGATGATCGAGAACGCGCCCCTGTTGATCCTCGACGAGGCGACCTCGTCCGTCGACACCCGTACCGAACGCATCATCCAAAGGGCGATGGACGGCTTGACCGAGGGCAGAACGAGCTTTGTCATCGCTCACCGCCTGTCCACGATCAAGAATTCCGATCTGATCCTCGTCCTCAAGGACGGCGACATCATCGGCGCGGGCACGCATGAGGAACTGCTCGCCGAGGGCGGCTTCTACGCCGACCTGTACAACAGCCAGTTTGAGCAAAGCGCGTAAGCGCTTTGCAACGATGTTTCGCTTTGCGAAGTGAAGGGACTGCGTTGTGATGTTCGCCGCGTTGCGGCGAGTGAAGTTTGCCTTACGGCAAGTTATCGGCGGGCTTTGCCCGCACCCATTGATAAATAGTAAAGAGGTTCCATTGTATGAATATTTGTGTATACGGCGCGTCGAGCAAAAGTATTGACGCGCAATTCACCGACGCGGGTCACGCGCTCGGTTATCTGCTGGCACAGCACGGATACGGACTGGTATTCGGCGGCGGCGACAACGGCATGATGGGCGCGGTCGCACGCGGCACCCACGACGGCGGCGGCAGGATCATCGGCATTTCGCCGCGCTTCTTCAACGTCGACGGCGTTCTGTATCCGCATTGTGACGAGCTGATCTATACCGAGACCATGCGCGAGCGCAAGCAGAAGATGGAGGATCTGAGCGGCGCGTTCATCGTATCGCCAGGCGGCATCGGCACGTTTGAGGAGTTCTTTGAGATCTTGACCCTCAAACAACTCGGCAGAACCAAAAAACCGCTGGTCATCCTCAACACCGCGGGCTATTATGACGATATGCTCAACATGATGCGCCATACGGTCGAGAGCAATTTCATGTCCGCACAGACCTTCGATTTGATCGCAGTCGTCAATACCCCCGAGCAGGCGATCAATTACATCGAGCATTATGTCGAGCAGGAGGTCGACGTCGAAGAACTGCGCAAGCTGAAATGACAAAGGATATATATACCGACATAACAAAACGACCTGACTCGCGTCAGGTCGTTTTTCTTTTGATCGGGATGGGTTTGCCCTACCAATTATAATGCTTCCAAAAACTCTACCAGATCCTCGTATTTGCCCTGACGGAATTCGTCATACGGCAGGTCGTGGGTGATGATATGGTCGGTGACGAGGAACACATCGACCCCGAGCGCTTTACACGGCTGCATATCCTCGCGCACATCGTTGCCGATCATCAGCGCTTCCTCCGGCTTGACGCCGAAGCGATCCAAGATCTCCTGAAAATACAGGGGATTGGGCTTGCAGTAGCTGCTGGTATCGGCGGTGGTGATGTGGTCGAACATCTCCGGCGTAAGACCGACCCAGCCCATGCGCATATGCACCGCCTCTTTCATAAAGACGGGCATAGTCGCGACCACGGCATAGTCCGCCTTTTTCCTCATCAGCTCGGCGATCCGCACCGCATAGGGGTTGGGCAGGGTGATGTCGAATACATTCCCGAAGGTCGTGGTGTAATAATCCATCATCGGCGGCTCGATCTGCTCGCGCGTGTAGCCGCTGATCTTCTCCACCTCTTCATAGAATACTTCGATATTCTTTCTGCCGCTTTCGTTATAGAGCATGGCGCGCACGCCCTGATTCACCGCGCCGGCGGCACGGACGGGATCGAGCCCGTATGCTGAGAATTTTTCCGATATATCGCGAAACCAGATCTCGACGAACCGCTCCTGCGTATAGATCGGGAGCAGGGTGTTATCGAGGTCGCTCATAATCAATTTGTACTTTTTCAAAACTATCACCATTCCATAGTTTAGCATGATTCACGAAATTTCGCAATACTTATTGTCAAACGAGCGGATTCATGCTATTCTTTAAAAAAATCGGTCGAGAGATTGCCACGTCGTCGGATTTGATCCGACTCCTCGCAATGACGATCGATAATGGAGATGAAGTATTAATGAAGCATTTTAATCCCGCAAATATCCTGTTACCCAAGAAGAATTTTGACAAATGGGCGGTTGTCGCCTGTGACCAGTACACCAGCGAGCCGGAATACTGGAACGATGTGGAGAAGATCGTCGGCGACGAGCCCTCGGCACTGCACATCATCCTGCCCGAGATCTATCTGAGCGACGACAACAGCGCCCGCATCAACGATATCAACGCCAACATGCAGCAGTATCTTGACGGCGATGTGTTCGACACCTACGAGAACAGCATGATCTATGTCGAGCGCGAGTCCAATAACACCCTGCGCCGCGGCATTGTCGGCATCATCGACTTAGAGGATTACGACTACCGCAAGGGCGCTACCTCCGCGATCCGCGCGACAGAGGCGACCGTACTCGAGCGCATCCCTCCGCGCGTACAGATCCGCAAGGACGCTCCCCTCGAGATGCCGCATATCCTGCTGCTGATCGACGACCCGAAGCTCTCCGTCATCGAGCCGCTGGCTGAAAAGAAAGACAGCTTCAAGCAGGCATACGGCTTTGAGCTGATGAAGAACGGCGGTCATATCGACGGCTACTTCCTGCCCGACGAGGTCATCGCGCAGGTGCAGGATGCGCTGGAAGCGCTGATCGCCGATAAGGACGATAAGCTGCTCTTTGCCGTGGGCGACGGCAACCACAGCCTTGCTACCGCAAAGGAGTGCTACAATCAGAGCAAGAATCCCCTCGCGCGCTATGCGCTGGTCGAGGTGGTCAACATCCATGACAAGAGCATCGAGTTCGAACCGATCTACCGCGTGCTGTTCAATGTTGACGCAAAGGATCTGCTCGACAAATTCACCGCGCATACTCAGGCGAACGGCAACGGCGAGAAGCAGACCTTCCGCTGCATCACTCCCGACTCCGACAAAGAGATCGAGGTCAAGGCGACCGCCAAGCTGCCCGTCGGCACCCTGCAGACCTTCCTCGACGGCTACATGAAGGAGCATCCCGAGGTCAAGATCGACTACATCCACGGCGAGGACGTTGTCGAGAACCTGTGCAAGCAGGAGAACACCCTCGGCTTCATCTTTGAGGGCATGGGCAAGGATGAGCTGTTCCCCGCGATCACCGCGGACGGCTCCCTCCCGCGCAAGACCTTCTCGATGGGTCACGCCGCGGACAAGAGATACTACATCGAGGCAAGAAAGATCAAGTAATCTTTTGGTCAAATAAACCATCATTGCTGTGAAAGCAAACGTATAGAACTAATCCCCACAGCTCCACGTTCCAGCGTCCATAAAGACAAATCCTTTTGGAGCCCTGTTGCCCAAAAGCCTTCCCCTTGGGGGGAAGGTGGTCTTTTCGGCTCCCAAAGAGTCGAAAAGATCGGATGAGGGGCTGACCTATCCATTTTATCAATCTCTCAAAGAGTGAGCCGCTTCGACGATACAACAGTAACGCTCAACTGTAATTGAGATCGGTGCAATAATTGAAACGCTTGCCCCTCATCAGTCAGGCAAAGCCTGACAGCTTCCCCCCGAGGGGAAGCCTTTTTTCACTCACTTACCAATGAAAACATAACAAAACGCAGTTGGGTTGAACTCAACTGCGTTTTTTATATGGTGAGATTGCCACAGTCCCTTGAACACGTGAATTCATGGGACTTCGCAATGACGAATATGGTGTTATGGTTTGAATAATCGGTAAAACTCGTCTGTCGGATCATAGGAAAAGCGCATCTCCTCACCCGTGAAGGGATGGGAGAAGCTCAGCCTTGCCGCACAAAGTTGGATGTGATCGGCGGGGATATGACAGCCGTAGCGACGGTCGCCGACGAGGGGTATTTGCCGTGACGCGAACTGCACACGGATCTGGTGCGTTCTGCCTGTCAGTAATTGAATTTTCAACAGAGAAAGCCACTGACCCTCATGCTCGATCGTTTGCAAAACCTCGTATTGCAGGCGCGCCTGCTTTACGCCCTTGCGCTCCCGCTTAACGACGTAGCTTTTGTTTTTGCGGCGGTCGAAGTAGAGCAGGTCGGCGTATTCTCCCCGCGCTTGTTCGGGCACGCCCTCGACCACGGCGAGGTAGGTTTTTTCGACCCTGCCCTGCTGTATCATGGCGCTTAATCGCCGTGCCGCGCTCTCAGTCAGCGCATAGACCATCACGCCCTGCGTGGTGCGGTCGAGTCGGTGAACGGGGTAGATCGTGTCGCACCCCAACGCATCCTGCAACAATGACGGCATATTCGGCTTGTGCCCATCAGCCTCACTGAGCACCCCATAAGGCTTACAGGCAACAAGAATCGATTTATCCCGAAACAAAACGAGCGGCTCGTTCTGTCCCTCAACTTGGCATGTTTTACTAATTCCTCATTCCTCATTCCTGATTCCTAATTAGAATAACCCGCTGATCACGCCGTCATCGCTGACGTCGATCCGCTCGGCGGCGGGCGCCTTCGGCAGCCCCGGCATCGTCATGATCGCGCCGGTCAAGGCGACGATGAAGCCCGCGCCCGCGGAGATGCGGACATTCTGCACATGGATGACAAAGCCCTCGGGCGCGCCGATCAGCTGCGCCTCATCCGAAAAGCTGTACTGCGTTTTCGCGATGCAGATCGGCAGGTTGCCGTAGCCCATCGCGGTGATGCGCTGTATCTCCTTCTCGGCATTCTTTGTGAACGCCACATGGCTGGCGCGGTACACGCGCTTACAGATCGCGCGGATCTTTCTTTCGATCGGCTCGTCGAGCTCATAAGCGTAGGAGAAATCCTCGTTCGATTCCTCGTCGCACAGGCGGATGACCTCATCGGCGAGGTCAACGCCGCCGACGCCGCCGTCAGCCCACACGGTAGAGAGCACGGTATTTACGCCCAGCTCTTGACAGCGGCGGATGACCATATCGATCTCCGCGTCGGTATCGGTCGGGAAGCGGTTGATCGCCACCACGCTCGGGAGCTTGTAGACGTTCTTGATATTATCGACATGGCGCAGCAGGTTCGGCAACCCCTTTTCGAGCGCCTCCAGATTCTCGGGATCAAGATGCTTTTTATCCACGCCGCCGTGCATTTTCAGCGCGCGGATGGTCGCGACGATGACGACAGCATCGGGCTTGATGCCCGCGTAACGGCACTTGATATCGAGGAACTTTTCCGCGCCCAGATCGGCGCCGAAGCCCGCTTCCGTCACGGTGTAATCGCTCAGCTTACGCGCCACCTTGGTCGCGAGAACGGAGTTACAGCCGTGGGCGATATTCGCGAAGGGGCCGCCGTGGACAAAGGCGGGGGTTCCCTCCAAGGTCTGCACCAAATTCGGCTTGATCGCGTCCTTGAGCAGTGCGGTCATCGCGCCCTGCGCCTTGAGATCGCCCGCGGTGACGGGCTGTTCGTCAAAGGTATAGCCGACGATGATACGCGACAGGCGCGCTTTGAGATCGCTGATGGATTCGGCAAGACAGAGGATCGCCATGATCTCGGACGCAACGGTGATGTCGTAGCCGTCCTCACGCGGCACGCCGTTGACTCTGCCGCCCAGACCGTCGGTCACAAAACGCAGCTGGCGGTCGTTCATATCCACACAGCGCTTCCATGTGATGCGGCGGGGGTCGATGTTAAGGCTGTTGCCCTGATAGATATGGTTATCGAGCATCGCGGCGAGCAGGTTGTTTGCCGCGCCGATGGCGTGCATATCGCCCGTGAAATGCAGGTTGATGTCCTCCATCGGGACGACCTGTGCCCAGCCGCCTCCCGCGGCGCCGCCCTTGATGCCGAATACGGGGCCGAGGGACGGCTCACGCAGCGCGACATTGGCGTTGACGCCCAGCCTTCTGAGTCCGTCGGCGAGACCGATGGTGGTAGTGGTCTTACCCTCACCCGCAGGGGTAGGGGTCATGGCGGTCACGAGGATGAGCTTATTGTCCCTGTCCTCACGCTTGAGGATATCCAGTCCGATCTTTGCCTTATATTTACCGTAATACTCAACATATTCTTCGGATACACCCGCCGCGTCGGCGATCTCCCAGATCGGTTTCATCTCACAGCTCTGTGCGATCTCGATATCAGTCATTGTTATCATCTCCAAAGTACATTTGCATAGAATGAAGGTGCAAAGCTTGCTCCTTCCGATCACCGTCAAGCGCAAAAAACACACGCCCGATTTGGTGTTATTCCACAGTAGATTATAGCCTAATTGTGCGGTTTGGTCAACAAAACGGATAAATTTCTCCTTTCGTGTCAAAATCGCTTGCAACCTGTCACAAAATGTAGTAATATCTATATACAAAATACTATATGTAGATTTTGATTGCGATTGCCGTGCCGCTTCGATCACCACATCAAACGGCTCGCGATAACAACGACTTTTGGGGGATATCACATGAAATTACTGGAAGACAGAATCTTAAAAGACGGTATCGTACGCGAGGGGAACGTATTGAAGGTAGACAGCTTTGTCAACCATCAGATCGACGTTGACTTTATCGCAGAGCTTGCCAAAGAATTCAAGCGCCTGTATGAGGGGGAGGAGATCACCAAGATCCTCACCATCGAAGCGAGCGGTATCGGCATCGCCTGTATCGTCGCGCAGGAGTTCCATGTTCCCGTGGTATTCGCTAAGAAGAACAAGACCATCAATATCGCAAACGACGTTTACACCTCTAAGGTGGAATCGTTCACCCATAAACGCACCTACGACATCATCGTCTCCAAGGACTTCTTAAAGCCCGAGGATAAGGTGCTGATCATCGACGACTTCCTCGCGATGGGCTCCGCACTGCAAGGCCTCATCAGCCTGATCCGCGACGCGGGCGCCACCATTGTGGGCGCAGGCATCATCATCGAAAAAGCCTATCAACAGGGCGGCGAGATGATCCGCAATATGGGCGTAAGAGTTGAGTCGCTCGCCCGCATCAAGAGCATGGATAATAACGTCATACAGTTCATACACTAAGATTACCACAGCCTCCCTTTGATAAAGGGAGCCAAACAGGATCCCCGACGCGCCCTGCGCGGTGGGGAGAGGAGGAGTAGTTACGAAAAACAATTGGATCATTATTGTCACGGCGATCGTCGCCGCGGTTATTGCGTTCACTGCGGGCGTATTGTTGTTGACAAAAAACACCGCCTACGCGCCGCGTGATCTGCAGGCAGACGCCGCGGCAAGTTCGGTCGCGGAAACATCACTGCTGCGCACCGTCACCGGGGAGCGCAGCTTTGCAGCCTCGACCGCCGATGAAGCGGTTAAGACAGCATCAAATCACTCCGAAGATGAAAAGAAAAAGTATACCGCCGACACCATTCCGCAGGTGACGGGACTGAGCCGCCTGAGCGAGAAACCGGACAGCATCCGCATCGGTTGGGACAAGATCGACGGCATCGACGGCTACCGCGTGTATCGCCGCGACGACAATGTCTCCGGCTCCGACTACACACTGTTCTCGATTGCCAAGACGTCCGGACTGGACGTCCGTAACCTGGAAACCGGCAGTAAATACAGCTTCAAGGTCACACCGTACATCAAAGGCAGCGGCTCCGTCACAGAGGGCAAGGGTACCGAGGTGACCTTCGGCACCGCTCCCACAGATGTGGAAAACTTCAGGATGACCGATGAGACCAAGTCTACGATCTCGCTGAAATGGGATAAAAACGACCGCGCCGACGGCTACATGATGGAACGCTGTTACAAAGGAAAGTGGAGCGACTATCAGACCTTTGACAAAGAGACCACCGAGTTCACCGATACCGACCTCGAACCCGGCAGAGCCTACTACTATCGCATCCGCGCCTATCGCGAGGACAGCACCGGCAAGATGCCCGGCGCAAAATCCGCGATCCGCACCGTGGCGGGACTCTTAGGCCCCGAGGATGACGACTCCGCCTCTAAGCTCGGCAGAGTATCCCTTGATTTTGAAGAGAGCAAATACGCCGACGGCTATGAGATCTACTACAGCACGGATCAGGCGAACTGGGAGCATCTGGGCAACACCGAGAGCACCCACTACAGCACCTCGCGCCTTGAAAACGGCAAGACCTACTACTTCCGCATCTTCCCGTATATGACGGTCGACGGCCACGACGTCACCGGCACCTATACCGAGCTGAGCTTTGTCGCGAACAAAGAGATCTATGACAAGGAAGTCGGCGACACCTATGTCGAAGTCAGCCTCGACGACCAGCACATGTGGTACATCGTTGACGGCGACGTCTATCTCGAGAGCGACTGCGTCACCGGCAACTACGGCTCCGCCGACACCCCCAAGGGCTACTTTGCCGTCAACGGCAAAGCCTCTCCCTGCACGCTCAAGGGCGACAACTACACCTCCTACGTCACCTACTGGATGCCGTTCATCGGCGGCGGCTGGGGTCTGCATGACGCCGACTGGCGCTCGTCTTTCGGCGGCAACATCTACAAGGGCAACGGCTCGCACGGCTGCGTCAACCTGCCCCCCAAGGTCGCCAAAGAGATGTATGCCCATATCGAAGAGGGCACACCGGTTATCGTGTATTAAATCGTCATTGCGAACCCCGCTTGCGGGGTGTGGCAATCTCAACTGAATCACCAAGAAAAGCGACGGGAGATCCCGCCGCTTTTTTGTATGATGAAGCATTGCAATACGTCTGTAGGGGAGCGCCTTGGTGCTCCCGCGGCAGAAGCGTTGTTCAAACAGCAATGTTTGTTGAGGCGATGTGCGTTTTGTAGGGTACGGCGCTTGCGACGTACCGCACAGCAGAGCGTTGGGAAATGAACCACGCTAGTTGAGGAAATAAAGCGTTTCCGCAGGGACGAGCATTGTCGTCCGGCACCGCAGGTGCTTTTTCTCCTCTATCTAAGGTTTCCGGCTTATTCTACGCCCGTCATCCCTACGGAAACCTTCATTTGCTTCGCGATAGGTGTCATCTTAACAAACGTCTCGGGAGGAGCATTCCTCGGCGGAGACTCCTCCCCCACTGTCACTTCGTGACGTCTCCCCAACGGGGAGCACCCCTCCCCTACAGTAAACACTTGTTTTGCTTCGCGGTAGGTGTCATCTTAACAAACGTCTCGAGAGGAGCATTCCTCGGCGGAGACGCCTCCCCCACTGTCACTTCGTGACGTCTCCCCAACGGGGAGCACCCCTCCCCTACAGTAAACACTTGTTTTGCTTCGCGGTAGGTGACGTTTTCCGGAAAGGTTGCGGTACGTCGCGAGCGCCGTACCCTACAACTCTTTGCGGTGCTTCACCTTTTTCTTGACAATGATCGCAGAAAAATGTACTATATATCTTAGCTGTTTCAGCAAAATAATCTGTTCGTCACAGCCAGTGGCGACAAGGAGGTAACCATGAAGAATACTGAAAAAACAATGGAAAAAATAGTCGCTCTGTGCAAGGGCAGAGGCTTTGTTTATCCTGGATCCGAGATCTACGGCGGTCTCGCGAACACCTGGGATTACGGCCCTTTGGGCGCGGAGTTGAAGAACAATATCAAAAAGGCATGGCTGAAAAAGTTCGTGCAGGAGAACAAGTATAACGTCGGCTTGGATTCCGCGATCCTGATGAACCCGCAGACATGGATCGCCTCGGGTCATCTGGGCGGCTTCTCCGACCCGCTGATGGACTGTAAGGAATGTAAGACCCGGCATCGTGCCGACAACCTGATCGAGGACTTTGACGGCACCAACGTCGCCGGCTGGTCGAACGAGCAGATGATGGACTACATCCGTGACAAGGGCATCACCTGCCCCAACTGCGGCAAATCTAACTTCACCGATATCCGTCAGTTCAACCTGATGTTCAAGACCTTCCAAGGGGTAACAGAAGATACCAAAGCGGAGCTGTATCTGCGCCCCGAGACCGCGCAGGGTATCTTCGTCAACTTCGCGAACATCCAGCGCACCACCCGCAAGAAGGTGCCCTTCGGCGTAGCGCAGATCGGTAAATCCTTCCGTAATGAGATCACCCCGGGCAACTTCATCTTCCGCGTGCGCGAGTTCGAGCAGATGGAGCTCGAGTTCTTCTGCAAGCCCGACACCGACCTCGAGTGGTTCGACTACTGGAGAAGCTACTGCCGCGACTTCCTCTACAGCCTCGGCATCAAGGAAGAGAACCTCAGACTGCGCGACCACGAGAAGGAGGAGCTGAGCTTCTACTCTAAGGCGACCACCGACTTTGAGTACCTCTTCCCCTTCGGCTGGGGCGAGCTGTGGGGCATCGCCGACCGTACCGACTATGACCTGACCCAGCACCAGAATGTGTCCGGCAAAGATCTGAGCTACTTTGATCCGACCGATAACAGCCGCTATGTCCCCTACGTCATCGAGCCGTCGCTGGGCGTGGAGCGTCTGTTCCTGACCATCATGACCGAGGCGTATGACGAGGAGCTCGTAGATGAAGCGAAGAACGATACCCGCGTGGTACTGCGCCTGCATCCGTTCCTCGCCCCCTTCAAGGCTGCCGTGCTGCCGCTCTCCAAGAAGCTGAGCGAGCAGGCAGGCGCGCTCCATGAGGAGCTGTCGAAGAAATTCATGGTCGACTACGACGACGCAGGCTCCATCGGCAAGCGTTATCGCCGTCAGGATGAGATCGGCACACCGTTCTGCATCACCTATGACTTTGACAGCCTCGAGGACAACTGCGTGACCGTCCGCGACCGCGACACCATGCAGCAGGAACGCGTCGCCATCGACGACCTCGATGCGTATATCGAAGGAAAAATCAACTTCTGATTTTTCTCTGAATAAAAAAACTACACCCCGACAGGATAACCTGCCGGGGTGATTTTTGTTTATAGATAATATAACTCCTAACTCCTAACTCCTAACTCCTAACTCCTAACTCCTCACTATAGCGATCGAACCCATATGCAATACTATCGGTGCTATGCGCGTCGGAGGACAGGACAAGTCTGCCGCCGTGCGCCTTGATATACGCGATCATTTCCTCATTCGGATAGGGTGAGGTGCGATAGCCGCGCGAGATCGCGCCGGTGTTGATCTCAAAGGGTACGTCATATTGCACGAGCTGATCGACCGCCTTTTGCCACGCTGCAACGTATCGGGGGTGATGGGGATCAAACAGCGCATCGACGGAATCGCCCGTATGCGGGACGTCGCAAGCGTCGTCCCCTACTTCGATGAACTTACTGATCAAATCGAAGTGTCCGATGATATCACAATCCGTCTTGTTGATAACGTCGGCGACCGTCTCGAAATACGCTTCACACAGGGCATAAACGTCACCGTCAAAATACTTTTGTACAGCGGCGCGGAGTATCTCGATACTCTCATCAACGGGGATATATTCTTCATCGACCTTCACATAATGCACCGAGCCGATGACATAGTCAAACTCATCGGTCGGGTAGTCGGAATAATAATCCTGCTCCACACCGCAGAGCACATGGATTTGGTCAAAATACTTCGCCCTGAGATACCGCAGCTCGGCGATATAGCGCGGCACCGCCGCCTTTTGCATACAGTAGCTTTCGTCAAAAAAGGTGTAGCTGTGACCGCTGATGCCGACGGTGTTCAAGCCTTTCTCTATCGCAGAGAGGATCATATCTTCAGGCGTGCACGCCCCGTCGCAATAGCAGGTGTGCATATGCAGATCCTTAGTTATCACCTGTCATCTTCTCCTGCTTGACTTTTTTGTCGATCACATGGCGTGACGCCAACTCACGGTGGATATCCTCGAGCGAGATGCCCTGCTCGATCATCAGCACCATGACATGATAGGCGAGGTCGGCGATCTCATAGATCGTTTCCTTCTTATCCTCTGCCTTGGCGGCAATGATGACCTCGGTGCACTCCTCGCCGACCTTTTTGAGGATCTTATCCAGACCCTTGTCGAAGAGATAGGTGGTATAGGAGCCCTCCTGCGGGTCGGTCTTGCGGCCCTTGATCAGCTCGATCAAGCCCTCATACGAGAACTCCTTGCGCTCGTCGCTCTCCCATACGGGATTGGTAAAGCATGAGGTGGTGCCCATATGGCACGCGGGGCCGTCGGGCTCCACCATCACGACCAGCGCGTCCTTGTCGCAGTCGGCGGTGATGCTGACGATGTGCTGATAGTTGCCCGAGGTCTCGCCCTTGAGCCACAGCTCCTGACGCGAACGGCTCCAAAAGCATGTTAAGCCCTTCTCCATCGAGATCTTGAGGCTCTCCTCATTCATATATGCTACGGTGAGCACCTGCTTTGAAATGCTGTCCACCACCACCGCAGGGATCAGACCCTTTTCGTCAAATTTCAGTTCGTTGATGTTGATCATGTTGTTTTCCTCCATTGTATTGGCTTCCCCTCGGGGGGAAGCTGTCAGGCATCGCCTGACTGATGAGGGGGTGACTTATTCTTTATCGCCCCGAATTCAATCACATGAGAACGATACCGTTATTTCCATTAGTTTCATTCTCTTTGTTCCATTGATAAAACGGACAGGTTATCCCCTCATCCGTCAACTTCGTTGACACCTTCCCCCCGAAGGGAAGGCAATCATACCCTCGTGTTTATCCCTGCCTTCGCCATTTCCGCTTTCAGGTCGGCGATCTTGACCTCGCCAAAGTGGAAGATAGACGCCGCCAGACCCGCGTCAACCTTGGGTAATGTTTGGAACAGGGTGATGAAATCTTCGATCTTGCCCGCGCCGCCCGATGCGATGACGGGGACGTTCACGGCGTTACTCACCGCCTCGAGCATTTCAAGGTCAAAGCCCTGCTTGACGCCGTCGGTGTCGATGGAATTGAGCACGACCTCGCCCGCGCCGTTATCGACGCAGCGTTTGATCCAGCTGATCGCCTCCATGCCCGTGTCCTCTCTGCCGCCCTTGGCATAGACGCGGAATTCGCCGTCCTGCCGCTTGACGTCCGCCGAGATGACCACGCACTGGTCGCCGTAGCGCTTCGCCGCCTGATAGATCAGATCGGGATTGCGGATCGCGCCGGAGTTGACGCTGACCTTATCCGCGCCGCATTTTAAGACGCGGTCAAAGTCATCGACGGTATTGATACCGCCGCCGACGGTAAGAGGGATAAAAACACGGCGCGCCGTTTCGGTGAGAATATCGGTGAACAGCGCCCTGCCCTCGGCAGATGCGGTGATGTCGTAGAACACCAGCTCATCCGCGCCGCAGGAGGAATAATACTGCGCGAGCTCCACAGGAGACGCGACGTCGCCCAGTCCCTCGAAGTTCACACCCTTGACGACCCTTCCGTTTTTGACGTCCAGACAGGGGATGATGCGTTTTGTGATCATTGTACCGCCTCCACTGCCTTTTTCAGGTCGATCGCGCCGGTGTAGTATGCCTTGCCGATGATCGCGCCGTATAGATCCATCTCCTTGAGCGCGGTGATATCATCCATCGAGCTGACGCCGCCCGAGGCGGTGATATCCACATGATAGCGGCGGCTCATGGTGCGATAGAGCGACAGATTGGTGCCGCGCATCGCGCCGTCGCGGTTGATATCGGTGCAGATGATGGTCTTGACGCCGATGTCCTGCATCCTCTCAAAGAACTCGTCGACGGTCACCTGAGAGCGCTCCAGCCAGCCCTTGACGGCGATGAAGCCCTCGCGGATATCCGCGCCCACAGCGATACGCTCGCCGTATTGTTTGACCGCTTTACGCAAAAATGCTTCATCCTCGATCGCGGCGGTGCCGAGGATCACGCGGTCGATGCCCGCAGAGAGATAGCGGTCAACGACCTCCATATTGCGGATGCCGCCGCCGACCTCACAATATAGTCCCGACTGCTCTTTGATCTTCAACACAGTATCTAAATTCGGCGTTCCTCCGTCACGAGCGCCCTCGAGATCCACGATGTGGATATGGGTCGCGCCGCAGTTTTTGAAATCCAGCGCGATCTCTTCGGGATGGTCGCTGTAGACGGTCATTTGGTCATAGTCGCCCTTATACAGGCGCACCGCCTTTCCACCGACAATGTCGATTGCGGGGAATAGAATCATAGTTGCATTTCCCTCCTTAGGATAATTTGTAGGGGAGGGGCTTGCTCCTCCCGTATCGCCGCTTGTCGGCGATATTCGCGAAGCGAAAGTAACGAATGCTTCGCATGAAAAACAGATATATCGGAAATGTTCGGGAGGAGCAAGCCCCTCCCCTACGGTTTGCGCTCCCGCGGGAGCTCCCTTTACCAAAGGGAGCCTAAATCTCACAAAATGCTTTGAGTATTTTCAAGCCTACCTCGCCGCTTTTCTCGGGGTGGAACTGGCAGCCGAAGACGTTGCCTTTTTCCACCGAGGCGGTCAGCTCGGCGCTGTACTCGGCGACCGCGGTCACGCTGTCGGCGCAATCGGTCGCGTAGTAGGAATGGACAAAATAGACGCAGTCGCCGTCGCTGAGGTATTTGAACAGCGGACTCGGCTTCTTGACGATCAGGCGGTTCCAGCCGATATGCGGGATCTTAAGATCCTTGTCGATCACCTCGGCGATCGGGCGCACATTGCCGCCGATCAGCCCGAGGCCGTCGTGCTCGCCGTACTCAAAGCTCTTGTCAAAGAGCAGCTGCATACCGAGGCAAATGCCCATCAGCGGCTTGCCCGCGGCAACTTCACGCTTGATGACCTCCGCCATACCGCTGTCGCTGAGCTTCCGTGCCGCGTCCTCAAATGCGCCGACGCCCGGCAGGATCAGACGATCCGCCTGAGAGATAACAGCTTCATCCGAGGTGACAACCGCTTCTTCGCCGATCGCCGCAAAGGACGATTGCAGAGAGAAGAGGTTGCCTACGCCGTAGTCGATGATCGCGATCATCACAGCACCCCCTTGGTGGACGGGATCTCATCGCGGAAATTTTCGTCGATCGCGACAGCCTGCTTCATGGTTCTGCCGAACGACTTAAAAGTGCCCTCGATGATGTGATGGCTGTTTTTGCCCTCGAGCTGTTTGAGGTGCAGGGTGAGGTTCGCGTTACGGACAAAGCCGAGGAAGAATTCTTCCGCAAGCTCGGTATCGAATGTCCCGACCTTCTGGGTGGGGATCTGTAAGTCAAAATTGAGATAGCTCCTGCCGGAGATATCCACGGCGGACAGGATGAGCGTTTCATCCATCGGCAGGATAAAGCTGCCGTAACGGACGATGCCGCGCTTGTCGCCTAATGCCTGTTCGAACGCCTGACCCAGCGCGATACCGATATCCTCCACGCTGTGGTGGTCGTCGACCTCGGTGTCGCCGTTGCAGGTCAGCTCCAAATCAAAGCGACCGTGCTTGGCGAACAGGGTCAGCATATGATCGAGGAAGCCGACGCCGCTGTGTATCTCGCTTTTGCCTGTGCCGTCGAGATTGAGGGTCAGGCGAATATCCGTTTCTTTGGTGGTGCGTGTGATCTGAGCGGTTCTCATGCGGTTTCCTCCATGATTTCTCTGATGTTTTTGAGCAGGATATCGATCTGCTCCTTGGTGCCGACGGTGATGCGGTTGTAGTCCTTGATCCGCTCCTTGGTGAAATGGCGGATCAGCACACCGCGTTCCTTGAGAGCGGCATAGAGCCTGCCGCCGTCAATCTTAGGATGCTTGGCAAAGACAAAATTTGCCGTTGACGGGGTATGCACAAAGCCTAACTTCTCGAGCTCAGCGGTGAGATACGCGCGGTTCTCGATGATCGTCCTGCCATTCTTCTTTGTGTAATCATCGTCGAGAATCGTACCCACACCTGCCGCTTGGGTCATGCTGTTGACGTTGTAGGGGTTGGTGGAATATTTGATGGTGTTCAGGTCTTGTATCAGTGAGCGGTTGCCCATCGCCATCCCCAGTCGGCCGCCCGCGAGCGACCGCGACTTGGAAAAGGTCTGGGTGACGAGCAGATTGTCATACCGATGGATCAGCCCGACAGCGCTGTCCGTGCCGAAATCGACATACGCTTCATCTACGATCACAACATTGTCAGGGTTAGATCGGAGGATCCTTTCGATCTCCGACAGGCTCAGCGGGATCCCCGTGGGCGCGTTGGGATTGGCGATGAAGATGGTTTTGTGGATACCACAGTAGTCGTCCACATCGATGGTGAAATCCTCTTTCAGCGGGATCTCGGTAAAGGGCACATGATTGAGCGCCGCGAACACGGGATAAAAGCCGTAGGTGATATCGGGAAAGGCGGCGGGATGAGCGTCGTCACAGAACGCCATGAACGCAAAATTCAGCGCGTCATCCGAGCCGTTGGTGAAGAGCACCTCATCCTTCTCAATGCCGTAGAGCTTAGTGAACTCCTGCGTCAGCACGGTGCAGTCGGGGTCACAATAGAGCTGTAACCGCTGTGCCGCCTCTGCCGCGTACGCCAGCGCCTTTTCGGACGGCGGAAAGGGGCTTTCATTGGTATTGAGCTTGGTGTACTGCATATCCTTGGGCTGCTCGCCGGGGGTATATGCCTCTAAATGGTTATATTTCTGACTGAAAAATCGGCTCATGCCTCATCCTCCAGGCGGATCACCGCGGACTTGGCGTGACCGGTGAGCCCCTCTTTTCTCGCGAAGAAGGCGACGTCCTCGGCAACACGCTTCAGCGCGTCGGCGGTGTAATAGGTATACTGGGTCTTTTTGACAAAGTCGTCGACGGACAGGGGGCTACTGAACTTTGCCGTGCCCGAGGTAGGCAGGGTGTGGTTGGGACCCGCGAAGTAATCGCCGAGCGCCTCGGGACAGCTGCGCCCCATGAAAATGGAGCCCGCGTGACGGATCTTATCCAGCCAGTCGAAGGGGTTATCGACGCACAATTCCAGATGCTCGGGCGCGATCTCGTTGGCGATATCGACGACGACGTTGAGGTTGTCGGCGACAATGATCTTGCCGTTGTTGTCGATGGACGCACGCGCGATCTCGGCGCGATCGAGCAGGGGGATCTGCTGTTCGAGCTCTTCGGATACCGCTTGTGCCAGCGCCGGGCTGTCGGTGACTAGCACAGCGGAAGCATTCTTGTCATGCTCCGCCTGACTGAGCAGATCAGCCGCGACATAGCGGGGGTTGGACTTTTCATCCGCGACAACCAAAATCTCGCTCGGACCCGCGATCATATCGATGGAAACGGTGCCGAACACCTGCTTCTTCGCTTCGGCGACAAAGGCGTTGCCGGGGCCGACGATCTTGTCCACCTTGGGAACGCTCTCGGTGCCGTACGCCAAAGCGGCGATTGCCTGTGCGCCGCCTACCTTGAAGATCTTATCGATGCCCGCAACGGACGCCGCCGCTAAAATGGCGGGATTCACCTTGCCGTCAGAGGAGGGAGGTGTGACCATCACGACCTCTTTGACGCCGGCAATTTTGGCGGGGATCGCGTCCATCAGCACGGTGGACGGATATGCCGCCGTACCGCCGGGGACATAAAGTCCCGCGCGGTCGACGGGGATGACCTTCTGTCCCATGACGATGCCATCCTCATCGTTGATGATGAAGCTCTGACGTTTTTGCGCCTCATGGAACTTGCGGATGTTCCCGGCGGCACGCTCGAGGATGTCGATGAATTTGGGCTCGACGATGGAGCGGGCTTCTTCGATCTCTTCCTTGGTGACCTGTAAGACATCAAGCTGTGCCTTATCAAAGCGGGCGGTGTAGTCAAAGAGTGCCTTGTCGCCGCACTCTCTGACCGTCTTGATAATATCGGAAACGACGTCCTCCACCGACGAGGTCGGCTCAAACCGCGAAAAAATCTCGTCATAGGACAGTTCGTTGTAGTTGAGTATTTTGATCATAATGTTCCTCCAATACTGAGGCTTCCCCTCGGGGGGGAAGCTGTCAGGCATCGCCTGACTGATGAGGGGCTGACTTATCTGATACCACACAGATTCAAATTCGAAAAGCTGTACCGCTTAACTGTTCCGTTTGTCACTCTTTGAATCATTGATATTTTGAAAGGTGATCCCCTCATCCGTCAACTCCGTTGACACCTTCCCCCCCCGAGGGGAAGGCATTTTATTCCTCTATCTGGGTTTTCAACTCAGAGGCGATCTTCATGATATTATCGCCCTTGAACTTATAACTGCTCTTGTTCGCGATCAGTCGCGCGGAGATCGGGACGATGGTCTCTACCACCTCGAGGTTGTTCTCCCTAAGAGTGGTGCCGGTCTCTACGATGTCGACGATGACGTCCGTCAGCCCTAAGATGGGCGCGATCTCGATGGAGCCGTTGAGGTGGACGATATCGATGTCTCTGCCCTTTTGCGCATAGTGATCCGCGGCGATCTTCGAGAACTTGGTCGCCACGCGCAGGGTGCGGCTCCTGTCATCCTCAAAGCCCTTTGGTGCGGCGACCGCCATGCGGCACTTGCCGAACTCGAGGTCGAGCAGTTCATAGACCTCCGGCTCATATTCGAGCAAAATATCCTTGCCTGCAACGCCGATATCCGCGGCGCCGCGCTCGACGTAGATCGCCACGTCACTGGGCTTGACCCAGAAATAGCGCACACCCGCCTCGGGGTTCTCAAAGATCAGCTTGCGGTTATTTTCTTTGATGGACGGACAGGGGAAGCCCGCCGCCTCAAACATCGCGTAGACCTTTTCGCCGAGTCTGCCCTTGGGCAGTGCTACATTGAGCATGGTGTCCTCGGGGATGTCAGCCGGGGTGAGCTCCTCGACGCGTTCGAGCATATCGAGGTAGACGGCAAAGCCGACCGCCTTACTGCTGCGCTTCATGCGGTGCAGGAGCTTGTCGTACCTGCCGCCGGAGAGCACGCTGTCGGGCACGCCGCTCAAAAAGCCCTTGAAGATCACGCCGTTATAATAACTGCGGTCGCTCACGACCGAAAAGTCGATCTGTATTCTATGGAGCAACGCCGTGTTTTGGAACACGGACAGCGCCTCGCTCAATTCCTCATACGCGTCACGACAGCCGAGATCATCACACAGATCGCTCAGCTTCGGGAGCACGCTGTCGGGCGCGCCGCAAAGCGTCAATAATGCGATCAGGCTGTCGGCAGAGGTCGGATCGATGCCGTTATCCTCGCAGATCGAGAGGATGCCGTGGGCGTTCTTCTCGCTCACGCACTTGACGAGTTCCTCTTGTAAATGCTTGCTGTCGGTGATTGTTTCAACAGCGACATTGAGGATGTCGAGGTCGGACACATCGAGTACAAAGTTCTTGCCGATCAGTTTAAGGCTCTGTGCCGCGAGCATCAGGCTCTCGCCGACGAGGGCGTTATCCACCTCGCCGATGCACTCCACGCCCGCTTGCATGATCTCCTTATACCCGTCCGCGCCCTTACTGACACGGTACACATTCTCGTTATAATAGAGCTTGCGGGTCGTATCGTCGGTATGGTTCTTGATGATGGAGAGGGTCACATCGGGCTTGAGCGCTTTGAGCTTGCCGCTGAGGTCGGTGAAGGTGATAACGCGGTCGGAGACCAAGAAATCCTTGTTGCGGCTGTAGAGGTCGTAGTCCTCAAACTTACTCATGCGATAAGGCTGATAGCCGTTTTTGCTGTATAATTCTCTGAGTGAGAAGGTCAGGCGCTCGGCGTAGCTGAGCACGCTGTCGTTGATGTTCATTCCTGCTCCTCCTTCATGCGGTCGATCACGGCGCGATAACCGCCCGCGCCGTAGTTCAGGCAACGGCTCACGCGGCTGATGGTGGCGGTGGAAACGCCGATCTGCTCGCTGATCTTCTGATAGCTGACGCCCTCATCGATCAAAAAGGCGGTATCGAGCCGCTGGCACATATCGCGCAGCTCGGTGATCGTGCAGAGATCTTCAAAAAAGTTGTAACATTCGTCGGTATTTTTCAGGCGCAGGATCGCCTCAAAGAGCCTGTCGGCAGACGGAGAATGGTTCATAAAACACCTCTGGGATTAATTAGGAATTAGTAATTAGAAATTAGGAATTGCGGGCGGACGCTGTCCGCACCTGATTTGTAATTGTATCCAAACGCCATTACAAATCTAAAACGCGGTAACGCGTTTTCCTTAATTCCTCATTCCTCATTCCTAATTCCTCATTTTTCATAGACAGTTTATCACTTTATCACGATAAAGTCAAGTTCGCGACACTACTTTCATCATCTTGACGGATAGCAAAAGCTATGTGCATAACTTTTTGGATAATACCATAACAAAAGGGCAGATGACCTGCCCTTGTTTCATAAAAGTCAATATTTGCGGTACGTCGGACACTCATGTCAAGCGCCGTACCCTACGATTCTATTTCTACTTCGCCCTCAAACACGGTGGAGGCGGGGCCGGTCATGATGACGGTGTCATCGGTATAGCGGATGACCAGGTCGCCGCCGCGCAGGTGCACGGTGATATCGTCGCCCTTTTTGCAGTAGCCGTTCAAGCATGCCGCTACGGCGGTCGCGCAGGCGCCGGTACCGCATGCCCAGGTCTCGCCCGAGCCGCGTTCCCATACGCGCATTTGCAGGGTATGGTCGTCGATGACCCTGACAAACTCCGTGTTCACCCGCTCGGGGAAGGCGGGATGGTTCTCAAAATGCGGGCCGAGCTTCTCGAGCTCAAGGCTGTCTACATCGTCCACAAAGGTCACACAGTGCGGATTACCCATCGACACGGCGGTGACGTTCCATGTTTTGCCGTCCACCTCCAGCGGCACGTTGATCATTGTTTCCCCCTCGTATTTGACGGGGATAGCGGCGGGATTCAGAATCGCCGCTCCCATATCGACGCGGGCGGATTGCACCTTGCCGTCCCGGACGGTCAGCTCCAGCGTCTTGATCCCGCTGAGTGTATCGATGGTGACGGTGGTCTTATCGGCGGGCACCAGCCCCTTGTCATAAACGAACTTGCCGACACAGCGGATGCCGTTGCCGCACATCTTGCCCTCACTGCCGTCGGCGTTGAAGATACGCATCTTCGCATCGGCGACCTCGGACGGACACACGAGGATGATGCCGTCGCCGCCGATACCGGTGCGACGGTCGCTCAGACGGATCGCGAGCTGCTCCCAATCCTCCTCGGGTTGGTCAAATGTGCTGATATAAACATAATCGTTCGAGATGCCGTGCATCTTCGTAAAACGCAGTTTTTTCATACAAATCACCCTTTCGGGTCAATTATACAGAGATTTTGTGATAAAGTCAACAAAGAGAAAGTCTGCGGTTTTAGTTGACACGGACAGCGGAATCGAATATACTTTAGTATGAATCATTAAGAATGAGGAATTAGGAGTTAGGAATGAGGAATTAAGGAAAACGCGTTACCGCGTTTTGGATTTGTATTGGCGTTTGTTCAACAATTACAAATCAGATGCGGACAGCGTCCGCCCGCAATTCCTAATTCCTAATTTCTAATTCCTAATTGACACGGAGGTATACAATGATTGATGTACCCGGCATTTTTGCCTCAAATGTATTCAATGACGAGAAGATGCGCGTCCGTCTGACGCAGGATGTATATGACTCCTATCGCGAGAGCATCGAGAACGGTACGCCGCTCGACCTTAAGGTCGCGAATGAGGTTGCCGACGCGATGAAGGAATGGGCGATCGAGAAGGGCTGTACCCACTACACCCACTGGTTCCAGCCGATGACCGGCATCACCGCCGAAAAGCACGACAGCTTCATCTCCCCTCATGCGGACGGCCATGTCATCATGGAGTTCTCGGGCAAGGAGCTGATCAAGGGCGAGCCCGACGCGTCCTCCTTCCCCTCGGGCGGTATCCGCGCCACCTTTGAGGCGCGCGGCTATACCACATGGGATCCCACCTCCCCCGCGTTCGTCAAGGACAACACCCTGTGCATCCCCACCGCGTTCATGTCCTATACCGGCGACGTGCTGGATAAAAAGACGCCCCTGCTGCGTTCGATGAACCGCATCAATCACGAGAGCGTGCGGATCCTGCACCTCTTCGGCAAGACCGACGTCACCCGCGTAGACGCGACCGTCGGCCCCGAGCAGGAATACTTTTTGATCGACAAGGACGTTTACGAACGCCGCAAGGATCTGAAATATACCGGACGCACCCTCTTCGGCGCGCGTTCGCCCAAGGGTCAGCAGCTCGACGACCACTACTTCGGCACGATCAAACAGCGCGTCAAGGCGTTTATGGCGGAGCTGGACGAGGAGCTGTGGAAGCTGGGCATCTACGCCAAGACCGAGCACAATGAGGTCGCTCCCGCACAGCACGAGCTGGCGCCGATCTTCACCACCGTCAACATCGCCGCCGACCACAATCAGCTCACCATGGAGCTGATGAAGCGCATCGCCAGAAAGCACGGCATGGTGTGTCTGCTGCATGAAAAGCCCTTCAAGGGTGTGAACGGCTCCGGTAAGCACAACAACTGGTCGCTGTCCACCAACACGGGCGAAAACCTCTTAAAGCCCGGCAAAAAGCCCGAGGAGAACACCCAATTCCTGCTGTTTTTGACTGCCGTCATCACCGCGGTGGACGAATACCAAGACCTGCTGCGCCTGTCTGTCGCGACTGCCGGCAACGACCACCGCATGGGCGGTGATGAAGCGCCGCCGTTCATCATCTCGATGTTCTTGGGCGACGACTTAGAGGCGATCGTCGAGGCGATCATCAACCGCGAGGAGTACGAGAGTCAGGGCAAGGTCGTCATGAACACGGGCGCCGAGGCGCTGCCCGAGATCCGCAAGGATACCACCGACCGCAACCGCACCTCGCCCTTCGCCTTTACGGGCAACAAGTTTGAATTCCGCTCCTTAGGCTCGGCGCTGAATATCTCCTGCCCCAACATCATGCTCAACACCATGGTCGCGGATGTGCTGTCGAGCTTCTCCGACGAGCTGGAGAACGCAACGGACTTTGACGCCGCGGTGCGCCGCCTGATCCGCAAGAACCTCAAAAAGCACCGCCGCATCATCTTCAACGGCGACGGCTACACCGACGAGTGGGTCGCCGAAGCGGAACAGCGCGGCTTGCTCAACCTCAGATCCACCCCCGAGGCGCTTAAAAAATATACCCTCAAGAAGAATCTCGATCTCTTCAAGCGCAACAACATCTTCAACGAGACCGAGGTCAAGGCGCGTCAGGAGATCCTGCTTGAGAACTACATCAACATCATCGACCTCGAGGCGCTGACCATGCTCGATATGGCGAAGAAGGACATCTTCCCCGCCGTATCCGCTTTCACCGGTGAGCTCGCCGAGACCATCCGCCGCAAGCGCGCGGTATCCGACGACATCCGCGTGGATGCAGAAATCAAGCTGCTCTCTAAGCTCAGTGATCTGCTGGCGCAGTTCAGCGAGAAGATCGACGAGCTGGATTCCAAGGTCGGCGGCTCCATCGCCTACCGCAAAAACATCCAGAGCCATGCCGAATACTGCTGTAACGAGATGCTCGCGACCATGACCGAGCTGCGCGCGATCTCCGATGAGATGGAGATGTGCACCGACGGCAAGTACTGGCCCTACCCGAGCTACGGTCAACTGCTGTTCAGCGTTCAGTAAGGGTTCGCATACCAAGAATATTCGCATCTAAAGCATAGTACCCCTGCATTCGCCAAAAGCGTTTGCAGGGGCTTTCTTATGCAATATTCGCAAGGATTTTAACAATGGGCAGGCGGAAATATGCCCGTCAAAACCACGGTTCGGATTATTCCTGTCACCCTATGAGCACAAGTGTGCACAAAAACCACAATTGTGCACAAAATCCACTAAGAAAAAGAGAAAGAAAAAGAAGAAAGAAAAAGAGAATGATAATGAAATGAGAAAGAAAAAGATAAACAGAGTGACTTTTCAACATTTCAACAACAGTTTTCCACATATCAACATATGACAAAAGCAAGTTTTCATTATCAGATCAGTTCATTTCATTTTGTTGACACGGTCGTGTATTATCCTAATCCATCTTTGCATCCGACTTCTCACAGAAACGTGAGCCCCTCATCCGCTTATCAAACAAATATGTTTGCCGAGCTACCCTCCCCGAGGGGAAGATGAAAAAATGCCGCGGTGCAGAGTTCAATGCCATTAAGCTAAGGAAAAGGTATCTCGCTAACGCTCGATCGTTTGATACAATTCCTCAGTCGCCAACAGGCGACAGCTCCTTTTACCAAAAGGAGCCTTCCTTAACTTAATGCCATTGGGTTCATAGCCGCGGCATGATTGTTTCGATGATTCAATTTCTTCTGAGCATGGAGCTGACCTTGCCGAGGTAGCCCAGATACAGGATGTAGGCGATGATGGTCAGGATCACGATGATGATGGTGACGATCATGGTGATCGTATCGACGACGTTCTCGCTCATGAACAGTCTGAGCACTCTTCCGGCGATGACCAGCGCGATGTTCAGGCTGAACACGGTGCCGACGATCTTGTTGATGGTGCTGCCGCGGGATTCGAGGTCATCTCTGCGGCAACGGTAGGAAAGCTCGGCGAGTCCGTTGACGGTGGAGGTCATCACGAGCAGCTGCATCAGCTCAGCGATGGCGATCACGATGGTGTAGATCCATTCCATCACGACGCCCGTCTTGTTCTGTAAGAAGCCGGCAATCACATAGAGGACGACGCCGATAACCGCGTAGATGATAGCGCGGGTGAAGTATTCTTCGTCACCTGCCGCCTGGATATAGCCGATGATCTTGAGGAGTCCCGAGAGCAACAGCAGCGCTGCCGCCGCGATCGAACAGATGAGAACGGTTTTTGCGGATGAGTTCATCGCGCCCTCAAAGCTGAAGTTCTCGATTCCGCCGGCCTTTGTGATGATCACGGTCAGAATACCGCTGAGTACGCCGACGATCAGGGTAATGATCTCGGCAATAAAGATTTTTGTCACGCCCTTTCGGGCTTTGGGAAACATCATAAGCATACGCTCCTTTCCAAATTAACTCTATCATAATATAAAGTCGATGAAAAATCAAGAGTTGAGGGGGTAGTGGTCAGTGGTCAGTGATTAGTGATTAGTTGTCAGGGGGTAGAAATGAGGAAAAGCCTTCTCCTCGGGGGTAACGAGAACTGAAGACTGAAGAATGAATAATTTCGGGAAACACTGCGTGTTTTTGATTTTTATATGCCTTCCCCTCGGGGGGAAGGTGTCACCAAAGGTGACGGATGAGGGGACAACTCTTCCTATTGATAGCGGACTCGGTGAGGCTGTGCGTTTACCGATAAACAAGGAAGCGCATTACACTCTTTGTTAAGATGATCTTTCGGATCAGTTTGCCCCTCATCCGACCAATTTGCCACGGGCAAATTGCCCACCTACCCCCCGAGGGGAAGGCTTTAGGCAAACGGAAGGGAGGGTGCGTGATCACACCCTCCCCTGTTGTTTTGTTTATTATTCTACCGTAATACACTACTTCCGACTCACCGTCGATAGACGCAATCCGTACCATCAAACGATATAAAAGACGAAACAGAAAGATTCCATTTCGACCCGCCGTTGCTGCAAGGCTCCGTATTATCTGACCCTGCAAAAGGCGGAACTAAGACACACGTGTCAGCGGTCTTCACGGAAGTAGGAGAGTCCGAGCGCCTCGGGCGGCTGACTCTCACGCTTGTTGCGCATGGAGTTGATGATCAGCACCAGCACGGTAACGAGGTAGGGCGCCATTTTGATCAGCTCCTGGGTGCTCATGTCCACGGGGATAAACGGGAAGAACTGGTTGAGGTAGTTGTGGACGATGTACAGTCCGCCGAACAGGATGGAGCCGATGATGGCGAAGTTCGGCTTCCAGACAGTGAAGATAACCAGCGCGATCGCCAGCCATCCGCGGTCGCCGAAGCCGTCGTTCGACCATACGCCGCTGACATAGTCCATGACATAGTACAAACCGCCCAGACCCGCGATCATACTGCCGACGCAGGTGGATACATACTTATAGCGCGAGACGTTGACGCCTGCCGCGTCTGCGGTAGCCGGGTTCTCACCGACAGCGCGCAGGTTCAGACCGGTACGGGTCTTTTTCAGGAACAGCGAGGTCACGATCGCGATGATCACCGCGAGATACGCCAGAAAGCCGTAGCTGAGGAAGATCTCACCGAACCACCCCAGATTCTCGGCATTGGGCAGGTGCGCGGAGAAGAATTTTGAGGTCGTGCTCAGAGAGATGGACGGCACATCTGCGCCGACGATCTTGATCAGCGAGCCACCGAAGAAGTTGCCCAGACCCACGCCGAAGGTGGTGATGGCAAGACCGGTCACGTTCTGATTCGCACGCAGGGTGGTGGTCAGGAAGGAGTAGATCAAACCCATGATCAGCGAGCCGATCAAGCTGCACAGCAGCGGGATCATGATCGCTAAGAAGGGATTCGCCATGCTCTTATCGGGCAGGGAATTTTCGTACATAAAGGCGCCGATAACGCCGGAGATACCGCCGACATACATCACGCCGGGGATACCGAGGTTGAGGTTACCGCTCTTCTCGGTGATGATCTCACCGGTAGCGCCGTACAGCAGCGGGATGCCCTGCATCACCGCACGATGGATAAATGCTACGATCATTTGCTCTCAACCTCCTTCGCGCGTGTTCTCTTGATACTGTAGTTGATAAAGAACTCAGAACCGATGATAAAGAAGATGATGATACCGGCAATGATCTCGGAGAAAGAGTCGTTGAGTCCGAATACGGTGGAGATCTCTTTCGCGCCCTGCTGCATGAACACGAGCAGCAGCGAGGTCAGCACCATGAACAGCGGGTTGAACTTGGCAAGCCAAGATACCATGATCGCGGTAAAGCCTCTGCCCGCGGCAGTGTTGGGGGTGATGGTATGGTCGGTACCCGATACCAACAGCATACCCGCGACGCCGCATAACGCGCCGGAGATCAGCATGGTGCGGATGATGACCTTCTTGACGTTGATACCGGCATAGCGCGCGGTATTGATGCTTTCGCCGACGACGGCGATCTCGTAGCCCTGCTTACTGCGGTTGAGGTAGAAGTACATCAGCACCGTCAGCACGGCGACGATGATGATATTGAGCAGATAACCGTATTTATCGACCGACTGGGGCAGGTTCAGCCAGCCGGCATGGTTATCGGTGTTGATGGTATTGATAACATTGTTGCCCTTGTTGGACGACCAAACATAGGTGAAGTAAGAGACGATCTGGATCGCGATGTAGTTCATCATCAGGGTGAAGAGGGTCTCGTTGGTGTTCCAGAACGCCTTGAACACCGCCGGAATCACACCCCAGATCGCGCCGCAGAGGATACTGACGACGATGACCAGTATCAGTACCAAGGGAGCGGGGAGCTTGTGACCGAACAGCAGCATGACCGCCGTAGCGCCCAAACCGCCCATCAAAACCTGACCCTCGGCGCCGATGTTCCAAAATCGCATCTTGAACGCGGGGGTAACGGCGAGGGAAACGCACAGCAGCATCGCGACCTCCTGCAGCAGAACCCACACACGGCGTGCGGTGCCGACAGCACCCTTGAACATAGTGCCGTAGATCGCAAAGGGATTTTCGCCTGTTACCGCAACGATGATGATCGCGCAAACGATGAGTGAGGCGAGAACAGACAGGATACGGATCATCCACGACTTCCATGTCGGCATGTCCGTACGCTTGACGATATGGAACGGCTTCTCGCGAGAGCTGGCTTCTTTAGTCACTGTTTTCGTTGTTGTCATCCTTCTCACCCTCCTTTTCTTCTGACTTCAAATTGGTCATCATCAGACCGACCTCTTCCTTGGTGGCGGTTCTGCCGTCGACGATACCGTTGAGCTTACCGCCGCACAGTACCGCGATACGGTCGCACAGCGCCAGCAGAACGTCGAGATCCTCGCCGACATAGATGACGGCGACGCCCTTTTTCTTCTGTTCATTGAGGAGTCGGTAGATGGTATAAGAAGTGTTGATGTCGAGTCCGCGCACCGCGTACGCCGCCATCAGCACCGTAGGCTCGGAAGCGATCTCACGACCGACCAGCACCTTCTGGACGTTACCGCCGGAGAGCTTGCGGACAGGAGTAGAGAGACCGGGAGTGACGACCTCAAGCTCATCCTTGACCTTGTTCGCCAGCTTACGCGGCGCTTTGCGGTCGGTAAAGAATCCAAAGCCTTTTTCATAGGATCGCAGCATCATGTTGTCGGACATACCCATCGAGCCGACCAGACCCATACCGAGTCTGTCCTCGGGTACGAAGGAGAGCGCCACGCCCATCTTCTTGATCTCGGAGACAGATTTGCCGATCAGCTCCTCTTTTTTGCCGCTTTCGGGAGCGATATAGGTGATTGAACTGCCGTCCTGTGCCGCCTGCAGACCCGCGATCGCCTCTAAGAGCTGTTTCTGTCCGGAGCCGGAGATACCCGCGATACCGAGGATCTCACCGCCGTATGCCTCGAGGCTGACGTCATCCAATGCGGTCACGCCGTACTTATCGAGGCAGGTCAGGTGCTCGACCGACAGGCGCAGCTGCTTATCCTCGATCTCGGGGCGCTCGATATCGAGCTCGACCTTTTGACCGACCATCATGTCGGTCAGGGACTGAACGGTCGCCTCACTCGTGTTGACGGTGGCGATATATTCACCCTTGCGCAGGATCGAGACGCGGTCGGAGATCGCGAGAACCTCGTTGAGCTTATGGGTGATGATGATGATGCTTTTGCCGTCCGCCTTCATGTTGCGCAGTACGGCAAAGAGCTTGTCCGTTTCCTGCGGGGTCAGAACCGCGGTAGGCTCGTCAAGGATCAGGATATTGGCGCCGCGGTACAGCGCCTTGACGATCTCGAGCGTTTGCTTCTGGGAAACGGTCATGTTGTAGACCTTCTTCTTAGGGTCTACATCGAAGCCGTAGCGCTCACAGATCTTGGTGATCGCCTTGGCGATCTCATTCGCGCCGCCGGTGGTCTTTTTGTCCATGCCCAGCGCCACATTCTCGGTGGCGGTAAAGACGTCGACCAGCTTGAAGTGCTGGTGGATCATACCGATGCCTAAGGCATAGGCGTCCTTGGGCGAGTTGATGTACGCCTCTTCACCGTTGACAAAAATCTCGCCGGAGTCCTGATGATAGATGCCCGAGAGCATGTTCATCAGGGTGGTTTTACCGGAACCGTTTTCGCCCAGCAGTGCGAGGATCTCTCCGCGCATGATATCCATCGAGACGTCCTTGTTGGCAACGACCTTGCTGCCGAACGCCTTGGTGATATGGCGGAAGCTGACTGCCGCTGTATTTTCCAAAGAATCTTCCCCCTCTGTTTTAAGTGAATAGTGATCAGTGATCAGTGTTCAGTGATCAGATAACGCAGGAGAACAGCCAAAACTGTTCACTGACCACTGACCACTAACCACTATGATATAAACCACATAAAGGGAAGCTGAGGATTCAGCTTCCCTTTATTATTCAGTGATTCGTCAGATCAGAATTTCTCGTTGAGCAGCGTAATACCGTCGATTCTGACATCGAAGTAAGGTGCAGAACGGTTCTCGGACTCGTGGAAATAACCGTCGGAGATAACCTCGGTGTCACCCTTCTTAGCGGGATCGGTCTCGGTATCGGTGTCAACGTCAGCCTTGTAAGAGGTGAGAGCCTCACCGTTTACGGTGAAGGTCTTGGTATCGAATACATGGATCTCACCGCTCTCGAGCTTCGCCTTGACCTCGTCGATCTTAGCCTGAGTATCCTTCGCGGCAGCCTTCTCGTTGACCTCGGTCAGGACAACGGACTTGGTGCCCAGAGTACCGGTCCAGTCAGTATCGATCTTGTCGCCGTTCATAGCAGCCTTGATGGCATACTCGAAGTAGGGAGTCCAGTCGATTCTGGAGGATACGATAAAGGTGTTGGGGCAGGAAGAGAGGGTAGAACCGTTGTAGGATACGTCGGGAACACCGGCGTCCTCACAAGCGGTCGGAGCGCCCATGGAGTCAGCATGCTGAGAGATCAGAACACAGCCGTTCTTGATCAGAGTGGTAGCAGCTTCTTTTTCAGCGGTCTCATCATACCAGGAACCGGTGAACTGTACTTCCATGGTAGCAGACGGGCAGATGGAGCGAGCGCCGAGGAAGAAGGAGGTGTAACCGGAAACAACCTCTGCATAGGTGTAAGCGCCGACATAACCGATCTTCGCCTGCTCAGCAGTGATCTTGCCGCTCTCGATCATCTCGTTGAGCTTGAGACCTGCGGCAACGCCGGCGAGGTAACGACCCTCATAGATGGAAGCGAACGCGTTATGATAGTTGTCGAGCTTCTCGGTGTGAGCCATGGTACCGGTCGCATGAGAGAACTGAACCTTGGGGTTCGCCTTAGCAGCCTCGATCATGTAGGACTCGTGGCCGAAGGAGTCTGCGAATACAAAGCCGCAGCCCTGGTCTACCAGGTCGAGAGCAGTCTCTTTACAAGCGTTGGACTCGTCGATGTTGGTCTTGAGGATGCACTCAACGCCGAGCTTCTCGCAAGCAGCCTTAGCAGCGTTGATGAAGTTGAGGTCATAGGTGGAGTTCTCATCATGCAGGAAGATGAAACCCGCCTTGAAGTCCTTCTTCTGATCCGCAGTAGCTGCGTCTTTGGACTGGGAGCCGCCGCAAGCAGCAAGCGCACCGCATACAAACAGAGCAACTAAAAGCAAAGCAATAATTTTCTTCATTTTTTCCTCCTAATAATCTTATTAAGGATTTTTACATTGTGTCTCCATTCGGAAACACGTCTGACAAATAAATTATACATAAAATGGCTTCGCTTGACAATCCATTATTATGTCAAATTTGTAACTCTTTCTCGGGCTTATTTTATCATTTTTAACAAATTGTGAACAAGAGCCTTTGCTAACCGCTCGTAAAATTCCGTTGAGGAAAAATGCGGATTTGTATTGAAAGGTTCGCTTTGCCGCGGTATAATAAAAATATAACAATGTCTTATCAGGACAAAGGAAGAATACTATGAACAGTTTCATCATCCACGGCGATATCTGCTACAGCACCGACAAGAACACCTTGGTCACGCATGAAGGCGGCTATCTGGTATGCGAACACGGGTTCTCTCAAGGTGTTTTTGACGCGATCCCCGACGAGTACGCAAATCTGAAAATACACGACTACAGCGGGATGCTGGTCATGCCGGGCATGGTCGATCTGCATATCCACGCGCCGCAGTACGCCTACCGCGGGCTGGGCATGGATCGGGAGCTGCTCGACTGGCTGAACACCTACGCCTTCCCCGAGGAGAGTAAATACGGTGATCTGAGCTACGCTGACAAAGCATATACCATCTTCACCGATGCGATCAAAAAGAGCGCCACCACGCGGCTGGTGGTCTTCGGCACACTGCACCGGGAAGCGACCGAGCTGTTGATGGACAAGCTCGAACAAAGCGGCGTGGTGAGCTTTGTGGGCAAGGTCAACATGGATCGCAATGCTCCCGATGATCTGCGAGAAGCATCTGCAAAGGCTTCGCTCGCCGATACCGAACGCTTCATCAAAGAAACACAGCACAAATATAACAACACCGCGCCCATCATCACCCCGCGCTTCACGCCCTCGTGCTCCGATGAACTGATGCAGGGCTTGGGCGAGCTGAGCAAGCGATACGGCGTGCGGGTGCAGTCACACCTGAGTGAGAACCCCGGCGAGGTGGAATGGGTCAGGGAGCTGTGCCCGTGGGCAGAGAATTACGGCGAAGCGTACAACCGTTTCGGGCTGTTCGGCAAGCCCGAAAAGACCGTGATGGCGCACTGCGTGTACTCCGACGACAACGAGATCGCGCGGATGAAGGAGAACGGCGTGTTCATCGCGCACTGCCCCGCGTCAAACACCAACGTCGCCTCGGGCATCGCGCCGATGCGCCAATACCTTGATCTGGATATGAACCTCGGACTGGGCTCGGATGTGGCGGGCGGTCACAGCGAGAGTCTATTCACCGCGATGGTGGACGCGCTGCAGGCAAGCCGACTGTACTGGCGGCTGGTCGATCAGCGCCAAAAGCCGCTGAATGTCACCGAGGTCTTTTATCTGGCGACCAAGGGCGGCGGCGCGTTCTTCGGCAAGGTCGGCTCCTTTGAAGAGGGCTACGAATGTGACGCGGTCATCCTCGACGACAGCCTCCTCCCCCACCCGCAAAAGCTGAGCTTACAGGAGCGCTTGGAAAGAGCGATCTACCTCGGCGGCGACGTCAAGGCAATGAAGGCGAAGGTTTGCAGAGGAACGGAAATAATTAGAAATTAGGAATGAGGAATTAGGAATGATAGGTGGACTTTGTCCACACCTATTTATAATTGTCATTGCGAGGAATTGACAAATTGCCACAGCCCCTAACGAGGCTTCGCGATGACTATTTTTCATAAAAACAGTAACGCTCGTGACATCAAGCAGATAGTCACGAGCGTTTTGCTATATCATTATTGTATTATTCAAGCAGACACAAGTGCGAGCAACCGAATTCCTCATTCCTAATTCCTCATTCCTCATTAAAAACAACCGTCCCCGCGTTCCCTTTGACTGCTTCTCCCGCCTGATCGAGTGCGGCGATGATCGCTTTTCTCTTGGGCGCGCCTTTGACGAACTGCGCGCAGGCTTCGACCTTGGGCAGCATACTGCCCGCGGCAAACTCGCCGTCGGCGATATAGCGGCGCACATCAGCAAGGCTCATGCTGTCAAGACTGCGTTCATCGGGCTTGCCGTAATGGAGCTTCACCTTGTCGATCGCGGTGAGGATCATCAGGATATCGGCGTTGAGATTCTCCGCCAGCAGCGCGGAGCAGGTATCCTTGTCGATGACAGCGGCACAGCCCTTGAGATACGCGCCTTTGCGGCGCACGGGGATACCGCCGCCTCCACAGCAAACGACGACCGAGCCCTCCCGCAGAGAAGCGCGGATGGCGTCGATCTCGATGATATACTGCGGCTGAGGAGACGCGACCACACGCCGCCAGCCCCTGCCGGCATCCTCGGCGATCGGATAGCCGTACTGCTCTTTGAGGCGCTGAGCCTGTTCACGCGTCATGAACTTGCCGATCGGCTTGGTCGGGTGCTTCATCGCGGGGTCATCGTTGCTCACCTCGACCTGTGTGATGATGGTGACAACGGGCTTGTACCTGCCGCGCAGCATGAGCTCCTTGCGCAGGGCGTTCTGGATATCGTAGCCGATGTACGCCTGACTCATCGCGACGCACATCGAGAGCGAGGTTTTTTCCTCGGTCGGATCCTCGAGCAAAAGGGCGTTCATCGCGGCGTCGATCTTGCCCACCTGCGGGCCGTTGCCGTGGGTGATGACGACCTCGTTGCCGTCCTCGATCAGATCGGCGATCGCCTTGGCGGTATGCTCCACCGCCTGTAATTGTTCGGTTAAGGTTTTGCCCAAAGCGTTCCCGCCGAGGGCGACGACAATTTTTTTCATAATGGAATCCTCCGTAGGGCGGGGGCTTGCTCCCGCCGGAGCTTAAGCAACTGAGAACAAATCCAAACCCGGTTTTGACGGGCAGATTCTCGGTTGCATATTGAATCGATGACATCATCATGCGAAGCAAATAACGAATCACCATACAAAAAGTGACGGTTTCAAAAAGTATCGGCGGGAGCAAGCCCCCGCCCCAGCTTGTCGAAAAAGTATCGATATAATATGAGCAGACATTTTCTAAGGCTCCTTTTGGTAAAAGGAGCTGTCGCCTGTTGGCGACTGAGGAATTGCATAAATTGATCGACCGAAGGGAGAAACCTATTAATTATCAAGGCTTGATCAACACTATTCTTATGGTAACTCGCTTTGCTCAAACAATTGATACAATTCATCCGCCTCCTTGCGGAGGCACCTTCCTTTCCCAAAGGAAGGCTTTTTAAGGTTTTTCTACAGACTGCGGCGGGAGCAAGCCCCCGCCCTACACATTGGTATTAATACTTCTTTCTTTCCTTCCCCTTCGCTTCCAGCTCCTCCAGCGCCTTTGCGGGGTCTTTGACCTTGGCGAGGAAGATCATGGCGGCGATGATATAAGGCTTGTAGGACGCCTCCTTATACAGCGGCGCGCGATAGCGGTCGAATACGGACGCGGCTACCTCGCCCTCTTTACAGCTCACGTCGGTGATGTCGGCGGGCAGGCAGTGCAGATACAGCGCCTTGCCGTCCTTGGTGAGCGACATCATCTCTTCGGTGCATTCCCAGTCCTTATGGGTCGCGTTCTCGGCGAGGAGCTCCTGCTCGAGCTTGTCGATGCCGTCAAAATCGCCCTTGCCGTAGAGCTCGGTGCGCTTCTCCATCGCGGCAAAGGACGCCCAGCTCTTGGGGTAAACGATATCGGCGTCTTTGAACGCTTCTTTCATATCGTTGGTTTTGGAGAACGAGCCGCCGTTCTTCTTGGCATTCGCCTTGGCGACCTCCTCGACCTCGGGCATCACATCATAGCCCTCGGGATGAGCGAGGACGACGTCCATGCCGAAGCGGGTGAACAGACCGATCACACCCTGCGGCACGGAGAGGGGCTTGCCGTAGGACGGCGAATACGCCCATGTCATGGCGATCTTCTTGCCCTTGAGGTTCTCGACGCCGCCGAAATAATGGATCACGTGGTCAAGGTCGGCGAGCGTCTGGGTCGGATGATCGATATCGCACTGCAGGTTGACGAGGGTGGGCTTTTGCTCGAGCACGCCGTCCTCATAGCCCTCCTTGAGCGCGTCGGCGACCTCCTGCTGGTAGGTGTGACCCTTGCCGATGTACATATCGTCGCGGATGCCGACAACATCCGCCATGAACGAGATCATGTTGGCGGTCTCGCGGACAGTCTCGCCGTGGGCGATCTGGCTCTTGCCCTCGTCCAGATCCTGCACCTCTAAGCCGAGCAGGTTGCACGCGGAGGCAAAGGAAAAGCGGGTGCGGGTGGAATTATCGCGGAAGTTGCTGATTCCTAACCCTGAGTCAAAAATCTTGGTGGAGATATTGCGTTCTCTGAGGTCGCGCAGTGCGTCCGCCACCGCGAACACGGCGGCGATCTCGTCATCCGACTTGTCCCATGTCAGGAAAAAGTCGTTTTCATACATGTCTTTGATATCCAAACCGCGGAGCTTCGCGGCGAGTTCAGCTGTTTTGGTCATAATAAGATTCCTTTCTGAGCCTCCCTTTCCTAAGGGAGGTGGCACGAAGTGCCGGAGGGTTGCAGCCTCTCCTGCACATGGTGGTCAATATCTTCACATACATTTTTGAATTGTCGGTGAATTTCAAGGTTCGTGTATCGCAATACCAAAAAACCGTACTTTTCTATTGCTTTTGTACGGTTAACGTCGTAATCCAAAGCCGAATTGGTTTCGTAATGTTGATTTCCGTCCAGTTCAATCACCAATCTTGCTTTCGGACAAAAGAAGTCAACAATATAGGATTCTATGACGTATTGTCTATGAAAACGTACCGGATAACTCCGCAGAAAATCATACCAAAGATGGTTTTCTTCTTTGGTCGGATTCTTTCTTAAGGTACGTGCGTTTTTTCTGGACTGTAATTCCCTTGGGATAGGTTTATCTTTACTCAAACGACAACCCTCCGCCCCTTGACACGCGTGTCCGGGGCACCTCCCTTAGGAAAGGGAGGCATTGTAATTCATCGGCACAGCGGCGTATACCGCGGCACAGCGCACGAGATCCGCCTTCCATGTGATCTCGTTGGGGGCATGTGCCTGCGCCTCCGCGCCCGGTCCGAAGCCGATGCACGGGATGCCGTAGCGACCCATGATGGAAACGCCGTTGGTCGAGAACGTCCACTTGTCAACTCTGGGCTCGCCGTACATACCCTTGTGTGCCGCTACCATCGCCTTGCACGCGGGATGATCCTCGGGGATGACCCAAGTCGGGAAGAAGCACTCGGTCGGATAGACCAGTCCCGTCCATGACGGACGCTCGTATTTATACATCGAAACTTCCGCGCCGTACTTCTTGACGGACGGCAGGCTGCGCACCTCTTCCAAAGCGCTCTCCCATGTCTCGCCGTCGGTCAGACGACGGTCGAGCGAGACCGCCGCGAAGTCCGCTACCGCGCAGCGTGACGGAGAATTGTAGAACTGCTGGGTAACGGTGACGGTGCCCTTGCCGAGGAAGGGATCGTAATGCAGGCGCTCGTTGAGCTCCTTGACGTCCAGCACGATCTCAGCCATTTTATAGATCGCGTTATCGCCGCGCTCGGGAGCGGAGCCGTGGCAGGATACGCCCTTGACCTCGACGCGGATCTCCATGCGGCCGCGGTGACCGCGATAGATGCCCTGATCGGTCGGCTCGGTGATGACGACGAACTCGGGGGTGATATCCATCTCATTGTGGATGAACTGCCAGCATAAGCCGTCGCAGTCCTCTTCCTGCACGGTACCGGTGACCAGCACCTTGTAGCCCTCGGGGATCAGCCCGAGGTCCTTCATGATCTTGGCGCCGTAGACAGCGGATACCACGCCGCCTGTCTGGTCACTGCCGCCGCGGCCGCCGATCTCGGTCTCATTCTCATAGCCCTTGTAGGGGTCGAACTTCCAGTTAGAGAGCTCGCCCAGTCCGACGGTGTCGATGTGGCCGTCAAAAGCGATGATCTTCTCGCCCTTGCCCATCACGCCGTGGACATTGCCCATCTTGTCGATGAATGCTTCATCAAAGCCGAGTTGTTCCATCTCCCTAACGATACGCTTGGCGACGCCCTCCTCCTCGGCAGATTCGCTGGGAATAGCGATCAGCTCGCGCAGAAAAGCGGTCATGTCCTTTTCATAGTTTTCGGCTGCTTTTTTGATCGCGGAATAATCAATCATGGTAATCCTCCTTTTCATGGCTCAGCCGATATTCTTCCCCGGTACAAGCGCTAAAGGGTTTGCTCTTTTTATCGGTTGAGATTGCCACGGGCTGACACGCGTGTCGAGCCCTCGCAATGACTGTTTAAAATGCGCCGCGGCGCAACTCATTTTATACACTTCTATTGTAATACAACTACGGCTGAGTTTCAATGGATTTTTCAATAAAATCTAAAAAATTTTTAGAAAAATCCAAATTTTATTTGACACGGCGTTTTGGCGTAGTATAATAGAAGAAAAGACCACTCTATGACGGCATTATCATTAAGTTAAGGAAAATGTATCTCGCTGACGCTCGGTCAATTGATGCAATTCCTCAGTCGCCGGACACGCGTGTCGGGCGACAGCTCCTTTTACCAAAAGGAGCCTTCCTTACCTTAATGACATTGATCTATGGCGGAAAATTTTTGGATTTTTCACACCCTGAAATGAGGTGATCTCTTGCTCAACGAACAACTCAAAAACACCCTGTGCTCCCTCGCGCACGCCATCGCCCTGCACTACGGCAAAGGCTGTGAGGTCGCCATCCACGATCTGACGGTCAAGAACGCCGCCGACAGCTCCATCATCTACATCGAAAACGGTGAGGTGACGGGCAGGAAGGTGGGCGACGGCGCCTCGGCTGTGGTGCTCGAGGAGCTCAGCCGGGCGGAACAGACGCGTGAGGATCGCATCGGCTACTTCACCAAGACCACCGACGGCAAGGTGCTCAAATCCACCACCGTCTACATCCGCGACGACAAGGGCAAGGCGATCGCGATCTTCTCGATCAACCACGACATCACCGCGCTGAGCGTCGCCGCGGCGTCACTGACGGAGCTAACCGCTCCCGCAACCGCATCCGAGCCGGAGAAGATCACGCCGAACGTCGGCGAACTGCTCGACGAGCTGTTGTGGAAATCCACCGAGCTGATCGGCAAGCCCGTCGCCCTGATGAACAAGGATGACAAACAGCGCGCGATCCGCTATCTGAACAGCAAGGGCGCGCTGTTGATCACCAAATCCGGCGACAAGATCGCGACCTACTTCGGCATCTCAAAGTTCACGCTCTATTCGTACTTGACGGAGGATGAGGAATCAGATTAACCGAATGGCAGGAACGCTTATTTCCTATCCAATGCTCCCGATATCAAAAACGTCCGTCATTCTACGGTACGTCATAAATGCCGTACCCTACGAAAAGATTGATTTGCTTCGCATTACAAAATGATAATAATGGAAATGTTTCGGCGGGAGCACTCCGCCCTACCATATACCCCACCATAGTTTAGGAGGATATCATGATCGACTTTACCGTTAACAAAGAAGGATTACAACACAATATCGAGAAGGCGCGGGAAAACGGCATCATCATCCCGACCATCAAACAGATGCAGCACCCCGAGCTGATCCCCGAGCTGATCAAAGAGAAGCTCAGCCACACAGGGCTGTGGGACGTTGATCCCGTCAACCTGTTCCGCATCACCTGGAAGAATGAGCCAAAGGAAAGCGGCGGTCTGTTCCGCGAGGTGCCGAACATCATCGAGCTGCCCTCCGCCCTCACCGGCGTGAAGGCGCGGATCTTCGCGATCGTCGGCAAGTGGTTCCCCACCGGCTGTCACAAGGTCGGCGCGTCGTTCGGCTGCTTAGCGCCCCGACTGGTGACGGGTCAGTTCGACGCGACCCGCCACAAGGCGGTTTGGCCGTCCACCGGCAACTACTGCCGCGGCGGCGCGTTCAACTCAAAGCTCCTGTCCGTTGACAGTATTGCGATCCTGCCCGCTGAGATGAGCCGCGAGCGCTTTGACTGGCTCTCAAAAATCGCGGGCGAGGTCATCGCGACCCCCGGCTGTGAGAGTAATGTCAAAGAGATCTTCGACAAGACATGGGAGCTCAAGCAGCGCCCCGAGGTCATGATCTTCAACCAGTTTGAAGAGATGGGCAATCCGTTATGGCACTACAATGTCACCGGTCACGCGTTAGCGGACGCGTTTGAAGCGATCAAGGGTGAGAAGGATCGCTTTGCGGGCGCATGCTTCACCTCCGGTTCCGCGGGCACGATGAGCGCGGGCGACTACCTCAAGGAGCAGTACCCGAACCTCAAGCTCGGCGTCGGCGAAGCATTGCAGTGCCCCACCATCTTAGACAACGGCTTCGGCGGTCACCGCATCGAAGGCATCGGCGACAAGCATATCCCGTGGATCCATAACGTCAAGAACACCGACATGGTCATCGACATCGACGACGAGGACAGCCAGCGACTGCTCCGACTGTTCAACACACCGGAGGGTATCGATTATCTGGTATCTGTCGGTGTGGAGCGTGAGCTCGCCGAACAGCTCAGCCTGCTCGGTATCTCGGGCATCGCGAACATCCTGTGCTGTATCAAGATGGCGAAGTACTATGAGTTCACCGAGAACGATGTACTCGGCACCGTGCTGACCGACTCAGCCGCGATGTATCAGAGCCGTATCAAGGAGCTCGAGGAGATGTACGGCGACTATGATGTGCACAAGGCAGAGCTCGACCACAACCTGCACATCCTCAACCTCAAGGACGACAACATGCTGGAGCTCAGCTACAAAGAGCGCAAGCGTGTGCATAACCTCAAATACTACACATGGGTCGAACAGCAGGGCCGCACCGCCGAGGAGCTCAACGCCCTGTGGTATGACACCGAGAACACCTGGGACGCCGTGCATAAGCAGGCAGAACAGCTCGACGAATACATCGACGCGTTCAATAAGGAAGTCGGACTTTTGTAAGTGAGGAGTGAGGAGTTAGGAGTGAGGAGTAAAAAGTCTGTATGCTTTTGTTCCTCATTCTCATATGATCCTATGAAACATGTTATCAACTGCAAATGCGTCAAATGCGGGAGGACATATGCTCCCGCGGCGGATATCACCACCTGCACGTGCGGCGGTATCCTCGACGTGATCTATGACTACGAGTATATCAAAACCAGATTCAACAGAGAAGTGCTCGCGCACCGTGACGAGCCCACCATGTGGCGCTACCGCGAGCTGCTGCCGATTGAAGAAGATACCGTTCCCGCGGGACTGCGGGTCGGGATGTCGCCAATGTATGAAGCGCCGAAGATCGCCGCCGATCTCGGCATCAAGCGCCTGTACATCAAGGATGACGGCGTCAACCCCACCGCGTCCCTCAAGGATCGCGCCTCCGCGATGGCGGTGACCAAGGCGATCGAAGCGGGCTATGACACCATCGCCTGCTCCTCCACGGGCAACGCCGCCTCATCGCTTGCGGGCAACGCAGCAAAGGCAGGGCTCAAAACCTACATCTTTGTACCGGCACGCGCGCCGAAGGGCAAGATCGCCCAGCTGATGATGTTCGGCGCAAACCTGACCGCCGTGGACGGCAGCTATGAAGAAACCTTTGAGCTATCCAAAGCCGCCATCGATAAATACGGCTGGTACAACCGTAACGCCGCCATCAACCCCTATCTCAGCGAGGGCAAAAAGACCGTCGCGCATGAGATCTGCGAACAGCTCGATTTCCGCGCGCCCGACTTCGTCGCGGTATCGGTCGGCGACGGCTGTACCGTCGCGGGCGTTTACAAGGGTCTGTACGATATGTACATGGTCGGTCTGATCGACCATATCCCGCGGATCATCAGCGTACAGGCGCAGGGCTGCTGCCCCATCAATACCGCCGTCATGACGGGTCAGCCTTGGCAGCCGCAGGAGGAGAACACCTACGCCGACTCCATCGCCGTGGGCGTGCCGCGCAATCCGGATAAAGCGATCAATGCCATCAAAGACAGCGACGGCATCTGCGTCAATGTCACCGATGACGAGATCCGTGAAGCGCAAAAGTACCTTGCCAAAAACGCGGGTGTATTCGGCGAGCCCGCGGGCGTGACTGCGACAGCAGGGCTGTTGAAGCTCAGCCGTGAGGGGAGATTGCCGCATGACGCGACCATCGTATCCATCGTCACGGGCAACGGTTTAAAGGATATCGATTCCGCGATCAAATCTGTCGGCGAGCCTGTGCACTGCCAGAACGATCTTTCGGAGTTTGAAGCGAAATTCGAATTGTAGAATACGCAAGGACAACAAGGTTGAGATTGCCACGGCTCCCAAGGGAGCCTCGCAATGACGATTGAATTGGATATTCCTGACTTTTGGGTATATAAAGCGACATCCCGGGGGAGCCTTTCCCTCGGGATGTCGCTTTATAGCTTTATATTAGTTTTCTTCCGAAAAACATTAATTTTTTTATCTATCCATAGATCCAGAGGGTTTCTGTGCCCTTTCCATGCGCTTCCAGCTGATGAAGCCGTAGATATCCCCCGCGAGGAACGCGGCAAAGCAGATCACGGTGCTGACGTAACTACGGTCGGTCATTGCCGCCAATGTCCACAGGATCATCAACACCACATCGTTACAGGCATAGGCGACCGCATAGTACGGACTGCGGCGGGCTGTCAGGTAGACAGCGACAAAGCTGGTGCTTACGGAGAGCGTAGACGGGAGCAGATTCGCTGTACCAAGTGCACGCAGGATGAAGTAGAACACGACCGTCACAACAACAGTCAATGCTGCGAGCAAGAGCCACTCGCGTTTCGACAGCTTCGCGTTGACCGTCACCTGGGCGCGGTTACCGCGGTAGGGATTGCGCAGCCATGTGATCAGCGACCAGACCGACATCGGCAGCGTCATGCCGACATAGGTCAGCAGCTCGCCGTAGTAGGAGAAGCGGTAGGAGATGTAGCCGTAGACCGAGGCGAAGATGATCATCAACACCATGCCGATGGGGTTGCCCTTAGCGGCAAAAAGCAGAGAGGTCACGCCGATCAGCGACGCGAGCAGGTTGAGCATATCGCCGCCGAACACGATGTGCGACAGAACGATCAGACAGACCGATACCGTCCAGATGATTTTTTCGGTATTGCTGAAATAATTGAGCTTATCATAAAATCGTTTCATTCTACTATAAACGGGTGCGGGCAACGCCCGCCATTAACTCCTAACTCCTAACTCCTCGCAGTAGCTCTCAGCCAATCAGCGTTCGCCTCAGGGGGTTCCCCGTAACTCCCCGAGTTATGGGGAGAGGAGGAGCCGCGAACACGCGTGTTCCACGAGATCAAAGCGTATCAAACGGATACGCTTACCGAATACGGCGAGTGACGACGAGGGAGAGCCTTGCATGGGAGTTGTTAGCCAAATCAAGATTTGGACAACTCCTCACCGGTGGCAGATAGTATTATAGGAATCAACGGGTGCGGGCATCGCCCGCCATTAACTCCTCACTCCTAACTCCTCACTCCTAACTATATTAAGCCAGCTTCAAATCTCCGTCCTTGACCCAGCCGATCTTGCGCAGGAGCAGGTTGATCAGCGGGGTGATCACGGCGGGGAGCACGATACAGATCAGGATCAGTCCGATCCAGTCCATCGCGCCGGGGGCGATCGCCTCTGCACCCTTTGCGACCGCTTCTTCAGACGGTGCATACCAGCCGGTGATGACGCCGATCTGTCCGCAGAAGCCGCAGGTGCCCATGCCGGAGTTGATGGGCGCGCCGTTCATTTGGAGCTTGAACACGCAGGTCGCGATCGGCCCCGTGATCGCGGAGGTCACGATGGGCGCGATCCAGATACGCGGATTCTTGACGATGTTCGGCATCTGGAGCATCGAGGTGCCCAGCCCCTGGCTGACCAATCCGCCCCAGCGGTTCTCGCGGAAGGACATCACCGCAAAGCCCACCATCTGCGCACAGCAGCCCGCTACGGCAGCGCCGCCGGCCAATCCCGTCAGCGCAAGCACCGAGCAGATCGCCGCCGAGCTGATCGGCAGGGTCAGCGCGATACCGACCAGCACACTTACTACGATACCCATCAAAAAGGGTTGGAGCTTTGTCGCCGAGTCGATCAAGATGCCGAACCAGCTTGCCGCCGTACCGATCGGGGGCGCGATCAGCTTTGCCAACGCCACGCCGACGAGGATCGTCACCGCGGGGGTCACGAGGATGTCGACCTTGGTTTCCTTACTGACCGCCTTGCCGCATTCGGCGGCGATGATCGCGATGACCAAAACCGCTAACGGGCCGCCTGCGCCGCCCTCGGCATTTGCCGCCCAACCGACTGCCGCCAGTGAGAACAGCACCATGGGATCAGCCTTGAGCGCGTAGCCGATGGCGACCGCCATCGCAGGACCCGACACCGCCATCGCGTAGGTGCCGATATCGGTGAAGAACTGCCAGCCCGACAGCACGCCGACGGTCTTGATGATCGTGCCGATCAGCAGGGAGCAGAACAGACCCTGCGCCATCGCGCCGAGCGCGTCGATGCCGTAGCGCTTCCACGAGATCTCAATATTCTTGCGTTTCAAAAACGCTTTGAGTTTGGACATTGGTTATCCCCCATTTTTGTAGGGGCGGGTCTTGACCCGCCCGATTGGAAATCAAAATTGATTATCAAATATGAATATAAACAACAAAATGCCGAAAGTCAACGGACAATCGGCATTTACTCTGTTTTGAACAATTTCAGCGTTTTAAAGCGCTGTTTTATTGCACAATTTTTTGACGGTTTAGTGTGTTAAATCAACTTTGATTTAATTAACAATAGTACGTGATCTCGCCGAAGAAGCCCAGCCATTTCTCGATAACGATACGGCTGTTCGCCTCTATGGCACGGCTGAGATAATGCAGGGTTTTCGTATCCAGCCCCGAGTTATTATGTGCCAAAACAGCCTTGCCGGATCTCGTGATCCGGAATTATGTCGCATTAGCAACCGGCTTTCCGACAGCGACGTGAACATGGATCGGTTCGAGCGGGTTTGTTTTCATTCGCCCAGAAATACACCCAAAAGGAACCGATCTTAAAAACCTGCGGCATGATCAAATCCTCCGTTTTGAGAGAGTTCCAGTATCAAATGTGCGTTATCTTCTATGATACGCTGAAAGTATTGAATCTCTGCCTCGGTAAAGCCGTTGATCTCTTGCCATTCATACTTCGGCAAAATACAATATGCGCTGTGGAAGCCATCGGTTTTGTCTGCTTTTTCGACGTATACTTTGACCGAACCGTTTTCATCCATTTCGGAATGAACGATCTCGGTATCTTCATCGAGCGTCAGATAGGGATACATCATTATGATCACCTCAACTAATAGTATAGCACAGTATTCAGAAAGATTCAACAATGCAGATCAAACAGCGTGAGCGGTGGCGACGATGTCTACGCCTGTGCCCGCGACATCGGCGATCAGCACCTCGCCGATCACGACGGGGGCTTGCACCTGTGCGGCGTTGATCGCCTCCATCACCGCGCCGATCTTATCCTTGGGGATATCGACCTGCGTTTTGCACGCGACGCGATCCTTCTTACCGCCCGTGACCTTGATCGTCGAGGTGACGACGCGGGTGGGGTTGGTGACCTCTTTTTCGGCATAGGTCTTGCCGCGCGGACAGGTATAGCCGCTGATATCCTTGATCGTATCGCCGTCCATCTCAACGGTCAGCAGACAGCCCATCGGGCAGTTGATACAGGTCAGTTCTCGTATTTCCATAGTGGTTCCTTTCATTGTAGGGGAGGGTCTTGACCCTCCCGCCGGATCATCTGTTTGATGATCCGGATAGATACACATCAATTCGCTTCGCGAACGGGCGGGTCAAGACCCGCCCCTACATTCAGTTTTTCTCTATCTTCACGGTGATCGTTTTCAGGTCGGGGTATTCTTCAAGATTCTTCTTTGTCAGGATGACCTGCTCCATCTCTCCGGGCGCTAAGATACGCTTCTTTTGATGACGAATGCGGGTCTCGTCAAAATACACGCTGACATAGGAATCCTTGTACACATCCCCTACGCGGAAACGGATCGTCAAATTATCTTCCACATGATCGGGTCGGACGGTAACGGGAACGGTGTAGCGTACGCCGCCCTCTGCATTGACGGTGATCTCTCTGCCGCTGTCGGCAGCGTGTTCACCGCGCGCGTAACGTGACGCGGTCACGCCTGCTTTTGCCGCTTCTTCAGATACAAAGTCCACGAGGTCGTGCACATGCAGGACATTGCCGCAGGCAAACACGCCCTCGATGTTGGTCTCTAAGCTCTCGTTGACGACAGGGCCGTTAGTCACGGGATTGAGCTGTACGCCCGCGGCGGTGCTCAGCTCATTCTCGGGGATCAGACCGCAGGACAGGAGCAGGGTGTCGCAGGTATAGCGTTCCTCGGTGCCCTTGATCGGCTTGCGGTCGGCGCCGACCTCGGCGATGGTCACGGCGGTGATGTGTTCCTTGCCCTCGATATCCACGACCGTATGCGATAACCGCAGGGGGATATCGAAGTCATCCAGACACTGGACGATATTGCGCTTCAAGCCGCCGGAATACGGCATCAGCTCCGCGACCAATTTGACTTTTGCGCCCTCCAAGGTCATGCGGCGCGCCATGATCAGTCCGATGTCGCCCGAGCCGAGGATGACGACCTCCTTGCCGGGCATGTAGCCCTCGATGTTGACAAGACGCTGTGCCGTGCCTGCCGAAAAGATGCCGGCAGGCCGATAGCCGGGGATATTCAAAGCCCCACGGGGCCGCTCACGGCAGCCCATCGCGAGGATGACCGCCTTCGCCTGGATCTGAAACATGCCGTCCTCACGGTTCATAGCGGTCACGACCCTGTCGGGCGAGATCGCCATGACCATGGTGTTCAGCAGATACGGGATCTTGCGTTCGTTCACTTGTTGTATAAATCGGTCGGCGTACTCGGGGCCTGTCAGCTCTTCCTTGAAGGTGTGCAGACCAAAGCCGTTGTGGATGCACTGGTTGAGGATGCCGCCGAGCTGTTCATCGCGCTCTAAGATCAGGATGCTTTTTGCTCCGTCATCGTATGCCGCGACAGCCGCCGCCAGTCCCGCGGGGCCTCCGCCGACGATGACGATATCGACTTTATTCATGACTGTCACCGTCCTTTGTCCGTGCGTTGACGATCGTGGAGCTGCCGCCGCTCTTGGTGACCTCGGTAAGGTCGATGCTGAGCTCGCGGCGCAAAATCTCCATCACCTTGGGGCTGCAAAAGCCCGCCTGACAGCGCCCCATGCCCGCGCGTGTGCGGCGCTTGACGCCGTCGAGTGAGCGCGCGCCGACAGGGCGGCGGATCGCGTCGAGGATCTCTCCCTCGGTGACGGATTCGCAGCGGCAGATGATGTTGCCGTATGCGGGTTCACGGCGTATCAATTCGTTGCGTTCCTCCAACGACAAAGTCGAGGGATTCAGTATATCCTTGCGCTGAGCGATGAAATCCGCTTTCTCGCTCAGGCTGTATTTCTTCTGTATCAAATCGGCGATATACACGCCGATGGCAGGCGACGCGGTCAAGCCGGGGCTCTCGATACCCGCGCAGTCAAAGAAGCCGGGCGCGTCATCAGGCTCGCCGAGGATGAAATCGCCGCCGTCCTCATGCGCGCGTAAGCCGGCGAATGAGGTGATGACCTGTCGGATCGGGAGATTCTTGACGCTCAATGCCGACTTTTCGATCACGCTGTTGATGCCGTCGGCAAAGGTGGCGGTGCACTCCTTGTCCTCCATATCCACCGCGGTGGGACCGACGATGGTGTTGCCGTGGACGGTGGGCGTCACCAGCACGCCCTTGCCGAGCTTGGTGGGCAGCTGAAAAATGGTATGGTTCACAAAGCCCTGTACCGCGCGGTCGAGCAGGATATAGTCGCCGCGGCGCGGGGTAATGCGCAGCTTCTTTGCGGATACCATATTATGGAACACATCCGCGTAAACGCCTGCGGCATTGACAACGGCCGTGGTCGTATAGTCTTCGTCATCGGTCACGACATGCCAGATTCCGTTATCAACGTATACCTTTTTCACCTCGGTATCAAAGCGGAATTCCGCGCCGTTGACAGCGGCGTTCTCGGCAAAGGCGATGGTCAGCTTGAACGGACAGATAACGCCTGCGGTGGGTGCGTAGAGCGCGGCGACGACCTCGTCACCGATATGCGGCTCCATCTCGAGCAGTTCCTCACGGCTGAGGATCCTGAGACCCTCTACGCCGTTCTTCTCTCCCCTCTCTTTGAGCGCTTCAAGCTCGGGGATGGTCTTTTCATCGGTGCAGATAGTCAGCGAGCCGATGCGGTCGAAGGGAACGTCCAGCTCCTCGCAGACGTCGCCCATCATGCGGTTGCCCTCGAGATTGAACCGCGCCTTGAGGGTGCCGTTATGCGCGTCATAGCCCGAATGGACGATGCCGCTGTTCGCCTTGCTGGTACCGGCGCAAACGTCCTCGTTCTTTTCGAGCACCAACACCTTGGCGTTATATTTACTGAGTTCTCGGGCGACAGCGCAACCGATCACGCCCGCACCGATGATGATAATGTCGTACATGTTATTTGTTCCTCGCTTATTGGATAGATAGCCTTCCCCTCGGGGGGAAGGTGTCAACAACGTTGACGGATGAGGGGCTCACCTTGCATCCAAATGCTTTATACAAAGAGTTTTCTTCCTTTCATCGAACTCTCAATTTGACGCCCAATGTCATGACATACATTGTCAAACTCTTTATGTATTTGTCGATTGGTATATCGCAACACTTTAACCCCGATTCTTCTGAAATAATCATCACGTTCTCTATCGTGGTGTTCTCCGGCTTCTGAATAGTGTTGTGAACCGTCGAGTTCAATTATTATTCTTGCTTCGGAGACATAAAAATCAACGATATATTCTCCGATCACCTTTTGACGATTCACAGTAACAGGTAATCGTTTCAGATAATCATACCAAAGGTGTTTTTCTTCTTTGGTCATGTTCTTACGAAGATTCTGTGAAAACCCGGTTAGTTTATTCTGCATCGTTCACCACTCTTTGGAAAAAGGATCATAAGGATAGGTCATCCCCTCATCAGTCAGACAAGACTGTCTGACAGCTTCCCCCCGAGGGGAAGCCTTTTTCACTCCTCACTCTACTTCGCCCAGCCTTTGGTGGCGGCGACGGCTTTGTTCCAGCCGCTGATCTCTGCCTTGCGCCACTCGTCGTCGCGCTCGGGCAGGAACTCGCGTTCCCTGCGCCACTGGCGTTTGACGTCCTCTTTATCTGTCCAGAAGCCGACTGCCAAGCCCGCGAGGTACGATGCGCCCATCGCGGTGGTCTCAACGCAGGCGGGACGATGCACCGGGGCGTTCATCACGTCCGCCTGAAATTGCATGAGGAAGTTGTTCATACTCGCGCCGCCGTCGACCTTCAGCGAATCCAGACGGATGCCCGAATCCAGCTCCATGGCGTGGAGCACGTCGTTGGTCTGAAAGGCGAGGGATTCGAGGGTCGCGCGGATCAGGTGGTATTTGTTCACGCCGCGGGTCAGTCCCATGATCGCACCGCGCGCGTAGGGATCCCAGTGCGGCGCGCCCAGTCCGGTGAACGCCGGCACGACATAACAGCCCGCCGTATCACTCACGCGGGTCGCAAAATATTCGCTGTCGGGGGAGCCGTCGATCAGCTTGAGCTCGTCACGGAGCCACTGGATCGCCGCGCCTGCGACATAGACAGAGCCTTCGAGCGCGTAATTCACCTTGCCGTCGAGCCCCCACGCGATGGTGGTGAGCAGTCCGTTCTCGGAAAACACCGGCTTTTCTCCCGTGTTCATCAGCATAAAACAACCGGTGCCGTAGGTATTCTTCGCCTCGCCCTCATGAAAGCAGGTCTGTCCGAACAGCGCCGCCTGCTGATCGCCCGCGGCTCCCGCGATCGGGATCTCGCCGCCGAAGAATTCGGGGTCGGATACGCCGTAGATACAGCTCGAAGGGCGCACCTCGGGCAGCATCGCGGCAGGGATAGCGAGCTCTTGTAAGATATCTTCATCCCACTCAAGGGTATTGATGTTGAACAGCATCGTGCGCGAAGCGTTGGAATAGTCGGTGACATGGATCCTGCCCTTACTGAGCTTGTACATCAGCCATGTATCGACCGTGCCGAAGAGCAGCTCACCGCGCTCGGCGCGTTCACGCGCACCCTCGACGTTCTCTAAGATCCAGCGCAGCTTTGTCGCGGAAAAGTAGGGGTCGATGACCAGGCCTGTCTTCTCACGAAAGCTGTCGGTCAAGCCCTTTTCGACGAGCTGATCGGAGTATTCGGCGGTACGGCGGCACTGCCACACGATCGCGTGACAGATCGGCTGACCCGTCGCCTTGTCCCACACGATGGTGGTCTCACGCTGGTTGGTGATGCCGATCGCGGCGATCTCATCATAGGTCGCGCCGATCTTGCGCATCGCCTCACGAGCGACGCTCAGCTGCGTCTGCCAAATCTCGTTCGCGTCGTGCTCGACCCATCCGGGCTGCGGAAAAAACTGGGTGAATTCCTTCTGCGCCACCGAGCACATATTGCCCTCGCGGTCAAAGAGGATGCAACGGTTCGAGGTGGTGCCGGAATCCAGCGCCATGATATACTGCTTCATAGGTGCCTCCTGGGAGTTATTTTGATTCAACCCTCCGAGCGCGCAAGCGCGCCCACCTCCCTTAGGAAAGGGAGGCTATTATTTATATTATACCAGTTTTGTTGGTGTTTTTTCTATCCTCATAGCATACAAGATTCTGAACGGAAAACTGTACAATATTACCCTAATAAATCCGAACTCGGACTTGTTCTCAGTTTATTACTGTTGTATAATGAAATCAGAATCAAGTAATCGGTTGAGATTGCCACGGCTCTTGCGAGCCTCGCAATGACATTTTAGAATAATAAGGTGCGATATGATCAAGATATTATTCGTCTGTCACGGGAACATCTGCCGCAGTCCGATGGCGGAATTCGTGATGAAGCAATATGTGAAAGACGCGGGACTGGAGAAGGAATTTGAGATCGCCTCCGCCGCCACCAGCCGCGAGGAGCTCGGCAATCCCGTCTATCCCCCTGCGCGGCGGGAGCTCGCAAAACACGGGCTGTCCTGCTCGGGCAAAACCGCGCGGCAGATGACCGCCGCCGACTATGACCGCTACGATTACATCCCGATCATGGATCGGAACAATCAGCGCAACATCATGCGGATCATCGGCAGTGACCCCGAGAACAAGGTGCGCCTGCTGATGGAATACGCAGGCAGCTCGCGCGACGTCGCCGACCCGTGGTATACGGGCGACTTTGCAGCGACATGGGATGATGTTACTAAGGGGTGCAAGGCGCTGCTGGAAAATATCCGAAAAGAAAAAGGCATATAAAAACAGGCTGTCTGATTACGATTATCAGGCAGCCTTATTTGATGGTTGGGTATATTATACTTTGCAGGACGACGCAATAACATTTATGCGTAGATCAGTCGTGCAGCGGTATCGAAGTCATAATGCAGGTTCACCATGCTGACCGCCTCGCCGAGCTTGCGCGTTAAACTGCGCTCAATAGCGGCGATGGGATAATCATCGTCGAGGGTGATGTATTTGAGCAGCCAGCCCCTCTCACTGCGCTGCGCGCGCATGATGCGCATATCACGCATGGATGACGTCTCCTGCGCGGCGGCGTCCATAATGTTCTCGGGCTTGACAAAAGATCTTTCAAATAACATGGTCATTCTCCTTTTCACATAAGCATTGTTCGTTCCTACAATCTTATTATAACAAAGGATCATGACAATAAACGGGACTCTGGGCACGCGTGCCCTTTCGCGCATCCGGCCGCTTTTTTCGTTATGTTTTCAACTGTGAATTGAAATGAATCTAAAGTACGATCGAATCGATGTGATCTGCTTACAAAACATTTGGTAAATAACAAAAGACCCGAGGCGTATGCTTCGGATCTTTTTACGTTACCAGTTCTTGATAGCGACATAAGGTGAGCGACTTCTCGTGATAGATTGCTCCATCCAAAACCATGCCGCTCGGACAGTCGTCGACCACGGCGGTGCGGTCGATCAACCTGCCATCCCGATCAAAATCGGGGTGCACCAATATCTCGGTGCGATCGGGGATCTCCGTCTCAAACAGATCGGTATATCTGCCAAAGTGCTCCGCCGTCCGCAAGCCCTGCTCGCGCCAGAATTTGTTATCGATCCGCCCATCGGTCACACATGGATGCGCGGGCGTATCAAGGGTGCGGTTCAGGCGGATGCTGTTGATCCCGCAGTGGTGACAGGCATCGGCGAAGATCGGTGCAAAAGCGCGATAGGTGTGCAGATAATGGTGGGAGTCGGCATGCGTGATCGCGATACCCGCACGGCGGATGCGCTCCGCCTGCGCGCAAAGCTCCGCAAAAACCGCCTGACGCTCCACCTCGTTCAGCTCGCGCGGATGACGCAAAAACGCACGATGAAATGCGCCGTCCCTGACAAACAGCGGCACCTCCGTGATCCCGCTCGTCAGCGGCAGACCCTCAGTCAGGTTGAAGTGAACGCCGATCCGATCCGTCAGCCCATACTGCTTCGCCATTTGAATCGCTTCATCAAAATACGATCCGTTCGCCATCATGGTGGCATCGGTGATCATTCCCTCGCACAGTGCGCGGAGGATCGCATTGGTACAGCTCTCATTCATCCCGAAATCATCGCCGTTGATCGTAACGCGCGGCATCCTCTCACCTCCCGAACTTTCTTTTATTCTATTGGATGCCGCCGGTTCTGTCAAGATTTTCAACTGACAGATTCTTCCTGCGCTGATTCTGTATGAAAAAACCATCTCTGCATACAATAGTGTTACAACTTTTTGTGAACCAAATTAAGGAGATTCAGATATGAAAGCAACAGGAATCGTCAGACGCATCGACGACCTCGGCCGCGTCGTCATCCCCAAGGAGATCCGCCGCACCCTGCGTATCCGCGAGGGTGACCAGTCACTGACAACATTGACACGGTGGCAGCAATTCAGCTTCGCCCTGTTGGATTTAGCCAAAAGAGCAGGCTTTGATTAGTACATATTGACGAAAAAGTCATTTGTTTGTATATCCATAAATGGTGTTTTAAGATATAGAAACAGGCTCGGTGTATCTTTCATCGAGCCTGTTTGCGATTATTATTCTAAGTTACTGCTATATGTTTGAATCCAGCGGCTTGTAGATTCCCGAAGCTCCTCGCTGAAATTCTGCAAATCATCTACTGAAATAACGTATTCGATTATCAATTCGGTCAGAATGTTTTTCAGTTTTGAACCGCTTTCTTCATTGGCACGAACGCCAATGCTCTACCTGTCCGCACGAATACGCTTGTCAAGCGCCCAAAATTTTTCGGTCGCCGCTTTATCGCTGTTGAGCAGTTCCGCGTATTCCTTGATCAGCCGCTCCATATATGCTTCCTGCCATTCGGGCAGCTTTTCACGAAACACTTTCCAGTCTTTTCCTCTGACTGATACATCAATAACTCCTTATGCCACCACTGTCACCGTTTTATCTCATCCGGGTATTACCTTATGAAATTACACTATTCTCAAACTTTCGGAGGAAGCCACTCACCCGTTTCTTGTTTTATTACCTTATGAAATTACACTATTCTCAAACTTTTGGAAACTCGGCGTATGAAGTTTTTTCTGTTTTATTACCTTATGAAATTACACTATTCTCAAACACGAGTAGATCGGACCGACAAACAGCACATGTTTTATTACCTTATGAAATTACACTATTCTCAAACTCAATAACTGCGATATATTCACCGCCTTCCGTTTTATTACCTTATGAAATTACACTATTCTCAAACAATAGGTAGCAATACATTCTTGTAAGCGCCGTTTTATTACCTTATGAAATTACACTATTCTCAAACAGCGCCGAAGAAAGAAACATTATGAGCAGAGTTTTATTACCTTATGAAATTACACTATTCTCAAACTTCGTTAGCTTTTGCAAAAAGTTGGTCGTAGTTTTATTACCTTATGAAATTACACTATTCTCAAACATGAAGATTCCTAAATACTGTACCTTTGTGGTTTTATTACCTTATGAAATTACACTATTCTCAAACATATCTTGTTACGCTCAAGTAATGTTCTCGGTTTTATTACCTTATGAAATTACACTATTCTCAAACCTATACCGTCAAGTCTGTCACCTGCGATTTGTTTTATTACCTTATGAAATTACACTATTCTCAAACCTCAAATAAAATGCGCCCACTATTCAGCACACGGCAATCTCATAAGTTAGCTTTATCATAATAAAAATCGGATTATTTGTCAATCACCTCACACAGATCTTTATCAATAATATAAATGTTTACCGGATTAACATCGTTCGGACAGTCCTGTGAACGAGAGAACTGCCTGCCGAACAGCTCGTTGAAGTATACCTTTGCCGCGTGTCCCTCTCGATTGGAGGCATCACCCAGCTCCAGCTCCTCAATATATCCCGACAACATATCCGCTTTTGAAAGTCCAAAACTCTGTAAAACCTGCGCTTGCCGGCGAATCTTCTCGGCTATGATCTCCGTCCAGATATACTTCTTAGCGAAATCCGTCCACTCGATCTGTCGCCTGAGTTTCAGGCTGCAATCATGAGAGCCGTGATACGGCGTCAGCTCAAAAGACGGATTTCGCTTTTCATCGCAGAAGATGACTTTTACCTTGTTTTTGATCAGCTCATTCAGCAGCTATGCGGTAATCGAAGCTGACACACTCTCGATGATCAACAGCGATATCTCGCTGATATGTACCTTGGTGGTGCTTTCGACATCACGAACCACCAGACAACCTAAGCTATAATCGAGCTTAGCAGTTTTTGATACTACGACAGTGCGCCAGCTCATCTTTACCTCCTTGGGTTAAATCACTATATAGCTGTTCTCATATAAACCGGTTATAGACTGGTTGATGATCTTATATGACTTCACATCTTTGATATTTGATAATTTCCCGTTCGTGTACAATTTACCGGTTGACTTGATACCAATGTATTTTAGATCTCCCTCTACGGAATTGCACTTTAATATTTTGATGATCTCTGAAAGGATCTTGCACTGGTTCTCTAACGGAAGTGAACTAAATGCTTCTCTTTGATCCTTCAGAGACTTACCCAAGGCTTCATACTCTACTCTCAGGATCGTATCTGTCATCTTTGACGAAAGAGCATCATACAACTTTCCGTTATCTTCCGGATTCAACGCATGCTTTGCGGGAACCACCCGCCTTGAAAGGGTGTCAAGATACTTTCCGATATCCTTGATATAACGATCATACGCATAATCCAGGATCAGTTCCATCGCGGATGAGTAAATAATGTATTTTCCGTTGTTCATCTTGCCTTTGATGTGCATTCTGAATCCATTCAATTCCACACAGGTTCCGACTTTCACAACAGGTAACAAAACAGTTGCGTTATTCAAGCCCAAATGATTATTCAGGTATCCGGAGGGATTATGTTCAAACTCAGAGCGATTGACCATCTCTATGGGGATGAGTGCTTTGACATCCTTGTCTTTTTTATCATGATACTGAATCAGTGTGAAGTAAGCGGTCTGTGCATTGTTATACCCACCGTATTTTTGGATATCCGATAACGGTCCCGATCCTTTTCTCGGCACTTGTCCTTTTCCCTTTTTCAAAGGATTGAGATCAAACAAGGTACCGCTTTTGATATTAGAGAAGCGAGTGAGCAGAATCTTACTCTTGCGCATCATCTGCTTGACGATTTTGATACTATTGTCATCTTGAGCGATCCAGGCGCCTTTTGTATCATAAGTGAACATCTGATTCAGACTGACCGTTCCCCGCTGAAGGTCTTTGATGAAGTTCGCTCTGTTCTTAGTGAACCGAACGTCATACACATTTCCGACTACAATATTGAGATAAGCATCCTTTGCGTGATGAAGATCGTTTACCTCTCTGCATTTCAGCATATCGTATTTGTGCCGGAAGTCAGAGGCAAGCGACGCCTTGACATAGACCACATCCGTATCGGGATACAGCTGCTTCAACACCTGCGCCACCGCCTTGGTCGCCTGACCGGTCTCAACCACCTGACGCGAGATAAAATCCGAAAGCTCATCATCTGAGAAGCCGTAGGCGCGCGTCAGCCGCTCAAACTTCTTTTTACTGATCAATTCCTTATCCAACAACATCTTCCAGTAGCCATATTGCTTATGGCGAATCTTGTCGGAGATCGGGTAAATATTCCCTTTCTCGGCATTAGCGGTTTTCTTCGCTAATACGCGATTATCAAGACTGTCGTCCTTGATCTTTGACTGCGGGAAGATATGGTCGATATCATATACATTACTGTCAAACAGGCTGTCTAAATCGATCTGCTCACCGGTATACATACACCTTCCCATCTGGGAATAATACAGGAACAGCTTGTCGCTTCTGAGCTTTTCTTCATCTGTTCCTTCCAACGCGGCATAAAGCTCGGCTGCGTCCTTTTTGCAGGCTTTGTACAGATCGAGCAACTGTGTTTTTCGGCTGACAGTCCGTTTGTTCTTCACACCTTGATAGCGGGTGACCTCGATAAAGATCTTCTTCGGCGCTTTTTTCTGTATTTTGACGATCTCCTGCATGATTCGCAGCGTCTGGTACACCGGACGCTTTACCTTCGGCGACAGGTACATCGCCTCTACGATCTCTCGCATCGACTTTTCTTCCTCGCCCATCAGCGCCGCGGCAAGGCTCTCAGAGAAATTGTATTTGGAACCCAGCAGGATCATCAGGTTGTCGTTTGTTTCCCAAAGAGCAGTGATAATGTTCATCAGCTCGCCTGTTTCGGGGTTAACACCCATGATCTCTGTCAGGAACTCTTTAGACAACCTACCCCATCCGCTGTATGACAGACGGCTGATCTTAACGATCTCCGCATCGCTGAGCTTTGCTCCCAATTCAACTCTCAGCCGTTTCCGCAACAACGCCTTATCGTCCGAGAAGATCGTGATCGCCGTGATCACCCGCTCCGTTTCATCAGCGGTGAGCCCGAAACCGACAAGATCGAGATACGGTTTCATGTTCGCTTTGAAATCGCCGTCGATACCGGTGATCTCGATATCATGATATCCTAAGCTGATCAGATAGTTTTTCAGCGCTTTCTGCGTGACCTTTTTACGCTTCAGGAACAGATCGTTGAAGATAGACTGTTTCATCCCGACCGAAATCTTCTCACCGTTGATCCTCAGGTTGTTCAGCTCGTTCAAGACCATATATCGGCAATACAGGATCGAATTCTTCGGGATCACATCCTTTTGCGGAAGATATGTACACTTGGAGGTCAGGTTGGTGATAAAGTTCTCAGCTGATTGATCGACATCAACAACTTCACTAAAGTTCCATGGAACTATTCTACCGCTTTTTCGCACCAGCCATGCTTTATCGCTGTGCGTATTTAACGGACCAACATAATAGGGTATGCGGAATGAGAAAATATCAATGATCTTGTCCGCTATACTCTTTCCGCTTTCATCGACCTGATTCAGAAATCCGAGATATCGCTTGGCGTTTTCAAGGATCGCGACCAGCTCCATCCGATGCACCTGCATCGGGATGACACCGTTATCCTTGATGTGCTGCTTCGGCATAAAGGTCTCATTCTCGATCTCGCTGAACATCTCTTCATACCCGTTATGGGACAGGCTTTTGAATCGTTTCTTCAGAAAGGAGCAGAAATCCGCTTGCGTACACTTATTCTGTAAAACGCCCGTTCTGCCGTTCTTTTTCACCATACCGGAATATGCAGTATAGTTATCGAGCTTGTCCGCGCTCTTCTTGAACACTTCATTATATTTTTCGGGGCAGCGTTCTTTGACATACTTTTTCAGGAGCTTCAGATCCAAACGGTGCTTCTCATAGCTTTTCACCTTAGCGCAGGAGATATACCGCTCACCGTCGAGAATATCCGCCAGCACTGCCCAATTATAGACCGCCTTGAGCTTTTCGATCACGATAAACTGTTCTCCCAGAAGGCTTTGATACTCGGCGGATTTCTCCTCATAGTTTCCGCCCAACTCCGCTTTTCTGACCTCTTCCGCATCGATGGACGGGTCGGCAAACAAGACAGACAGTTTTCCGATTTTGCCGCTCAACAGGGCAATCGCTTCCGCTTTTTGAGACTCCTCTTTTTTGTTTACATCACACAGTGCGAGAAGCCGATTATACTTCGCGGTTTTATTCAGCTGCTTGGACTTGAGCGCCTCACCGAAGGCGGAAATATCCTCGCTCTCCAAGCAAAAGCCAAGTTCATCTCTCAGCGTCTCATTCAGGCTTTCTAAAACGATCTCAAAGGAGTTGACCTCCTCGGCGCTCAATGACTCGAACAGAAAATGTCCCCTGTGCTTGATCAAATGATGCAGCGCAAGATAGACAAGCCTGACATCATGCGGATCCCCGTTCTCGATCAGGTCCTTCCTGAGGTGATATATCGTGGGATAGAGACGATGATAATCTTTGTCAGTAAAGTCTTCATCGGCAAACACCGCATATGGTACAGCCGCGCTCTTGTCCTCCAGATAAAGATTACTTTCTTTCAGCCGCTGAAAGAATGAGATATCGACCTTTGCGATCTCCTCCGCGAACAGCGATTGCAGCCATTCGATCCTGTCGCGTTTTCTCTTGCTTCTGCGAACCGCAGTCCTGAATCCCCTGCGTTCCTCGGCAGTATTGCTCTCATCCAAAAGGCGAACGCCCCACATCGCATTGCCCTTGAACTTTTTGAGCCGATACTCTGTATCGGTTACCGCCCAACCGACTGAATCCGTACCAATATCGGCGCCGATATAATAGTCTTTCTCGTTTGCCTGCATTAGAGATCTCCTTTCTATTGACAAATGGTATTCCTTCTGTTATAGTATAGATAATCTCAATACCTTATGAGATTTACACTATAAGTTCAAATAAAGATTTATCCAACCCGCTGCTTTGGCAGCCATCACAGTGTGTGATCGAAAAGACCTGTTCATCAGGTCTTTTTTTATTTTAACATTTCAACTCTATTATATATATTCATTCAGGATTCGCCATATCCCAAGTGATTATTGTTTTCCCTAAAACTTTTCGTCCGATATTTATTACTTTCTCTAATAACTCAGGCTCGGCGCCAAGCTTTATCAGAAGCTGTCCAAAGAGCGATTTCGCAGAGTTCCTCATCAACAACTGAATATGACGGTAGAACCCCCACAAAGATATATGAGAAAGGTCACGATCACTCTCAGCAAATGTGATATACGGATAATTCTTCGGTATCCACGCACCGGTTATATCGCAACGATTAGCAGACTGAATCGAACGCGTGACACGGGGATACTGTTGATAACCATTAAAGACGCCCAAAGCTTTGGCGTAGCATTCCGTTAATCGTGATAATTCGCTATAGGTCAGACCGAAAACAGCTCTTGTCAAAACCTCATCTTCATCGTTGTTAACAATCACGCTGTAATATGACTCTACACTTGGATAGCTAACGGTTGCTTTGATCTTTTTAAATAATTTATCAGAACACCACTGGGCGTCAACAAAATCGTCCAAAACAATTCGACCGTCAACGATTCTTATGAAATTGATAATTCCTTTAGCATTCAATATGTCTAAAGAATGTTTCCCGATCATATTGATTGGCCATTTATTCAGGATATCAATAGACCTATCATCTGCTATTTTGAGAACTCCGGAATAGCAGAACAACTCATCATATTCGGAGACGAAGATCTCTCCGCCGTACTTCTCGCCAATGGTAATATCTTCCCCTTTTATCGCTTTGGTAGGGATTTGATTAAATAATTCTCCCTTTTTTCACTCCTTATTCTTTTTACTATTCAGCATTATTCGGACATCATTTTTTGATATCCCTGCAAAATCGCCTCTTCGACCTTAACGAGAGGCAACTCTATCAGAGAGATATTATCGGTGTTAATCATAATATCAGCACCGTTATTATCGCTGAATGCAACATACTTTTCATGGATATCATCACCGAAAACACAAACTCTCTCTATCTCCCCAACAAGTGAATCTTCGCAGGAAAAATCCGTGTAATTGATCAACTCATTACCATCGTAATACATTATCATGATTTTTGACGTTAAATCAAAAATATCATCTTCTGTCCATTTATATTGTTTTGCGATGTCTTTCATGTAATTCAAAAACATCGGTGACAACACATCCTCATCCGACATGCCGTTTGATTCCATAGCAAAATAGAAATCATCAAGCGCTTCATACACCACTAAGGGGATTTCTCCTTCTCCGACAGAAGGATCCCAGTTTGCAAAGTCGGGGGGATCGCACGCTTCGTCAAGCAGAACTATCCCGTCGATATTGTCGGTATTGAGGAACAATAGTTTATTATTCATGCAAGGAACCACCAGCCTGGAGTTATTCATGTTCTTGCTGACATATTTTGCATAATGGAGCGTTATCGGATACCAGTAATACGCTTTGCCGGATTTCGGCAGTATCCCGATGTGACCCCAAAATCCACTCAAATCTGCCGCATTACCATTAGCGCTAAAACGGAAAACGTCTTCCATCACAGACATCTGCGGGTAAAAAACAGATGTGTTTTCAATATAGCGCGTACCTGTATGTAAGCATAACGCGATGTCTCTTAATTCTGCAATTGTTACATCAGCCCCTGCTTCAATCTCAGACAATCTCTCAGGCGAAATAGAAGTAATCCTCGAAATGACATCCTGATTGATATTAAGGGTATTTCTGATCTCTCTTACTCGTGAATAAGCATTCTTGACATTTCCCAGCAGAGCATCGGGAGTCATAGAGAGAGCCGTAAAAATCTTTTGCATATGTTTTTCAAAGTTAGCTTTTGAAGTGATATTACCGGCTAATAATTTATCCAAAGTAGGTCTGGAGATCCCGCACTCCCTGCAAAGCCTCGATTTAGTGTAGCCTTTTTCAGCTAATAATGCTTCCAACTTAGCTCCGACAACACTTCTTTTATCAAACAAATCATCCATTTTAATATTCATTACAGTTTCGCCTCCTATAATTACAGTATAACAGGAAATCAAAGATTTGTAAATATTAATTTTACATATTTACAAGTTGATTTTGCTGTTCATAAATCATATCGACTCATTATATCCATACTGAAACCGGAAAACATCAATACTCAAGTGATAAACACACTTAGCACTGATTCACTTTATGGAATTATACTGATCTATCCTTTCCTGATATCATTAGGCAAGGAAAAGCCGATGTCGGTTAACTACTGTCCGACATCGGCTTTGTTCGTTTTGATTATACTATTTCATTTTTCATCTTGAAGAAGTTACAACTTCATCAACGGTGGGATGATTGATCCCTGACGCATCCTTCAAAATGAACAAACGTGTAAAGAACATCCTGCATTCTGCGTCATTCTCAAACCACTCCGGTTTGACCTCGGCGATCTGATTCAATCCAATTTTGCCGACTGCCTCTAACGCAGCCTGCTTTTGCGTGTAGTTCTCACCTCGCGGCAGACATCTGACACCCTCAGTCGTATCATAAGACAAAAATGCTTTATTATAGTCCATCAGCGGATGTAATCTGACAAGCTTATTATTGGCGTTATTCACCAAGAAGCCCCAGTTGCCCCAATGTCTGTCAGTATTACCGATCAGGTAATCGATGATATTCATCATGTAGAATTGATAGCTGTCATGCTTCAGGACAAATTCTATCGGATCCTTATCATGGTTCTCACAGTATACGGATACATACTCGAACGGAACAATGCCGTATTCCTCCGATGTGATGATCTTACACTTTGAAACCTCATTTCCGAAGAAGGAATCTTTTGAGTATGATACATGATCGACGTCAAAACAATCAACGATTTTTGACGCTAAAAGCTCAGCCTTCACATCACGCTCATCGCCGTCTTTGAAAAGATAAAAGCCGTCCTCGCGGCGTATCCATGCCTTTGGCGCCACTCCCTGAGTTCCGATATCTCCGGCAACATCCTGATCGGATATCAAATTGGCATTCTGAACTGTGAGTGAAATACCTCTCAGGCTGACATCTGCGAAAGCGTTACTCAGTGAATGACGATAAAGGCTGATTTGAGAGAATTCCAATTCTTCGCGATTCATTTTGACCCAGAATACATCTGTCAAGCTTAGACAATGGTAAGAGATCGCGATCATGGCTCTGTCTTTATCCGTAACAGCCTGCATAGCGCCGATGCTGTTCATGATCTCCTTAGCGTATTTGCGATCAAGCGTCAACAAACGGCTCGAACACCAATAATAAAAGTTGCTGAGATTGCTTAATCTGGTGTCAAGGTCGTCTTCTTTTTCCAAATACAGATTATAAGGCATGAAAGAAGGATAATAGATGGTGCATCGTCCGTTCTTATGGATCGTCGCAACGCGCCTGTCTTTATGCATAATATATATTCTGCTCCAGTCCTTGATCGAACAATGATTCATCTTTATTCACTCCCTTATCCTGATCTTTGTTCTCTTCCGATGACTCTTTTATACTTAGTTATTATACCACTATTTATTCAAATTTGTAAAGATGAATCCTTCGGATTTATAGATATTAATATACAGCCTTGAATTTATGTAATTAACACATCGTTAATTAATAGAAATCTCCTCCGATAGATTATTATTCTTGCGGCAGAAGGCTTTTTATTTGTTGTCGCACAGAGTATCGCCTCCGCATATCATAATGCGGAGGCGATTTGATGAATCAGTGTAATAGAAAATCTTCCGCAAAGGCGATCATCAAGGGCGATGACGAGTATGCGAAGATTCGGGGAGAAGTATTATTCCGTCGGGTGAAGGACGGCGTCCTCGTTATCGCAAAAATTTCGGGCTTGCCGAAAACCGAATCCTGCTTCTACGGCTTTCATATCCATGAGGGCAAAAGCTGTGAAGGAGATGGTTTCCCGAAAACCAAAGGTCATTACAATCCGAAAGACCGACCGCATCCGTCCCACGCGGGTGATCTGCCGCCGCTGTTATCCTGCAAAGGGAGCGCGTATATGCAGGTCAAGACTGACCGATTTAGAATATGTGACATCATAGGCAGAACCGTCATCATACACAGCGATACTGACGACTTTCGTACACAGCCGTCGGGGGACGCAGGAGAGAAAATCGCCTGCGGCGTGATCCGCGCAGTATAAAGCACTGTATTTCACCCACAATAACAGTGAGGTGAAACCATGGCAAAACAAGGAATGAAGCGACCGAATCGGACGCACACAAAACCCAGAAATGAGCAGGCGGCTGTTCCCGAAATACAGGGAAAAGCCAAACACGGCAAAGAGCGCATCAACCCCATCATTGCGGGAACAGAAGCGCCGTCGCAGAAGGTATATCACACCACGCCGTATGTGCGTGAAAAGCCGATCTCTGATGTTTACAAGGAGATCGACACCGACCTTGCGCGGGATAATCTCGAGAACGATATCCCCGACGCGGACTTGCAGGATTTATGATGGAAGTCCTGCAAGTCGTTCTCGCGTCGCTGTTCTCGGCGGTGATCCTGTTCCTGATCGCGAAGGTCATCGGACATAAACAGGTCGCGCAGTTGGAGTTCTTCGACTACATCACGGGCATCACCATCGGCTCGATCGCCGCGGAGTTAGCAACAACCTTGGACAAGCCGTGGTGGAAGCCGACGATCTCGATGCTGGTGTTCGGTTCGATCACCGTCGCTTTGAGCATCATCACACGCAGGTTCGCAAGAAGCCGGAAATTCATCAACGGTACGCCGACGATCATCATGGACGACGGCAAGCTGTATCGCGAGAATATGAAAAAAGCAAAGCTCGAGCTGAGCGAATTTCTGCTCCTGTGCCGTCAGGAGGGCTACTTCAATCTCAACGATATCCAAACCGCCGTCTTTGAATACAACGGCAAGCTGTCGATCCTGCCGGTCAGCACCAAACGTCCGCTGAACCCCGAGGATATGGAGCTGAACCCCAAGCCGGAGCACATCGGCACGGAGATTATCATGGACGGCAGGGTGATGGACGACAATCTCAAACGAAAGGGGCTAAATGATGATTGGCTCCAAAAGGAGCTGAAAAAGCAGGGCTATAGAACCGCAAAGGAAATCTTCCTCGGCATTTGCTACGACGAAAACCAGCTTACTCTTTTCCCAAAGAAGAACGGAAGGTCAACATGAAATCCATATGGCAAGACACGGCGCGACTTCCGCGCTTCCCGCAATTAAAGAAAGATATCCGCACCGACGTAATGATTATTGGCGGAGGAATCGCGGGGATACTGACCGCATACTTTCTGCACCAAGCAGGCGTGAAGTATGTGCTCGTTGAAAAAAATACGATCTGCTCGGGTACAACGCAGAACACCACCGCGAAGATCACTTATCAGCACGGTCTGATCTACCATCAAATTCTAAAAAGCTATGGCACACATGCGGTTCAGCAATACTTGAACGCTAATAAAAGAGCGTTTGAACAGTATGCCACCCTATGCCGATCGATCGACTGCGATTATGAAGAAAAGGACAACTACGTTTACAGTACCAACGACCGCAAAAAGTTGGACGATGAAATGGAAGCCTTACATCGAATCGGGTACAGGGCAGAGCTGTGTGAAAATCCCATCATCCCCATCAAAACGATGGGCGCGGTGAAATTCTCTCGTCAAGCGCAATTCCATCCGCTGAAATTCCTTTCCGCTGTCGCCAAAGGACTAAACATCTACGAGCACACCTTCGTCCGTGAAATGATCGGCAACATGGCGATCACCGATCACGCAACGATTCAAGCAAATCATGTGATTGTAACTACACATTTCCCCTTCATCAACAAACACGGCAGCTACTTTTTCAAGCTATATCAACACCGCTCCTATGTTCTCGGACTCAGGAACGCGCAGGATGTTGAAGGGATGTATGTCGACGAGTGTCGGACAGGCTTATCATTCCGTAATCGCGGCGATCTTCTCCTGCTCGGCGGCGGAGGTCACCGCACGGGTCATAAGGGCGGCAACTGGAATGAACTGCGTGAATTTGCCAAAAAGGTATATCCCCATTCGACAGAACAATACCGCTGGGCGGCGCAGGACTGCATGAGCCTTGACGACATCCCGTATATCGGACGTTATTCAAAAAGCACCCGCGACTTCTACGTCGCGAGCGGCTTCAATAAATGGGGCATGACAGGAGCGATGACCGCGGCAATGATACTCACCGACACGATTCTGGGTAAGCATAACGACTGTGCCGATGTATTCGATCCATCGAGAAGCATCCTCAAACCGCAGTTATTGGTCAATGGGCTCGAAGCAACGAAAAATCTGTTGACCATCTCAAAGAAACGCTGTCCGCACCTCGGCTGTGCATTGAAGTGGAACAGCGCTGAACGGTCATGGGACTGTCCCTGTCACGGTTCGCGCTTTGATAAGCACGGTAAGGTGCTTGATAATCCCGCGAATGGAGATTTACCATCATAAAGATCGGAGACACAAAAAATATCTTTATGTTTCTGATTATAATTACAAGTTGTTAGAGAAGCTAAAAAGGAAAGGATTTATTTCAAGCTATTGCTTAAGCAATAGCAATTTACTCTGCATTCAATGCATCAGTTTAGCTTGATTTGATGTCACATTTGACTTCACCTCCGCACATCTTAATGCGGAGGTGTCACTATTATCAATCAGATAATCTTACTCTTACTTTTCGAGATGAATCAACAAATCATCAAGCATATCGCCTAATTGATCCGCCGGTTCTTGTTCTCCCTTATCTTTACTCTCTATCATTTCCAACAGCTGCTCATCAGACAAGCATAGAATCAATTTTCCTGTTTCGCGAAGACTTCCTTTTACCGCTTTCATCGCATGCTTGTCAGCTCCTTCTCTGGAAATAATGACAGCTACTTTGCGCAAGGCTTTTTCGTAAAGATATTTTTCTGTAGTATATATTTCCTTTTGCCCTATCTTCTCTGTCGTGTTTTTGAATTCAAAGACGATATATTTGGTGTTGAAGTATTTCTTGATGGTATCAAAAAAGTCCTGATTGATTCCGGCTTTGATTCTGCAACACAAGTCAAAGCGATACAGACCATCATTGGATCGTTCCTGTGTTTTCCATAGTGTTAAGTAGTCGCCGAGTACATATTTCAGTATTTCAACACACGCATCCTCGTAAGCTCTGAAATGCTCCGTTCCCGGTTTGATTTCGGACAGCTTCTGTGCCCAATTCGTGTCATGCTCCGTATCAGGCTCAACCTCCGGTTTTGCCGAATTATCCCACACAATACCGACAGCAGGAGCTTTAGCCTTAATACTATCGATGGAATAATCCAAAAAGGAGATAAACTCAGTTTTAATCTCGGGATAATCCTCGAATAGCCAAAGTAAGTTGCCTACATCCCAAATATGTATTCCGTAAGCATCTAAGCACTGCGCTTTCATTTCGTCCGACACTTCATTTGCGACGGTCAGAATGATGGTTCCCTCTGCCTTTAAATCAGAGAGTTGCTTACAGGCATCTTGAATCCTTGAAGGATTGACGGTGCGACCGGTATAGAGTTTCAACTCGAGAAGTAGTAACTGCTGTGGTGTTTTCACCCGAAAATCTATTCTATAATCACTAGTCGGAAACTCTCTTGTCACTTCTAGACCATACTCCGAATGGCTTTGTAAAAGAGACTTCAAATAACGATAAAACAAATTTTCAAATAAAAGTCCTCTACTAACAGGTCTGTTATATACCAATCCTTTGGCGATCTGTTTAACGATAGTAATATTCTCCGAATACATCAAAGCCTTATACAGCCAAGATCTGTTTCTCACATCTGAAAAGTTATAATACTCGGGAAACGCTTTTATATTGGCTATTTCGCGATGGGTGATCCTTCTCGGTCTGTTATGATCTCTAACAAGAGGAATCCTCAACGTATTCCATTTTATGATATCTGTCGGTCTGTACTCTCCGTTGCTCCAACAAAAATACGGGCCGCTTTCTAAAGCATCATATGAAATATGGTGTGGATTAATCTCGTAATACCACGAATCAATAGGATGATCAATTTCTAAAAAGTCCTCAGGATAGTAATGCTGTTTTGACATATCAAAATCAGGGAAACGCAATGGGGCATGATTATCATTTCGTGCTCCTATTATGCAGAGCGTACGTTCTCTGATCGGAAGTCCTAACGCTTCTCCTACATCTATCAAACGATATGACAGGCGGTACCCAATACGATTGATTCTATCCAGGAATCCCGGAAGCAGCGTTTTACCTCCTGCCGGGTTCACAAAAAACAGAATGGCACGCGGACGACAACCATCAATTATATCCAACATCTGCATTTCTTGCTGAATCGGGCGCTCCGACCGGAGCGCGTTTCCCGATGGCTGTTTAATATGTATCCGCGCCGCCAGAAGAGCCGGTTCTTCCCAAGCGCCATACTCCTCTCTTGTAGGGATTCGATCAAAGATCGGCGCATTGATGTTCCTCTCATGAACTGATCGTGCTTTTGGGTCAGTTTCATAAGCCGCTATCACTTGATAGCCGGCTTTTTCTATTCCCATGGTTAATGAGCCTAAGCCCGAATTGATCACAACAGCTGTGTTCATAGTAGTCTCCTAAAACTTGCTTTATAAAGTTCTTTTACCGTCTTTGAAATAGTTTACAATTGAATTCTATCACGAAACATAAAATATGGCAACCGAGAAAGAATAGATTCATTTCTTAGTCTGCCATACTCTTATAAATCAACCCAACCTATTAGTTTCTCAGATAAACAATAGGTTGGGTTAGTTGTTGATTATCAATCTCACAATAACTATTAATTATTGTAGAAAACGTGTTTTTACAATATAGGGCTTGCTTTTATTACATGCTATTGTTGGGGAGAATGACAATGGATAAACTATTGACAGTGATTATTCCTGTATTCAACGACGAAAAGAATATCGGAAGATGTTTAGAATCTTTGTTTAATCAAACATTTAATAGAATGAATATAATTGTTGTTAACGATGCATCAACAGATAACACGTTAGATATACTATACGGTTTTCAGAAAAAGCATCCGTTTCAAATTATCGATTTGGAGAAAAACTCTGGGGCAGGGTTTTGTAGAAACATTGGAATAGATACCGCGACGACACCATATGTGACATTTATTGATTCAGATGATTGGATTGACATAAGCACTTATGAGAGTTGCTTTAAACAGATTTGCAATAATACTGATGTTATAAATTTTGGATTGGTTTATGACTATGTTAATCAGGATCGACGAGAAAGAAAATACTATTATCCAACGAACTATAGCATGACAGGTGAATTTGCCCTAAGTATATATACACATAGAATACCAAATGAGATTAGAATCACTCCTATTGTCAACAATAAAATATATAGAAGAGAGTTTTTGATAGAGAATAAGATATTATTCCATGAAGAACTCAGATACCAAGAAGATGATGTTTTTACTTTCGAGGTTCTATCAAAGGCTGCCCGAGTAACTTTTGTAAAAAACTGTAATTATCATTATTGTCAACGTGAAGATTCACTTATACATACAGTCTCAGAAGTTTCAATTCGCAGTTTTATCACGGCATATAAGACTTTAAAAACAACACTTGAATCAACTCATCTTTTTGAAAAGAATAGACAAGCTTATTATTTGAAATTCAAAGGCAGTTTCTTAGGAGTTATTAAGCGAATACTGGATTACGAACAAAACATGAAAAAGCGTAATGAACTAATAAGCTTATTGATAAGCTTATTAATCGAAAATTTTGAACTAACAGAGTTTCTTAACACTTTTAATTATTCAGCAATTCGCAGCATTTTGTAAATATTCGATTTTATTCTTTAATGCAGGCAAATGCTTTTTGATAAAACTGTGTGAATCAAGGAACGGCTCACGATTAACCAAAGATTCTTGAATTCTCAGTAATTCATCAAGAGATGCCATTTGCACCAAAGCATCAATACAGCTCCTCACTACATAGGGATTATCATCTGTCTCAACTAACTTGATCAGGAAAGGAATTGCAGCATCGGTTTTTCGTTCCGTAATTAGTTTTGCACAATGTTCAACTAGCGTTTTATTAGTGCTTTTTAGCTCATTAATCAGAACACTGTCTATTCTTTCGGATTTCGATTTTATTATTCCAATCTCTAGCTTATATTTTGCTACATCAAATGCTGCAGGACTTGTTTTCATCAAATACTCTATTATCCAAGAAATCGTTTTATCAAAATATAAGGGATTGTCTAAAACTATAATACTACATTCTGCAATCCATTCATTCGAAAGATTATGATATTGGTCAGAATACACTTGTGATAGATAACTTGAAATATCAAAAGCACTATTTAGTCTTTGAACTAATAAAAGGATCAAACTTGAATAAAGCGAGAAAAAATCGTGGCATGATAACAATTCGTCTAGTGAATGGGTTAGACTAAGTAAAATACTATTAGCTTGCCATTGTTTTATATCTGCTAATCTATTATTCAGAATCATCAATAGGCTACTAATATTGTCGTCTAAGCATTTTGATAAGCTAGCTACAAATTCTTGAGATATTTGTTTATCCCTAGGCGTAATTCCCAGAAAATCTAAAATACTCAATAAATCTTCTTGTATGTTGTTTTCTTTAAAAAAGCACTTAATGGTTTCTTTTAATTTTTTGAGGGCGATCTTGCTATATGCATAGTAATGAAGATGTTTGATATCGCTTGGGCATTCTGTATCTTTTTCTTTGATTATTAATACCTTTTTAGCATCCCTTAAAACATGTGCAATTCCTAATTCATAAAAAACATTTGGATTTAGGTTAGTAATATCAACAATAATAAAATATGCTTGACTTATTTGAGTACATATTTTATTCAAAATCGGTTCCGATGTAGTACTAACACAATCCGCTCTGGTGCATTGAATACCCATTGTTGATGCAGCAGATTCAATAACCATATATGTGTTGTCTAAATCTTCTGAAAAAGGCATTACAACAAAACATGTGTTTATTTGTATTTGAATTGCTGGTTTACTAAACTGTTTGGGATAAATTGAGTATTCATCCATTTCTTATCTCCTTAAAACATACTATCATAAATAAAATGTAACGATTATTTGATCGATGCGGTTTTCGCGACAATAATTAATAGTTATTGTGAGTTCATTTATACTTTCACCTCGAAATCTGATAGAATTAAAGTAACTATCTTTTTTGAGGTGTGCTATGCTAAACTACTTTGATTTAACTTCAAACTTTCTCTCTGCTATGCAATCGACTAAGAATCTGTCCCCCAAAACGGTTATTGCTTATCAGTCGGATTTATCCGACTTCTGCAGGTTTATCAGTAATCGTGAAATATCAGATGAGACGATAATCAATTACGTTCAGTACCTTAACCAAAAGGGGCTGAAAGGCAGTACGATCAATCGCAAATTAGTTGTACTGAAAATGCTGTTTGACTATCTGTATCAAAACCATTACATCAGCCAAAACTATTTCATCACTCACAAGTTCAAATTCAAGAAGGAGAGAAAGCTCCCTAAAACCATGACCGTTAAAGAAGTTTCTTCTCTGTTGCGGTATTTGGCCGCACAAAAGGAACAAGCATCTACTTCCTTTGCAAAATGGAAATGCGTTCGCAACCTTGCGTTGATTGACACGATCGCCAGCGCCGGCATCAGAGTGGCGGAGGCTTCATCAATATCCATTCATGATATTGCGATGACCGAACGAGTTATCCTGATTCACGGAAAAGGCCGTAAGCAAAGGCTGATATACATATCTTGTCCGCAAACATGGGACAATTTGATGCAATGGATAAAAGTCAGAAAAGCATGTAATCCTATTACAGACAAGCTGTTTCTCAATCGATACGGAGAACAGATCAGCATACATGGAATAGAGTATATTTTTAACTCTGTCAGAGATTCATGCGGGATCAATCCCCATGCCACGCCCCATTATCTGAGACACACTTTTGCGACGAATCTGTTAGCAAACGGTGCGGATCTACGCTCCGTACAGGAGATCCTCGGCCACAGCAGCGTATCTACAACAGAGATTTATACCGAAGTAACTGTCAAAAGAAAGAAACAGGTTTTAAAGAGGTATAATTACAGGAACAGGCTGTCATGATCGCTTATATTCTATTTTATAGTACCATATTTCTCAACCTTATTCCATATTGTGACATAGAGAAAAACAATAGCCCGATTTGTGTAAGGGACACAAAGAATCATAAACAGATTTGTGAATTTATTTGATAAAAAAAGCAAAGGCGGAGTCATCAGCTCCGCTCGATCAAGTGTGCTTAAGTTGTAATTCTATTGTCATAAAGCGCATTTATACGACACATCTTTTCTGTCTGAATCATATTTAGGTAGGCTGCGATATGTCAAATAAACTTTATATTCTTCCTGTTTCAGAGAAAGAATAGATAATATGATTGAAGCCTGTTGACGTATATTGACGTTAACAGGCTTATTTTTTGTCTGAATATTTGATGTGTTCCTAACATGGTGAGTATAACTTATTGATTCATACTTACCTTTTCCAGAAGCTCCTCAGGTTCACAATACAGCGCCTTTGCCAGCCTGATTACATACTCAGCCCGCGCCATGTTGATGTTCTTCTGACGCTGCTCATACTGCTGGATCGTTCTCAGCGGGACGCCGCTCTCCTCGGCAAGCTGAGACTGACTCAGCCCCGCCCGTTGGCGGTATTGCTTCAGCTTGGTCGTTCTGTTGCTCAGATACCTTTCATCGAGTAGATCGCAGAAATGCCGAATATCCATTTCATGGTAGGGGTAATACAGAGCCTTGATCTTCGTGATATCTTCCGCATCAAAGATCTCACGGAACGATATGCCTGTATTCCACTGGTAGTAGGCAAGCGCCCAGCCGAGCCAGTATTCCTCGGAGCGATCCATAGAGGGCTTCGGTTGGATACGTTCGGATGCGTCACCGATGACAGCATACGCCATTTCGATTCCTGACATACCTGCCAGAAGCGAGGAATCGCCTTGCTCAAACCGTTTACAGACGTCGCTGTCCAGGAACTGCTTCCAAAACTCTTTCAAGTCAAGATGAAGATCGTATACAGCAAAATCCAGCATCCTGCCCAGCGCCGTTCTTGCCTTTTCAAGATAAACCTTATCGTAAGCGTGGATCATGCGGTTTCATCTCCTCGTCCAGAATCGTGGTGATATACAGATCACCTCTTTGGCGCTTGTTGCGCTCCGTATTGAAGTATTCGCGCCGTGCGGTTTTATCACGAAGCTGCTTTTTCGCGTACCATTCGCTGTGTAAAGCGACCTCATTCCCGACATAGTGTATGCGATTGAAAGCCTCTTTACTCTTAAGAACGATCTGCTGACCAAGCTTGCCCAAGTGCATCGCATTGTTGAGCTGACGGTAGGAGATCGTACCGTTGATAAAATCCTGTGCAAAGGAGAAGTAGCTGTCATCGGCGCGGTAGCCGATCATGATATCTGCCTTTGAATAGTTGATCAGGAAGTTATTCAAAATGTATTCCTTCGCTTCCAAAGCAAGCCCGGACGGGACGTCAAACTCACGATTCTCCAGCAGAACCGCTAGCCAATGGAGGATGCAGTATTCATTGCTGTTCAGATCGAGTACGCTCAGTCCGTCCATCTCAATATCATAGATATTGGCGAAGCCGTCGCGGTCTAAAGACACGCCCCATTCTTTAGCCATCTCTATCGAATCGGTGCAGTAGAAGCCGAGACCGTAGTCGTTGTATCGCTTGCCATAACCAAACTTCGGTTTTTCAATGACATCCTTTGATCCATGATAAATACGTCGAATCATTCTGTTCCCTCTTTTCTCGGACTACTCCCAAAGAAGTATGTTCTTATACAACTTCATTATACTCCCATAGGAGTATAATGTCAATCCAATATAATTATGTTTTCAGCATTTAAGAGATATTATTAGACATCATTCCATTATAGGTGGATTGTTTTGTTATTAGTTTTATTATTTTATCAATGACTAATACCATGTTTCAATTCGTACTGTTGCCTATCAGCTTCATTGATTTTACCGGGATAACCATATATAAAAATATTTCTCTGAATACTATTGTGTCCTTAAGCAGAAAGGGTACTCTTCTCTTAACTTAGCAAACGAATACCATTAAAAGATTAACTGGAATAACTTGTTAATCTGTTGCTTCACAATTCAGTTAATATATATTTGTACTACATCAACAAAAAAGTATGTATTATTTCTAAATTTGATCAATCCAAAAGTCTGGAATAGTTTTTGAGGAAAATGTATAATAATGTAGTAAAAAGTCATAAACAGCACTATTAAACTATTAGTCAGAAAAAGGGCTCATAATTGATTCCTCAAACCCTTTGGGGGTATACGGTCTTTAATAATAACACTGGATAAGAATGGAGATAATCATATGATACAGAATATGAATAAAGCGATGATAACAATAAAAACAACAATGAAAAATCATCAACATGATGACACTGTATTTCCATACTTTTTTATTGTAGGTGCCGGTATATCAACACCTGAGATACCAACATCGAACAGCATAATTAAAGAGTGCAAGGATAGAGTTAAAAGTATTAGTCAAGATTATTACAATGATTGTGAAAAAGAAACCGAAGATCGCATAGATAATCCTATGAAATACTACTCCTCATGGATTCAGTTCGCTTTTCCAAATAGAATAGACAGAAGCAATTTTTTCAAGCAACTGATTCAGAAATCAAAGATTTCGTCAGCCAATCTTATGTTAGCTCAAATTCTTAATTCTAAGTCGTTTGCAAATACCGTTTTTACCACAAATTTTGATGACAGTTTAAAAAAAGCGCTTGAATTAATGGGCACTGATAATGTTTTTGTTGCAGAAAACGCAATGGACAACCTTGCCGTAAACAATCAAACAAAAGATATTCAAATTGTTCATGTCCACGGTACTTATAATTTTTATGATTGCGCCAATCTTGAAACTGAAATCAATAATGTTGCCACTCAATCAGGAATCGTCAGCCCTCACAGATTGTTATCCAGTTTTCTGTCTAACCAAGCTCCGATCGTAGATGGTTACAGCGGTTGGGAAAACGACGTCATCATGACTTGTCTTAAAGAACGGTTAAAACATCCGACACCTCTTCAATTCATTTGGGTTTGTTATGACCGTAACAGTTATGAGAATTTACCGGATTGGCTGAAAAATAGTGACAGCGTTTATTTCGTTTTACCGGATGATGATGTTGCAAATTGCATAGATGAAAACAATTCCGTAAGTTTTATTAAAGAGAATAAGCGTGATGAAAGGAATGATGCTACCACTTTTTTCAGAAGGATAAAAGCTGAATTCAACATTCCCTCCCCTACTATTTTTTCTGACCCCTATTCTTATTATTCAGAAAGATTCGATAAGCTTTTACCGGAACATGACGACGTATTGCATCTACGGTATTGGATAAAACGAATGAAAGTGTTAAATTCAAATGACAGCGAATTTGAAAAACACCTAAAAGCATTGGAACAAAAATTAATTAAGAAAGATTATATTGCTGCCGGCCAAGAATTAGCGACATTAAAAGACATTGATCTTCCCGGTGCTGACGTTGAATTCCTTTGTTCTTCGCTTATCAAAGATTTCATTCTTGCTGAGAATGTTATCCCGTTTGATCAAAGGATCACATTTCACCATACTGTTATTGAATTCATTGAGAGCCATTTAAATAGCTTCTCTGATTATGATTTGCTGAATGATTCACTGATTTTGACAATAAGTATTGAGATCAACAACTACGAAGAAGGGCAAAAACTCATCCCTCTTTTTGATCATGTTTTAGCAATTGCTACTAATAATAAAAAACTATTTGAAGTAGAATTACACGCATTATCCAGAAAAGCTGCTCTATCAGATAGAGAAACCGAAGCCGATTGCTGGAAATCTATTTTAGAGAAAACCTCAAAAATGACAAAGAGTATAAAGATTAAAAGAATAAGGTTTTTGGCATTAGTGTATTACAGTTTATTGGTTGAACCTGATGAATCCGAAAAAATGATAAAGGAATCTGATAGGATTCTTAAAAGAATAGATAGTGAATTCGGCAGAATCATCGTTAGCAAATCAAAAGCCAAATTGTTGTTTAAAATCCATAATAAGAGAACGCAACGCAAGTGGGCAAAAGATATTATACAATTGTATAGTGAAGAAAAACAAAACAAATTCACACATTATTATATTGATATCTTATATAGTCTGTTGACCCATGAAAATGAGATGTTAGCAACATTATTCGATATCAGCAAGCTCATAAACGATACTATTCAAATACTGGAAAACTATGAGCCGGATATCTGCAACCAAAAAGCGTTAATGAATTATTTACAATGCTGTAAGTTTGTTTACACGAATTCTGATGACAGTAGTATGGTTGTTAAATACTGTAAAACGATACTCGATTTAAAAGAACATTTTCAAACTAAAGATGATATCTATTCATATTATCTTCATTTTGCGTTGTTTTATTATCTGCAATTGCCCGATACAATCGTTACTGATGCAGAAAAAAACAAACAACTATTATCGTTGAAGAATAATACTATATACGAGTCCGTATTCTACGAAGTATTAGAAGAATATTGGTATTATGAAAGTGACTTCATTGACTCTCTCCCTGTATTAAAGGAGAATAAACACATAGTAGAAAAAGATTCTTCGTTATTAGATGAGGGATACAATTGTTACTGTAATGGGGAAAAGTCAAGAGCGGAAAAATGCTTTACAGCAATCATAGATTCAAAATGTAAAAACATCGCCAAAAATGCAGTTGGCAATTTGATGTTTATGGTAAGAAGAGGTGAAGTCGAAAATGAATACCTATCTTTTTGGAACTTAGTTGATCAACTGGATGGTCAATCCTCTACTTCGTTAATGAACATTATGTTATACTGTATCGAGCACAAAGAAACGAATCGAAAAGAGTTCATAGAAGCTAAAAATGTATTCTATAAATTGTCTGAAGAAGAACTGGAAAATGTGGTAGATTGGTGGAATAAAGAAGAAATAGTCGGTGAAGAAGAAAGCAAGCTTGCTCTTGCAATAGTAAACGGTAGTCTAAAAGACTAATCATAACCACCCGTAAAACGGGTGGTTTGCTCTGGGGCTATAAGCCCCTGTTACTGACCCGCGTCTCAAGGCGCGGGCTTTAACTTTGTTCAAGCC
>OMWP01000041.1 GCA_900314795.1 uncultured Eubacteriales bacterium
TTATGACGTACCGCAACCTTTTCGGCAAATGTCACCTAAACGCGAAGCAAATCATACGTTTATTGTAGGGTACGGCGCTTGCCGACGTACCGAGAATGATGAGCATTTCCGTTATCAAAAACGTGAGATAGGAAACAAGTGTTTCTGCCATACGGGTCGTCGGACACGCGTGTCGGCGCCGACCCCTACAAATCCGCTGTGACATTTATTGTAGGGGATGACGCTTGCGACATCCCGAAACATCCGCATAGATGGCACCCAAATGCGAAGAGCATCAAACGCTCTACCAACGGGTCGTCATAAATGCCGACCCCTACAAATCCGCTGCAACGCCTATTGTAGGGGAGGGGTGCTCCCCGTTGGGGAGACGTCACGAAGTGACAGAGGGAGATTCCCCTGTTAGGGGAAATGTCCGCAAAGCGGACAAAAGGGTTGCCGTTCTCGCTTAGAGAAAGGCGTCTCCGCCGAGGAATGCTCCTCCCGAAAGCGGACAAAAGGGTTGCCGTTCTCGCTTAGAGAAAGGCGTCTCCGCCGAGGAATGCTCCTCCCGAAACGCATGTATAAATCCTATTTAAACGCGAAGCAAATCGAACGCCCCCAACCATAATATTTTAATCACAACAGGGTACCATATGGAACAAATTTCTTCTAAAGAAAATAAACGAATCAAAACCATCAAAAAGCTCCTGTCCTCCGCCTCCTTCCGCAGAGAGGAGGGTGTTTTTGTCGCGGAGGGACTGCGCCTGTGCGGTGACGCGATCAAAAGCGGCGCCGAGATCACATCCGCATTCTTTTCCGAGAGCTTTTATCAAAAGAACGAATCCTTTGTTCAAAAAGCCGCCGCGATCACGCAACAGACGTTCCTGCTCAAGGACAACGTCTTTTCCTTTGTGTCCGATACAAAAACACCGCAGGGCGTGTTGTTCCTCATAAAAACACTTGACAAAACCATCGACTTTGATAAAATTAAGAATAATGGAAAAGTATTGGCTTTGGAGACCGTGCAGGATCCTGTCAACCTCGGCACGATCCTGAGAACCGCCGAAGCGCTGGGCGTTGATCTGGTCGTTTTGACCCGTGATTGCTGTGATATCTACGCGCCCAAGGTAGCGCGCGGCAGTATGGGCGCGGTGTTCCGACTGCCTTTCCATATTACCGACGACCTGCCCGGGCTGATTGAGCGCTTCAACGCGTTCGGCAATTCCTATGCGGCAGTGCTCGACGAAACCTCCGTTTCTTTGAATGACTGTACATTCGAGGGAGCGGTGCTTGCCGTTGTCGGCAACGAGGGCAACGGTATCACGCCTAAGACGATCAAGGCGTGTACCCATCGGCTGTATATTCCGATGCGCGGCGATGCGGAATCGCTGAATGTCTCCGCTGCTGCAAGCATTATTCTCTGGGAAATGACAAAATGACCAACGCGACAAAATACTATATCTGGCTCAGCCTTGCGCTCGGCTACAGCACGCCCAAGTGTAAGGCGCTCGCGTCAATCTATCCGAATATTTCCGCTTTTTATCAGGGCGGGGTCATGGAGTGGCAACTATCCGGCGTTTTAAACGACAAGGATATTGCCGCTCTTGAAGCTACGCCGCTTGAAGAAGCCTATGAGGTGATTGCACGGTGTAACGAGCTCGGTATCAGTATCCTTTCGCTCGATGATCCGAGCTATCCCGAAAAACTCAAGGAACTCTACGATCCGCCCGCGGTATTATATATGAAAGGGCGACTGCCCGATTTTGCACAGCATCTGAGCATCGGCGTCGTCGGCACACGCAACGCGACCGCCTACGGTAAAAAGACCTCTCATGTGCTCGCGGGATCTCTCGCGAAGGTGGGCGTCATCATTATCAGCGGCGGTGCGGTCGGCATCGACAGCCTGAGCCATACCGCGGCGCTGGAGACCGGCGGCGTGACGATCTGCGTGCTCGGCTGCGGTATCAACTATCCCTATCTGATGGGTAACGCCCGCATGCGTAATACGATCGCTGAACGCGGCGCTCTCATCAGCGAATACCCGCCCGATTACCCGCCGGGGAAATATACCTTCCCTGAGCGCAACCGCATTATCTCGGGCTTGTCCGACGGCGTTCTGGTGATCGAAGCGGGCGCGAAAAGCGGCTCTTTGATCACGGCACGCAACGCCTTGGAGCAGAACCGCGACGTGTTCGCCGTGATGGGCAACATCACCTCGCCCTATTCACAGGGCACCAACGCGCTGATCAAGGACGGCGCGATCCCTGTCACGGATTATACCGATATCATCTCGTATTATCCGCAATTTCGTCTGGAGGGTGATCCCGATGATATCGTCGAGGAGATCCCCACCCATAAAACCGAACTCGACGTCAGCGCGGATGCGGTAAAGGTCTATCATGCCGTCACCGCCGAGCCCGTCCATATCGATACCATCACCTCTGCCGTCAAGCTCCCTGTCAATGTCGTTTTGCAGGCGTTGACCGAGCTGGAGCTCGAAGGGCTGATCCAAGCCGAAAAGGGCAGGATGTACCGGATTGTATAGTGGTCAGTGGTCAGTGATTAGTGGTCAGTGATTAGTGATCAGTGATTGTTAAATAGAAAATGTGTTGCAAGGATCTTGCAATCTCAACCGAACCAATAACGTCATTGCGAAGCTCGCAAGAGCTGTGGCAATCTCAACCGATATTAAAAAAACAGAAAGCAAACCATTTGGAGGACAAATAATGTCTAATCTTGTCATCGTGGAGTCGCCCGCCAAGGCGAAAACCATCAAAAAATACCTCGGCAAGGATTATGACGTTGTCGCGTCTATGGGTCATGTCAGGGATCTTCCCTCGGCACGCCTGAGCGTCGATGTCAACAACAATTTTGCGCCGAAATATGAGGTCATCAAAGGAAAAGAAAAGCTGGTAGACGAGTTGCAGAGCAAGGCAAAAAGCTCCGACAAGGTCTATCTCGCAACGGACCCTGATCGAGAGGGCGAGGCGATCTCATGGCATCTTGCCTACCTGCTCGATCTGCCGCTCGATGAGGTGGATCGCGTCGAGTTCAACGAGATCACCAAGACCGGTATCCAAAACGGTATGGCGGCACCGCGTACCATCAATATCGATCTGGTCAACGCGCAGCAGGCGCGCCGCATCCTCGACCGTCTGGTGGGCTATAAGCTCAGCCCCTTTGTGTCACAGAAGATCCATCGCGGCCTTTCCGCGGGACGCGTCCAGTCCGTCGCGGTACGCATCATCGTTGACCGCGAGAACGAGATCCGCGCCTTCAAGCCCGAGGAGTATTGGTCGATCGACGCCAAGTTCATCCCCAAGGGCTCGCGCAAGGCGTTCTCCGCCGCACTCTACGGCGACAAAAACGGCAAGCTCAAGATCAAGAATAAGGAACAGGCGGATCAGATCCTCGCTGATTTAGACGGCGCCGATTTCATCATCACCAAGGTCAAGAACGGCACCCGCAAAAAATCCCCCGCACCGCCCTTCATCACCTCTACCTTACAGCAGGAGGCTTCCCGCAAGCTCAACTTCCAGTCCCGCCGCACCATGAAGGTCGCGCAGGAGCTGTACGAGGGCGTTGAGCTCGAGGGTATCGGCGCGATCGGTTTGATCACCTATATGCGTACCGACTCCCTGCGTATCTCCAATGACGCGATCGCCGACGCGCAGACCTATATCCGCGACACCTACGGCGATAACTATCTGCCCGCAAAACCCCGCCACTTCAAATCCCGCGCGGGCGCACAGGACGGTCATGAAGCGATCCGTCCCTCCACTCCGTCGATCACCCCCGCACAGATCAAGGGCAGTGTCACCAACGACCAGTATAAATTGTATAAGCTGATCTGGGAGCGCTTCATGGCTTCTCAGATGGCGGACTGCATCCAGAAAACCACCCAGGCGGATATCGAGGGCAACGGCTATATCTTTAAGGCGGCAGGCTACCGCGTCGACTTCGACGGCTTCACCACACTCTATGTCGAGAGCAAGGACGACGAGGACGATAAGGATAACCGTATCCTTTCTTTGGAGAAGGATACCCCCTGCAAGGCAAAGGAACTGCTGGGCAATCAGCACTTCACCCAGCCGCCCGCGCGTTTTACCGAAGCGTCGCTGATCAAGGCGCTCGAGGAATACGGCATCGGCAGACCTTCTACCTATGCGGCGACCATCTCCACCATTACCTCGCGCGAATATGTCAAGCGCGACGGCAAGACGCTGATCCCCACCGAGCTCGGCGAGGCATTGGCAGGCTTGATGAAAGAGCGCTTCCCCAAGATCGTGAATGTGAAATTCACCGCTCAAATGGAGCAGGAGCTCGACACCGTCGAAAGCGGCAAGACCGAGTGGGTCGAGCTGCTCGACGACTTCTATACCGATTTTGATAAGACCCTCAAAAAGGCGAAAGCCGATATGCAGGGCGTCAAGATACAGCTCGAAGAGGATAAGACGGACATCATCTGCGAAAAATGCGGCAGACAGATGGTCGTCAAGGTCGGACGCTACGGCAAGTTCATTGCCTGCCCCGGCTATCCTGATTGTAAAAACGTGAAAAAATATGTGGAGAACGTAGGTGTCAAGTGCCCCAAGTGTGACGGCGACGTTATTGTCAAGCGCACCGGTAAGGGCAAGATCTTCTACGGCTGCTCCAATTATCCGAACTGCGACTTCGTGTCATGGTATGAGCCCGTCGATGAGCGATGCCCCAACTGCGGCGACATCCTCTTCAAGCGCAAGGGCAAAAAAGGCGGCTTGTTCTGCCAGCACGAAGGCTGCGGGTATAAAAAGTGAACAGTTGTTTGTGAGAATGATTGTAAAGCCTTCCCCTCGAGGGGAAGGTGTCGCCGCCGATTGAGGCGGTGACGGATGAGGTGGAAGCGGTTCCGCTTTATCCCGTTTATAGATAGATTGGAAAGGGTTCCACCTTTTCGGCTTTTGAGCCGAAAAGCCCACCTTCCCCTCAAGGGGAAGGCTAATGACTTGTATTATGCAAAAAGTAACCATTATCGGCGCGGGGTTGGCCGGCTGTGAGGCGGCATATCAGCTCTCCAAGAGAGGCGTTCATGTTGATCTTTACGACACCAAGCCTGAGAAGCTCAGCCCTGCCCATCATTCCGAAAAATTATGTGAGATCGTCTGCTCCAATTCCTTTAAGGCGAAGCGCGTCAATTCTGCCGCGGGACTGTTAAAGGAAGAGATGCGCACCCTCGGCTCGCTCTTATTGCAGTGCGCCGATCAATGCGCCGTACCGGCAGGCGGAGCGCTCGCGGTCGACCGCGAACAGTTTTCCGCGCTGGTGACGCACGCGATCCTGAACGATCCGAACATCACCTATATCACCCGGGAGATCACCGCGATCCCCGATGACGGCATCGTGATCATCGCCACCGGGCCGCTCACCCATGACGCGCTCGCCGAGGATATCGCCGCGCATTATGGCGCGAGCCTGCGCTTTTTCGACGCGGCGGCGCCGATTGTCGCGGCGGATTCCATCGACATGGCGCACGCGTTCTATGAATCGCGCTACGGCAAGGGCGGGGGAGAGGACTACCTCAACTGCCCGATGAACAAAGCGGAGTACGAGGCGTTCCATGAAGCGCTTGTCAGCGCCGAACGTGCCCCCGTGCATGAGTTCGACGTGATGAATCCCAAGGTCTATGAGGGCTGTATGCCGATCGAGGTGATGGCACAGCGCGGATTAGACACCGTGCGTTTCGGCCCGATGAAGCCCGTCGGACTGCGTGATCCGCGCACCGGTCACCGTCCGTGGGCGGTGCTGCAATTGCGCAAGGAGAATGCCGCGGGTACCATGTACAACCTTGTCGGCTTCCAGACGAATCTCAAATTCGGCGAGCAAAAGCGGGTGTTCTCCATGATCCCCGCCTTGCATGACGCGGAGTTCTTGCGCTACGGCGTGATGCACCGCAACACCTTCATCAATTCGCCGAAGATCCTCAACTCGGATTATTCTGATAAAGAAAATAAAAATCGATTCTTCGCCGGTCAGCTCACCGGTGTCGAGGGCTATATGGAGAGCGCTTCTTCGGGTCTGCTCTGCGGCATCAATGCCGCCCGACTGCTCAGCGGCAAAGACTCGGTCACCCTGCCGCCGACCACGATGATGGGCGCGATGGCGCGCTATATCAGCGACAGCTTTGTGACCGATTTCCAGCCCATGGGCGCGAACTTCGGCATCCTGCCCGCGCTCGAACATCGCCCCCGTGACAAAGCGGAACGCGGACAGGCATACGCCGACCGCTCGCTTGCTGATTTAAAAATGTTTATTGAGGAGAACAATTTACAGCCTTCCCCTTGAGGGGAAGGTGTCGCCGCCTACCAAGGCGGTGACGGATGAGGTGGAAACCTTTTCAAATAATCAATATAAGAGATTGAGTGGAAGCGTTTCCACCTCATCCGACCAATTTGCCTTTGACACGCGTGTCTGGCAAATTGCCCACCTTCCCCTCAAGGGGAAGGCTATTCTAAGATAAGGATTTGGTAATATGAAAATCATTGTAGACGCGTTCGGCGGCGATAATGCCCCGCTCGAAATCATCAAAGGCGCGGTAGACGCCAAAAACGAATATGGCGTAGACATCATCCTCGTCGGTGCGGAGGATACGATCCGCAAGGTCGCGGCTGACAATCAGATCAGCCTTGACGGGATCACGATCCATCACGCGCCCGACGTTTTCACCAACAACGATTCTCCCTCCGCGATCCGCACCAAGGCGATGGCGAACACCTCTCTGGCGACGGGCTTCCGCCTGCTCAAAGAGGGTGAGGGCGACGCCTTTGTTTCCGCCGGCAACTCCGGTGCGATCGGTGCGGGCTCGATGTTCATCGTCAAGCGCATCAAGGGCGTCAAGCGCGTTGCGTTCGCGCCTGTCATCCCGACTGTAAGCGGTAAGGCGATGGTCATCGACAGCGGTATCAATACCGACGTCCGTCCCGCCGTACTCCAGCAGTTCGCGATCATGGGCTCCGTGTATATGAACAAGGTTCTCGGCATCAAGGATCCCCGCGTCGGACTCGCCAACGTCGGCACCGAGGAGCACAAGGGCGACGAGCTCCGTCAGGAGACCTACAAGCTCCTGCAAAATACCCCTGTCAATTTCGTCGGCAATATCGAGGGTCGCGATGTCCCGCTTGACGGCGCTGATGTCGTCGTATGCGACGGCTTCACCGGCAATATGATCATCAAGACCTATGAGGGCGTCGCGCTGGCATTGCTCGGCAAGATCAAGGGTATCTTTACTAAGAGCCTGAAGAACAAGATCGCCGCGGCACTGGTGCTCGGCGACATGAAAGCCTTCAAAAAGGAAATGGATCTTGACGAATTCGGCGGCACGGCTGTGCTGGGCTGTTCCAAGCCCGTATTCAAGGCGCACGGCAACGCCAAAGCCAAGACCATCAAGAACGCGATCCGCGTCTGCAAGGACTATGTCTCCGCCGATATCATCTCGACCGTGACTGACGCAATGAATCAAATCACTGAAGCTGAAGGCGGGGAAGCATGATGAAAGACCTGCAGGAAGCCATCGGCTATACATTCAAAGACCCCGCGCTCTTGACCGAGGCAATGACCCATTCCTCGTACGCGCATGAGCAGCATAAGAATATGAAGTACAACGAGCGCCTTGAATTCCTCGGTGACGCGGTGCTGTCGATCGTCGTGTCCGACTATATCTACAAGCACTGTCCGAATCTGCCCGAGGGTGAGCTGACCAAGCTCCGCGCTTCTCTGGTGTGTGAAAAGAGCCTGTTTGATTTTGCCAAGCAGATCGATTTAGGCTCCTATCTGCGCCTTTCTAACGGTGAACGCCGCAACGGCGGCGCCAAGCGTCCGTCCATCGTGTCCGACGCCTTTGAGGCGCTGATCGCCGCGATCTACCTCGACGGCGGGATGGAACCCGCCAAAAAGCACATCCTGCGTTTTGTTGTCCCCGAGATCGAGCAGCATAAAAATCACTCGTTCAAGGATTACAAGACGAAATTACAGGAGATCATCCAGAAGAATCCCGGCGAAAAGCTGGAGTATCGTCTGGTGAGTGCGACAGGCCCCGATCACGACAAGCACTTCAAGGTCGAGGTATGCCTGAACTCCAATGTTATCGGCAAGGGCGGCGGCCGCTCCAAGAAAGAAGCGGAACAGCAGGCGGCGCGTGAGGCACTGGAGCTGATGGGCTATTAAAGGCAAAGTTCCACACGCGAATGTCGCCCTGTTCATCCCGTTCAACGGCTGTCCGCATCGGTGCTCCTTCTGCGATCAGCAACAGATCACCGGCAGGACGCATCAGCCGACAGCGGAGGATGTCAGGAGCACGATCAAAACCGCTCTTGATTCTTTAAAAGAAAATTCCATCCATAGTGAGATCGCCTTTTTCGGCGGCAGCTTTACGGCGATCGACCGTGACTATATGCGCTCATTGCTCGACGCGACCGTGCCGACCATCGACCGCTTCAAGGGCATCCGTATCTCCACCCGCCCCGACTGTATCGACGATGAGGTGCTCGAGCTGCTAAAAGCCTATCATGTCACCACCATCGAGCTCGGCGCGCAGAGCATGGACGATACCGTCCTGCTCGCCAACGACCGCGGTCATACCGCCGCGGATGTACGCCGTGCGTGCGAGCTGATCAAAAGTCGCGGCTTTGATCTCGGCTTGCAAATGATGACGGGGCTCTACAAAAGCACTCCCGAATCAGATTGGCAAACGGCAAGGGAGTTCATCGCGTTACAGCCGTCCTGCGTGCGCATCTATCCGACGATCGTCATGAAGGGTACACGCTTGGGCGACCTCTATGAGTCGGGCGACTATCAGCCGCAGACCTTGGAAGAAGCCGTCGCATTATGCGCCCGACTGATTCGGTTATTCGAAGAAAAAGACGCGCGCGTCCGCGTCATCCGTGTCGGCTTGCACGACAGCGAAAGCCTGAAAGAAAACCGTCTCGCAGGGCCCTATCACCCTGCCTTCAAGGAGCTTTGCGAGAGCCGCATCATGCTGGATCGAGCAATTTCTCTGCTGCGTCAAAAAGACGCGGGAAAATACACGCTCCGCGTGTCGCCGCAGTGTCGCTCCAAGATGACAGGCAAAAAAAAATCCAACCTACACGCCCTTAAAGAATTGGGCTATGAGATACAGATCAAGGAAGATGATCGATTGTCTTATTTAGAAGTCATTATTGATCCTTAGCCTTCCTTTGGGAAAGGAAGGTGTCGCCGCCGGTCAAGGCGGTGACGGATGAATTGTATTGATTGATCGAGCATCAGCGAGATACATTTTGTAAAGTAATTATGTTTGAAGGGGCATAGCTGTCCCAATGCAACAACCATTTATCACAGAGGTTCAGAATGTTATTAAAATCTCTCACATTACAGGGATTCAAAACCTTTCCCGATAAAACAAAATTGACCTTCGACAAGGGCATCACCTCCGTCGTCGGCCCCAACGGCTCCGGCAAGTCCAATATCAGCGACGCGATCCGTTGGGTGCTGGGCGAACAGAGCGCCAAATCCCTGCGCTGTTCCAAGATGGAGGACGTTGTCTTTAACGGCACCGACCGCCGCAAGCGCCAGGGCTATGCCGAGGTCACCTTGACCATCGACAACTCCGACCGCAGTCTGCCGTACGGCGGCGACGATGTAGCGGTCACCCGCCGCTATTATCGCTCGGGCGAGTCCGAATACCTGATCAACAAAGCCTCCGTCCGCCTCAAGGATATCCACGAGCTGTTCATGGATACGGGTCTCGGACGAGACGGCTACAGCATGATCGGTCAGGGCAAGATCGATTCCATCGTCGCCTCAAAATCCGAGGACAGACGTGAGATCTTTGAAGAAGCCGCGGGTATCTCCCGCTATCGCTACCGCAAGACCGAAGCCGAGCGTAAGCTCGCTCATACCGAAGAAAACCTGCTTCGTCTGCGCGATATCGTCACCGAGCTCGAGGACAGGGTAGAGCCCCTGCGCATCCAGTCCGAAAAAGCGCAAAAATTCCTTGAATACAGCGGTGAGAAGCGCGGTCTTGAGATCGCCCTCTGGCTGGATACCCTCGACAAAAGCGCCGCGATTTTGCGCGACCACGAGGACAAGATCGCGATCGCCAAGAACCAGTATGACGAGGCTGACGCCGCCCTGCAATCGATCGCTTCCCAAACCGAGGAGATCTATATCAAAAACGGCATGATGTCCTCGCAGATCGAGCAGGAGCGCAACGCGTCATCCTTGTTCGAAGCGCAGATCGCCGGCAAAAACGCCGAGATCTCCGTTGCCGAGAATGACATCCTCCATAATAAAGAGAACATCGAGCGTATTTTAGGCGAGATCGAAAAGGCGGAGAACTCCACCGTCGACATCAAAAAGGTCGTCGAGAGCAAGCTCGCCGAGATCGAAGCCCTGCGTGAGAAAACGCTCGCAAAGCAGAGCGACTATAACGCCCTCTCCGACGAGCTCAACAGCATCAATAACGACACCTCCCGCTCGAATGATGAGCTCCAAAAGCTCAGCGCGATGATCGCATCCTTATCCCAGCGTTTGGCTGACGTCCGCGTCACGGATATCACCGGCGCGACCGCGATCGAAGAGCTCGAAGAGCGCGCCAAGGTGCTGAATGAATCAAGCGAGACCAAGCGCGTCCAGCGTGACGAGCTTATTTCTATAAAAGAAAAATACGAAGAACAGATCAAAACAGCGGAGCAAAAGATCGCCGCCTTCGGCAATTCGATCGAGGGTCTGGAGATGAAGCTGAGTTCCCGTGCTAACAAGCGTGAGGAGCTCAGACAAGCTGCCGAAACGCTGCGCCTTGACGCGGAGGAAAAGTCCCGCAGAGCCAAGCTCCTGTCCGACCTGTCCGCGAATTTTGAGGGCTTTTACAACAGCGTCAAGACCGTGATGAAGGAAGCAAAGCGCGGTGCGTTAGGCGGCATCTGCGGCCCCGTGACCACCCTGATCAAGGTGCCGTCACAGTACAACGTCGCGATGGAGGTCGCCTTAGGTGCTAAGATGCAGCACATCGTCGTGAATAATGACGCCGACGCCAAGCGCGCTATCGAACTGCTTAAAAAGCGTGACGGCGGACGCGCGACCTTCCTGCCCATCACCACCATCAAGCCCCGTTCTCTGGATGAAAAAGGGCTTGATGATTGCTACGGCTACATCGGCGTCGCGTCTCAGCTTTGCTCCACCGATCCCAAATATGCCAACATCCTCTCCAATCTCTTGGGACGGATCGTCATCGCCGAGGATCTCTCCGCGGCGAGTGCGATCGCGAAGAAATACGGCTACCGCTTCCAGGTCGTGACCCTCGACGGTCAGGTCATCAACGCCGGCGGCTCCTTCACCGGCGGCTCCCGTGCCAAGAATTCGGGCTTGCTGTCTCGAGAGAGCGAGATCGATAAGCTCCGCAAGCAGGCGGCTGAGCTGAGCGCCAAGGCGAAGAACGCCGCCGAAAAGCTGACCGAAGCGGAAAGCCAGTACGCCAAGGTCGAGGCGGATCTGCTCGGTACCCGCGCTGATCTGACCAACACCCAAAACGACAAGGTGCGTCTGAATGCCGAGTACAACGCCTGCCTGAGCGAGCTCGCGGGCGTGAGCCGTGATCTGGAGGATATCGACCGGGAGCTGCAAAGCGGCGCCGAGAAGATCACCGAGGCGAAAGCCTCCCGAGAGCTCGCGCAAAAGGATATGATCCGCTTCAACGCCGATATCGAATCAACCGAGCTCAAGATCAAGTCCATCACCGGCTCGCGTGACGAGATGGCGCAGAAGCGCGAGGAATACGCCGATCAGCTCCAGCAGCTGCGTCTGGATATCTTAGGCTTTGAGAAAGATATCGACACGCGCAAGGCAGAGATCGAGTCCGCTGAGAGCACCGGCTCCGACCAGCAGCTCCGCATCAATGAGCTGAATCAAGAGAAGCAGAATTACGAACAGAATAATTCTGAAATAGAAAATAAAATCACTGCGCTCCGTGCGGAGATCGACGCGCTGACCGAGAAGCAAACGCAGTCAGCCGCCAACATCGAGCGCCTGAATAATGAGAAGCTGGAGCTCGAGAAAAACTCCGTATCGCTCCGACAGCTCGAGCGTGACAAGACCGCCGAGCGTGAGCTTGCCTCCAACGAGTTCTCCCGACTCGAGGAGCGCAAGGCGAGCAAGCAGAAGGAGTTTGACGACATTATCTCCAAGCTCTGGGAGGAGTACGAGCTGACCCGCCACGAGGCGGAGCAGCAGGCGGTCGAGATCGAGAATCTCACCGAGGCGCGCTCGCGTTTAAGCTCCCTCAAAAACAAGATCCGTGCCCTCGGCTCGGTCAATACCGGCGCCATCGAGGAATACAAGGAGGTATCCGAGCGATACACCTTTATGAAAACGCAGGTCGACGACGTCGAAAAGTCCAAGAAAGAGATCGAGAATCTGATCACCAATCTGACCAAGCAGATGAAAGAGGTGTTCGTCGATTCCTTCGCCGAGATCAACAAGAACTTCACTTTGACATTCAAGGAGCTCTTCGGCGGCGGTGAGGCGCACCTCGAGCTCTCCGATCCCGAGAACATCCTCACCTCGGGCATCGATATCATCGTCCACCCGCCCGGCAAGATCGTCGTCCATCTGGAGGCGCTCTCCGGCGGTGAAAAAGCGCTTGTCGCGATCGCGCTGTACTTCGCGATCATGAAGGTTCGTCCCGCACCCTTCTGCGTCATGGACGAGATCGAGGCGGCGTTAGACGAGGTCAACGTAGACCGCTTCGCGGCATATCTGCGCAACCTGACCGAAAGCACCCAGTTCATCCTGATCACCCACCGCCGCGGTACGATGGAGGAGGCAGACGTCCTCTACGGCGTTACCATGCAGGACGAGGGTATCAGCAAGCTGCTCGAGCTGCGCGCCTCCGAGGTCGCGGCAAAGCTGGGTATGCAGACAAAATAAGAAAACGTCATAGAGAATTGTAGGGTACGGCATTTATGACGTACCACGTGACGGAAACTTCTTTGTTCTAGCTACCGTTCCCGATAGCGGAAACATTCGTCATTCTCGGTACGTCGACAAGCGCCGTACCCTACATAAAATCGTTCACCTTAAAGGAGAAAACTATGGGATTTTTTTCAAAGTTAAAAGATGGATTAAAGAAAACACGAGAGAGCGTTGTCGGTCAGATCGACTCGATGCTCCAGGCATTCACCGTCATCGATGACGAGCTCTTCGACGAGCTCGAAGAACTGCTCGTCATGGGCGACGTCGGCGTAGAGACCGCCAACAAGATCTGCGGTATGCTCCGTGTTCGCGTGCGTGAAAAGGGCATCACCAAGCCCGCCAAGATCATGGACGAGATCGCCGAGATCAGCGCCGAGCTGCTTTCCGGCGGCAATGAGCCGGTGCTCAACACTACCCCCTCGATCATCCTCGTGATCGGCGTCAACGGCGTGGGCAAGACCACCTCCATCGGCAAGATCGCGAACTATTATGTGCAGCAGGGCAAGAAGGTTACCCTTGCCGCGGCAGATACCTTCCGCGCGGCGGCGATCGATCAGCTCAAGATCTGGGCGGAGCGCAGCGGCGCCGATATCGTCGCGCAGGGCGAGGGCAGTGATCCTGCCGCCGTCGTTTTCGACGCGATCTCTTCGGCTAAGGCGAAGGGCTCCGACATCATCATCGTCGATACCGCCGGCAGATTGCATAACAAAAAGCATTTGATGGACGAGCTTGCCAAGATCCGCCGCATCATCGACCGTGAGCTGCCCGATGCGGATAAAGAGGCGCTGTTGGTGCTCGACGCGACCACCGGACAGAATGCCGTCAATCAGGCGGCGGAATTCGCCAAGGCGACCGGCATCACCGGTATTGTACTCACTAAGCTCGACGGCACCGCCAAGGGCGGCGTTGTGCTGGCGATCAAAGAGACCCTCGGCATCCCCGTCAAGTTCATCGGCGTGGGCGAGAAGGTCGACGACCTCCAGCCCTTCGATCCCGCGGAATTCTCTAAAGCCCTGTTTGTAAAGGAAACTGAATAATTGTCATTGCGAAGCCCCATGCCTCCCTTTCCTAAGGTGAGATTCTGTCCAAATCCGGGATTTGGGTTACAGAATCCATACACAGGAGAGGTGGCAGGGACACGCGTGTCAAGTGCCGGAGGGTTGAAGGGGCTGTGGCAATCTAATTCTACTGATTCAATCTTTTTATCCGGGCTCAGTATAAACCGAAAGAATGAAGTGTCAATTATGAAAGAATTTATCATAGCCACCAACAACGCGCACAAGGTGGTGGAGATCGAGCGTATTCTGTCGCCCCTCGGCATCACCGCGGTAACGGCAGGGGAGAGAGGGATCGATCTCGGCAGCGTCGTCGAGGACGGCGATTCCTTTGCCGCCAACGCGTATATCAAGGCAAAGCACGCCTTTGATCTCTGTCATACCCCCGTGATCGCGGATGATTCGGGACTCTGCGTCGACGCGCTCGACGGCAGACCCGGCATCTACTCCGCTCGTTACGGCGGCGAGGACGCGACCTATCGCGAGAAGATCGCCCTGCTGCTCGATGAGCTCCGGGACGTCCCCGATGAAAAGCGCTCGGCGCATTTTACCTGCGCCGTCTGCTGTATCCTCGACGAGAACACCGTGATCGAGGTCGAGGGCAGATGCGAGGGCACGATCGCCCATGTTCCCGCGGGTGAAGGCGGCTTCGGCTACGATCCCGTATTCGTCGTAGACGGCAAGAGCTTTGCGTCCCTCTCGGGCGACGAAAAAGACAAATACAGCCATCGCGGCAACGCTCTCCGCAACCTCCGCGACGCACTGAGCAGGCTCCCTTTGGTAAAGGGAGCTGTCACCGAAGGTGACTGAGGGATTGCATTATTGATCGAACGAAGTGAGAAACCGAATTATAATAAGGTTGCCAATGTAATTGGCGATTCATACAATCCCTCCGAGCTCGCACATGCGAGCCCACCTCCCTTTACCAAAGGGAGGCTTTGAACCCGAGAATGACGATTGATAATGGAGGAAAACCATGTTAACCAGTAAACAGCGCGCTCAGCTCAGAGCGCTTGCCAACCCGATCGACACCGTCCTGATGGTCGGTAAGGGCGGCTTTTCCGAACAACTCTATAAAACCGCCGACGAGGTGATCACCGCGCGGGAGTTGATCAAGGGCAAGGTGCTTGAAGCGTGCGAGTATACCTCGCGTGAAGCGGCGGATACCATCGCCGAGCACATCGGCGCCGACGTCGTGCAGGTCATCGGCTCCAAGTTCGTGCTCTATCGCAAGAATAAAAAAGAGCCCAAGATCAAGCTCGTCAAATGAGGCGCGCAATCTACGGGGGCTCGTTCAACCCCATCCATAACGACCACATCAAGCTCGCTTTGCAGTTCGCGGAGCAGTTTGAGCTCGACCGGGTCACGCTGATCCCGACTCATTACACCCCGCTCAAGGATAATTCCCATATCGCCGACGGGTGGCATCGTTATCAGATGTGCCTGCTCGCGACAGAGGATCATCCGAAGATCGAGGTCAGCGATATCGAGCTGCGAAGAGAGGGACCGAGTTACACATCCGACACTGTTGCCGAACTGATGAACGATGAGGATTCGCTCTATCTGATCGTCGGCGCGGATATGTACATGACGCTCGACAAGTGGCATGATTGTCAGTTCATCTTTGACCATGTCACCATTCTTGTCGCACCGCGTGATGAGGTCGATTATGATTCTTTAAACGAAAAATACTTGTTCTATCGGGAGCAGTATGACTGCCGCACGCTGATCGCCCATCAGGCGATCGGGGAGCTGTCGTCGACTGTGGTGCGCGAGGGCATCGCCACCGGCGCCGACGTCAGCCACATGATCCACCCCCGTGTCCTCGAATATATCCAAAAGCATGATCTGTACCGATGAAACGACGTTTTTTGTTGTCATGCCGTTAAAGCGCGAAGCAAAACAACTCTTCCGTAGGGTACGGCATTTATGACGTACCGAGAATGACGGGCGTTTCTGTTATCGGGAACGTAAGATAGGAAATAAATGGTTCTGCCATAAGGTACGTCGACAAGCAGTAGCTCTCAGCCAATCAGCGTTCGCAAGCATGCTCCGCTTCTTGGGAGAGCCTTGCATGGGAGTTGTAAGCCAAATCAAAGATTTGGACAGACTCCGTCTGCTCTTGGAGCGCTGTTGCATGGGAGTTGTATGCCAAATCAGCTAACGCATGGGTGCTGTAACCAAAATCAAGATTTTGACAGCACCTCAACAGATTTGGACAACTCCTCCGCAGTAGCTCTCAGCCAATCAGCGTTCGCAAGCATGCTCCGCTTCTTGGGAGAGCCTTGCATGGGAGTTGTAAGCCAAATCAAAGATTTGGACAACTCCGTACCCTACAAATCCGTATGAGGTGCAATATGAACATCGATCAATACCTGCCATATCTTGATAACCTGTCTGAATACCGCCGCATTCACTCGCTGAACGTCGCCGAGGAAGCCGTGCGCTACGCGAAGAAGTACGGCGGCGATGTGGAGAAAGCGCGTCTTGCCGGACTGCTCCACGACGTGACCAAAGAGACGGATAACGAGAAACAGTTGCAAATCATCGCAAACGGTGGTATAATTCTCACCGAGTTGGAGAAACGCTCTCCAAAGCTCTGGCACGCCATCTCGGGCGCTTGCTATGTACGCGACGTGATCGGGATCGACGACGAGGATATCTTCAACGCGATCCGCTACCATACCACCGGTCGTGCCGGGATGAGCCAGCTCGAAAAGCTGATCTTCCTCGCGGATTTCACCTCCGCCGAGCGTGATTATCCCGACATCGACGTGATCCGCGCCCATTCCGAGAATTCGCTCGAGGAGGGCATGCTCTACGGCCTGAAGTTCACGATCACCCGCCTGTCGGGCAGAGAGGCGCTCATCAGCCCCGACGCCCTCTCAGCATACAACGATATTCTGTTGAAAAAGCCTTCCCCTTGAGGGGAAGGTGGGCTTTTCGGCTCTTGAGGAGCCGAAAAGGTCGGATGAGGTGGAAGCCCATCCGATTGATCAATATACGGGATGGAACAGAAGCGTTTCCACCTCATCCGTCATCCTTGCGGACGACACCTTCCCCTCGAGGGGAAGGCTTTACATCTTAATTCAAAGCAAAGAGGTAACTATGAATTCATTACAAGAAGCAAAAGCTATCGCAAAAATCTTAGATAACCGCAAGGGTATGGACGTCCGCGTCATCAAGATCGCCGACATCTCTTCACTTGCTGATTATATGGTCATCGCGACCGGTAACTCCTCCACCCATGTCAAGTCCCTCGCCGATTATGTCGAGTACGAGATGGATGAGCAGGGCGTATCCGTCAGCCATGTCGAGGGTCATCGCTCCGACACATGGATCCTGCTGGATTATGTGGATGTTATCGTGCACGTGTTCAATGAAGAAAGCCGCCAGTATTATGACCTCGACCGCCTCTGGGAGGACGGCGAAGTCATCGATATCTCCGATATCATCACGGAGTGATTCAGCCTTCCCCTTGAGGGGAAGGGGGACCGCTTGCGGTGGATGAGGTGGAAACATTTCCGCTTCGTATCGTATATTGATTTGGTGGAAACGCTTCCACCTCATCCGTCACCTTAACGGTGACACCTTCCCCTCAAGGGGAAGGCTTTGCTGTTTTGACATTAACCGTTTGGAGGAATATATATGAAATACAACCACAAGTCAGTCGAGCCTAAGTGGCAGAAAATCTGGGAGGACAAGGGCGTTTTCCATGCCGAGACCAACTCGGACAAGCCCAAGTTCTTCTCTCTGATCGAGTTCCCGTATCCCTCGGGTCAGGGACTCCATGTCGGACACCCCCGTCCCTACACGGCGCTGGATACCGTATCCCGTAAGCGCCGCTTGCAGGGCTACAACGTCCTGTATCCGATCGGTTGGGACGCGTTCGGTTTGCCCACCGAGAACTACGCGATCAAGAACCATATCCATCCCGAGATCGTTACCAAGAACAATATCGCGCGCTTCAAAAAGCAGATCCAATCCCTTGGTATCTCCTTTGACTGGAGCCGCGAGGTCAATACCACCGATCCCGACTACTACAAGTGGACGCAGTGGATCTTCCTCCAGCTCTTCAAGCATGATCTTGCCTATAAGAAGGAGATGGCGGTCAACTGGTGCACCTCCTGTAAGTGTGTTCTGGCGAATGAAGAGGTCGTCAACGGCGTTTGCGAGCGCTGCGGCAGCGAGGTCGTCCGCCGCGTCAAGAGCCAGTGGATGCTCAGAATCACCAAGTACGCCGACCGCCTGATCGACGATCTCGATCTGGTCGATTATCCCGAGCGCGTCAAGCTCCAGCAGAAGAACTGGATCGGCAGGAGCTACGGCGCTGAGGTCGAGTTCGACACCACCGCGGGCGATAAGCTCGTGGTCTACACCACCCGTCCCGATACGCTCTACGGCGCCACCTACATGGTCGTATCCCCCGAGCACCCCTATATCGAGAAGTGGGCGGATCAGCTCAAGAACCTTGACGAGATCAAGGCGTATCAGCGTGAGTCCGCCAAGAAGAGCGACTTTGAGCGCACCGAGATGAACAAGGACAAGACCGGCGTCAAGCTCGAGGGCGTGACCGCGATCAATCCCGTTAACGGCAGAGAGATCCCGATCTTCATCTCCGACTATGTTCTGATCTCCTACGGTACCGGCGCGATCATGGCGGTACCGGCTCACGATACCCGTGACTGGGAGTTCGCAAAGAAATTCGATCTGCCCATCATCGAGGTCGTCAAGGGCGGCGAGGACGTCCAGAAAGAGGCGTTCACCGACTGCGCGACCGGCGTCATGGTCAATTCCGAGATCCTCGACGGTTTGTCTGTTGAGGACGCAAAGAAGAAGATCATCGAGGTCCTCACCGAGAAGGGCATCGGCCATCAAAAGGTCAACTTCAAGCTGCGCGACTGGGTATTCTCCCGTCAGCGCTACTGGGGCGAGCCGATCCCGATCGTCAAGTGTGAAAAGTGCGGCTACGTGCCGATCCCCGAATCTGAGTTACCGCTCAAGCTCCCGATGGTCGAGAGCTATGAGCCGACCGATACCGGTGAATCCCCCCTCGCCAACATGACCGAGTGGGTCGAGACCACCTGTCCGTGCTGCGGCAAAAAGGCGTACCGCGAGACCGACACCATGCCCCAGTGGGCGGGTTCATCATGGTACTATCTCCGCTACATGGATCCGCACAACAACGAGGCATTAGCCTCTAAAGAAGCCCTCGATTACTGGCACCAGGTCGACTGGTACAACGGCGGCATGGAGCACACCACCCTGCACCTGCTCTACTCCCGCTTCTGGCACAAGTTCCTCTATGATATCGGCGTAGTTCCCACCAAGGAGCCGTATGCCAAGCGTACCTCGCACGGCATGATCCTCGGCGCCAACGGCGAGAAGATGTCTAAATCCCGCGGCAACGTCGTCAACCCCGACGATATCGTCAACGAGTACGGCGCCGACACCCTCAGAATGTATGAGATGTTTATCGGCGACTTCGAGAAGGCGGCTCCCTGGAGCACAAACTCCGTGCGCGGCTGCCGCAAGTTTATCGAGCGCTTCTGGAACCTCCAAGACATGCTGATCGACGGCGACGCGATCCGTCCCGAGCTCGAGAAGGACTTCCACAAGACCATCAAGAAGGTCGGCAACGACATCGAGAATATCAAGTTCAATACCGCGATCGCCGCTTTGATGGCGCTGATCAACACTATCTATGCCAACGGCAAGATCAACAAGAAGGAGCTGTCCATCTTCGCGATCCTGCTCAATCCGTTCGCGCCCCATGTGACCGAGGAGGTCTGGGAGGCGTGTCATTTGGGCGACGGCATCCTCGCCGAGGCACAGTGGCCGGAGTATGATGAAAAGAAATGCGTGGACGACACCATCGAGATCGTCGCACAGGTCAACGGCAAGATCAAGGCAAAGCTCAACATCGCTGCCGACGCCGCGCAGGAGGATGTGCTGGCACAGGCAAAGGCGGAGCAGAAGGTCGCCGACGCGATCAACGGCATGACCATCGTCAAGGAGATCTACATCAAGGGCAGACTGGTCAACATCGTTGTCAAACCGCAGAAATAAATCACATAGAGAGGGCACACCGCCCTCTCTTTTTTTCAAAATTGTCATTGCGAGGGGCTCGACACGCGTGTCAGCCCCGCGGCAATCTCAACCGATTATTCAGGCTTCAATGGTCTGCTCACACACCAAGAAAAATGATTTAAAAACGTCATATTTCTATTTGCGAATTATAATTGACATTATCGTCTTTGGCTCACGCCGGTTTTCAAAAATCAATTCTCCGATGTGTAAAAATTTCTCTCGAAATATTGGCAAAATTCTACAAATTGAGGCTTTACCCTTGACACTTCGGGCACATTATTGTATAATCTATGAAGCATTATGCGAATAACCCCTGTGTTTTCAACAGATGGGAGGGAAATACATGTCAGAAGTAAGACTCAAGGAAAACGAATCCTTAGAGAGTGCTCTGCGCCGCTTCAAGAAGCAGTGCGCACGCGCCGGCGTCATCGCCGAGGTTCGTAAGAGAGAGGCTTACGAGAAGCCTTCTGTAAAGCGTAAAAAGAAGTCCGAGGCTGCTCGCAAGCGCAAGTACAGATAATCAACAAACGAACGGACAGGTTATCCTGTCCGTTTTTTGTAATACTGTTATAACGACATCATGCGCGCCCTGATGATGATAGGATTTATCATATCAGCCGCAAGAATGATTCGATGAACTTTCACCAAGAGGTGTTACTATGCAAAAGTTATTCAACAAAAGTGTCCTCATTCTGCTGTGTGCAGTGATGGTGCTGTCTGCCTGCTTGACAGGCTGCAAGTCCAATGTGCCGAATTTCCCCGTTCCGTTGTCGGATACGACCCGCAGTGCGTTTGAACTCAGCACGAAGGGTTATAAGGATACGGAGCTCGAGAAGATCTATCAATTCATGCTCGATGATGACATCGACGCAAAGAAGCTCCATGAGAAGTATGAGATCCAATGCCTTAGAAAGGAAGACGACGGCTATTCCGTCCGTTATGTCGGCAACACCAAGTTGCTCGTGCTCCGTTTTGATGATAAGGGCAATTGGGAAAAGACAGATCGTCTGCATAGCTTGTATCGCGTCACCGAGACACGCGGCAAGTTCGATGCGTTAAAGGAAGGCGATGATGTGGCAAAGGTCCAGACAGCCGATCCTACCTGTTATTTCCCGTTCCTGGCGGATTCATCGAGCGCATATCTGAGAACCGACCATTATACTCAGGACGGCTATCATACCATTATTCTGTATGATAATAGCTTCCATATCACTTCCGTTACCTCGGAGTTGATGTAATGATGACTGCGATTCAGAGAATACAGGAATTCCTCCCCGATGAAAAGACTGCCGCGTTGGTGACGAGCGATGTGAACCGTCGCTATCTCAGCGGCTTTTCGTCGTCGGCAGGAGCTGTTCTTGTAACGAAAAACAGATCTGTTTTATTGCTTGATTTCCGCTATTATGAGGCGGCGACCCGCTGTGTAGAGCCGCCGCTTACCGTCATGCGCTTTACTCGGTTGATCGATGATCTGAATCGCCTTTTTCTTGAGGAAAAGATAGGGTCTGTCTATATCGAGGACGAGAGCATGACGGTCGCACGCTGTCACGAGCTGGAGGAGGCGTTCATCCCCGCAGTACTGACCGACGGATTGTCTGCCGAGCTGAGCAGGATCCGTATGTGCAAGACGCCGTCAGAGATCGAGAAGATCATCACCGCCCAGCGCATTACCGAACGCGCCTACACCGAGGTGCTCAATCTCCTCAAGCCCGGCGTGACCGAGCGAAAGATCGCAATTGAGCTCGAGCATTTGATCAAGCTCTACGGCGGCGAGCGCGTCGCGTTCGATCTGATCTGTGTGACGGGGGAGAATACCTCTCTGCCGCATGGCGTGCCCGGTGATCGCGTCGTCCAAAAGGGCGATTTCTTCACCTTTGATATCGGTGCGGTGTATGAGGGGTATCACAGCGATATGACCCGTACCGTTGCCGTCGGCAGCGCCACCGATGAGATGCGCATGATCTATGAGACCGTTTTGCAGGCACACCTCAAAGCACTGCGTGCGATCAAAGCCGGCAACACAGCCGCTGATGTGGATATCGCCGCGCGCGACCATATCGAGAGCTGCGGCTACGGCGAATACTTCGGTCACAGCACCGGCCACGGCGTCGGACTGGATATCCATGAAGCTCCCGCCGTCTACAAAACCAACCGCACCGTGCTGCGGGATAACATGGTCATCACCGATGAACCCGGCATCTACCTGCCCGAGAAATTCGGCGTCCGTATCGAGGACATGGTGCTGGTGCAGGGCGATACCCCCGTTGATCTTGCTAAGATCCCCAAGGAGCTTACCGTTATATAACCGTTGTTGAAAAAGGCGTGCGCGCCTAATCTCAACCTATTTACAAGATAATTCTTTGAAAGTATTGACTTTTTCCGTACTTTCCCTGTATAATAATTAAGTTAAGGCGCTCTGTGAGCGTGTAATGCTATGATATTTAGGAGGAAATGATTATGATTTCTGCCGGCGATTTCAGAAACGGCGTAACCTTTGAAATGGATGGACAGGTTGTTTCCATCATCGAATTCCAGCATGTAAAGCCCGGTAAGGGTGCCGCTTTTGTCAGAACCAAGATCCGCAACGTCATTACCGGCGCGGTTGTTGAAAAGACCTTCAACCCCAACGATAAGTACCCCACCGCTTTCATTGACAGAAAGGATATGGAGTACAGCTATAACGACGGCGATCTGTACTACTTCATGGATACCGAGACATGGGAGCAGATCCCGATCAACGCTTCTATCCTCGGCGACAGCTTCAAGTTCGTCAAAGAGAACATGACCTGTAAGGTGCTGTCCTACAAGGGCAACGTCTTCGGCGTAGAGCCGCCCAACTTTGTTGAGCTTAAGGTCACCCAGACCGATCCCGGCTTTGCCGGCAACACTGCTACCAACGCGACTAAGCCCGCTACCCTCGAGACCGGCGCTGAGATCAAGGTTCCGCTCTTCATCGAAGAGGGCGAGATGATCCAGATCGATACCCGCACCGGCGAGTATCTGGGCAGAGCGTAAGGTACCAATTGTCATTGCGAGGCTCGCAAGAGCCGTGGCAATCTCAACCGATAACAAGGAGAACACCAATGAATCTGACTGAGAGAATCGCTTATATCCGCGGTCTTGCCGACGGATTAAAGCTTGATGAAAACCGCGACGAGGTCAAGGTCATCAAAGCGATGATCGACCTTCTCGAGGATATGGCGTATGACGTAGCCGAGATGGAAGAGGTCGTTGATGAGGTCTGCAACCAGGTCGATGAGATCGATGAGGATCTCGCCGAGGTCGAAGAAGAACTCTACGGCGACGACTGCGGTTATGCGTCCTACGACAAGGATGCCGACGATTTCAGTGATGACGAGGCATACTATGAGGTCACCTGCCCCGCATGTGACAAGACGACCATCGTCGATGAGGATGCGCTGATCGAAGGCGGTCTCGACTGCCCCTACTGCGGCGCTGAGATCGAGTTCGACTTCTCCGAGCTCAACGAGGATATCGATGCGATCGAAGAAGCGGACAAAAAGGCAGACGCAAAAGCCGAAGAAAAGGCAGAAGAAAAAACAGAGGATAAGACGGAAGAAAAGTAATTCGTTTTTATCTTTCGTTTTTCCCTGCCGATCCAATCCAATCAACACATAGGCGGTACGACCCCGGTCGTACCGCCTTTATTCTTGTCGTCGTGAGGATCCTTATTATGTAGGGGAGGGGTGCTCCCCGTTGGGGAGACGTCACGAAGTGACAGTGGGGGAGGCGTCTCCGCCGAGGAATGCTCCTCCCGAAAACCTTTCCGATACATGCCTTCGAAACGCGAAGCAGATCCCACCCGTAGGGGACGGCGCCTCGACGTCCCGTGACCTATCCGATATATGTCACTCACCCGCGAAGCAAATCGATTCTTCCGTAGGGTACGGCGCTTGCCGACGTACCGCTACCTTTTCGTTCTATCACATTTGCAAGATGAACTGAAAACTGAAGACTGAAAATTGAAAAATGAATAATAAACAAACCTCCGATCATTAGTGATCGGGGTGGTATGTAGGGGAGGGGTGCTCCCCGTTGGGGAGACGTCACGAAGTGACAGTGGGAGATTCCCCTGTTAGGGGAAATGTCCGCAAAGCGGACAAAAGGGTTGC
>OMWP01000002.1 GCA_900314795.1 uncultured Eubacteriales bacterium
TCTGTGAGCACACCTGCGAACAGAATCGGATGAGGGGCTGACTTGTCCGTGAGATCATCTTAACAAAGAGTTTACGACTTTTCCTCGATCCTCGGTAGACGTACAGCCTCACAGAGACCTGCATCAATAGGAGAGGTTGTCCCCTCATCCGTCTCCCGTTGGTCGACACCTTCCCCCCGAGGGGAAGGCTTTTTGGCTTAAACGGCACATTACAGTGACACGAAAAAAGGCGCACGCGCCCCCGAGGGGAAGGCTTTCTTAAACAGAAATAAGCAGAACAAAACGCCCGAGATCATACTCGGGCGTTGTCTGTCATCTATCGAATCGCTACAATTCTATCAGACGAAATTCTTCTTTCTTGCGACATAAGAGGTGTGCAGCAGCTCATGCGCCTTGTGGGAGCCGGGCTCGCCGAGATACTCCTCGTAGATCGCCTTGATTTCGGGGTTGTCGTGGCTCTTTCTGTACGGCAGACCGAGGTCGTCCTGATACAGCGCCTTCGCTCTGAGCGCCTTGAGGTCGACAAAGTTGCGTACATGACCGGGCTGGATGGGCTGACCGCCGCCGTTGACACAGCCGCCGGGGCAGCACATGATCTCGACAAACTGGTAGTCGGCTTCACCTGCTCTGATCTTGTCGAGGATGACAGCCGCGTTTTTCAAGCCGCTGGCAACAGCGACCTTGACGTTCATGCCGGCAACCTCGTAGGTAGCTTCCTTGATGCCGTCGGTACCGCGAACCTCGTTGTAATCGATCTGCTTGAGATCCTCGCCGGTCAGAACATCGGCAACGGTTCTCAGCGCCGCTTCCATAACGCCGCCGGTAGCGCCGAAGATGGTGCCCGCGCCGGAGCCGATCGCCATAACGGGATCAAAATCGCTGTCCTCAAGCGCGGTGAACTGGATACCCGCGGTCTTGATCATCTTCGCCAGCTCTCTGGTGGAGATGGAGATATCATTGTCCTGCATACCGTCGCGACCCTGATCGTCACGGGTGATCTCGAACTTCTTCGCCACGCAGGGCATGACGGATACGACGACGATGTCGTGCGGGTCGATGCCTGCCTTCTCGGCATAGTAGCTCTTGATCATCGCGCCCTGCATCTGCTGCGGGGACTTACAGGTGGACAGATGGGGGAGAAGGTCGGGATAATAATGCTCACAGAACTTGACCCAGCCGGGTGAGCAGGAGGTGATCATCGGCAGGGTGCCGCCTTCCTTCACTCTCTGGATGAACTCGGTGCCTTCTTCCATGATGGTCAGGTCAGCGCCGAAGTTGGTGTCGAATACCTTGTCAAAGCCGAGCATTTTCAGCGCGGTGACCATCTTGCCGGTGACAAGAGTGCCGATCGGCATGCCGAAGCATTCGCCTAAGGTCGCGCGGATGGACGGAGCGGTGTGGACAACTACATGTTTGGTCGGATCAGCCAACGCCTTGAATACCTCTGCGGTATTGTCGTTCTCGACCAAAGCGCCGGTGGGGCAGACAACGGTACACTGACCGCAGCTGACGCAGCTGACGTCGCCCAGCTTCTTGTTGAACGCACAGCCGATCTCGGTGTCAAAGCCGCGGTTGTTCGCGCCGATAACGCCGACGAACTGCTCCTTACAAGCGGCTACGCAGCGGCGGCAGAGGATGCACTTGTTGTTGTTGCGGACAAGGTGCAGGGTGGAGTGGTCTTCTTCATAATGTGTCTCAGCGCCGGCGAATTTGGTCTCATCAACGCCATACTCAAGACACAGCTGCTGGAGCTCGCAATTGTCGCTGCGGGGGCAGGACAGGCATTTTTTGTCGTGGTTACTGAGCAGCAGCTCGAGGGTGGTTTTGCGATTCTCACGAATCTGCGGGGTGTTGGTGAAGATCTCGGTGCCCTCACGGTCGATGGGGTAGACGCAGGCTGCGACTAAGGAACGCGCACCCTTGACCTCACACAGACACATACGGCAGGCGCCGATCTCATTGATATCCTTCAGGTAGCACAAGGTCGGGATCTTGATACCGAACTGATGGCACGCTTGAAGAATCGTTGTATTCTTTTCAACGGTATAATCCTTGCCGTTGATTTTGATGTTAAGCATTTCCATGTTGGTTCTCCTTTCCCTTAACCCTTGATGATAGCCTTGAACTTACAAGAATCCATACAAGCGCCGCACTTGATACACTTACTATGGTCGATCTCAAAGGCGGGTCTCTTCTTGCCCTCGGGGATGTAGTCGGTAACGGAGATCGCGCCGACGGGGCACTTACGGGAGCACAGCGAGCAGCCCATGCAGCTGTCCTTGATGATGGTGTATTCGAGCAGATCCTTACAAACGCCTGCGGGACACTTCTTGTCGACAACGTGAGCGACATACTCATCACGGAAGAAGTGCAGGGTAGAGAGAACGGGGTTGGGAGCCGTCTGACCCAGACCGCACAGGGAGTTCGCCTTGATGTAGTTGCACAGCGCTTCCATCTCGTCGAGCATCTCAAGGGTACCCTGACCCTTGGTGATCTTCTCGAGCATTTCTAAGAGACGCTTGGTGCCGATACGGCAGGGCGTACACTTACCGCAGCTCTCGTCAACGGTGAATTCGAGGAAGAACTTGGCGATATCGACCATACAGTCGGTCTCGTCCATGACGATCAGACCGCCGGAGCCCATCATGGAGCCGATGGCGAGCAGGTTGTCATAGTCGATCTCGATGTCGAGGTGCTGAGCGGGGATACAGCCGCCGGAGGGACCGCCCGTCTGAGCTGCCTTGAACTTCTTGCCGCCGGGGATGCCGCCGCCGATCTCTTCGATGATGGTTCTGAGGGTGGTGCCCATCGGAACCTCGACCAGACCGGTGTGGTTGATCTTGCCGCCTAAAGCGAACACCTTGGTACCCTTGGATTTTTCGGTACCCATGGACGCGAACCAATCCGCGCCTTTGAGGATGATCTGCGGGATGTTCGCGTAGGTCTCAACATTGTTGAGGGTAGTGGGCTTCTGATACAGACCCTTGACTGCCGGGAACGGAGGACGGGGTCTCGGCTCACCGCGCTTGCCCTCGATAGAGGTCATCAGAGCGGTCTCTTCGCCGCAGACGAACGCGCCTGCGCCCAGACGGATCTTGATGTCGAAGTTGAAGCCGGTGCCGAAGATATCTTCGCCCAGCAAACCGTATTCATGCGCCTGATCGATCGCGATCTGTAAGCGCTTAACAGCGATCGGATACTCCGCACGAACGTAGATGTAACCCTGAGAAGCGCCGATGGCATAGCCTGCGATCGCCATTGCTTCGAGAACGACGTGGGGGTCGCCCTCAAGGACGGAACGATCCATGAACGCGCCGGGGTCGCCTTCGTCGGCGTTACAGCAAACGTACTTCTGATCCGCATCGTTGCCGCGCGCAAATTTCCATTTGAGGCCGGTGGGGAAGCCCGCACCGCCGCGACCTCTCAGACCGGAGTCGAGCATGGTCTGGATGACCTCTTCGGGGGTCATCTCGGTGAGAACCTTACCCAGAGCGGCATAGCCGTCCTGCGCGATGTAGTCGTCGATCTTCTCGGGATCGATAACGCCGCAGTTGCGCAGCGCGACACGCTTCTGCTTCTCATAGAAAGCGGTTTTATTCAGGGATTTGATGGAGTCGTTCTCGACGGTCTCCTGATACAGAAGACGGGTGACGATACGACCCTTGTTGAGATGCTCCTCAACGATCTCGGGGATATCCTCGACCTTGACCATGGAGTAGAAGGAACCCTCGGGATAGACGACCATGATCGGACCCAACGCGCACAGACCGAAGCAGCCGGTGGTGATGACGTTGACTTCCTTCTCAAGGCCTTTCTTGATCAGCTCTTCCTTGAGCTTCTCGGCAATTTGTAAGCTGTTTGACGAGGTACAGCCGGTACCGCCGCAAACAAGTACATTAGAACGATACATTTAGTCCTCCTTATCTTGTGGCAGTGCCGATGGTGTATTCGGTAACGACGTTGTGATTGACAAGATGGTCGTTGACGACCTTGACGGCCTTTTCGGGGGTCATCTTGACGTAGGTGACCTTTTCCTCACCCGGGATCTCGACCTCGACGACCGGCTCATACTGACAGATGCCGATGCAGCCTGTCTGTGTGACGGTGACGTCCTTGAGACCGCGCTTCGCGATCTCTTCTACAAAGGCGTTGAGAACGGGTCTGGCGCCTGCCGCGATACCGCAGGTAGCCATGCCGACCAGTACGCGAGCGGCGTTGGGGTTCTCCTGACGCAGCCGCATCTCCGCCTGTGCCTTATCTCTGATCGCCTTCAACTCAGCTAAAGATTTCATTTTTACGCACCTCCATATATGCTTTTCGTGTTTTCTTCTAAATAATCCGCGATCCATTCCAGCACGTCGGGCGTGTCCAGACTGACGTCGCCCAGCACCTCGCGCAGCTCCCTTGTGTCGAGGGTGAAGCTGCCGTTGTCCGTGGTGCAGGTGTAGACAAAGTCGATATCCGGATTGCATTGGATCAGGATCTTGACGGTGGAGTTGATATCTCCCAAGGGGGTCATATCTACATGCGACTTGACATACGAGGCAGTGGTGGTAGTACCCTTGCCTTTTTCACTCTGTATGTCAAAGCTGCCGCCGGTCTGTTCAGCGCTGAGCTTGAACAGCGGAACTCCCAGCCCGACCTTGCGTGTGGTACGCGTGGTAAAGAACGGGTCGATGACCTGTTGTACCTGTTCCTGTGTCATGCCGCAGCCGTTGTCGGCGATCTCGATCGTGAGCCGATCATCCTTGTCGCTCTCGGTTACGGTGATGCGTACGACGCTCGCCTCGGCTCGCACCGAGTTCTGCGCCACATCCATGACGTTCAGGGATAGCTCTCTCATTACGCTTCCTTATACTTTGCGAGAATCGAGGGTACATCATCGGCGACCAGACGACCGTATACATCGTCGTTGACCGTCATGACGGGAGCCAGACCGCACGCGCCGATGCAGCGGCAGGCTGTCAGCGAGAACTTACCGTCCATGGTGCATTCCTCAGCCTCGATGCCGAGCTCGGAAGAAAGTCTGTTGAGAACATCGCCGGAGCCCTTGACGTAGCAAGCGGTACCCAGGCATACGCTGATGTTGTACTTACCCTTGGGGGAGAGCGCGAACTGGCTGTAGAAGGTCGCAACGCCGTACACCTCGTCTACGGGTACGTTCAGACCCTCCGCGATCATCTGCTGAACCTCAAGCGGCAGATAGCCGTAGATGTCCTGTGCCTCCTGCAATACGGGCATGACAGCGCCGGGATCATCCTTGTGCTTTGCGATGACTTCCTTCAGCTGTGCTTCCTGTTCCGGAGTGCCCTGGAACGGCAGGCTGCTGATTTTTTTAAGCATCTTAATTCCTCCTTGATCAAATTCTGTAAGTCGGGTTGAATTGTAGCGAATCATTCACATAGGCTCTTGCAAAAAACACGATGGTTCATCGGCAAAATCCTATACATACTTACGTTATCATCATATCACATTTCAATCGGATTGTCTATAAATTAACGTAAATTTTTCGTGCAAATATCGGCAAAAAATGCAGGGTTTTACTGATTTCGTTAGTTAGCGAAAGCTAACTAATTATGACAGGTTTTATCAGTCATTCGATTCGCTTAAGGTAACGAAAGCAATATTCTATTTTAGAATTATATCCTGCAAAACGCTTTAACTTTTGCAAGTTTTAAAGCGGTAAAACTTTGAATAGTGAGGAGTGAGGAGTTAGGAGTGAGGAGTTAGGAGTTGTGGAAAACACTTCGTGTTTTGGATTTTTATAGCCTTCCCCTCGGGGTGCCCCCGTTGGGGGAATGTCCGAAGGACAAGGGGGGAGCCGCTTCCGGCGAGGTGCCCCCGTTGGGGGAATGTCCGAAGGACAAGGGGGGAGCCGCTTCCGGCGAGGAGAAGGTGTCGACCAACGGGAGACGGATGAGGGGACAACCTTTCCTGTAGATGCAGGATTCGGTGAGGCTGAATGTCTACCGAGGATAACAGAAATGTCTTACTCTCTTTGTTAAGATGATCTTTCGGTTAACTCAGCCCCTCATCCGACTCGGCATCCGCCGAGCCACCTTCCCCCCGAGGGGAAGGCTTTTTTCTCAACTCCTAACTCCTCACTCCTCCGCAGTAGCTCTCTGCCAATCAGCGTTCGCGGACTTGTTCGTCCGCTCCGCTTCTTGGGAGAGCCTTGCATGGGTGCTGTTAGCCAAATCGCAGATTTGGACAGCACCTCAACTCCTCACTAAAAAACCGCCCTGCTCTCGCAAGACGGTCATCTTTGTGTATCTAAATATTCAATTACCGCTTCTCTCGTTAATTCGGACAGCTCCAAGGTATTGGCGGCGTCGCGCATGTTCTCTAGGTAATGCGCGTCAGAGCAGGTGATGATGTTCATTGTGTCGAGGATCGGGTGCTGTTTTCTCAGCTCGTCTAGCTTGGAGATGTCTGCCAGTTCAACGGAGAAAAACCCGCACGCGGGGTCGATCTCACCCAGCACGGCGAGGATCGACAGCGAATCGCGGTCGATGTGCGCGGGGTAGCAGATGCCGCCGAACTCCTTCGCCTTGCGGTACGCGTCGTACATGCCAATAAAGGAGCCGGGCAGGAGCAGATCTTCGATCTCGCCGATCTCCTCGTCATTTTCATTCATCTGCACCTGTCGTCCGTAGATCTCCGCTTTGTTTTTGATGTGGATGCGGTTCTCATCGACATATTGTGAGAAGGCGAGCGCCTTTTCAAGCGTGGGGAAGAGGCATACCGCGTGGATATCCTCGCTGGTGGTCAGCTCCATGCCGGGGATGACCAGTACGCCGATCTCCTCGCCGACCTTGATCGCCGCCTCGCAGTTGAGCGAGGTATTGTGGTCGGTCAGCGCGATCACATCCAGCCCCAGGAGCTTTGCCATGTTGACGATGTTGTTGGGCGTCATGTCCATATCGCCGCACGGAGAAAGACAGGAATGTAGGTGCAGGTCGTAATAATATTTCTGCATAAGAATTATCCTTCGATCAATTGGCTGATTTTGACAGCGAGTTGATAGGCGTTTTCCTCGGTGGTGAGGATGTTCACGCCGTGCATCTCCGCTTTCTGACGCGCGTTATCGTCGAGCGCGGCATTCTCCACGAGGATGATACAGCTCACATCCGCCAAGGTTGCTACGGCGATGCTGTTGATGTTGCCCATGACGGTCAGCCATGCGCTGTCGGCAGGTGCTCTGCCCATGACCCAGCTGAGCAGGTCGCCGATATAGCAGTCCTCCACCGCGCGGTCGAGGTCATCCTCCACGAGGATCTTTAGATTGAGTTTATCGATCAATTCTTTTACGGTCATCGTTGTCATTCCTTTCGGTGTATAAAGCCTTCCCCTCGGGGGGAAGGTGGGCGATTTGCCCTATCGGCAAATCGGTCGGATGAGGGGCTGACATTTCCTTTGTATCGATTTGACAAAGGGAATAGCTCCTCTGTTTATTTGTGTTGTCTATTTTCAAGTTGTGCCAAGATATCAGTACAGACTTCATTAAAGTTTTCATTAATTTGTCGATTGGTATATCTTAGTACCTTGACTCCGATTCTCTTGAAATAAAAATCTCTGACAATATCTTTTGTTTCTCCCTCTTTGGTATAATGCTGGGATCCATCTAATTCGATAATCACTTTTACTGAGTCAATGTAAAAATCAACGATATAGTTTCCGATTACCTTTTGACGGTTGACAGTAATGGGGAGTTGTTTCAAAAAATCATACCAAAGATGCTTTTCTTCTTTGGTCATGTTTTTTCGAAGTTGTTGTGAAAAGGTAGTCAATTTGTCTTTCATGGTTGTTTTTATACGGATAATACTGCATTCCGCTGAATCCTTGCACGAGAGGAAATGTTTGCCCCTCATCCGACTTGGCTTGCGCCAAGCCACCTTCCCCCCGAGGGGAAGGCTTATGGTGTTTCAGAGAACGGTTATTTTTCGTGCGACTTCATATAATCCTCATAGATCTTTCTGGTGTATTCATCATGGTCGAAGTTGTCTGAGCCTAAAACAAAATCCTTTTTGTTAAGCTTTTTGAGGAGCTTTTCATCGTTCTTTTCTGGTGTGCCGTTCTGCTTGCGGAGCACCGCCTGTTTGTACTTGGTATATTTGATCTCGCGGATGGTGCGGAAGAGCTTTTGGTCAGCCTTTCCTGCGCCGGGCGTGACCACGGACTGTACCAGCGAGGTCACGATCCCCGTGGCGATTCTTGCCGCGGCGGAGCCTTTTGATACCATCGGCACCTCACAGTCGAGATATTCCTGCTCGCGCAGGGTCAATTTGTTATCGTTCATAGGTTACCCAACTGGTCATAGACGGACTGGATCTTCGCTTTGAGCTTGTGGATACAGTCGGTCTCCTTGGCGTTGCCCTTGACGATATCCTCCGCCAGTGCGCGGCAGGTCGGAGCGCCGCAGGAGCCGCAGTCCAGTCCGGGAAGGTTCTTGCAGATCTCCTCCATCTTCTCCATCATATCCATCGCCTCGATGATGTCATCGGAAAGACGGAAGCTCTCGGCGTTGAACTCCAGCTCGTTCTCCCATTTCATCCCGCCAAGATCCTTCTGGTCAAGGTGGTTGAGGGAGACGGGCAGGTATTTGCGCAGATTCTGGATACGCGCTTGCGCGACATAGGGATTCTCGACAGCCAACACGCCGCCGACACAGCCGCCGGAGCAGGCGTTCAGCTCGATGAAATCGACGCCGTGGATGTGCTCATCCTCCAGCTCCTCGAGGACGCGGATGACGTTCTCGATGCCGTCGGCAGCCAAGTATTTGTCACCCAGCATGGCGGCGGCTTCACCGCCCGAGGTCGCCCAGCCGACGCCGATCAAGCCGGATTGCGCGATCGGCTCCACAGTCTTGAGCTTCTCCATCTTGGAGGTGAGCTCGGGATAGATCTGCGAGATCGCGATCGCCCCGGTGACGGCGCTCTTCTCGCAGCCGTTCGGATTATTGATCTCGGTGACCTTGGCAGGGCAGGGGGTGATGAAGAACACGCCGACGTCGTCGTCACTCAGCCCTGTGATATCGATCACCTCACGGCGCGCCATCCTCGCGGCGACCTCCATGGGCGCCAGCAGGGGCATGACATTGCCGCACAGCTCGGGAAAGCGGATCTTGATCAGGCGCACGATCGCGGGACATGCCGAGCTGATAATGGGCTTTTTGAGCTTGTCGTCGCGGATCAGTTGACGTGTCGCTTCGCTCACAAGCTCCGCCGCTCGACTGACCTCAAAGATGACGTCAAAGCCCATCGCGCGCAGACCTGTCAACACGATGTCGATATCGTTGAGGTTGTTGAACTGACCGAACAGCGCGGGCGCGGGGATGGCGATCTTGACTTTATATGGTTTGATTTCTTCAATTGCATTGGAACGGGCGCGTTTGGCATGATGCGGACAGATGCGGATGCACTCGCCGCAGTCGATGCACCTCTCGGAGAGGATATGCGCCTTGCCGTCGCGGATGCGGATCGCTTCGGTGGGACAGCGCTTGAGACAGTTGGTACAGCCGCAGCACAGATCCGCGTCCAGCACGACAGAGTGGAAATATTTGTTGTTCATATTGCTTACCTGTTAGTTAGGAGTGAGGAGTTAGGAGTGAGGAGTTGAGGGCGGACGCTGTCCGCACCTGATTGATATTTGAAAATGTTACGCCTTAATATCATCATAGGAATCAAAACACGAAGTGTTTCCCATAACTCCTAATTCCTTACTCCTAACTCCTCACTAAATAATCTACGCTTCTTTAACCTTGACAGTCAGATAGAGATCCGTGCCTTTGCCGATCTCGGTCTCGATCCTCATGTCATCGGTGTATTTCTTGATATTGGGCAGACCCATGCCGGCGCCGAAGCCGAGGTTGCGGACGTTATCGGGCGCGGTGGAAAAGCCCTCCTGCATCGCCTTTTCGACGTCGGGGATGCCGGGTCCCTTATCGGAGAGCAGTACCTCTACATGATCGGGGAAGATATCAACGTCAACAAAGCCGCCCTCAGCGTGGATGACCATATTGATCTCTGCCTCGTACATCGCGATCGCGACTCTGCGGATGGCGTCGGTGTTGTAGCCCAGCGCCTTGAGGCGCTTTTTAACGGAGCCGGACGCCTCACCCGCGCGGGTGAAGTCCTCTCCGCTGACCTCATAATGAAGATGGATGTTACTCATACCGCGGTACCTCCGGAAAGTCCGCCCTCATAGAGCTTGCCGCAGGCGGTAAACATTCTGTAGCGGGTCTTGATGAGGGTGATATCGCGCTGCTCGGCGAGGTCGATGATCCCCTGATCGGGCATCTTGCCGCGGACAAAGACGATGCACGCCATGTCCATCATCTCGGCGGTGCGCACGACCTGCGGGTTGACCAGACCGGTCAGCAGAACGCTCTGATCCTTGACGAATGCCAGCACGTCGCTCATCATATCGGAGCCGCAGGCAGTTTTGATTTCGGCGTCGAGGTTGCCCTCACAGATGATCTCGCCATCTAAGATGTCAATAATATCCTTTACTACCATGGTTTTCCATCCTTTCAAGATGTGTCGATTTTTGATTAAAATTCCGTATAAGAATTATAAAACTCAATTCTACATACACATACATTTTATCATAAAATCAGCGGGATGACAACAGGACAAAGTTAGCAAAAAGAAGCACGAGAAGTTGTGGAAAACAACGAAAGGAAGAGGATGACAGTTGACAGTGGAAAGTTGAAAGTTGAGAGTTAGGAGTTAGGAGTTAGGAGCTAGGAGTGAGGAGTGAGGAGTTAATGGTGGGCGTTGCCCACACCCATTTGTATTTATTACTGGAACTATCTGCTCGTGCCTTCGTTATATAAATTCAAAACACGAAGTGTTTCCCTCAATTTCTCATTCCTCATTCTTCAATAAAAAAGCGCCGGCATCCCGACGCTCTTTACAGGTTTCTATTCTGTTATGATAACGCAGTAGCACCGTTAATGGTACTCGGACAGCACCGCCTTGCCCTCTTTGAGGGATTTCGGGACGTCTAAGATGCGCTGGTTGCGGCTGCCGCGGAAGTGGAGCATCAGGCTCATTTCTTCCTCGACAAAGGGACCGTCCACCAGCCAGTCGCACTGCTCGAGCAGCGCCTTGTACTCGGGGTGAGTGTCAAAATCCGCCATCAGCTTTTCAAAGGTAAAGCCGCTGTAGCAAAAGACGTTCAGCCCCATCTCATGCGCTCTTTTTGCGAGTACGGTGAGAGCTTCCGCCTGACAGAAGGGTTCGCCGCCCGACAGGGTCACGCCCTTGAGCAGGGGATCTTTGGCGGCTTCTTCAAGTACACGCTCGACCGAGCTTTGGTAACCGCCCTCAAAGTCCCATGTATGCTGATTGTGACAGCCCTTGCAGTGGTGCGGACAACCCTGCACAAAGACCGTCATGCGGATACCGGGACCGTCTACAATGCTTTCTCTGACAACGCCGGCAAGGCGTAGGGGTGTTTTTTGTTCGGACATGATTGGCTCCTTTGGTGCGTGCCATGTAGGGTACGGCGCTTGCGACGTACCGAATAGCAGCAACATTGTTTTATATCTGTGTTCCCGATCAAAGAAGCGCCCGTTATCCTGTGGTACGTCATAAATGCCGTACCCTACGGAAAAGCAGCATTTGTTCCGCAATGAACGCTGTCAACTCGGAAAAACAGGGGAGCGGCAACGGCTCCCCTGTAAAAGATTATGTGTTACTCAATCAAACCGCCTCTTGATCACACCCGCAGTCATCTGCGGCGATCACGCTGTGCTTGACTCTGTCCTTGACCTCTGCCTTTTTGGCGTTATTGAAGCGGTCGAGGGTGCCGACAAGATAGCCGGTGATACGGCGGATACGCTCAACCTGCATACCGTTCTTGACGATCTTTCTGCCGCATTGCGGGCAATAGTCGCCGATGATACCGGTGTAGCCGCAGACGGGATCGCGGTCGACAGGATGGTTGATCGAGCCGTAGCCGATGCCCTCTTCCTTCATGCAGCGGACAACCTGCTCGAATGCCTCGAGGTTCTCGGTGGGATCGCCGTCGAGCTCGATGTAGGAGATGTGACCCGCGTTAGTGAGCGCGTGATACGGCGCCTCGAGCTTGATCTTATCGAAAGCGTTGATCGGGTAATATACGGGAATATGGAAGGAGTTGGTGTAGTATTCGCGGTCGGTCACGCCCTTGATGGAGCCGAAGCGCTCCTTATCGATGCGGACGAATCTGCCGGACAGACCCTCTGCGGGGGTAGCGAGGCAGGTGAAGTTGAGCCCTGTCTTTTCGCTCTGCTTATCGAGCTTCTTGCGCATGAAGGAGACGATCTCCAAGCCCAGACGCTGTGCCTCTTCGCTCTCGCCGTGGTGCTTGCCGATCAGCGCTACCAGCGCCTCTGCCAAGCCGATGAAGCCGATGGAGAGGGTACCGTGCTTTAAGACCTCGCGTACTTCGTCGTCGATCGAGAGCTTGTCGGAGTCGATCCATACACCCTGACCCATCAGGAACGGATAGTTGCGGACGTGCTTCTGGCACTGGATCTCAAAACGCTCGAGGAGCTGGTCAATGCACAGATCGAGCATACGGTCAAGCTGATCAAAGAAGAAGTCGATGTTTTTGTTGGAAAGGATCGCAAGACGGGGCAGGTTGATGGAGGTAAAGCTCAAATTGCCTCTGCCGTAGGTGATCTCGCGGGAAGGATCGTGGCGGTTGCCGATGACGCGGGTACGGCAACCCATGTACGCGATCTCGGTCTCGGGATGACCGGGCTTGTAGTAAGCGAGGTTGAAGGGCGCGTCGATGAAGGCGTAGTTGGGGAAGAGACGCTTCGCCGATACGCGGAACGAGAGCTTGAAGAGATCGTAGTTGGGATCCTCGGGGTTGTAGTTGATGCCCTCCTTGACCTTGAAGATGTGCACGGGGAAGATCGGGGTCTCGCCGTTGCCAAGACCCTTTTCGGTCGCGAGCAGGATGTTCTTGATGACCATTCTGCCCTCGGGGGTGGTATCGGTGCCGTAGTTGATGGAGGAGAAGGGAACCTGTGCGCCTGCACGGGAGTGCATGGTGTTGAGGTTGTGGACGACCGCTTCCATCGCCTGGAAGGTCGCGCGGTCGGTCTCGGTCAGTGCGTGCTTCTTCGCAAAGCGCTGCAGCTTGCCGCCGATCTTGTCGCCATATTTCTCGGTCAGCAGCTCGAGCTCCTTGGCGTCATATTCAGCGGTAGATTCGAGCTTAGCGATCTCGCCGGTAGCGGCTTCCGCGGCTGCGCAGATCGCCTCGATGTTTTCTTTCGCGTTCTCGTCATCCGCGAGCAGCTCGGCGCCGCGGGCGAGGTTCGCGCGATAACGCTTGTTATAGGTCTTGGTAACGCCGGGCGCCATGCTGTAATCGAAGTTCGGTACAGACTGACCGCCGTGTTGGTCGTTCTGGTTAGACTGGATCGCGATGCAGGCGAGTGCGCCGTAGGTGGAGATATCGTTGGGCTCACGGATGAAGCCGTGACCGGTGGAGAAGCCGTCCTTAAAGAGCTTCAACAGGTCGATCTGGCAGCAGGTGGTGGTGAGGGTCAAAAAGTCGAGGTCATGGATGTGGATGTCGCCCTCACGGTGCGCCTTGGCGAACTTGGGGTTGAGGACATACATTTGATAGAATTCCTTTGCGCCCTCGGAACCGTACTTGAGCATAGTGCCCATCGCGGTATCGCCGTCGATGTTGGCGTTCTCACGCTTGACGTCGTTATCCTTCGCTGATTTGAAGGTCAGATCCTCATAGATCTTCATCAGCTTGGTGTTCATCTCGCGGACTCTGGTACGCTCCGCACGATAAAGGATGAACTCCTTCGCGGTTCTGGCGTGACCGTTCTCGATCAGGATCTTCTCAACGGTATCCTGTACATGCTCGACAGAGGGATTGTCGTTATCCTCCGCCTCTAAGTATTCGATGACCTTGCCGGCGAGCTCTTCGGCGCTGTCATAGTCGTTGCCGCCGATGGCATGAGCCGCCTTGTAGATCGCCTGGGTGATCTTTTCCTTGTCAAATTCTACCGCGCGTCCGTCGCGCTTTACGATTTTCTTGATCATAATTTCTCCTTCACATTCTCGATTTTGGTTTCTTGTAACACTTTTGTTACGAAAAGTAAGCCTGCCGCCATATCTCGCGGTCAGGGCGAAATCCTGACTAAATATAGCAGATTACCGCCGTGAAATCAATCGGTATTTTATACGAGAAAAAAATAAATCTTTGGGCAATTTGATAAGATTTTGAAAAATGTTGTCGAAAAAGAATTATAACAAGTTCTTGTGAACGGTATACCACCCACCACAATATATTGTGTTCAGTTTCATTCTTGTAACAATCGGTAAAATTCGTGTCATGGTTAATTTGAAATAAGAATTAAGGAATAAGAAATAAGAACTAACTTAAAATCTGCGTTTTCCGAGTCCTTATTTCTTACCTCTTAGTACGAAATAAGAATCCGCCCCCGAAAACGGGAGCGGATAGACAGCAGAGAAGTAATTAACTACCACGGATTAGATGCGTATGAGGAGATGACGTCTCCTACTTCGGAAAGCATAGCAAAAAGATAGAGATTTGTCAGCACACATCCCAGCATCGCGAGAATCGAGAGGATCAGACCAGCTAACGCAAAGCCGTTATTCTCTTTTTGCTTTTTGCGAGAGATGATTCCCAATACAAGAGCCGCGACACCGCAGCCCAACGAAACGATCTCGATCAAGAGGAAGCGTTCGAGGAAAAACAACGCAGGGATGTGTAACAACAATCCGAACAAGCCCAGAATGAAGGATATCTTACCTTGTTCAACAGCTCTTTTTTGTAAGAAATAATCGTTATTTTCGTTCATGCAGAAGCCTCCTCACTGTTCTTAATCATCTAGTATCTTCATTATACATAATATCTGTATAAATACAAGTGTCGGCAGTAAAAAATCCGCCCCCGAGAACGGGAGCGGATAGGTGTTTGTATTCGGTTGAGATTGTCACTTGATGGCATTTATCAATCAGGTGCGGACGGAGTCCGCCATCGACCGTTAACCGTTAACCGATTCAGATCTCGACAGTATTGACCTTATCGAATTCTTCCTCGATCTCTGCGGAGGGCTTCTTAGTGATCAGGGTCACGATGACCGCGACGACCAGCGCCAGCGCAAAGCCGAGTACCAGAGAATACAGACCGGTGATGTCCTTGAGCAGCGCGCCGCCGAAGGGGATGTAGTCCCAGATAACGACGGTCGCAAAGCCTGTGACCATACCTGCCACAGCGCCCGGAAGGTTAAAGCGCTTCCAGAACAGGGAGAGCAGGATGATCGGACCAAAGGCAGCGCCGAAGCCTGCCCATGCGTCGGATACCAGACCCATGACAGAGGAGTTGGGATCGAGCGCAATGACAAACGCGATGACCGCGACAACGATGACAGCGATCCTGCCGACGTTCAGCGCGCTCTTCTCGGAGGCGTCCTTTTTGATGACGCCCTTGTACATATCCTCGGATACGGCGGAAGCGGTGACCAAGAGCTGACTATCAGCGGTACTCATGATCGCGGCTAAGATACCGCACAGGAATACGCCGCCGATAAAGACAAGGATCACGTTGCCGTCAAAGATTTGCTGGATCGTCTTGATGAAGACGACCTCGGATTTGCCGGAAGCGACAAGATCCTCATTGAGGAAGCCTCTGGCAACCAGACCGAGGAAGGATGCGGCGCCCAGAGAGAGGATGACCCATACGATCGCGATGATACGGCTCTTTTTGACTTCCTTATCGCTCTTGATCGCCATGAAGCGAACGAGGATATGCGGCATACCAAAGTAGCCCAGCGCCCAACCGAGGTTGGAGATGATGGATACAAAGGTGATCGGCTTGCCTTCGCCGTCCTTCATCAGGCTCAAGAAGCCCTGAGGATCGGCAACGCCTTTGTTAGCGAGCGCGCCGGGGAGATCGCCGCTGATACCGATATACGCAATGATCGGAACAGCGAGGATCGCGACCAGCATCAGAAGACCTTGGATGAAGTCGGTGTAGCATACCGCCTTAAAGCCGCCGAGCAGGGTGTAGACGAGGATGACGACAGCCGCGATGACCAGACCGATCATGTAAGCGGTGTGGTCGTCGGCGCCTGAGCCGAATACGTTCGCGAAGAGCTTTGCGCCCGAAGCGAACGCCGAAGCGGTGTAGACCGCGAAGAACACGATGACGATGATGGACGAGACGATCTTGAGCACGCCCTTCTTGTCGTGGAAGCGGTTCTCAAAGAAGCTCGGGATGGTCAGCGAGTTATTCGCGACGATGGTGTACTTGCGCAGTCTGCGGGCGACGAGGAACCAGTTGAGGATGGTACCGATCAAAAGACCAATCGCGATCCATACCTCGCCCGTACCGGCGACATAGATCGCACCCGGCAGACCCATCAGCAGCCAGCCGCTCATATCGGAAGCCTGCGCCGAGAGCGCCGCCGTCCATGAGCCAAGTCCTCGGCCGCCGAGGAAGTAGTCCTCGTTATTGCTCTGCTTGCTGTTCAAGGCGCCGATGAGGATCATCATGCCCATGTACACAACAAACGCGACGAGGATGATAATGGTGTTTGTTGACATTCTTTTCCCTCCATTTTTGTAGGGGAGGAGGTTGATTGCTCCCGAAAATGACGAGACTGCTCCTCCCGATAGATAGCGGAATCTTCCGCAAAAGTTCAGTTGTATCTTACAACACCAATATATCTTAGCACATTAAAATGTGAAAATCAATATAGAATAATGTATAGACTAAATAGAATACTTAATTAACATAGCAATAGAAAAAGCCTGATATTTAGCGAAGAAATAAATAGACTAAATAACAGACTAAATCAATGACGAAAAAAAGTTTTTAGGCGCGAATTGCGCTGAGCATCAGCGGCATCACACTGCCCGCGTATTCCGCTAAGGAGTACTCGCCGCCGTGCAGACACCAGTCATACAACAGCGCTCTTTCGGCGATCGCGTACAGGCGCACAATCTCCGCGGAGGACTTTTGCTGTGTAATCTCACCGCGTTCCTGTCCCTGTACGGTCAGCTTTTTGAGCAGGCGGTAATACAGGCGATTTCGGTCGAGCAGCTCCTTCTGTCCGCGTTTCGATAGCTGCTGCGCGTACAGGCGCGAGAGCAGCTCGATGTCAATGTTGTTCTCGATCATCATGCACAGCTCACGCGTGAGGAAGAGCATATTATCGACGGCGTTTTTGCTGTCGTCAAGCTGTTTTTCGAGCTCCGCGTATTTTTCGTCAAAGAGATAGGCGAGGGAGCCGATCAGGCTGTCCTTACTCTCAAAGTAGTGATAGAACGAGCCTTTTGAGGTGCCCGACAGGCGTATGATCTCGTCCACGGTGGTGTTGTCAAAGCCCTGATCGTAAAACAGCTTCCATGCCGCCGAGACGATCTTACTCTTGGTTTGATTGTTGGATTTTCTCATAGCGTTACACAACCTTTCGTGTATAGACTCTATTCTATACTTGGGTCTGTTTCTTGTCAAGACCGTGATTTCCGCCGTACCCTACATCAAACACGATCTCTACGGAAATGTTCATTTCCTTAACCGACGTGGTTCGTGTTTCAACGCCCTGCCGCGGGAGCAGCAAGCCGCTCCCCTACAAATTCTCTGCAATGTTTCTCGTAGGGGATGACGCTTGCGGCAACTCGAAACACTTCCGCTATATCCCACACCCTATGGATCAACTGCTTATTCTTCGCTTGTGTGCATCGCGCACTGACACAAAATTTCTCCTATATATTGTAAATAATCTTTATTTGTATTATAATAACTATATATATGCTTCTGAGGGAGTGACAGTTTTGGAAGACAATCTGATATTTACCCGCCGACTGTGGGCGGAGATCAATATGAATTCGATCCGTGAAAACTATGAGGCGATCCGCAGCGCGATCGGCGAGGGCGTCAAGCTCTGCTGCGTCGTCAAGGCGGACGGCTACGGTCACGGCGCTGTGGAGATCTGCAAGCTCTACCATGAGCTGGGGGTCGATTTTCTGGCGGTGTCTAATCTGGACGAGGCGCTGGAGCTGCGCAGGGCAGAGATCGCCGAGCCCATCCTCATCCTCGGCTATACACCCGCAAATCGCTGTCGCGATCTGAGCCGACAGAATATCTCGCAGGCAGTGTACAGCCTTGACTACGCCAAGGAGCTGTCGCATTGGTGCGAAGAGTTCAGCGTGGAAGTCAAAACGCACATCAAGCTCGATACCGGCATGAGCCGTATCGGCTTTATGTGTCAGGAGTTTCCGAGGGATAATGATTCTATAAAAGAAATAAAAGAGGCGTGCAGCCTGCCGCATATCATCCCCGAGGGTGTGTTCACCCACTTTGCTGTTGCTGATGACGGTGATCGCGGTGAAGCGTATACGACAAAGCAGTATGAGAACTTCATTCACACGGTGGACGAGCTGGATAAGCAGGGGATCCGCTTCGCCATCCGTCACTGCTCCAACTCCGGCGCGATCATGGATTATCCGTCCATGCGCCTCGATATGGTCAGGGCAGGTATTGTGCTGTACGGCTATGCGCCCTCGGACAGTATGCGCAATCAACTCGATCTCAAGCCCGCCATGCGGCTCAAGACCCTGATCTCGCATGTCAAGACCGTCAAGGCGGGTACGACCGTCAGCTACGGCCGCACCTTCACCGCCGAGCATGATATGCGCATCGCTACCGTGCCGGTTGGATACGCCGACGGCTACATACGCGCGTATGCCGAGAAGGGGTATATGTTCGTGTGGGACAAGACCAAGAAGTTCGGCAAGAACTGCCCGATCATCGGACGCATCTGCATGGATCAGACTATGCTGGACGTCACCGATTTCCCCGAGGCAGAGGTCGGCAACGTGGTCGTTGTGTTCGGCAACGGTAAGGACGGCGAGCCGACCGCGGAGGATATCGCGAGCTGGGGCAATACCATCAGCTATGAGGTGCTCTGCGCGGTATCAAAGCGCGTTCCCAGATTGTACCGAACCAACTGGATCACGGGAAATGTGGTATATAAATTGTAGGGGAGGGGCTTGCTCCTCCCGTGTCACCATCGGTGACATTTTCGAAGTAAAGGATAATAGATCATTTCATAAATAATAATAAGTAAAGCGTTTCGGCGGGAGTAAACCCCCGCCCTACAAAATGATGGTGAATATATGAAACTATTAGTAGTAGATGGAAACAGTATATTGAACCGCGCGTTCTACGGCATCAAACCACTGACCACCAAGGACGGTCAGTTCACGAACGCGATCTATGGCTTTTTGACCATGTTTGAGCGTATGAAGTCGGACGTCAAGCCCGACGCGGTGGCGATCGCTTTTGACCTGAAGGCAAAGACCTTCCGCCATAAGGCGTATGATCTGTATAAAGCAAATCGCAAGGGTATGCCTGAGGAACTGCATATGCAGATGGCGCCGCTCAAGGAGCTCTTGACCGATCTGGGCTATCAGCTCGTCACCTGTGAGGGGTACGAGGCGGATGATATCCTCGGCACGCTCTCCAAAACGTGTGCCGATACGGGCAACACCTGCGTCATTGCGACGGGTGACCGCGACAGCCTACAGCTCGTGAACGACAGCGTTTCGGTGCGTTTATCGAAGAATCTCAACGGCACCATGCTCTATACGCCCGACGTCGTAAAAGAGGAATACGGTGTGGAGCCGAAGAAGCTGATCGAGATCAAGGCGATCCAAGGGGATAGCTCCGATAATATCCCCGGCGTTGCGGGGATCGGGCCGAAGGGCGCGACCGAGCTGATCCAAAAGTACGGCGACATCGACTATATTTATGAGCACCTCGATGAGCTGGATATCAAGCCCGGCATGAGGGCGAAGCTCGAGAAGTCAAGGGATAACTGCTTTATGAGCCGTATGCTGGGCGAGATCTGCCTGACCGCTCCGATCGATACGGAGCTTGACCATTATCTGGTCGGTGAGGGTGATAAAGCCGCCGCCGCACGTTTGATGGCACGGCTTGAGCTGTTCTCGTTGATCAAGAAGTATGACCTGGAGCTGTCGGAGGACAAGGCCGTCGAGCAGGACGAACAGCGGACGTTCAAGGTCGCGGAAGCCGACAGTGACACGATCGATAAAATTCTTTCAGAGAATAATGGGTTGTATGTGCAAATTTCTTTTGGCAACCCTCAGTCACCTTCGGTGACAGCTCCCTTAGGAAAGGGAGCCTCATTAATGATTCCTGAACGTACTTATATTTCTACAGAAGAAATATTATACAAAGTTAATTCTACAGAAGAAATAAAAAAGATCCTGAGCAGCGGTAATAAGCTCTATACGGACAACAGCAAGCCGATCTTCGCTTATTGTGACCGCGAGGGGATCGAAGTGAATATCGCCTTTGATACCTCGCTTGCCGCCTACCTGCTCAGCCCCTCGTCGTCGAGCTATGAGCCCGAACGCCTCTGCGCCGAGTACAGCATCCCTGTCGCGACGACAGAGGACGGGGAAGAGGGCTTAGGCTTTATTCACGCGCTCCCCGCATTGTGCAAGCGCCTTGCCGATGATATCCACGAGATCGCCAACGATCATCTGCTCTATGAGATCGAGATACCGCTTGCGCGTGTATTGGCGCGGATGGAGAACCTCGGCTTTATGGTCGACGTTGAGGCGATCCGCCGTTATGGGGAACAGCTCAGCGTCGAGGTGGATGAGTTGCAGGCGTCCATCTATGAGGATGTGGGCTACGAGTTCAACATCAACTCGCCCAAGCAACTCGCCAAGGCGCTGTTTGAGGATCTGAACCTGCCGCCGAAGAAAAAGACGAAGAGCGGCTATTCGACGAATGCCGAGGTGCTCGAGAGCCTGTTGCCCCTGCACCCTGTGATTGCGAAGATTCTGGAATACCGCACGGTCGCCAAGCTTAAATCGACCTACTGTGATTCGCTGATCGACAAGGTCGCCGATGACGGACGTATCCATTCGTCCTTTAACCAGACTGAGACCCGAACAGGGCGTATCAGCTCTACCGAGCCGAACTTGCAGAACATCCCTGTGCGTACCGAACGCGGTCGGGAGTTCCGCCGCTTCTTCAAGGCGAAGGACGGTTGTGTGCTGGTCGACGCGGACTACTCGCAGATCGAACTGCGCGTGCTCGCGCATATGGCGGGCGATGCTACCATGCGCAAGGCGTTCACCGATAATATTGACATCCACACCGTCACCGCGTCCGAGGTGTTCGGCGTGCCGATCGATCAGGTCACGCCGCTGATGCGTTCACGTGCCAAGGCGGTCAACTTCGGTATCGTCTACGGTATCGGCGCGTTCTCGCTGTCAAAGGATATCGGCGTTACCGTGCGTGAGGCACAGAAATATATCGACAATTATCTGGCGCGGTTTTCCGCGATCGACAGCTATATGAAGAAAACCATCGAGCAGGCAAAGGCGGACGGTTATGTGTCTACCCTCGAGGGCAGACGACGTTATCTGCCCGAGCTTGCGGCGTCCAATTTCAACACTCGCTCCTTCGGCGAGCGTGTCGCCCGTAACGCGCCCATCCAAGGCACCGCCGCCGATATCATCAAGATCGCGATGGTGCGCGTAGATGAACGCTTGAAGCGAGAAGGCTTGGAGGCGCGCCTGATATTGCAGGTGCACGATGAGTTGATCGTCGAAGCACCCGCCTTCGAGAGTATGCAGGTCGCCATGCTCTTGCAGGAAGAGATGGAGAATGCGGTCAAGCTGACCGTTCCCCTTACCGCCGAGGCCTCCATGGGCGAGACCTGGTATGAGGCGAAAGGCTGATAAGGCTCCCTTTGGTAAAGGGAGCTCCCGTGTAAGCGGGTGAGGGATTGAATAAAACGGAGTGAAACGACCCATCAAATAAAAAGTTTCTCGCTGATGCTCGGTCAAATAATGCAATCCCTCTGTCACGACAAGAAGTCGTGACACCTCCCTTTACCAAAGGGAGGCTAAATTGGTTTGTAGGAGTAATATGATGAAAAAACTATTATTTGTATGTACCGGCAACACCTGCCGTAGTCCGATGGCAGAGGTGATTTTTAATTCTCTTGCAGAACAAAAAGGATTGGACTGGCGTGCCGAAAGCGCCGGCGTTGCCGCTGTGGGCGATCGTCCCGCTTCTCCGAATGCGATCCAAGCGGTTGCGGAGATCGGGCTCGATTTGAATCAACACCGCACCCGTTTTCTGCCCGGGATCGATTTGAACGAATATTCGCTCTTTGTTGCGCTCGGTGAGGAGCACGCGGATATCCTGCGCTCCATCGGCATTCCTGCCAATCTGGTGCGTGTGCTACACCGTGCGCCGAATGTGGATGATATCTATGATCTGAGGATGGATATCGTCGACCCCTACGGCGGCGATTTGAACGCCTATCGTCAGTGCCGCGACGATATCGTCGGCGCGGTCAAGGTATTGATGACCACCTTATGATGATCACGGAGATGCTGCCAGTTCACTTGGAGCAGGTGAAATCACTGTTGGATGTCTGCTTTGGTGAGAGCGCGTGGTCGATGGAGTCGTTACGATCTCAACTTGATAAGAACGATTCACGCTGTACGGTGGCAATAGAGGATGATACGGTCGGCGGCTTCCTCGCCTTTGAACAGGTGTTGGATGAGGGCAGTATCGTAGAGGTCGCCGTGCATCCCGACTGTCGCAGGAGAGGGATCGCACGCGGGCTGATCACATCCGCGATCAACAGTGCCGATGGGTTGCATACGGTTTTCTTAGAGGTGCGGGAGAGCAATACGCCCGCTGTCAAGCTATATGAAAGCCTCGGCTTTACGCAGATCGCCGTGCGTAAGGGATATTATGACCATCCAAAAGAGGATGCAGTGATCATGAACTTGTTAATCAGCGTATGTAATACGCCGAATCTTTGATGAAGCGGATCGGTTGTCCCCTCATCCGACCTTTTCGGCTCCTATGAGCCGAAAAGCCCACCTTCCCCCCGAGGGGAAGACTTTTGTGAATCCCGAAAGGTAAATGTATATGAAGATATTAGCCATAGAAAGCAGCTGTGACGAGACCGCCGCGGCTGTGGTGGAGGACGGCAGAACCGTTCTCTCCAATATTGTCGCTTCTCAGGTGGAGGAGCACAAGCTATACGGCGGCGTTGTCCCCGAGATCGCGTCCAGACGGCATGCGGAGGCGATCGTCGGCGTGGTGGATGAAGCGATCAAAGCAGCGGATTGCACGCTCGAGGAGATCGACGCGATCGCCGTCACTTACGCGCCCGGATTGATCGGCGCGCTGTTAGTGGGCGTGAATTTCGCGAAGGGTCTGTCCTTGGCAACAGGCAAACCGCTGATCCCGACCCACCACCTGCGCTCCCATATCGCGGCGAATTATATTTCACATAAAGAATTAAAACCGCCGTTTTTATGCTTGGTCGTATCGGGCGGTCACAGCCATATCGTCGAGGTGCTCAGCTACACCGATATGCGCGTGATCGGCAGAACCCGTGATGACGCGGCAGGCGAGGCATTTGATAAAGCGGCACGCGCAATGGGGATCCCGTATCCCGGCGGCGTGGAGCTCGACAAGATCGCCGAAAACGGTGATGACGCCGCGTTCCCGATGCCGCATCCGCATGTAGACGGCGCTCCCTATGATTTTTCCTTCTCGGGACTCAAGACCGCCGTCATCAACCTGATCCATAACAAACAGCAAAAAGGGGAGGAGATCCCTGTCGCCGATGTTTGCGCCTCCTATCGCAAGGCGGTGGTCGGATGTCTGACGGACAATTTTCTCAGAGCCGCCGAGGATCTGGGTTATACGACCCTCGTGACGGCAGGCGGCGTTTCGGCGAATTCATTGCTTCGTCGGGAGCTGGAGCGCTTATGCAAAGGTAAATACACTCTCTATATGCCCGAAAAATCGCTTTGCGGCGATAACGGCGCGATGGTCGGCTCCCAGAGCTACTATGAGTATTTGGATGGCAATATCGCACAGAGCGACCTCAATGCCGTGGCGACCCTGCCGATCGATCAGAGGGCGTTTTGATGTGGGTCAAAAGGGGATTGTCGGTTGCGATCCTCTTGCTCACTTTGTTGACATTCAGCTCCTGTACCCAAACGCCGCAATCAACAAAGGATACTGCTGCGCGGTTGACGCAGTATTCCGATATGCCGCTCTCGGGTGAGGACGTCGATATCGGGTCGCATGATGACGCATACGGTTTTCATATCGTCAATCGTATCGCGTTCACTCACCCTGAGGGGTATCAGTCAAAGCACGTCGCACATTCCTATCAGACGCTGAAAAAGGACAGTCAAAGGACGATCTATGAAAAGGTCATCGATGCTTGTTATTGCTTTTCGGACGAAAAGGTAGAGAATAAATCAACCTATCGGATGCGGCCTGTGATCCTCAGCGGTACGGACTATACCGGCAAGGAAGCGGAGGCGGCGATCATTGCGGTGCTAGACGATCATCCCGAGATCTTCTGGATGGATTATCTCTTTGACTTGAAGACCGACACCGCTTCCGGTACTACTTCACTGATCCTGCGTTCCCTGTATACCGCCGATCAGGTCGTGGGGATGATGAAAGAGCTTGATTCCGCGCTGGCATCGTTCTATCGCGAGATGCCGAAGGAGCTGTCCGAGTATGAGCGTGAGGTTTATGTTTATAAGTATATTATCGATCATTGTGTATATGATGACAATATCATCAATAACGAACAGTATGAGGTTGAGCATCCGTCGCTGTTCAATCTCTACGGCGTGATGGTGGATCATCAGGCGGTATGTGAGGGTTACGCATACGGATTCGATTATCTGTGCTCGGAGCTCGGAATCGATACCGTCTGTATTTGCGGCACTGTCGAGATCGAGGAGGAAGACGCCGGTGTGACCGACAGTCTCCATCTGTGGAATGCTGTTGTACTGGACGATGAATGGTATATGGCGGATGTGACATGGGACGATACGGATGAGGAGGAAGAGCTCAGGGATGTCTTTACCTATCTCAATGTCACACAGAAGGTGATGGAGCAGGATCATACGCTGGATAAAACCTATGAGCAGATCACCGATACCGAGTATGAGCGGTTAGAGTGCTATATCAACAACTTTTTGCCTCCGTCCTGTACCGCGACCGATTATTGTTACTATCTGCATGAAGGGATCCGACTGTCTTCCCCCGATGTGGATGCGCTCAGCAAAGGCTTTGTACAGGCAGCGCAAAAGAAATCTTCGGCGCTGATGGTCAATGTGGATTCCGACACCCTTACACCACAGACGTTGACACAGGCGCTGTTTGACGGCGATCAGCCGTATTATCAGGCGTTGGAAAAGGCGAATACCGCTTTGGCGAATGCGCCGCTCGACGCCCAAGCCGACGCAGTGTATTATCATTATGAAGACAGAGATCTGATCGTATTTGAAATGCCGTACCGATGATCTTTGCTGTTCGGTTACAGAATCATGATGAGGTGACGATTATTTGAGATCGATGAAACGATTTTTTGCAATACTTCTTTCTGTTATATTGACGGGGTGTTTCTGTTCCTGCAGTCTTTCAAAAATACTGTCGATGGGCGCAACGCCTACCGAAACAGACGAAACCGTAGTGCCGTATCATGAGGTCAAGCCCGATCGGTTGACCTACAGCGAAGGGTACGAGCCTGTTACCTCAAGCTACTCATATAACGCGCTCCCGAAAGAGGGAGAAAAACTGCTTTACACCAAGATACTTGAGAATTGTTATGAGATCTCGTCGGATAAAACAGAAGAGATGGAGCGCTACCCTATGCCTCTCATCGAGCTGGACGGATACTCGCTGAGTGAGGCGGATGTACGAACCGCCTCTAAGGCATTGAGTGACGATCATCCCGAGATCTTTTGGCTGACCGGTACGATCGGATATTACAGCGATGAGGACACAACGACGATCAGGATCTATTCAAACTTTTCTCCCACAGAGGTTCGCACACGCGTCAATGCGATGCGTTCCGTCGCCAATAGCTTTTATGCCACCGTTCCCGATGGATTATCCGCGTTTGAGCGCGAGTTGATGATTCATGATTTTTTGATCGATTATGTTGACTATGATAAGGATATCGACACCATCAATCTGGATAACAACAATCCCGAAACCTATACCGCATACGGTGCGCTGGTCAATAAGACGTCGGTCTGTGAAGGCTACGTCAGAGCTTTTCAAATGCTTGCCAACGGGTTGGGGCTCGATTGTGTCGGTGTGATCGGCAGAAGTCAGGGGCAGATGCATATCTGGAACGCCGTCAAGCTGGATGAAGATTGGTACTATGTTGACCCTACATGGGACGATCAGGAAGAATCGTACGCGCGCCATCTCTATTGCAACGTGAACGAAAGCTATTTGTTGAACGATCATAATATTTCGCCGTTGTTTTCGGAACTCAGCGAGGATGAGATCAACGGTGTGTCGGGAGAATATTCTGCCAGCGTGATGAATATCTTTGTTCCCGATTGTACCGCCGACGAATTGAATTATTACAAGCAGAAAACGCCTCATTTGAAGGATTATGAGGCTGCCGATGTCAAAAGCGGTATGCTTGCGGCTGCCGAAAAGCAGGAGGATACTTTTGTTTTTTATGTAGAGGACGGGTTGGATTACCCGACGGTGGTCAATGATCTGTTCATCGACTATCCGCAGCATTTTTTCTCATGTATCAAGGCGGTGAATAACTCGCTGAGTAATTACAGTATCGATGAATCCAATATCAGTTATTTTACGCATGAGAGAAGCCGTATCATCGCGGTAGAACTGCACTACTATTAAGCGTCATTACGAGGAGGCAATAGGATCGCCGACGTGGCGATCCGGACTGCATCAATCGTCATTATGAGGGATCTATCCTGTGATAATCTCAATCACATCAATCGTCATTATGAGGGATCTATCCTGTGATAATCTCAACCACATCAGGAGGGTATATGATAGCATTATCCGTAGATCTCGGCCATGCACGCACGGGGCTTGCCGTGTCGGACAAGAACGGCTTTTTAGCATCGTCGCTGTGTGTGATCACCGAGTATAACGATGAAAAATTGATACAAAAGATCGCCGAAAAGGTGAAGGAAACCAAGGCAGAGATCATTGTCGTCGGATTGCCGCGCAACATGGACGGCACTGAGGGAGAGAGCGCTCAGCGTGCCCGAGAAATCGCAGAGAAGCTCACACAAGTCAGCGGCGTACCCCACCATATGCAGGATGAACGCGGCACGACCATCACCGCGCATAATTACTTAAGCGCCGGCAATGTGTACGGCAAAAAACGCAAGCAGAAGGTGGACGCCGTAGCGGCCTCCATCATTTTGCAGAATTACTTAGACAGTCAGAAGTAACAGACGGAAAGGAAAAGAGATATGGAAATGCAGGAACTGATCGCACAGATCAATGCGCTCGCAAAGAAGAAAAAGGAAGAAGGGCTCACCGATGCGGAACAAAAGCGTCAAAAGGAGCTGTACGCGATCTATCTCAAGGGGTTTCGCGCACAGATGAAACAGCGGCTCGATAATGTGGACGTCACCTATCCCGACGGCACGGTCAAGAGCCTGAAAGACGCAATGAAGAAGAAATAGTTTTGAATTAGGAATGAGGAATGAGGAATTAGGAATTTTGGGAAACGCTGACGCGTTTTATGAAAATGTCATTGCGAAACCCTTGACGCCCGCGTCCACGCGTGTCGGGGCTGTGGCAATCTCAACCGAAAGACAACAGTAAAGAAAAAGCGCTCACGACTCTTTATAAGCAGTCATGAGCGCTGTTATATTGTTGATTATGTTTCGTCGGTGATTGGATATGCTGTGTTTCGATTCGTTGCTTCCGCGAGGGAGAGGAAAATGAACAGGAACGGGGTGACGATCGGATTGTACAAATTAACAACAGATTGTGCGAGGTAGCAGATCACCGGACAGATAAAAATCAGAGAAGTTGGATTTGTCTTGGCGGTTTTGATCGCACGGACGATCACCGAACCCATGACGCCGAGATATGCCGAAAGTCCCAGAACACCCTGAGTAAGCAGATAGTTGATGAACTCGTTGTGGGCACAGTCGGTGGAGCTGTCGCCAAAGCGGGACGAAAGCTCGCTGAAATGCGGTTGTATGACATAATAAGCGGTGTCGGGACCCGTACCGAAAAGGATCTGCAGCGGTTTGAATTTGGCGAATTCTTCAAAGCTGACGCGCCACATAAAGCCGCGGTGTGTGCCCCAGTAGTCGTCAAATCGGAGCAGCTTTTTGAAGTTACCGATGTCTGTCTCGCGGTCGATAAAGCTGAAATAGATGAACGCTGCCAACGCTGTTATTATTCCGATAAGGAATAATACAGTGAACGTGATCGTCACTGCCTTGGCGGGGTAATGCGCCTCGATCTTCTTCTCAAAGATCGTCATCAAGAGGGTCAGCAGACAGCATACCGCGATCGGTAAAAACATCAGCTTGTCATAGATCAAAAAGTGCTGCAGGAACTCAAAGCCCTTGTTATGATCACCGATGAGCTGAGCAAAGAGCCACAGTACCTTACCGGACAGAAACAGGATCGTCAGCGCCAGCAGATAGCGCTTAAGATAGGTGAAGCTGCGTGCGCAGAAGATCGCCATCACGGGCAGGATAACGATCAAACCAAGGATATCGGAGGTGGAGTCCGCACAGAGCAGTCCGGTATATGCGAACAGGATCGATACCCCTGCGACGATGCGGAGAACCTTATTCTCAGAGATCACAAAGAACATGACTGCGGCGGGCAGGAAGATACACATGAATGCCGCGATGATGTTTTTGTTGCCCAGCGTGGAGCCGAAGTCGGCGATAGTTGCCTCGTCATAACCGTCGAGCATATGAAGCGGATCGATATAGAAGAAGTTGAGCACCGTCAAAAGGGCGATGATCGAGGACGTCACCAAAAAGATGATAAAGACATAGTCCTTCTTGACATAGTTTCGTGTGATGATGAAATACATCATCGTGTATAGGAATAGCAACAATAAACCGTTATTGCGGCTGTGGATCACGCCTGACACAAAGGGATTCGGCCCGAGCAGTGCCTCTCCGGGATGTTCCGTCATCAAGGTGGAGAGGATCGCAAATCCGAGGAAACACAGCATGCAAATATCGGTCACCGACAGAGGTGTGAGAAGCGCCGCCTTATGATCGGCGCGAATCTCATCCATATAACTGAAATACATGCATAGTCCGGTAGAGATAATAAAGATGCCGGTCGCGATCAGATAAAAGTAGTATTTGTCCAGCCGCGCATGCGCATATTGCTCCGTCAAAAAGAGCGGAAAGAAGCTGAACATAAGCGCCAGATAGTAGTTGACAAGCGAATGCTTGACGGCGTATTTCGGCAGGGCTTTCTGAGCGGAAGCCTGTGTGGTGTTTTGCGTTTGTTTCATATGTGAAATCCTTTGCGGCGAACCCGCTCAATAGATGCGGATCGCATAATAATATAAATGACATTCCTACCCTTAATCGTAACGCAAAAGGGTAGGAATGTCAATAATCATTTGTTTTTGCTTCTGATCAGGCGTACTGCGTTCAAAATACAGAGCAGGCACACGCCGGTGTCGGAGAATACCGCCAGCCACAGCGGCGCGATGTTCATGATCGCCAGGATGATGATCAGCGCCTTGACGATCAGCGAAAAGGTGATGTTTGCCTTAACGGTGGACAGCGTCCTGCGCGCGATCCGTACAGCGCGGGGGAGAGAACTGAGGCTCTCGGAGCTGAGCACCATATCGGCGGATTCGATCGCCGCGTCGGAGCCCAGACCCATCGCAATGCCGCAGGTGGCGCGGCTGAGGACGGGTGCGTCGTTGATGCCGTCGCCGACAAAGGCGCAGGAGCCGCATTCATCGATCAGCTTCTCGACAGTCTTGACCTTATCCTCGGGCAGAAGCTCGCCGTGCACTTCGTCAAGCGCTAAACCCTGCGCGACATTTCGGCAGGATTCCTGCTTGTCGCCCGAGAGCATGACGGTCTTTTGGATACTGAGCGCTTTGAGCTCCTTGAGCGCGTCGGGCGCTTCACTGCGGATATGTTCGCTGAGCGTGATGACACCGATCTCGCTGTCATTGAGCTGTACCGAGATACCGGGCTTTCCCTCACGCTTGCAGACGGTGATCGTATCACTGCCGCGCTGAGCGGTCACGCCGTGGGAGCTGATCTCTCGATGCTCTTTTAATTCTTCAACAGAAATATTATGCTCTTTGCAATAGGAGCGCAAGGCGTTTGCCACAGGGTGAGCAGAATGGGCTTCTGCCGCCGCAGCCAATGCCGCGATCTCGGTAGCAGTATAAGAGCCAACGGGTGATATTTCTTTTATAGAAATTTGATTATCGGTGATCGTGCCGGTTTTATCAAAGGCAAATGCTTTGGTGTTGGCGATCGCCTCCACAAATCTGCCGCCCTTGATCAGCACACCCGCCTTGCTTGCCGCGCCGATACCGGCGTAATAGGAGAGAGGGACGGAGATCACGATCGAGCAAGGGCAGGACGCGACAAGACAGACGAGCGCTTTGTGGATCCACTCTGCCCAGTTGCCGGTGAACAGCGAGGGGATGATCGCGATAACAAGCGCCAGCCCGATCATCACGGGGGTATAGACTGCCGCGAAACGGCTGATCAGCTTCTCATGGTTGCCTTTATTCTTGGAGCTTTCCTCGACCAGCTTGACGATGCGCGTCGCCGCGCTGTCGGCATATGCTTTGGTGGTTTTCAGATATACGGTGTTGTCATTGTTCATCATGCCGCTGAGCAGCTCGGTGCCGACGGTCGCATCGACGGGCTCCGATTCGCCTGTCAGGGAAGAGGCGTCAACGGTGGTACTGCCCTTTGTGATGATACCGTCTAAAGGCACACGCGTGTGCGGCGGGATCTCAAGGATCGTGCCGATTGCGACGTCCTCGGCGCGGGCTTCACGGCTCCTGCCGTTCTCGACGATATAGGCGACGTCGGGGCGGATATCCGCCAGCTTGCGGATATCACGTCGGGATTTTTCGACCGCCTTATCCTCGAGCAGCTCGCCGATGCCGAACAGCACCATGACTGCCGCACCTTCGACAAATTCGCCCAGCACCATCGCCGCGATGACCGCAACGGTCATGAGGGTGGTTTCGTCGATACGGCGCTTGAAGCCGGATTTGATGCCTTCGATAACAACGTCATATCCCGCGAGTACGGCGGATGTGATGCTGAGAATGTTGCAAATCAGCTCGTGCTTGCCGAGGATATGCAGGATAAATGCCGCGATGAACAGCACCGCCGCGATGCTCAGCAGGATGACCTTGACCTTGCCGTCCTCGTGACCATGCTCATGGTTGTGCTCATGTCCGTGATGATCGTGGTTGTGATGATCGTGGTCGTGATCGCAGCATCCGTCGTGACAATCATGGTGGTGGTGCTCGTGTTCATCGTGCGCATGATGGATGTGTTCGTCCTTCGGCACGACGGTCACACCGTCTTCGATCGAATCGACAATCTGCTGTACCTCGTCACGGATATCGGCTTCATCGGTGTGGATCTCCAGCTCCAGTGTGGTAAAGGAGAATCGCACATCGCCGTATCGTTTTTCGAGCTTTGCTTCGATTTTTGCCGCACAGTTCGCGCAGTGCAACCCTTCCAATATAAATTCGTGTTTCATATCATCACGCTTTCTGTATCATTAGGCTCCCTTTGGTAAAGGCCCCCCGTTGGGGGAATGTCCGAAGGACAAGGGGGGAGCCGCTTCCGGCGAGGAGGCTGTCTACGATGTAGACTGAGGGATTGTATGATTGTACGAGCATGAGCGAGTGACGATAATATAATGTTGGTTGCCAATGGCAACATTTATGCAATCCCTCCGCCTCGCTCAGGCTCGGCACCTCCCTTTACCAAAGGGAGGTGGAATCATTCCAATATGTGTTCGAGACCCATCTCAAAAATCTTTTGAATGTGCTCATCCTCGAGGGAGTAGTAGCTCTGCTTGCCCTCGCGGCGCACCTTGACCAAGTTCTCCTGCCTGAGGACGCGGAGCTGATGGGATACGGTGCTCTGTTCCATGCCGACGATGTCCGCGATACAGCATACGCTCAGTTCTTTTTCAAACAATGCGCACATGATGCGGATGCGGGTGGAATCGCTGAACACCTTGAAGAAGTCCGCTAACTCAAACAGCGTGTCTGCGCCCGGCATATTCTTTTTGATCTCTTTGACGATATCCTGATGATCTTCGTGTGCCATAAGTGCCTCCGTATTGAAAATGGTGAGGAGGGGCTCGCTCCTCCCGTAATTGATTAAACTGTTATTGCGAGGGCTAGAAACGCGTGGAGCACGCGTGCTCAAGCGACGTGGCAATCTTGCTTGAATCAAACAGTTGAACATATGAACAAATATTCATATGTTATCATTATATTACTCCTGCTGACAGAATATGTCAATAGATTTGTTGAATTATTTTTAGTTTTCGGTTATAATGGGTTCATCTTGAATTTGGAAGTGGTAGGAATGTATGTGATTTTTGATATGGACGGGGTCATCTTCGACTCTGAGCGCGTGTATATCGACGCGTATAAAAAGCTCGCGCCTAAGTACGGTCTGACTGATGTGGAGGCGGTGCACAAGGCGTGTATGGACAGCATCGGCGCGACCCGCGTTAAGACGAGAGAGATCTTCTTCGAATATGTGGGACATGAGTTTGATTATTATGCCTATCGTGAGGATGTGCAGGAGGAGCTGAACAAGACGGATTATGTGCTCAAGCCCGGTGTATTTGAGCTGTTCGATTGGTTGAAGAAGCAGGGGATCCATACCGCGCTCGCGTCCTCCACTCGCGAGGTGAGCGTGCGTAAATCATTAGGTAAGGTCGATCTGATCCCGTATTTCGATACGCTTGTCTGCGGCGATATGGTCAGCCATTCTAAACCCCATCCCGAGATCTTCCTCACCGCCGCAGAGAGATTGGGAGCTGATCCAAAGGATTGTTATGTGATCGAGGACAGCTACAACGGCATCCGTGCCGCCCATGCCGCAGGGATGCACCCGATCATGGTGCCCGATATTTTGCAGCCGGATAACGAGATCAAAGGACTCGCTGAGGTCGTACTGCCGTCGCTCTTTGAAGTGAAGGAGTATTTGGAGAAGCAGGAATGAAACATGAGATGAAACTCGCTTTGGAGCCGTTCGATATGATCGCTGACGGCAGGAAGACGATTGAACTCCGATTGTATGACGATAAGCGTAAAAAGATCAAGTTAGGAGATGAAATACAATTTATTTGTATTGAGTCGCCGCATAACACGCTAAACGCTACGGTTATCGGGTTACATCGATATAATTCTTTCTTAGAATTATACAATCATCTTGATCTGTTGAAATGCGGCTATACCGAGAAAGATATTGATTCTGCAAAACCAGAGGATATGAATTTGTATTACTCTAAAGAACAGCAGGAAAAATACGGAGTGGTCGGGATAGAATTGAATATAGTGAGATAAAAAGTCAGCCGCTTCGGTTTCCCGAAGCGGCGTTTTTAGTGTAAATGATTATTCAGTTGATTTAGTCAACATCATACATTTGACACGCCGTAAATGAAAGCATTGTTAAAACACGCTTTTCAAAAGGCGGACTCAGACGCACGCGTCACGCCGTTGATGGGGGAATTGATTTGATAAAACGTATCAATAGGCGGAACTATGACGCACGCGTCACAGCCAGTTCATGGTGTCTTCGTAGACGTTGATGTAGTCCTGAGCGGAGCGCTCCCAGCTGTTGTCGCTCATCATTGCGCGCCACATCAGCTGATGCCAGCCTTCGTTGTCACAGATACCGGACAGTGCGCGCTTGACCGCGTTGCACATATCGGCGATATCATAGTTGCGGAAGGTGAAGCCGTTGCCGTAGTTGTCGGCGCTGTCGAATACGCTGTCCTTCAAGCCGCCGACCTCGCGGACGACCGGAATGGTACCGTAGCGCAGGGCGATCATCTGAGACAGACCGCAGGGCTCCTGCTTAGAGGGCATCAGGAAGATATCGGCGCCCGAATAGATCTTGCGGGCAAGCTCGGGAACAAATCCGTGACAGGTAACGACTCTGCCGGGATAGAACCACTGCATATCGCGGAAGAAATTCTCGTACTCTTCATCACCGGAGCCGAGGATGACGAACTGCATGTTATTATTGTTCAGCAGATCGGGCAGACCGCCGCGGACGAGATCCAGACCCTTGTGGGCGACCATACGGGTGACCATGGCGACGATCGGGATCGACCAGTTCTGTTCGAGACCTAAGCGCTCCTGCAGTCTGCGTTTGCACTCGCCCTTACCGCTCATATCCTCCTTCGTATAGTTGCAGTAGAGCTGATAGTCGGTAGCGGGGTCGTAGCTCGCCTGATCGATACCGTTGAGGATACCGCAGAGCTTGTAGTGATTCGCGTTCAGCGCGTGGTGCAGACCGTAGCTGTACCATGGATCCTTGATCTCCATCGCGTAGGTGGGGGAGACGGTGTTGACGCGGGTGGAGCAGAAGATCGCGCCCTTCATCATGTTCAGCTTGCCGTCCATCTCGAGGATCTTGGTCTCTGTGGGCGGGATACCGACGCACTCGGTGTTGACCTCCCAGCCATACTTGCCCTGATACTGGATGTTGTGGATGGTAAAGAGGGACTTGATGTTGTAGTACCACGGATTCTTACTGTAGAAGAGATAGTAGTAGACGGGTACCAGCGCTGTCTGCCAGTCGTTGGTGTGGATGAGATCGGGATGGAAGTCGATATAGGGGAGCATCTCGAGGATCGCACGGGAGAAGAATGCGTATCTCTCGGCGTCATCATAGAAGCCGTACAGCTTATCTCTCTTGAAGTAATATTCGTTGTCGATGAAATAGTAGGTGCAGTCATTCCAGCGTGCCCAGAACAGACCACAGTACTGATGTCTCCATGCGACCGGAACGGTGAAGTTGGTGATGAAGTTCATCTGGCACTTGAGCTCATAGGGAATGGTGCCGTACAGCGGCATAACGATACGGCAGTCATGACCCTTGCGGCATACGGTATGGGGCAGAGAACCTGCTACGTCGGCGAGACCGCCGCTGCCCGCAAACGGATTCGCTTCGCTTGCGCAATAAAGGATTTTCATAATCTATATACCTCCTGATTTGATACTATTCTTTTGTCATTGCGAAGCTCGAAACAGGTGTGTTTCGGGCTGTGGCAATCCCCTTGTCATGAATACCGTTTTCAGAGGATTTCTTCTCCTCTTTGTGGGATTCCCACGGGGCTGAAGCCCCTCGGAATGACAAATAATATAAGGTTGAGATTGCCACAGCTCTTTGAGAGCCTCGCAATGACAATTCTTTTATACGATGGATCGCTTTGCGATATACATCGGATAGTTCACGGTGCCCTGCAGCTTGGAGCCGCGGCTGACGTTGACGTCCTTATCGACGACCAGATTGATCAGCTGGGCTTTATCGCCGATGATGCAGTCCTGCATGATGATGCAGTTCTTGATGACAGCGTCGTGACCGATATAAACGCCCTTGGAGATGATGGAATTCTCGACGATACCGTTGATGACACAGCCCTGCGCGATCAGCGAATCCTTCACATTACAGTTCAGACCGTAGCGTGAGGGAGCGTCGTCGCGCACCTTGGTGTAGATCGGTTTCTTGTAGTCAAAGAGCTTGTAGCGGGTATCGCGATCCATGATCTTCATGTTCGCGTCATAGTATTCCTTGACGGAGCCGATGATCTCGCAGTAGCCCTCGAGCTCATACGCGTACACTCTGTGGCGGTCGAGGGACTTTTGCAGTACATCGCGGACAAAGCTGTATTTGGATTCACTCATCGCCTGGCGAACCAGCGCCATGAGAACGGTTTTCTTCATCAGCATGATGCCGATGTCGAGATTGCTGACGCTCTCGTCGATGGGGGACGCCATGATCTTGGTGACCTTGCCGTTTTCATCCACATCGAGCAGACAGCGGAAGTCATCGGTGATCTCCTTGACGACACGCTTGGTGTAGACAAAGGTGATGTCGGCATGGTTCTTCTCCGCAAAGCGGAGCACCTTGCTGTAGTCCATGTTGTGCACGCAGTCGGAGGGGGAGATCAGGATGTAATCCTCGTCACCGTGCTCAATGTAGCCGTGCAGGTTGAAGATGGTCTCGACTAAGGAAGCGAAGCTATGCTCGCCGTAAGGCGGCAGGATGCTCAGGCCGCTTCTGCGGCGGGCGAGATCCCATGCCGAGCCTGAGCCGACATGATCCATCAGGGACATAAAGTTGGATTTTGCAACGATACCGACATTGTTGATGCCGGAGTTGCTCATATTGGAAAGCGGAAAGTCGATCAGACGATACTTGCCGCCGAAAGGAACGGAGCCGGTGGTACGGTAAGCGGTCAACTCGGGCAGGTTCTTTTCATTTGTATTCGCAAAAATAAGACCTAATACTCTGTTGTTAGCCATGCTTACACCTCCATATCTTGATCGATCATTGCTTTGCAGGGCACAGTCACGCCCTCACCGATCTTCAGACCGTCACCGATGACGGTGATGCCCCAGTCGTCACGGTTCTCCATCTCGGTGGGAGCCGCGCCGATCTTGGCGTTCCTGCCGATGGTGGTATTCTCGGCAATGATGGAGAATTCCACGTGAGCGCCGTCCTCAATGACAACGCCGGGGAAGAGGATCGAGGAGTTGATCACTGCATCCTTGCCGATGATAACGCCGGGGAAGATGATGGAGAATTCCAGCTTGCCGTCGATATTGCAGCCGTCGGAGACCATGGAGTTCTGGATCTCACCGGTCTCGCCGACATGGTGCGGCGGCATCATCGGATTGCGGGAGTAGATGTTCTTTAGATCGAGCTGGACCTTGGGATCGAGCAGATCCATGTTTGCTTCCCAAAGACTGTCGATGGTACCGACGTCTTTCCAGTAGCCTTCAAACGGATAGGCGACCATTTTCTCGCCGGAGTTCAGCATCAGCGGGAGCACATCCTTACCGAAGTCATTGTGAGAATCGGGATTCTGCGCGTCCTTGATCAGATATTCTCTGACGGTCTTCCATGTAAAGACGTAGATGCCCATGGAGGCATTGGTGCTCTTCGGATGTTCGGGCTTTTCTTCAAATTCATAGATCGAGTTGTCCTCGTTGGTGTTAAGGATGCCGAAACGGGACGCCTCTTCCATCGGTACATCCATCGCGGCGATGGTGCAGGCGGCGTTATGCTCCTTGTGGAATTCGATCATGGCGGCGTAATCCATTTTATAGATATGGTCGCCGGAGAGGACGACGATATAGTCGGGATCGTAGCGGTCTACGAAGCCGATGTTCTGATAAATCGCATTGGCGGTGCCGGAGTACCAGTCGGAGCCTTCCTTGGACTCATAGGGCTGTAAGCAGGTAACACCGGAGTGAATACCGTCCAGATCCCACGGCTGACCGTTACCGACATATTCGTTGAGTTCGAGCGGCTGATACTGGGTCAGAACGCCAACCGCCTCGATACCGGAGTTGATACAGTTCGACAGGGGGAAGTCGATGATTCTGTATTTGCCTCCGAAGGGAACAGCGGGCTTGGCGATCTTCTTGGTCAGAACGCCGAGGCGGGAGCCTTGGCCGCCTGCCAGCAGCATAGCCACAACTTCTTTTTTAGGTATCATGTGTTTCCTCCAAATGTTCGGTCAATACCGCTGTCTATGCATGCGGTATCGCCTTCAGTGCTGAGCCCCGAATAAGCTCGGGGCTCAATGAATAATATCATAGGGCAGATGAATAATCAGGGATTATTTGTCTGCTTTTTTCTTAGCGGGAGCTTTTTTTGCAGCAGGCTTCTTAGCGGCTGTTTTCTTAGCAGCGGGCTTTTTTGCTTCAGCCTTCTTCGCATCGGGTTTCGCATCCTTCTTTGCTTCGGCTTCCTTTGCGGCTTTCTTCGCGGCACGGGTAGCGGCAGCCTTCTTGGCGGCTTCCTTGCGCTTTGCAGCCTTTTTCTCCGCCTCGATCTCCTTGGGGCTCTTTTCCTTCTTGACACACTTGAGATACAGCGCGCTCATCGGGGGCAGGTTGAGGTAGATGGACTGATCAAAGCCGTGCATTTCTTCGGCTACGGTATGGATATCGGTGCCGTTGGTCTTACCGGTACCGCCGTACTGCTCGTCATCGGAGTTGAATACCTCCGCGTATACGCCGTAATCCGGAACGCCGATACCGTAGTTCTCACGATACATGGGCTGGAAGTTGCAGACAACGATGATGTTGTTGCCTTCCTTGTCTATACGGCGGAACGCGATAACGCTCTGCTGATAGTCGTCGTGATGAATCCAGTTGAAGCCCTCCCAGGTGAAGTCGACCTGATACATGCAGGGGTTCGCCTTGTAGAACTCGTTGAGCGCGCGGAAGAAGTCGTTGAGCTTCTTATGCTTTTCAAAGCCTAAGAGACCCCACTGCAGCTCCTCGGTGCTGTTCCACTCGTCGAACTGACCAATCTCAGCGCCCATAAAGGTGAGCTTCTTGCCGGGGTGAGCCATCATGTAGGACATGAATACGCGCACGCCCGCAAACTTCATATCATAGTCGCCGGGCATTTTATTGATCAGCGAGCCCTTGCCGTATACGACCTCATCATGAGAGATCGGCAGCAGGAAGTTCTCGGAGAACGCATAAAGGAAGGAGAAGGTGATGGAGTTGTGATGATAAGGTCTCCACAGCGGATCGAGAGACATATAGGAGAGCATGTCGTTCATCCAGCCCATGTTCCACTTGTAGTCAAAGCCCAGACCGCCGTCGGATACGGGACGGGATACCATCGGCCAGGAAGTGGATTCCTCAGCGATCATCATAACGGTCGGATGATGCAGGTGAACAGCCGTGTTCAGTCTCTGGATGAACTCGACCGCCTCGAGATGTTCGTGACCGCCGTACTTGTTGGCGACCCATTCGCCGTCACGGCGGTTGTAGTCGAGGTACAGCATGGAGGCTACCGCGTCAACGCGGATGCCGTCTACATGGTACTTGTCCAGCCAGAACATTGCGGAGGATACGAGGAAGGAGATGACCTCGTAGCGCGCGTAGTCGAATACGTAGGTACCCCATTCCTTGTGCTCGCCCTTGCGGCTGTCCTCATACTCATAGCAGTGGATGCCGTCGAAGCGTGCCAGACCGTGAGCGTCCTTGGGGAAGTGAGCGGGTACCCAGTCGAGGATGACGCCGATGCCTTCCTGGTGGCACTTGTCGATGAAGTGCATGAACATGTCGGGGGAACCGTAGCGGGAGGTGGGAGCAAAGTAGCCGGTTACCTGATAGCCCCAGGAGCCGTCAAACGGATACTCTGTCATGGGCATGAACTCGATGTGGGTGTAGCCCATCTCCTTGACATAGGGGATCAGCTCGTCGGCGAGCTTGTTGTAATCAAAGGTGTTGCCGTCGGCATACTTGCGCCAGGAGCCCGCGTGAACCTCATAGATGTTGAGGGGGTTCTCAAAGTGATTGTGCTCCATCTTATACTTATACCAAGCCTCATCGTTCCACTGATACTTGTTATAATCGTAGATGATGGAAGCGTTGTCGGGGCGGGTCTGGGTATGGAACGCGAAGGGATCGGACTTGAGGATCTTCTCAAACCAGGGGGTCTCTACGCAATACTTATAGATCGCAGTTTCGCCGAGGTTCGGGATCCAAACCTCCCAAACACCGCCTTCGGAAATCTTGTGCATGTGGTTCGCCATTTGATCCCAGCCGTTAAAGTCGCCGACAACGGAAACGCTCAGGGCGTTGGGAGCCCATACGCGGAACATGGTTCCCTGTACGCCGTCGATCCAAAAATCATGGGCGCCGAGGAAATCATAGATGCGTACCGCGTCACCGCCATGGAACAAATCAAGAGGCAATCTTTCGTCGTTTAAAACATAATTCATAATCTGACTCTCCTTTATAAAAAGAATTAGTACATAAATATACAACTCTATAATACCAGACCTTTTTGACAATTTCAAGTAAAAACGGAAATTAAACTCCAAAGATTTAGTGCAGTTTTTATAAAAATTGCCTATTCAGTTGGCATTATAGACAATGAATTTCAAATTATTTATTTAGGATGTACAAATCAGAGGCGCTGATTCGACGATAATAAAGGAAGCAATATAGATAGCATGACCTGATCGTTGATAGAGTGAAAAGAATGATTAGACCGAGGATCAAACTGTTATGCCGAAAAGATGTAAGCCATACTTTGCGAACCTGATCGGGTTTATTTTTCTTTTATCTCAATTACCACTTGACATTTGAGGGGGGTTATATTATTATAGATCATGGTATGATATTAGTATAAGTATAACTGATATTATGCCCTGAACCCGTTTTGCGGTTCATCCCTTTTTTATTAGACTCTCTTAGAGAGCCGTTATATATAGATATTTTACCCTATTACCATTTTACCCGCGTTATGCTTTGACATATATTTCATATTATTAAAAGTGACATTATATTAAAAGTGACATTTGCGGAACTCTTATTTATCTGTCTTTGACAGTGGTGATACAAAACTGAATATCTGAGTAACGGCACCGTGAGTTGAGTTTGATTAGGAAGAATCAAATCAAGGAGGTGTCATGTATGACTGTTTTAGGCATCATCCTCATAGTAGTCGCTCTGATCCTCGGCCTCGGTATCGGCGCCGTCATCGGTAACGCATACCGTAAGAAGGTCGCGGAGGCGGAGATCGGCAGTGCGGAGCAGGAAGCGAAGCGCATCGTCACCGACGCTATGAAGACTGCCGAAGCAAAGAAAAAGGAAGCTGTCCTTGAAGGTAAGGATGAGATCCATCGCCTCAGAAATGAGAACGATAAGGAGATCGCCGACCGACGCAAGGAGGTACAGCGCCAGGAGCGCCGTATCCAGCAAAAGGAAGAGACTCTTGACCGAAAGATCGACAATGTCGAGAAGAAGGAAGAAAGAGTAAACAAAAAAATCAAAGAAGCCGAGGGTCGACTCGCCGAGGCGGAAACAATCAAAAAGAGTCAGTTTGAAATGCTCGAGAGGATCTCGGGCTACACCGTAGATCAGGCGAAGGCGTATCTGCTCGATCAGCTCGAGGGCGAGCTGGGCAGAGAGAAATCGCTCAAGATCTTGGAGTATGAGCAGCAGCTCAAGGATGAATCCGACAAGCGTGCCCGCAATATCATCTCCCTCGCGATCCAGCGCTGTGCTGCCGATCAGGTTGCAGAGGCGACCGTATCGGTTGTCGCACTGCCGAATGACGAGATGAAGGGTCGTATCATCGGACGTGAGGGCCGCAATATCCGCGCCATCGAAACGATGACCGGTTGTGACCTGATCATCGACGATACGCCCGAGGCAATCACCTTATCCTGCTTTGAGCCTGTTCGCCGCGAGATCGCTCGCGTCGCGCTTGAAAAGCTCATCTCCGACGGCCGTATCCATCCCGCGAGAGTCGAGGAAATGGTCGAGAAGGCGCGCCGAGAGGTGGAAGCCAGCATCAAGCAGGCAGGTGAACGCGCGGTGCTCGACGCCGGCGTACACGGACTGCACCCCGAGCTCGTAAAGATCCTCGGTCGTCTGAAATACCGTACCAGCTACGGTCAGAACGTGTTGATGCATTCCCTCGAGGTTTGTTATATCTCCGGCATGATCGCCTCTGAGCTCGGTCTTGATCCGACCGTGAGCAAGAGAGCCGGTCTGCTGCATGATATCGGTAAGGCGCTCGACCACGAGATCGAAGGCAGCCACGTCGAGATCGGCGTTGACATCGCCCGCAAGTACAAGGAGAGCGACGCGGTCATCCACGCGATCCAGGCTCACCACGGCGATGTTGAGGCAAAGACCGTTGTCGCATGTATCGTACAGGCGGCTGACGCGATCTCCGCAGCTCGTCCCGGCGCACGCCGTGAGAATCTGGAGAACTACATCAAGCGTCTGCAGAAGCTCGAAGAGGTCGCGTCCTCCTTTAAGGGTGTCGAAACCTCTTACGCGATCCAGGCAGGCCGTGAGATCCGTATCATGGTCAAGCCTGAGCAGGTCAAGGATGACGCAATGCCCGCTCTTGCAAGAGATATCTGTAAGAAGATCGAAGATGAACTCGAGTATCCGGGTCAGATCAAGGTCAACATCATCCGCGAATCCCGCGCTGTCGGCTTCGCAAAATAAGCAACAAGCTGTTGCATCCGATCCCGCCTTTTGTAAGGTTACGGTTTATCCGAACTGCATCAACGGCGGTTGGAAAAAGACCTATTTAACACAATTAGAAAAGCACTGCTTCGGCAGTGCTTTTTTAGTTGAAAATGTAAAATGGAAAGTGGAAAGTGAATGGCGGACTCTGCCCGCACCCAATTAATTTTCAATTTTCAATTTTCAATTGTCAATTGCCGTAATTCCACTCGGGTACATACTTTTGATCCGACGCATCCAGCTCCTGCGCGAAGCCGTCTAGGTCAAGCTCTATATATTTGTTCAATACTTTGTTATATTCTCGCTTGGTCAGTTTACGATTGATGTCGGGATAGTCTGCCGCTTTACCTGCGGGCATATACTGTGCCATCAAACTCACAAGCGCGCTTGTGCCGTATCTTTCTTTGATGCTCTCTAATACGCCGATACTGTTTTTGGTGTGAGAGGGGAGGACGAGGTGACGGATGATCACGCCTTTCTTGATCACACCGTTCTCAATGATGATCTCAGGCTGTTGGCGCAGCATTTCATCGATCGCCGCCGTCGCTGTCTCGACATAATCGCCGCAGTGTGAGAGCCGTTTTGCCAACTCGTTGTCGCTGTATTTGAAGTCGGGCAGATAGATATCGATCACGCCTTCCAGCCGCTTTAAGGTTTCGATACTGTCATATCCCGAGCTGTTCCAGATCAGCGGCAGCCGTGGCTGATAGTATGTCAGGCTTTCCAAGATCGCGTTGACGTAGTGCGACGGAGTGACGAATTCGATATTCTGTGCGCCCATTGCTTCGAGCTTTCGGTATTCCTCACTCAGTTGATAGGGTGTGATGACGACCCCTTGGTGCTCTTCGGAGATATCGTAGTTCTGGCAGAATACACATCGCAGGTTACATCCGCTGAAAAAGATCGTCCCCGCGCCGCGTGTACCGCTGATGGGCGGTTCTTCATCAAAATGCAGCGCTGCACGCGCGATCTTCGGCAGCTCTCCGACGCCGCAGAATCCGAATCTTTTTTCCGTGCGTTCCGTATGGCATTTTCTCGGACATTGATTGCATTTCATGATAACACATCCTTAGCACGATTGTATCATAATCTGCGCTGAAATGCTATACGTATACAATATTATAATGTAAAATCGTACAAAAAGTTTTCTACCGTTTCCTCGAGGTGAGCGGGGGAGAGATACTCTTCGTTACAGAGCTTCACCAATTGCTCGACCTTATTCTTTTCAAGCGAGATGTCTTCGATGGTACAGACGATATTGCCGCAGCGGGATGCGGTGATGCCGTATGTTTCATAGGTTCCGTATTCGTTGCTGTGCGCCTGTCCCGTTAGTAGATCGTAATGGATCACAAAGCGCCTCCTTGGTGAAATAAATTCACATCGCAGTGTGATTGTATCACTGATCTTTTGACTTTGCAAGGATTTCAACAAAAGTGTAAATATCGTTACAGCAATCGACACGGATTGCGAGTTTTTGTAACCTTCGATCGCGGTTTCTCGACATTTTCAATTACGAACAGACGCTTGAAAAGCCGGATATAGTATGGTATTCTATTACTGTTATGATAGCGGGTTCCGTCCATACCCGTGACGATCGGGGGGAGCAGCTTCCTTTGTACAACAGCAGGGATGGTTACCTGAACAACAGTGAACAGATTGGAGTGAGAGCAGATGAAAAACCCGTTTTTGTCCGTATCGGATAAAGATCAAACCGAATATCTGACCTCGCGATGTTCACTCAACCGTGCCGTGCTGAAGAAATTACCCTTGTACGGCATTGAAGATGAGATTGAAGGAATGTCATTCAAGGACATTTTTTCAACACCCACGATCGTCAAAGAGATCAGGCGTGTGTCGCATCGCTACGGGATCGATCTGAGTGACCAACCCGATTATATCTTGCCGCAGCTCTTGAATGAAGCGATTGAGGCCGACAACCCGAGATATCGACAGTTTGCAGCTCGTGTGGTCAAACAGTTCGGCAATCGGCTCGGCTTGTTGCTGTTGACCCTCAAAAAAGGGGAGAGGGAGAACCGTTTGGCGCGTGACGACTGGGATGATGCCTGTTGGGAATATTGGCGATCGCTCAAGACCGTTATTCTCACCGGCGGACTGGCGAGCTCCATGTTGGGTAGGCGCTTCAAGGAAGACATCCAGACGATTTTTGATATGGCGGGCGAAAAGCCGTATTACATCATGCTCTTTGATAACGGCACCTACGTCGGCGTGATGGGTCTGGCACAAAAGCTGATGAAGGATGATATGACGTCGCTGGTGTTGGATATGGGTCATACGGGGATAAAGCGAGCCGTCGTCAAAAAACGCGGCGGCGAGATCGCGGAATTCAGCGCACAAGAGAGCCTGCCTTCTTTGCACATGAAAAGCCATTTTGACAATGATGATGAGAAGCGGCGTGAAGCGATCGAGCTGCATCGTTATATCGTCAACACGATCGCCTCCTCCTTCCGTGCCGCGTCAGATCCCGCAGCGTTGGATGATACGATCCTGATCAGCCTCGCGAACTATACTCATAACGGCATGCTGAACGGCGAGCGGGGCGGTTACGCAAAGCTCTGTACCATCAACGCGGATTATGCCGCCGTGTTGGAGGATGACCTCTCCGGAGAGCTGCACCGTGATATCAAAGTCAGACTGGTGCATGACAGCACCGCGTCGGCGTCGTACTTTGCAGATATTGATCGTTCGGTTTGTATCACTCTCGGTACCGGCTTCGGTGTAGGATTCACCGATATTAATATATAATAGTCTCATATAAATAGGAAGAGGTGTTCTGATTCGGAACACCTTTTTTCTTTTTTAGAATAAAACGCTAACCAATCCTTTCTGTCGAAAACAGTATTACAGTATTTTTGTGCAAATAGAAGCCTGCTTTGTCATTATCAACAAAAATCGGACAAAAAGATTGTGCAAAACATCGTCACTAAAAATTTGCTTTTGCATTTATTTATTTTTGTTGTTATGCTATAATGGTGGTAACTGGATTAGTATGTGTTGTTGCATACTGATTCACAGTACGTATTCTTTATGAAGGAGAGGATTACATGAAAATTCGTAGGATTATCTCCATAGCGCTGGCTGTACTGATGCTGATGTCAGTATTCACCGTAGCGGCTTCTGCCGCTGAGGCGGATCTGTCCGGCACCGGTTATTCCAACCAGAGTTATCTCGAGAACTACGCCAAAGAGGCAGCTAAGGTTACCGATCTGGGTGCAACCTATACGCCGACCGCCACTACCTTTAAGGTATGGGCTCCCGAAGCTACCTCTGTGATGGTAAAAATGTTTACCACCGGTACCGACGCTGAGTCAGGCGCTGCCGTTCTCGGCACCTCCGCTATGACCTATAACAGCACCACCGGTATCTGGTCGCTTACTAAGTCCGGCGACCTCAAGAACACCTATTACACCTATCTCGTCACCCGCAACGGCGTTGTCAGCGAGACTGTCGACCCGTATGCAAAGGGCGTCGGCGCGAACGGCGACCGTTCCATGGTCGTTGACCTCGACTCCACCGACCCTGCCGGCTGGGATCAGGACAACCATGTACTGTTCAACAACCCCGGCGAAGCAGTCGTATGGGAAGTTCACGTTCGTGATTTCTCGATCGACGTTTCCTCCGGCGTCAGTGAGGCGAACCGCGGTAAGTACCTCGCGTTCACCGAGGGTAATACTTCCGTCAACGGCGAGGGCAAGATCGCTTCCTGTGTTGACTATCTCGTAGAGCACAACGTCAACTGCGTACAGCTCATGCCCGTCGAGGACTTCGCTTCCATCGACGAGACCGATAACCAGATCAAGTGCAACTGGGGTTATGATCCCAAGAACTACAACGTTCCCGAAGGCTCTTACTCCTCCGATCCCTACGACGGCAACACCCGTATCAAGGAATTCAAGATGCTGGTTCAGGCGCTGCATGACCGCGGTATCTCCGTTGTTATGGACGTTGTTTACAACCATACCTTCGTTCGTGAGGGCTCTCCGTTCTCCAAGACTGTTCCGAAATACTTCTATCGTATGTCCAACATGGCAGGCAACACCTACCACAACGGTTCGGGTCTGGGCAACGTTCTCTCTACCGAGAAGGCGATGACTCGTCAGTACATTCAGGATTCTCTGCTTTACTGGGTCAACGAGTATCATATCGACGGCTTCCGTTTTGACCTGATGGGCTGCTTTGACACTGCCTCCGTCAAAGAATGGCGTTCCGCTATTGACAAGGTCGATCCCCGTATCCTCATGTACGGTGAGCCTTGGGCAGGCGGCTCCGACAATGGTATCAGCAACGCTGTCGGTAAATCCAACATCGCTTCTCTGACCAGAGTCGGCGGCTTCAACGAGGGCTACTCCGACGCATTAAAGGGCAGCCACGAGACCGCTACCGGTACAGGCTTCCTCAACGGCGGCGCTGCTACCGAGGTTCTGAAGGCTGCCGGCGGTACTGCTTCTGACTTCCCCGGTGCGAAGCCCGAGCAGATGATCCAGTACACCGATAACCATGATAACTTCACGCTCTTCGACAAGATCTTAGCCGCGAACAGGACCTCCGGCTTCAAGACCGCGAAGGACGATCCCACCCTGTATAACACCAACAAGAATATCGTTGAGACCACCGACGCGAAGGTGCTCGGTCAGGTCAAGATCGCTCTGACCTCTTCACTGACCGCTCAGGGTATTCCGTTCACCGTTGCGGGTACTGAATTCTGCCGCACCAAGTACGGCGATCAGAACTCCTACCGTTCACCTGACAACATGAACGCCATCAACTGGACCCGCGCTTCTAAGTATAAAGACGTTGCTGACTACTATGTAGGTCTTGTCGCGATCCGTAAGGCTGTTTCCGCTTTCGGCGACACCAGCGCGAACGCCGTTTCCACCATCTCCGGCTGCACTGCTTGGCAGATCACCAACAACAAGTCCGGCGAGTGGAACAAGGTCATCGTCGCGCTGAACAACTCCGCTTCCGCGAAGTCCATCAGCCTTTCCGGTTCATGGAACGTCGTCGCTAACGGCACTAAGGCAGGCACCGCTTCTCTGGGCACCGCTTCCGGTTCCTACAGCGTTCCCGCATGGAGCGGCGTCGTCCTCGTTGACTCCGCGTCTTTCGGCAACTACACCCAGCCCGCTGTCGGCTCTGCTAACCTGACCGTTGAGCATTATACCCGTGATTCCGCTACCGGTTCTTACAGCAAGGCTAAGACCGAAAAGTTCGAGTATAAAGAGGGTCAGACCTGGCGTGCTTCTCAGGATCTGTCGATCCTGTTCGACCATACCCTGACTACCACCGAGTCCACCGCTACCGGTAATGCTACTTCCGGCAAGGCGACCGCAGGTCAGAACATCACCGTTAAGTTCTATTACACCAGAGAGATCGGCTCCGCTTACCTGACTGTCAACTTCCTCGACGCTATTACCAACGCACAGGTCAAGGCTCCGATGAAGTATCGCCTGAAGGACGGCGATCCGTTCTCTGTTCCTGCTACACGCGTACAGGGCTATCAGCTCGACACCTCCAGAGTTCCCAAGAACACTGTCGACAAGTTCAACTCTGCATCCCCGGCTACCTTCAACTTCTACTACAACAAGCTGTCCAACACCACTACCAAGGTGCATTATTACAACGCAAAGGGCTGGCAGTGGGTCAACTGCTACGCTTATGACGATCAGGGCAACGAGCCTCTCGGCGCTTGGGCTAACCAGGGTAAGAGAGATAAGTCCAAGATGAACGACGATCCCGATGAGTCCGATTCCAAGTGGCTTGTCGTTACCGTTCCTTCCTCTGCTTGCTACGTCATGTTCCACAACACCAACGCGAACGCTCAGGTTCCCGATCAGGGCGAGCCCGGCTACGAAGTTGCAGGCGAGGCTTGGATCAAGGATAACGTCACCAGCTTCAACTGCTCTATCGTTACCTCTCACATCGACCTTGAGACCGGCGAGAAGGTTTCTCCCGACGTCACCAAGTCCTTCACCAACGTTCGTTCCAACCAGACCTACACCACCACTCCCGACACTTCTCTGGGCCGCGAGTACATCACTCCCGCTCTTGCTTCCGGCTTCTATCAGCCCGGCGTACTGAACGTTGTATATCTCTACACCGGCGAAGCACAGCCCACTCCCGATAAGCAGAAGTACGGCGACATTGACGGCGACGGCTATGTCACCATCATGGATGCTACCGTTCTGGAGAGAGCGCTTGCGAAGATTGTTCCTCTGACTGATGATCAGAAGACCGTAGCCGACGTAGACGGCGACGAAAATATTACCGTTTCCGACGTTACTTACATCAAGCGTTACCTCGCTGAGATGAAGGTCAAGGGCAACCGCACCGGTCAGATCGTCGGCGAGACTCCCGTAGGCGAGCATACTTATGATGAACTTGTCAACGCTTATAACGCGCTGAACACCCTCTTCGCGAAGTATCCGGCTGACAAGTACAGCACTAATGCCGCTTATCAGCAGGCACAGTCCGCGCTGGCTTCCACCGCCGCTGTCGCGATGAATCCGTCCTCTGATCCCGAAGACGTCGACGCTGCTTATGACACTGTTGCCGCGGCTTATGCGGCACTGAGCGCAGTACAGATCGAAGACGACGATAACGGCGGCACCATCATCTTCTCTAACAACAAGGGCTTCAGCACCGTCAACATCTACTATTGGTCTGATTCAGATCAGCCTGTAGAATGGCCCGGCGTTCCGATGACCTATCTTGATACCAATGATTACGGTGAGCAGCGCTACAGCTTTGAGATGCCCGCAGGCATGACCAACTACATCATCAACGACGGCACTCAGCAGACCGTTGATATTCCGTTCACCGGCTCTACCGGCGTTTACATGACCGATAAGGATGACGAGGGTCATTATCTGGTAGATTTCTACGATATCGAACCGAATCCCGATCCTGATCCCGATCCCGATCCTCAAGGTTACTTCCTGCTGACCGACAACTTCGGCTGGGGTTCAGCCTATGTTTACGCATGGGACGCTGACGGCAATGCGATCAACGGCGAATGGCCCGGCGCTTCTCAGGCTGAGACAGTCACCAATGACTATGGCGAGACCCAGTTCAAGTGCTATGTTCCCGCAGGCGCTGTAGGCGTTATCTTGAACAACGGCAACGGCGCTCAGACCGAGGATATCACTGACTTCAGCCATGCAGGTTACTGGATGGACGGTACTCAGAATGATCAGGGTCATTATATCGTCACTGCTTGGGATTGATCTTTCTATCCGTTCGATCTGAATTGAAAACTAAATGAATCCTATCAAGGGAGCAGACTTCGGTCTGCTCTCTGTTTTTATGTCAACTTACTTGAAATTCTGTTGTATTCATGGTACTATAAAATCGTATATCTATAATCTATTAGAGACTTGGTGATTGATATGGATTTATTTGAGAAAGCCGTCGCATTTGCATTGCACGCACATGCGGGACAGGTTCGAAAAAAGAGCGGTACGCCGTATATCCTGCATCCGATGGAGGCGACGACGATCGCGTCAACATTGACGGATGACCGTGAGGTGCTTGCGGCAGTGATGCTCCATGATACGGTAGAGGATACCGATACCACATTGGATGATATTCGTCGGGAGTTCGGCGATCGTGTGGCACAGCTCGTACAGGGTGAGACGGAGAACGAGTATCCCGAGCTGACGCGCGAAGAAAGCTGGAAGCTGAGAAAAGAAGAGTCGCTTATGCGGTTACGCAAAAATGAGGATCGTTCCGTCAAGATCATGTGGCTGTCGGATAAGCTGTCAAATGCACGATCGCTGCTCCGTATTTTTGTGCAGCAGGGCGACAATATGTGGAAGATGTTTCATCAAAAAGATAAGCGTGTGCAGGAATGGTATTATCGTGCTGTTGGCGAGGCGCTGTCTGATTTCTCCGAAACACCGGCTTATCATGAGTATATCGCTTTGATCAATATTATTTTTGGAGGTCAACATGAAGTCGCAACTGCATAACAGAACCTTGACGATTTGTCTTGAAGGCCGTATCGACTCACACCGTGCTCCGACGGTTGAGATAGAGATCAATAATATCATCAAACAATCTGAGTTTGAACATCTTGTACTTGACGCAGAGCCTATGAGTTATATCAGCAGTGCAGGTCTGCGCATTGTTCTGAAGCTGCTCAAAACTCATCACGATCTCAAGATGATCAATGTCAGCACCGAGATCTATGAGATCTTGGAGATGACCGGTTTTACTGAGATGATGGAGATCGAAAAAGCGCTCAAGCGTATTGACGTCTCGGGTAAAAAGATCATCGGTAAGGGCGCTAACGGTGTGATCTACCGTATTGATAATGATACCATCGTCAAGGTTTACAACGAAGCGGATACGCTTGAACATATCAAGGCGGAGCATGATATGTCCCGTATTGCGTTTATCCTGGGTATCCCCACCGCGATCCCGTTCGGTATTGTAAAGGTAGGGGAGAGATACGGCTCGATCTTTGAGTTGATCAACGCCAAGACCTTTGCGGAGCTTTTGCAGGAGGATCCGACACAGGTGGAGTTTGTCGCGCAGCAGACGGTCGAGCTTGCTCATATCCTGCATGAAACCGAGGCGCCCGAGGGGATCCCGCTTCACAGCGATGTTGCCCGACAGTGGCTGGGTGAGGCTAAGAGCAGCTTTGATGCGGAGCATTTCGCTAAGCTCAGCGCGCTGATCGAGGCGATCCCCGAGACAAATACCATGCTGCACGGCGATCTGCATATCAAGAACATCATGCAGTATGAGGATGAAGCGCTTCTGATCGATATGGATACCCTCAGCGCGGGTCACCCGATCTATGAGCTGGCGTGTATTTATAACGCGTACGAGGGCTTCGGCATTTGTGACCCGAATGTTTTCAAAAACTTTTTGTCGGTGGATGAAAGCGTGGTAAAGCCCCTTTTGCACCGTATTCTGGAGTTGTACCTCGATACCGATGATGAGGACAGGATCAATGAGGTAAAGGAAAAAGCCTCGGTGATCGGTCTGCTGCGTGTATTGCGTAGGACCATCCGCATCGGTGAACAGGATACCCCCGAGGGTAAAAAGCTAATAGAAGAGTGTCGCAACCGCATCAATCGTTCCGTCGATCATCTGGATACGCTGACATTCTGATTAAGGATAATACGATGAAATTCATAAAGAAACTGTTTTCCAATATGGAAGCGAATATCATCTCCTTCACCATGCTGATTTTGCTGGTTTTCAGTATCATGGTTTCGGTGAGCGGTTACGGCAGTTTTACAACGGCGTTTGAGCTGGAGTATGATACGACCACTTATCACATGGCGGATACGGCAGCAGCCATAGTGAACGGTGATGAGATCGATCTATATCTGGAGGAAGGCGCTGATAATGAGAACTATCAGCATACCAAGCTGAATCTGGATACCTACTGTCTCAAGATGGATGTATCCCTGATCTATGTGATCAAAGTGGATACAAAGGATTATAATCATTTTATATCTGTCTTTAACTGCGTCGGCAAGAATGCGCCCTATACCGAGTGGGAGCTGGGCTCGGAGCACGACACAACGAATGATGAATATCGTGAGACCTACCGTAAGCTGTATGACGGCAGCCTCGATTACGGCACGATCTATCGTACCGATGATCTGAGGGGTGCGCCGCCGCATATCACAACGCTGGTACCGCTGAAGAATTCCAAGGGCGAAACCGTCGCCATATTATGTGTACAGCGTATGATGGATCGCATGGTAGAAGCCCGTAGACCGTATTTGATCTTGATCGCCGGCTCCGCCGCAGTGCTGATGCTCATCTCCGCAATTGTCTCCGCCGTATACCTGCGCAGGCAGATCATCCGACCGATCCACAAGGTCATCCGGGAGGCAAAGCGTTTTGCCGCTGAGAATAAACCCGGCGAAAAGCTGGGCGCGGATATCAGCTATATTGAGGATATCTCCGTTTTGGCGACTTCCATCGATAAGATGGAGGAGGAGATGCTGCAATACATCGACCACCTGACTGTCGCAACTGCTGAGAAAGAGCGTATTGGTACGGAGCTGTCTCTGGCGACGGCGATCCAGGCAAATTCCCTGCCCAATACCTTCCCCGCGTTCCCCGATCGCACTGATTTTGATATCTATGCGTCGATGACGCCCGCTAAAGAGGTCGGCGGCGATTTCTATGATTTCTTCTTCATTGATGACGACCATCTGGCATTGGTCATCGCCGATGTGTCCGGAAAGGGGATCCCTGCGGCGCTGTTCATGATGGTCACCAAGATCCTCGTCAACGAGGTCTCGCAATTCAATGCCACGCCTGCCGAGGTGCTCCGTCTGGTCAACGAGCGCATCTGCAAGCATAATCCCGAGGATATGTTCGTTACGGTATGGCTGGGCTTTTTGGAGCTGTCAACGGGCAAGCTGATTTCTGCCAACGCCGGCCATGAAGACCCTGCCGTGATGCGGAAGAACGGTGATTTTGAGCTTCTCAAATCCCGCCACGGGTTTGTCATCGGCGCGATGGATGCGGTCAAGTATCGTGATTTTGAATTCTCACTGGCGCCCGGTGATAAGCTGTTTCTGTACACCGATGGTCTCCCCGAGGCGACAGATCTGAACGACAGGATGATAACACTGTCCGGTATGCTCGATGCGCTGAATCAGCATAAAGAGAAGAATCCGCAGGGCATCATCGAGGGTGTGATCCAACGCGTCAATGACTTCGTCGGCGAAGCACCGCCATTCGATGATATGACGATGGTGTGTTTGGAGATGAAGGGCGAGACGCCCGCAAGACTGGTTGTAGACGCCGAATGCGATGAACTGGATAAGGTCAACAGCTTCATCCATCAGCATCTCGGCGATGCGGATCTCAGTCCGAAGAAGATGATGGATCTGGATTTGGCGGTCGAAGAGATCTTTGTCAACATCGCCAATTACGCATACGGTGATGAAAAAGGCACCGCAGAAATTGTTCTTTCAAAGAATAATAACGCCGTTTCTTTGACCTTTGTCGATCAGGGTGCTCCGTATGATCCGCTCGCAAAGCCCGATCCCGATACCACACTCGGCGCCTCGGAGCGACAGATCGGCGGACTTGGGATCTTCCTCGTCAAAAAGGTGATGGATGAAACCTCCTATGAGTATAAGGATGGCTCAAACAGATTCACTATCGTCAAGAAGTTCGCATAAATAAACAGAGCGCATGACGTTTTTTCAACGTCATGCGCTCTTTGTTTGTGATTACTGAATATAGACGATTGCCGTCTTTTTGAATGCATTGAGGATTCTTCTGATACCCACATAGGCGACACTCAGACAGAAACCGTATTTCAGGATGATCGTGTTCTTCAAGACCAGTCCGATGACCACCAGTGCCACGGCAAAGATCACCATGGAAGATCCCGTGAATAGCTTTCTGACCCAGTGGCGTGAGCCGTTCTTTTTTTCTTCGAACGCTCTGAGAATATCCACAAAGCCGGTGAATGCGTAAATGATCAGCAGGAAAACCAAGATGGTGACAGATCTGTCGTCATACAGCGAGTAGGTAAACAAGCCTAAATCAAGAATGATGATCGCTTCATATAATATGATCTTTCCGCCGACCATGTGCCGTGCCATCCTCAGGTAATAGATCAGCTGACGTGCGCCGTAGAATAACAGCACGAGTGCGATGATCGCCGTGATGGTGCCGTAAGAATCCTTGGGCAGTAACAGCAAAAGCAGGGAATAGATCAGCAGAAGGACGCCGATGATGAAAGAACGAATCCGTTGAAAACGACTCATGATCCTGTCCCTCCTTTGTTTTGATTGATCAGCATGCGAAAGTCTTTGATCCCTCTGAATCCTTTTTTGTTATACTCAACAGAGTAGCCCGCGAGTTTGTTTCCGCTTTGGAAGATACGGTTGGTGACCATACTCTTCTGCGACATCGCGGCGATAAAGAATTTGCCGAGGAAGGTCGAGTTCTTCTCCGCTGTTGCAGTGGCGAGATATTCCTCCTGATATTGCTTGATGTCAAAGGGAGGGATCTCACAGCCGGAGATCTTCTCTCCGAGCGCTTTCCAATCCTTTGATGCATCTGCCTGCCGCGTGTGCAGAATACGGTCGATCTCCTCTTTGTATGGTTCGATCGCGTCCCAAGCATACTCATCGAGCTTGAAGCTGTCGATCTCACCGCGCAAGTACTTCATCGCGTAGATCATTTGGCAGAATGCGTGCAGATAGTCGGAGGGGTTATCCTTGATGATCTCTTCATATTCGCCCCATGCGGGCAGGTATTTGTATTTGATAAAGCAGTAGTCGGGCAGGTGACCCGCTCTGCCGTGTCCGAGATTCATGATCGAATTTTCCGACGGGGTATAGAGGCTGTTCGTATAGATGCTGTTCTCCAGATCGTCGGGGGCAGAGGCACTGTGTCGGAAGTTGAGCTGTTTTTCACGCGTACCGGTTTCATCATCGAACAGCTCATAGAAGTAGCTGTTGGTATTGTTGATGACCAGGGAGGGGGTACCGGCAAAGTTTTGGTGAGCCCATGTATCGGCGAGGATGTGCATGGCGATACCGATCGCTTGTGTACCTTTGTTTTTGGCGAGGGTGACGGTAGGCTCGAGCAGTTCACCGTTGGGCTTACAGATCAGCCTGTATTTGTTTTTATAACGCTTGGAGGCGCGGTGCGGCGTCTCGGCGTGCAGGTCATAGGGGAGAAAGTGGAACGATGCCCAGATGCGCGTGATATCCTGCAGACCGATGATATCGGTCCTAGCGTCCATCAGCTCCAGCTGCAGTTGGGTGGTCGCCGCGGACAGCGGCGCCTTGAGCGTATCCAGCAAGGTACGGGTGCACAGGTCTACCATTTGGTCGCTGTAGCAGATCGCCAGGCTCTCCTCATGGGAATAGCCCGCAAGCATTGCCGCGGCGTAGGTGGCGTAATAGTGAAAATCCGCGTTCATGCGCTGACCCCCTCTCGTGCCTGTTTCCTGATTTTTCTCAGCGTAACAGAGGAATAGATCAGCTCGAACAAAAAGATCATCCTTGTCACATCGATGATGATGGTGATGAACAACGAGAGCGGATCTTCGATTTCATTGAATTTGGTGATCATTAAGAATACTTCGATCAGGATCATGACAAAACCGTAGACAGATATCATGCCGACAACAAACAGATAGACGGGTTTTTTACGTTTGCCTTTCCCTTCCGCGCGCGCGGATAATCCAATCCACACATACATCAGTAAGGTCAAAACGGCAATAACCCATGTAGCGATCACGACAGCGAGTCGTTGCTCTTCGGGTGAATCCGCAAAATAGGCGCTGCCGAGAAACATGACGGTCAATAACAGTTTGATGAAAGCCCACAGACCGAAAGCGATGATGCCGGTACCTAAGGTGACCAGATTGTTTTCCAGTCGTCTGGTTTTAGCGCCCATTATCGATCACTCCCTTTTTGTGGCGGATTTTTAACTTGTTGGATAATTTGACATGGAAGGTCAAGCCCTCGTCAGAGGGTACCGCCTCGATGGAGCCGCCATGCAGAACAGCGATCCGTTTCGCAATGGACAGTCCGATCCCGTGACCGCCTGTAGAGGAGGTGCGGGAGGAATCGGGGCGATAAAAGCGGTCGAACAAATGCTTGTAGTCAGCGTCCCGATCGACCTTGCAGGTGTTGTATACGCTCAGTGATGTGTAGCGAAGATCCTTTTTCAGCGATACACGCAGCTCGCCGTTTTCGGATGTGTATTTCGACGCGTTCTCTACCAGCACGGATACCAACCGCTTGAGCTGGTCGGTGTTGCCGTTGATGGTGACGTCAGGTTGGATATCGTAGTTCATCTGTACGTTCTTGGAGCGGAACATTTCTTCAAAATCAGCGCATGCCTTTTCGGTCAGCTCACTGAGGTTGACCGACTCGATATCGGAGATCTCGTCCACTTCCTCCAGACGATTGAGGGTCAGCAGCTCTCCGACAAGCTCACTGATACGCGCCACCTGGGTGGTGATATTATTGAGCCATTCACTCTCGCCGTTTTTGTAGGCGAGCACCTCTGCATTGGCTGAGATGATGGCGATCGGCGTTTTCAGCTCATGGCTCGCGTCGGTGATGAACTGTTTTTGCATACGCGAGTTTTCCTCAAAGGGTTTGACGATGCGCCTCGATAAAAACCAGAATACCACGGTGATCATCACAATGAAGATGACCGCGATCAACGAGAGCATGACCGTCAGCAGATCGACTGCGTTATACTCATAGGTATAATCAACAAATACGACCATGTTCCTGTTATCGTCAACGCGGTAGCGGTAATTACCGTATTCACCGGTTTTATGCTCGTGCATCTTGACGATATCCGCCATCGCGACCGCCTTGCCTTCGTCGATCGATGCGATATGCTCTACGTTAGCGGTCACATGGTTATCCTTGCTGTAACTGACCGTAAAGTAGCGCATGCGAAACGGTGATTCTTCGTTGTAATTATACAGGTGGATCTCATCCATCTTGTCGATCTCGCTCTTTTTGGGAACAGCTCCGTTATTCTCGATGATCAGTTCCGTCATGGAATCTGCGCGGTGGGTGATATCCGCATTCAGTGCGATCGAGACGATCAAGATCGTCAGCGCAAAGACCACGGTAGCGGAGATGAAAACGCCGAGTACGATTTTTCTGCGTAGCTTTTTCATAGCTGTCTCTCTTTCAGTGTGAAGATATCTTCTTCAATGCAGACGTTGACGTTGGCATGGATCTGTCTGAGCTTGTTTTTCAGATAGTACAGATAAAGCTCTGCTTTAGCGGGACTTTCTTTACCGCCCCATACCTCTTCATTGATCACTTCAGCGGAAAAGGATTCACCTACATGATGGATAAGGTAGGTCAGTAATTCTGCTTCGGGATTGTTCAGGCGCAGACTGCCTTTGTCGGATTTCAATTCACAGGTCTTGGAGTCCAGCTCGATGTTGGCATATTTGACAACGGAGTGCCGATAATCATTGTTGCGGCGGATCAGCGATTGCAGCCGCACTACCAGCTCCTTCATCGCAAAGGGCTTGGCAAGATAATCATCCGCACCGGTGGAAAGCCCCGTGATGCGGTCATCGACCGTCGCTTTGGCGGTGAGCATCATGACGGGGATGTGGTTGCCGCTTTTGCGCATGTTCTCGAGCACCTCGATGCCGTCTTTCTTCGGCATCATGATGTCGAGAACAACAGCGTCATAGTAATCTTGCTCCAGTGCTTGGAGCGCTTCCTCACCGTCATAGACAGGCGTAACGGTGAAGCCTTCCATTTTTAAGATCTCGGTAACGGCGACCGAGAGCTGTCGCTCGTCTTCTGCGTAAAGAACCTTCATGTTTACCCCTTTTGGATCAAATCTCTGATCGTTTGCATCGAAAGATCGGTCGACGCCATCTCATCGGCACAGCGCTTGAGCTCGTCCACGATCAACTCCGTGTTTTTGATGTGCTTCTTATATTTGAGCTGGTGCTCCAAGCTCGCCCAACAGTCCATCGCGATCGTGCGCAGCTGGATCTCGACGTTGATGTTGTCGATGCCGCCGACACCAAAGGGGAGGCTGAGCAAGACATGCAGACTGCGGTAGCCGTTGGGCTTGGCGTTTGCAATATAGTCCTTGACAGTGACGACCTTCCAGTGCTCGTTTTTTTCGATCAATTCGAGTACCGTGTAGATATCGCCGACAAAGTGAGTAACGACGCGTACCCCCACAATATCAGACAGATTTCTGAGCGCGCATGCCGCGGTCTCTTCCAACTCAAATCTTCTGAGCTTTTCGCATAGGCTGTCCACGCCCTTGATACGGCACTTGATATGCTCCGCAAGCGCCGTCTCGGCGTCTGTGCTGATACTGTCGAGCATCGCTTGTATCTCGCGCATCAGCAAATTTTCTGTTTCTTCGAGCTTCGGCGCATATTCGCCGTAGAATCGTAAGTCTTCCTGTTTCATAGTCCCTTGATGAATCCTTTTATATTGATCGCGGATGATCGATTACGATACTCATTCTCCGCATATATAACCATTTTATATTATATCATCTATGTTGAAAAAGACAAGATTAAAATTGAAAATGTCTGAGCCGGAAAACGATGTTATTCAAAGCGGTTTTGTGTTTTACCATTCAAAATCATTATCGCATTCTGTCCGCTGCGGCATAATATGTACTGTGACTATGTATCTAAAGTCATTATCAACACTCCGATCGGTTGTACAGTGATCGCTTGAATACGATCTGATCGGAACTAAAGGAGAATGATTCATGGACAGGAAAACGATCATGGACGAATATGGCATATCACCGTTACCGAATGATACAGTAGAAGCGATGGCATACGTCCCCTTCCAACCGTATGCACCGGAGATGTGCAAGGCGGTGCTCGGATATGAGAACGGAACCTTATTCCGCGCACTACACAAGCCGTTCTACGGCAATCAATGCGGAGGTGCGGAAAAATGACTGAACGCGACATGATGCTCAAGAAGATCGGCACGCTCAAATTTGCTGTCACGGACATCGACTTGTTTCTCGATACGCATCCCGGCGATACGCAAATGCTGAAAAAGCGTGAGGAATACACTTCACAGCTCAAACCGCTGAAAGAACAGTTTGAAGAGAAGTTCGGGCCGCTCACGAAATGTGAAAACGACGCCAACACATGGGCATGGGTCAAAGATCCGTGGCCGTGGGATATGGAGGGTTAATCAATGTTTGTCTACGAAAAGCAATTGCAATATCCGGTCAAGATCAAAAACCCCAACCCCGCCCTCGCAAAGCTCATCATCACACAGTATGGGGGTCCCGACGGTGAACTGGGTGCGTCGATCCGTTATTTGTCACAGCGTTTTTCAATGCCGTTGCCGGAGCTGAAAGCGACGTTGACCGACATCGGTACCGAGGAGCTCAATCATCTGGAGATGATCGGCGCGATCGTGTATCAGTTGACGCGCAATCTCAGTGAGGATGACATCAAAAAGGCAGGCTTCGACGCTTACTTTGTCGACCACACCACCGGCATCTATCCCAATTCGGCGGCAGGCGTACCCTTCGACGCGTTCTCGATCGCCAGCAAGGGTGATCCGATCACCGACCTTCACGAGAGCTTAGCTGCGGAGCAGAAAGCGCGTACCACCTATGACAACATCCTGCGCTTCTGTGATGATCCCGATGTGATCGACCCGATCCGCTTCCTCAGAGCCAGAGAAGTTGTTCATTATCAACGGTTCGGTGAGAACCTTCGTCTGCTGACTGATAAGCTGAACAGTAAGAACTTCTACGCCTTCAATCCCTCGTTCGATAAGCACTGTTTCAAAAAGAGCAAATAATGACCAAAGCCTGATCTGCCAAAGAGCAGATCAGGCTTTTATCATACGGATTATTCTAATTGTTGCGGTATACGAGAGAAGAAAGTTTTTTGCTATCCTCTTATACTCAGTATCAACAAAACTCTTTTACTTCTGTTACTGCGTAGTATTATGTTCTTTCGATCGGTTTGCCGATTCCTTCGGGCGCTTCCATATTACTTGCATAGCGTTGGATCGCAGTTACATCCATGATCGTGATCGAACCATCTTTATCGACATCAGAGAGTTCGATTGCCTGATCCGAGAGCGTGATGAGCTGTGTGTTATGGCGCTGGATCCATGTAGCGTCGATCACGTTGACCGTACTGTCCATATCTGTATCGCCCAGGATATCGCTGCCCTCACCGCCGGGAGTGACCGTCACGGAGTATTCCGTATCAGAGGGCATTTCATTTTTGCTGAGAGCGGGAAGAGCAACGGTAACCGTATCGGTTGCTCTTGCGTTCACACTCTCATCGAGCAACATTGTCGTTTCAGCGTCATACAGTTCATATTCTCCGATCCCGACAGAAACCGCTGCCGAACGCATGGTGTTCAGCTGAATGCGAATATCTTTATCCGCAGGGATACGGAAAAATCCGCCGTTGTCTGAAGCGGTAAAACCGATCCATTTATCGGTGCTGTTTTTGACGACACCGTTATTGATCTCAGCGAGCCTATTGCCGTCAGCATCAATGATGCTTCCGTTGAATGCAGTATCGTCGGATGTGTTGATATAAACGCGGCGGTAGCCGGTCAACTGCGCTTCGGTAAGGTTGGTATAGTCATCATAGTAGTGATCCTCCGTCTTGAGCCATGCGATGATGATCTCACTCACATGGTCGACAACGAGGTTCGGTGCGTTGCCGATCAGCGTAGCGGCAGCTCTGATCTGCTCGTTATTGAGGTTCAGCGGTCTGATTTCATCGCTCTGCCAGATGTTACCGAGGATCAGATGAGAAAGGATATGGGACAAAGCGCGACAGCCCTCCATGTCGGTCAGGTTGTCTATTTCCTCTTGCGTAGCGCCGGAAGCTGTCATCGCTTCTTTCAGAACATTGCTGAGATATCCGGCGGCATATTCCTTGACCACCTCAGCGTCGGTGATCAGGAAGGTGGCAAGCAGGACAGATGCTGTGGCAACGGTTGCCGCGTCAATACCGGTATCGGCGGCATCGTCCAAGCTTGCGGCTACTCCGGCAAGCTCAGTCGCTTTTTGCCTGATCTGCTCCGCAGTGAAACTGATGTTGCCTTCAGATTTAGCCCGCATAAAATACGCGTACAATGCGGTCACCAGATAAACACTCTCATTGTTGTCAGCGATCGAATCGATCAGTGCGGCGCTCTTTTCGTTCGGGAGCGACATAATGTATGTGATGAGATCGGACAAGGGCTGTTCATATGTTTTTGCGTAGCCCTCTCTGCCGCCGGTGATCTGATTCATATAAGTACAAAGACCCTTAAGATACAAGATCGGATCATTCGGGATATAGGGGTTTTCATCATCCACCAAACCGATTGAACCATCCGCGAGATCGAGTCTCTTGGGATGGAAGAATTTGGAGTTGATCGAATCGTTGTAGACCGAGTAGACATAGTTGTTAGAGATCGCGAGATTCGCGAGCATCTTATCGTAATTCTCTGCCTTATACAATACATGGTCAGTTCCGTAACGGTCAAATCCCATATCGATCGGCGCCATAGCGGCGGCCATCTCGGTCTGCAGATAGCTGTTGAAGATACCGGCGTATTTATCATCACGCGGGTTGTTGTCCACATCCGCTGCACTCGGCGTGGCACAGGTATAGGCATAGAGATTGTCGGATGTGAGGCTGACGGTATCGCCCAGATATCCCTGAGGATCGTCGATCAGCTTTGCCGCGAGCAGGTTCGCGACAGAGGCGCCGCGGCTGTAACCGGTCGTCCAGACTTTGATATCGCCGCTGAGACCCTTTTCCGTGATATAATCCTTTGCGAACGCAAGGCATTTTTCGGCGCAGGTATCAAAGCCGGCGGCATTACCGTCCGTACCGAGGACAAAGTTATTGCCCCATTCTGCCTCATAACCCGCGCTGCGCGGCAGGATGACCAAAAGCGTATACGCCTTACCGTTTTCGATGATCTGCTTCTGTGCGCAGACAACACCGATCGTATCCTTGGTGGGTTTGATGGCATAATCCAAATTGTAGGAGATCTCAGAAAAACCGGTATCCTCCAAAAATGCGACCGCGTCGCGATTCTTGCTCCGATAGCCCTCATCGGCGAAAGTCTCTCTGGTGCTGTTGGCCGATGCGGTCGCCAGCGCAAAGCTCAAGGTCGCGAGATGCTCATTAAAACTCCTTCCGGAGTGCTTGAAATAATCATCCGTGTAGGTATAGACCTCCACGTTCTCGGTGCCGGAATCAAACTCGCCCGTACTGGGACGATAGTAGAACGCACCGTTGTAGTAGGTGGCGTCGGCATCCGGCGTCGTGCCTTCTGCAGAAACTCCGATCACACAGACGGAACCCGCCAATATCACGGAGAGTAATACCGCAAGACCTTTTTTTATCATTCGTTTCATCCAATCATCTGCCTTTCTGATCGTTGTCATCAATACTGTCAGGCTAATATAACGAGCGAGCATGAGGATAAACAATTTCAAGATACTCATATTATATTATAAATTGTGGTCGTATTCAACCTCATTTTCAAATAATACAAATGAACCGTTTGATATAGAGCTGCCTTAGCCACTTGCCATCAATAGCTAACAATGTTATAATAGCATTGATCGATGAATTTTTACGGAGGCGCTTATGTATTGTACTAACTGCGGTAAGCAACAACCCGACGGCTCAAAGTTTTGCAACAACTGCGGAACCCATCTGCAAACGATCACTCCGCCGACTCCGGTATCTATCACGCCAAATCCGTCACAACGGCAGAGCGGTATCACTTGTCCGAGATGCCATAGCACCAACGTGAATGTACAGGTGATCAATCAAGTCCATTTAAAGAATGTGCATCACGGCTGCGCGTGGTGGGTGTTTGTAGGCTGGTGGTGGCTCCCCGTCAAATGGATCTTCTTTACCGTGCCGGCACTGATCATCAAGCTGTTGAAACCCAAAAAGCAAAAAATCGTCAACCATGTTCACAATGTGGCAGTTTGTCAAAGCTGCGGTCATAGCTGGAGACTGTAGCTCTATATGCTATATTACGTCCGATCTTTCCATTAGGAGAGATCGGCGTATTTCATTGGGATATTTTTTTAGATTATAATTGATTCCGGGCGTTACTTGTGTTAGAATAAATATCGGTGATTTGTATGTTGATTGATACCCATGTTCATATCGGAAAAGTCCTTGATTTTGAGATGAGTGAAGAGGATGTTATCGGTTCGATGGATCGTTACGGCATTGATTTTTCACTGGTGTCCGATGTAAACGCGGTCGAGTTCGATCATGCCGGTCGACCCATTCCAAAAGCATGGCAGACCTCGCAGAATGAGGTGTTTGAAAGAACACTCCGTTTTGCGCGCCGTTATCCCGACAGGATCGGTGCGATGCCGTGGATGAAGCTGTATGCGGAAACGCCCGATGATGAATTCATTCGTTTGTTGGAGGAAAACCGGCATTTGGTCTATGGGATCAAGCTGCATCCGTTCCATTCGCGTGTCGCACCCGATGATCCGCGCGCCGAGGCGGTGTATGACATAGCGCGTCGCTATCGATTACCGGTTGTTTCCCATACGGGCGGCTGTGAAGAAGCGCGCTCGATCCATTTGTACAATGCGGCGATCGCGCATCCCGATATCAGCTTTGTCATGGTGCACATGGATCTCGGTACCGATAACAGCGAAGCGATCGAGTTGCTCGGCAAAGCGGACAATCTGTATGGGGATACGACATGGGTGCCGCTCAAAAGCACCCTCAAAGCGATCGAGAGATGGGGGAGCGGGAAGCTCCTGTTCGGTTCCGATAATCCGATCGACGGTCCCGATACCTATCTGCACAACAAGAACGGTGACCGATCATTGTATCAGGAGTATTTCAACGAGTTCCGTGCGATGATCAGCCCGGAGGATTATGATAATATCATGTATCGTAATGCTGTACGGCTGTTTGGAATCCATTAAGATTAAAATTCTGTAAAGGAAATATACTATGTTTAGAAAAATTACGGAAAACGACTGGGAGCTATACCGCCATTATGTCGATGTGTTCTACCATACCGATGTGGTGAACGCTCCCGTGCCTGAGGCAAACTACCGCGTGACCTTTGATGAGTTGTTGCGCAGTGATGCGTATGTGAAAGGCTACATCTTTGAATGTGAGGGTACACCGTGCGGATTTGTACTGTTGTCCAAGACGTTCTCTCAAGAGGCAGGCGGGGTGAGCGTGACCATCGAAGAGATCTATATCGATCCCGCGTACCGCTCACGAGGTTTGGCTACAGCGTTCTTTGATTGGCTGAAGGCACAGCCCGGCATCATGCGACTCCGCCTTGAAGTCGAGGATGACAACGAGGGAGCCAAGCGCTTGTATGAGCGCATGGGCTTTGAGCTGTTGCCGTATCTACAGATGGTGATCGATAAACAACGGCAGTGATTTGTCGGTTTACAAAATGTTCATATAGTTTTCATATTTCTTTTAATATTGTGTCAAACGTGTGTCACATAATAGAGATATGATGATCATAGAATCAAAAAGTATGTATTGAAATGCTTTGGCTATCAAACAATAGACTATCAGCGAAACATGCATAAATAACGGACAACTCCCGACGTTCTGCTGTTTATCGTGTTTCGTTACAGGAGGTAACGATTATGTCTGATAACTTATATGAAAATGTTCAGTTTCCCGAGGACGAAAAGAAAGAGCTGCTGCATGACCCGCCTCAGAACGCGCCCGAAGGCGATAACGCATCCTATTCTGAGCCGGCGCAAAAAGAAGTGCAGGAACAGCAGCCCTATGTCAATCCCTATGCCGATCGTGTGAATTACCAACAGCCTGTACAGCCTCGTGCAGACCGTGTATATCAGAATCCGTATCAACCCGTGTCGTCCGCACCTTATCACCAACCCGATCCGACCCCGGTTCCGTCTCAGCAGAATAAGGATCTGAACGACGGTTTCTATCATTATAATACCCGTGATAACGAGAACAGCCGCAATGTTTATTCCGGCACTTCTCAGATTCCGACTGAGCCTTCCAACCAATGGAACTCGACCGCACCCGGTGACGATAAAAAGAAGAATAAAAAATCCGGAGGCGGCATATCAAAGGGTACTGTCGCATTGCTTCTCATCATCTGTCTCCTCATTTCCGGATTAGCGGGTTTCGGCGGCAGTATGCTGGCGCAAAAGATCAATTCCTCAAAGTACGAATCCAATGATACCGGTACCATGGTCATCCATCGGGTGAATACCGAAAAGGAAGACTCCGACGATAAGACCGCTGATAAATCGACTGAAACGATCACCAACGAGGTTGCGGATTCCGTCGTAGAGATCACCACCGAGATCATGCAGACCAGCAAGTTCTACGGTCAGTATATCTCTCAGGGCGCAGGTTCGGGCGTTATCATCAGCAAGGACGGTTATATCGTTACCAATAACCATGTGATTGCGGGCGCAAGCTCGATCAAGGTCACGACCCGCGGCGGCGACAGTTATGACGCAAAGCTGGTCGGTACCGACGCAAAGGTCGATATCGCACTGCTCAAGATTGAAGCCTCCGATCTGCCTGTTGCGGTATTCGGCGATTCCTCCAAGCTCGCCGTCGGCGCGAAGGCAGTCATCATCGGTAACCCCTTGGGTACACTCGGCGGCTCCGTCACCGAGGGCATCATCTCGGCGCTGGATCGTTCCATCGTCATCGACGGCAAGACCATGCATCTGATGCAGACCGATGCGGCTGTCAACCCCGGTAACTCCGGCGGCGGTATGTTTGACGGTCAGGGTACACTCGCGGGCATCGTCGTCGCTAAGTCTTCTTCTGAGGGGATCGATAACATCGGCTTTGTCATCCCGATCAATGATGTCATCGAGATCATCGACGACTTGAAGGATTACGGCTATGTGCGCGGCAGAGCGGATACCGGCATGACCTTCATGGATCTGTCGAACAGCATGTTTGCATGGTACTACTACGGCACCTCTCAGGCCGGCGTTTATATCAACTCCGTCGAGAACGGCTCTAACGCGGCCAAGGCAGGCTTTGCCAAGGGTGATCGTGTTGTATCGCTCGACGGTAAAGAGGTCACCAAATCGGATGATATCACGACTGTTATCAATGATAAATCCGCCGGCGATAAAGTCACCTTTGAAATCGAACGTGGCGGCAGCAAAAAGACGATCGAGCTGACGCTGGACGAGGATGTTCCGGATCAGAATGATACCAACAGCAACAACAGCAGTAGTCAGGCGGATCAAGGCAACAGCAACGGCGGCAGCCAGGGCGGCAATCCCTTCGGCGGCTTCTACGGCAACAGATAATAGAATCAATTTGATATGCGAACTGCCACCTCACGGTGGCAGTTTCTTTGCTATTATTATTTATTGCAACTCGATAAATTTATCTTGACTTTCAATAAATTATCTGTTACAATTGGGATATGGAGGTGAGAGAATGAAATTGAAAACTCTCTCAGTTTGGATAAAAGTGATTCTCATTGGTTTTGCGGTGTGCGGCGTGGTGATCATGGGCGCTGCCGTTCCGTCGATCGGTAAGTCTATTGTTAAGGCGTATCCCGAATTTGCCGCCGCCTATATACCGTGGATGGTTTTCCTTTGGATCGCCGCGGTTCCCTGTTTTGTTGTACTGGCGCTCGGTTGGCAGATCGCCTCCAACATCGCCCGTGACAATGCTTTTTCTTCGGCTAACGCAAAGCTGTTAAAAGCCATAGCAATCTTATCGGCTGTTGACGCTGCATATTTCTTTATCGGAAATATTGTGTTGTGGCTTCTGAACATGAATCACCCCGGACTTGTCTTGATGTCGCTGGTAGTGGTGTTCCTCGGTGTGGCGATTTGCGTAGCGTCATCCGCACTTTCTCACCTGACGTCGCGCGCTGCCGATATCGAGGATGAAAACCGTTTGACGATTTGAGGTGCAGGTATGGGTGAGATTATTTTTAATATCGATGTGATGCTTGCAAAGCGAAAGATGAGCGTGACCGAGCTTGCCGAAAAGGTCGGGATCACCCTCGCCAATATGTCGATCCTCAAAAACGGCAAAGCAAAGGCGGTCAAGGTGGAGACCCTGCGTAAGCTATGCGACGCGCTCGACTGCCAGCCCGGTGATTTGTTGGAATATCGCAAGGATGAATAAGATGAAGCTTTCATTATCAAGTTATTTGTCGACATGGTTCGTAGACGGGGAAGTATTATGAAAATAATGAAAGTTATACTCGCTTTTGCAGCTGTCTGTTTTATGGTATTCCCCCAAAGCGGATGCATACCGGATAAAAACGGGTGTGTGAATATGAGTTGGAGAGATACAGATTTATACAGGTATCACAATAAAGTCGAAGTGTGTATGACCGATATTTCGGATACACTCGAACTCAATTTCTCCTCTGATCCGAAAGACAATTTTAAATGGTTACAAATAGCACATGGATATATCAAACGGTTTGCTTATGATAACGGCATGTTGTACATAGAATTCTACGATAAATGGTTTGTATTTAATGTCGCTGATTATACAGCAGGTTCATTTGACTATGAATTACAACAATATGATTCGGAAAAAGATGTAAGGATGGTATGTGACCGTTTTGATGATCTCGAATGGGAAACAGGAGAATTTCCAAAAAACGATGTAACAATAAAGGATCTTCCTGAAGAATATAAAACAACTACTGTTTTTGAATGGAAGGAAGGAGATCTGGTTTGATTGACCTGATCCTGTTATCAATTGTCTTTATCCGTTAGATGAACTATATCCTAATTATTTAGGTGATAAAAGCACTCCCTCAAAGTGATTGAGGGAGTGCTCTGTTATATAAGAATACAATTGTTGTTAAGCGAGGAAAGGTGTGCGTCAATCCTCTTCCTTTTGCAGTGCTTTGAGGATCATGTTCGCGCACATGTAGACGTTTCCGCCGCCGAGGGTGATGACCAGATCATCCTCCTGCGCATTTTCGACGATGTACTTGGTGATGTCTTCAAAGGTGTCGATACATACGCTGCCCTCGACCTTGGCGCCGAGGTCGGTGTTGTAGATGTTGTAGGTGTTGGTTTCGCGTACCGGCAGGATCTCGGAGATGATCGCGACGTCGGGGATGCTCAGCGCCTTGGCGAAGTCATCCAGCAGCAGTGCGGTGCGGGAGAAGGTGTGCGGCTGGAATACCGCCCATACCTTGCGGAAACCCATTTCCATCGCGGAGCTGAGGGTCGCGGTCAACTCGGTGGGATGATGCGCAAAGTCATCAGCGACCGTAATGCCGCCCGGTGCGCCGAGAATCTCAAAACGTCTGTGAACGCCGGTGAACTTGCCCAGATTCTCCGCAATCTGCTCGGGCGAAGCGCCCAGATAATGCGCGGTAGCGGCGGCGGCAAGCGCGTTGTAGATATTGTGTCTGCCGGGAACCATCAGGTCGATCTCGCAGAGCTTTTCGCCCTTGTGCATCAGGTCAAAGGTTTTGTAAGCGCCCTTGACGTCGCGCAGATTTGCGGCATAATAGTCGTTGGTTTTTCTGAAACCGAAAGTGATCATCGGGAGCTCAACGTCCTCGATCGCGTCAAGGATATTCTCGTCGTCGCCGTTGTAGACGATCAGACCCGTGGTCAGGTGACAGAACTTGTTGAAGCTCTTTTTGATGTTGTCGAGCGTTTTGAAGTAGTCGAGGTGATCCGCGTCGATGTTGGTGATAACGGAGATATACGGCGTCAGCTCAAGGAAGGTGTCAACATACTCGCACGCCTCGCATACGATGATATCGCTCTGACCGACATAGCTGTTGCCGCCGAGGTAGGGGAGCTTGCCGCCGATGATCGCGGACGGATCAAAGCCCGCGCCGATCAACAACTGACTGAGCATCGCGGTGGTGGAGGTTTTGCCGTGCGTGCCGGCGATCGCGATAGAGCGGTTGTAGCGGCGGGTCACGATACCGAGCATCACACTGCGCTCGATGGCGGGGATGCCCTTCTCTTCTGCGGCAACCAGTTCGGGGTTATCCTTCTTGACTGCGGCAGTGTATACGATCAGCTCCGCGCCCTCGATATTCTCCGCCTTATGACCCATGTGTACGGGGATGCCGTAGCTGCGGATACGGTCGAGCGTTTCGCCCTCATTGCAGTCGGAGCCCGAGAGGATGAAGCCCTCGCTGTGCAAAATCTCTGCCAGCGGGCACATTCCCGAGCCGCCGATACCGATGAAGTGGATGCGTTTGATATTATCTAAAAGATGATCTTTGTTCATTGTAATTGCCCCTTATATATCGATAGTATTATGTATGATCATGATTATTTTATGTAAGTCAGCACAACCTGTTCTTCTGTGCTACCCTATATCATACCACTTTCGTCACAAAAGTTCAATAGGCAATATAAAGTGACTGTATAATTCCGTATTAGAAATATAACAACATTTGCTATTGTATAATAATTGTGTAGGGCGGGGGCTTGCTCCCGCCGTATTTATCATAATAATTGAGAGAAATAGCATGTACCGTAAAAACGAAATCATCGAACTGAATATTACCTCGTTGACCTCCGACGGCGACGGCGTCGGCAGGGCAGGGGAGATGGTCTTTTTCGTCCCGAATACCGCTGTCGGCGATACCATCCGCGCCAAGGTGCTCAAGGTGAAGAAGAACGTCGGCTTTGCGCGTGTGGAGGAGATCGTCACACCGTCTCCCGACCGCATCGAGGCGGATTGTCCCGTGTCGTTTTCCTGCGGCGGATGCGTCTATCGCCATATCTCCTATGAGGCGGAGTGTCGCGCCAAGCGGCAGAAGGTCATCGACGCCGTGACGCGGATCGGCAAGTTGGATGGCGAACTTGTCCGTGATATTATTCCTTCAAAGAATATTGACGGCTACCGCAACAAGGCGATGATCCCCGTCGGACGCAACCGTGACGGCGAGGTCGTGATGGGCTACTACGCCCGCCACAGTCACCATATCATGCACTGTCTGCGCTGTCAGCTTTCGCCGCCGATCTTCAACGATATCATCGAGGATGTGTACGCGTTCCTGCGCCATCGTCCCGCGCTGGTATACACGCCGCAGAATCGCCGCGGCATCCGTCATATCTATCTGCGTTATGCCGAAACGACAGGCGATGTGATGTTTTGTATCGTGGCGGGCAGCAGGCATTTTGACGGTGAAGATGTGCTTTATCATTCTATAAAAGAAAAATACCCGCAGGTGAAAAGCATCATCGTCAACGTGAATGCCGAAGATACCAACGTCATCCTCGGCAAGCATTCCCATACCGTTTATGGCGAGAAATTCATCACCGATACCCTCTGCGGTCTGCGCTTTGAGATCGCGCCCGAGGCGTTTTATCAGATCAACCGCACCCAGGCAGAAACGCTCTACGCCAAGGCGAAGGAATACGCGCATCTCAGCGGCGGTGAGACCTTGATCGACCTCTACTGCGGCGCCGGTACGATCGGGCTGAGCATGGCGGACAAATGTAAAGAGCTGATCGGTGTGGAGATCATCCCCGAAGCGATCGAAAACGCCAAACGCAATGCGCTGCAAAACGGCGTTCATAACGCACGCTTCTTCTGCGGTGACGCGACTTCCGCCGCGGCAAAGCTGCGCTTGGAGGATGTTGCTCCCGACGTGATCGTAGTCGATCCGCCGCGCAAGGGGCTCACCCCCGAGCTGATAGACACCATCGTGCAGATGTCGCCCGACAGAGTTGTCTACGTCAGCTGTGACCCCGCCACCATGGCACGCGATCTCAAACTGTTCACCGAGCAGAATTATTCCGTAAAAGAAATAACACCTGTTGATATGTTCCCCCGAACCTCACACGTTGAGTCGGTAGTTATGATGTCAAAAGTCAGATCGAGGTTTAATAAGAAATCTAAATTAATTGTCAACTTGTGTTACTATTGTTGAACTAATGTGTTCACGTTTTTGTATTGGAAATTATGTGGTGAAATATGGCAAAAAGGAAAACAAACGAAGAATTCTTGAATGAATTACAGATTGCAAATATTCCAATTACTCCTTTAGAAACGTATACCAACAATAACACCAAGATACGTGTAAAGTGCAACATATGCGGTTATCAATGGTATGTTTTGCCTAGAACGATACTTAGTAATCATGGATGCCCAAAATGTATGGGGCGTGTTAAGATGACTACGTATGAGTTTAGTAAAGCAATGAGCGAAATTAATCCTGATATCGTTGTACTTGGAGAGTATTCTGGGAGTAGTAACAGGATTTATGTTAAATGTAAAAAATGTGGGTATGAATGGGCTCCCATTGCAAATAGCATAAAAACTGGTGGTGTTGGTTGTCCTAATTGTGCAGGCAATAAGGCATTAACAAACGAACAATTCCTTAAAAGAGTTAAGGAATTGTCTCCTTCTATAATAATTAAAAGCAAATACAATAATTCAAAATCATTAATCGAATGCGAATGCTTGAAATGTGGATATGAGTGGAAAACAAAAGCAAGTTCGCTTATGTTAGGATATGGATGTGCAAATTGTGCTGGAAACATTCGAAAGGATAAGGAAAAGTTTATTGAAGACTTAAAAAAGGTACTACCTACAATTAGAGTTATCGGTGATTACAAAAATGCTATTACTAAGATACATGTAAAGTGTAGTATATGTGGATACGAATGGACTGCAAAACCAAACAATCTATTAAGCAAAGAAGGCTGCCCAAATTGTGCTAATAGATTACGAACATTAAAGCGAACTAAAACAGAAGAAGATTTTATTAGTCAAGTTTCAAAAAAGAATCCAAATATTGAAATAGTAGGAAAATACATTAATTCACATACTAAGGTGAAGTGCATCTGCAAGATTTGTGGGAATATTTGGAATCCATTGGCATGGGACTTGATTCAAGGAACTGGTTGTCCTAGTTGTGCAAAGACATCGACATCATACATGGAACAGATAATACTTTATTCTATGTGTTTTGTTCTTGGTAAAGATGCTGTTCTTTCTAGAGACAAAAAAGCTATAGGAATGGAACTCGATGTATATATTCCTGAGAAAAGATTTGCAATTGAAGCTGGCTCATGGTATTGGCATGCTAATAGAATTAATAATGATTTAGAAAAACAGGAAAAATGTCGAGAAGTTGGCATTAGGCTAATAATAATTTATGATTCATGTAAGACACAAACTATTCCTTTTTTTGATGATTGTTTAGTTTTTGATTTTGATATTGGAGCAGAAGATAATCATCCTACTCTAAAGATAATAGTTGAAGATTTACTCGATCAAATGAGTCATCCCCATTCTTTCACTACTACTGAATGGAGTGAAATAGAGAATACTGCATATTTGAAATCTCGTAAGATAACAACTGATGATTTCAAACAAAAACTATCTATCATCAACGATGGCATAGAAGTATTAGGCAACTATAAAGGATCACGAATAAAAATAGCTTGTAAATGCAAAAAGTGTGGATATGAATGGTCAGCGACGCCAAGTCATTTGCTCAATGGCAGAAGTTGTCCTATGTGTTATGGCAAAAAGAGAAAGACTACTTTAGAGTTTAAAGAAGAATTATTCAAAGTGAATCCCAATATTACACTGTTAAGTAGTGAATACAAGAATAGTAGAACCAAAATATTGGTGAGTTGCAAAATTTGCGGACACATTTGGAATGCGCGCCCTGCAAATTTATTAAGTGGATACGGATGTCCTGAGTGCTCAAAAAGAAAAGTTGCAAAAAAGAAATGTCTAACGCAAGAACAGTTTCAAAATAGAATGAAGAAAAAAGGAGATCCGAACGTAGTTGTATTAGGAAAATACGTGAATTCGAAGACTAAAGTTGATTGCATTTGTAAAATATGTGGTTATGAATGGAGCACTACACCAAGTTCATTACTGCAAGGTCATGGCTGTAAAAAATGTGCTGATAAAGCGACAGGAAAAGCAGTGAGTGAGCGAAAAATGAATGAAGAAAAGGAGAAAGAATGTTAGATATTACTACCCCTACTACTCAAAAGTGGAAACTAGACCAACTCGATAAGACTGTAGATGATTTTGAGAAAAGAGTGGCTGATAAAGTAACGGAAAAACAAATTCCGTGTGAAAAGGATTATATAAATATTCTTCTGTCAGTCACAGGGAAGTGTATAGTACTTATGAGAGAAATAATTACACTTTCTGCACAAGGCTTTCCGGATGGTGCTTTATGTTTAGCAAGAAGCTTATATGAACAGGTAATTGTATTTGGCTTCTTGGATTCAAAATCTAACGATCCGGCTTTTCAAGACTACGTAGATGACTATTATCTGGATTACGATTATCAGTCTTATAAATATCTCAAAGCTGAAAATGATTACTTTCCACTTAAGCCAGATGATCTCAAAAAGTTAAATCAAGAATATGATAGAATTAAAGCGCAGGCACATCGCGGGACACCAAAAAGAGACTATTGGTGGACAGGTATAAATTCACTTGATCAAATAATAAAAGCGATTCCTTCTATTGCTGATCCCGTAATGTCAAGAATGCTTAATTTGCTTCATTTAGATTACAAAAGAGCTTGCTTATCAATTCATTCAAACAGCTTCGGTAATTCAATTCGTTTAGGAATAAATGATCCGAGTAATGTGATTGATAATTCTCCCACTCTAAATGGTCATGGTTTGCCACTTTCATTATCAACGGTTTCCTTTATTTTTATAGTTGCCAAAACCTGTGAAGCTTTAGATATTGATTATTTTGGTTTGTATAAAGATGATCTTAATCATATAGCAGCATTTTATAGAGATAAACAGTGTACCGAAAGTGAGATGGGCTACTGTTGAGATAGTGTTAAATGCCATATTCCCTGTCGACCTTACTCCACGCACCGGTAAATGTGGTAGACCTTACTCCACGACGCACTGGCAGGGGATAGGCGACATCATTTTCGTTGCTACGACCCATATTGAAAATGTGTGTTTTCTGATACGAGTTTAAGAATAAGCATTTACTTAGAAATACGAGTTAAATGAAGTATATAAGAAACGCGGTGCCAATCATCGGCACCGCGTTTTTGCGTGTGATTTATTTCTTCTTTGGTTTTAACAACAGCTTGAAGAGCGGTTGTTCGGCTTTGCTGAGCAGCCATGCGACGAAGATCGTGAACACCATTACGATCATGTAATGCAGGGACGCGTTGCCATCGGTATACCACGGGGTATAGTAATAGATCCTTCTTGCGATGATCGAGAGGACATAGATCTCGAGTGAGAAGGGGCCGAAGAAAGCAAAGAAGCGATCGATCTTAAGCTCTGCCGTAAGGATGAAGAACTGCGACAGCAGGAATACCAGCGCCATGCCTGTCAAAGAGCCGTAATACCGCGACCATACACCTTCCAGAATGTTGCACTCATACAGGGGGAAGGCACCCGCGAGAATGACGACAGAAAGAATCAGAAACGCCTCGTGGAACGGCTTTTTCTCCTTGACAAGCTTACCGATATAGGTACCGATGATAAATACGGTGAATCGTGACAGCACGCGGCTGATCACGTTATATACGTCAGGTAAGGTGTAGTAGATCGTGACGGATACAGCGAACGAGATCACAACGAGGATGATCATCCGCCAAAACTCCGCTCTTGCCTGTGACATTTTTCCTGCCTTATTCTCTCGGAAAATAAAACGATAGATCAGCGGGTACAGCAGGTAAAACACCAGTATGGCGGATATGTACCAAAAGTCGATCGGGTCGACCTCGCCGGTCCAGGTATTCACCGTGAAGATCGTTTTGAATACCATCGGCAGGTCGATCACGCCTGCGACATAGAAGTAGATGATGTAGGGCAGCGCCATGATCAGATAGGGGATATACACCCTGACAAAGCGTTTGTAGTAGAAGGAGCTGAGCTTTGGCTTTTTGGAATAGGAAAAATACAGACAAATGCCCGATAAAAAGACAAAGACGTCGACGCCGATGTTGCCCATATCGATCGCATCCCTGATCAATCGGATAGCGGGATCAAATTCATCATTGATATTGGACAGCAACACACCGTGAAATATCACGATCCATAATGCCGCAAAACCGTATATCGCATTTCGGTAATAGCTGAACGAGCCGAAATTCAATTTATATTCGCTTAGGGTATTGCCAGTGCTTTCTTTGCGCATATCATACTCCGGTTAATCATAATTCAATTTATTATAACACAGTCATTTCATAAAATCTATAATTATCCAAAAAAATGCAAGATTCTATCGGAAAGATTCAAAACAGAAAAGTCGTTATCGGAGCATCATTCTGCGTTCCGATAACGACTTATTTCATTGACTGTCTGTCACCAAAGAAAAGGTGTACGGTTCAATATTTTTATCCTTCGATTGGTTCTACATTCAATTATTCGATCGGTTTTCCGATACCGTTTCCTTCAGTGATCCCCGCAAAGAAGCGCTGTAAGTATGTAGCATCGATAATAGAAACATTATCGTCTTTATCGACGTCGGCACAAATCATCGCCTCATTCGGGAGGAGTACGATACCCGCCATATGGCGCTGGATAGCGGTCGTATCCGTGATATCTACCACACCGTTCAGGTTAGCGTCGCCGAGCAGGGGAGAGGGGGTGTAGTCCGGGGCGAACTGTTCAGAGAGCCATGCGGCACGGCTGAGCATCCAATCCGACGCGTAGTTGTACATTCCTTCAAAGTCCTGTGCATAACTTGTCGTCTGCGTATCTACGACCATTTTTTGTGTAGTGCTGTCATAATGCGCTACCTTCTGGCTCGAATGATCCGCGATCCAACTGCCGGTGTTCAGCAGCCAACCGCTCTCATAGTTCATGGCGGCGGAGCCTTGGATCAGATCGTAGTACGCTTCCTTGGTGTAGAGATCGCGGTTGATCTCTTTGTCAAATCCTGTACCGGCAAAATGATCCAATGCGGGCATGAATCTCTCGAACCAGATCTTCGGCAGTACCGCTTTGACGTCTGCGTTCTGAGAGATCCTCGCAATGATGTTGTTGGAACGCTTTGCGCTGGCGTTTGCCTTGCCCTTGTGCTGACACCACCAACCGGTGTATTCCTCGTAATCGGTTACGCCGATGTTTCTCAGATCCCATTTTACACCTGTCGCGTTACCCAATGAGTTGTCATAATCCCATACGGGTGAGCCGTAGAATTTGTAATTGCCATTCTCATCCTGACGATAGGTGAAGAAGGTGCTGGAAACACCGCTGTCCCAGTTCTTGCCCAGCTCATTGATCAGATAGAGCTTAGCGACGGAGTTGACGTCCGCGACTGAGGAGAGATCGCCGCTCGGTGATGTAGCGGTATAGAAGGCGCTGAACTTTGATTTGACATAGTTCTTGACCTCTTCATAACCGGGCTGACCGGGATCGATCTCGGGCGCCTTGATCGTGATCTTCATGTTGTTGGTGGTCACATAGTAATCGCCGTCGGTCGCGCTCGCGTCAACCTCCGCGATAAAGGGGAAATCCTCTTTGATCGAGCCGTCCTCGTTGAGGTAGCCATCATCGGTCACCTCGGGCACCAGACTGCCGGGCTCGACCTTTTCACACATCAGGTAAGAGCCCCAGTAATAGCCGTTGACATAGAAATCGACATAACGTGAGTCGGAGGCATAGGGGAGTCCGACAGCATCGGAAAGATCGTAGAGGATGCGGTTGCGCGACAGGGAATCATCCTGGTAGTTGGGCAGGATGGAGTACTTCTTGTTCTTCTCCATGCCCGCGATACTGACCTTCTTATCGTAGGTGATGTTATAACCCTTCTTGGGCTTGTCCCAGGAGGTGTTACCTCTGCCTTTGATCTTTTTGATCGTAGTATTGTCGATGCTGCCGTCGGGGGTCACGATCGCGCCGGTAGCCTTGGCGCTGTTTTCCTTTGTCTCATTGAGATACGACATCAGATCGGTGCCGTTGCCGTCGGCGTCGGGATTATTGATGTAGATCGCGCCCTCCGCATTGGAGTTCATGATCTTCAGCGTATAGCTCTGACCGCCTGCGGATACGGTGTAAGCGGTGTTTGCGGTATAGGCTACGCTCTCGGTAGCGTGAGAAGCGATGGACACGCCGTTGAGGGTAACTGCCGCGTCATAGCCATTGTACACATCGATGGTGTTTTTAGCGGCGGAGGAGGGGAGGAAGAAGTATTTTTCATTGGGCTTTGCTACTTCAAAATCTTCATCATGCACGCTCTGCCATGCCTGCCAAGCCTCAGCGTCAACAGAGTCGCTGACAGCATGTACATACAGTGCGGCATCGGATGCAAACTCTGACGGAGCACCCTTTTCCTCAGCGGCAAATGCACCGGTGAAGGGAACAGCGCTCAGCATCATTAGTAAGGCTAAAACGATTGCGAGGGTCTTTTTCATCATAGATACCTCCTATGTGGAAATCTTTATGTCATTATTATATAATTATTCAAAAACTCTATCTAACATAAAATGATTTTTTTCTTAACACAATCCGCTTATCAGAAAGATAGATCGTCAATTCCAACGCTATCATTCCGGTGTCATCCTGTACTCCGACGGCGTCATTTGATACTTTTGGTAAAAGGCTCTGGAAAAATAGGACAGATTGGAGAACCCACATGACAACGCGATCTCAGATACCTTGGACGATTCGTGCCTCAATCGGTTGGCGGCGATCTCCAACCGGTAGTTCTTTAAATACTGCGTCAGTGACTCACCGGTCATTTGCTTGAATAGCTTGGAAAAGTGACTGACGGAATAATTGCTGACAGCCGCCATGGCCTCGGCGGTGATATTCTCGGCATAGTTTTCTTCCAAATATTTCAACGACAGCTTGAGCTTGTCGAATACGATATCCTCATAAGCGCGTTCCTTGTCCGACACCTCGCAGAATTCAAGTACATGGTGCAACAGCTCCATGAGCATCGCTTTGATCAGCAGTTCATCTCCGACCTGTCTGTCTTTTTGATAGGTAAGCAGCTTGCGGATCGTCGGCAAAATCTTAGCGTTCATCGGATGTGAGCGATCAATATACTCCGGCATCAGCAGTTGGCGCTGATAGATCGGCTCGAGGTATTTTTTGCGGCACAGATCGTCCACACCGCTCTCGAGCATGGAAAGGCGGAACAGGATGTTATGATAAAACCCTCGATCTTCCTCATGCTGTCTGATCGCATGGATCGCCTGTGGATGGATCAGTACAAATTCGCCCTCGCGGACAAGGTATTCCGAATTCCTGACAGAAATGCTGACGCACCCTTTTTCCACATAAATGATCTCCATCTCCTCATGCCAGTGGAGAGGAAAATCGCTGAGCCATTCGGGGACAAGACCCCGATAGACAGCAAAGGGGAAATCGTGCGTTCCGTGGACTTTTGTTTCCTGATATGCTGACATTTTGCACCTCATAATCGTTTTGTGTCAAAAAATAGCGGATATTCTGCTTGTATTATACTATCTGAAAGTATATAATGCAAGAAGAAAGTATTTGCAGAGAGTGTTTTGGTGAAGATGAAAAAACTAAAGCTCTTTAATTTAGCATGGCCGATCTTTATCGAGACCGCCATGTTTATGCTGCTTGGATTTATCGATGTATACATCCTCAGCAATTATGACGACTTAGCGGCGTCATCCGTCAATACAGCGAACCAGACCGTGTCGATCGTGACCATTGTGTTTCAGATCCTGTCCACCGCGGGCGCTGTGATGATCTCGCAATACCTCGGTGCGCAAAAGCGTCGGTCTGCATCTCTGGTATCGGTGCTGCTCTTGTCATCTCAGGTCTTTTTCGGCGTGATTATCAGCGTGATCTTCCTGCTCTTTAACCGACCGATCCTGATGCTGGTAGGTGCCGACGGTCAGATTCTGGATTATGCAAGCCGATATCTTTCTATCGTCGGCGGCACAATGATGTTCCAGGCGCTCCTTAACGGCTGTTCGGTCATCATCCGCAATCACGGCATGACCAGGATGACGATGTTTGTCACAGCCGGCATGAACGTACTGAATACGGGAATGGATCTGCTCCTTGTACCTGCGATGGGAGTAGAGGGCGCGGCGATCGCGACCTGTATCAGCCGTGTGATCAGCAGTATCATTCTGGTGCTCATCCTGTTTACGAAGATCGAATCGCCCTCCGCGTTCAAGCTCTTGAAGCCGTTCCCGAAAAGTGAATTTCTGTCGATGCTGAAGATCGGTATCCCCTCGGCGCTCGAGACCTTCCTCTATAATCTCTCACAGCTCGTGATCACCTCCATCGTGCTGTATTGCCTGTCGGAGAATGAGCTGATCACAAAAACCTATGTGCAGATCATTACGATGTTCTTCTATCTGTTCTCGATGGCGATCGGTCAGGCGTCGCAGATCATGATCGGTCATCTGGTCGGCGCGAAGGAATACGATCAGGCGTATCGGCAGGGACTGCGCTCCTATCGTACCGCATTGGTTATCACGGTCATCACCTGCACCATTGGCATCCTGCTTCGCAAACCGCTGCTGAGTATTTTTACCGATAACGCCGAGGTGCTTGCGATCGGCAGCACGATCCTGTTGATGAACGCGGTGCTCGAGTTCGGCAGGACAACCAACATCGTCATCATTGCCTGTATGCGCGGCGCGGGCGACGTTTACTTCCCGACGGTCTGCGCAGTGCTATCCAATTGGATCATCAGCGTCGCGGGCTCCTATCTGTTTGCAGTTGTATTCGACATGGGCATCTACGGCCTGTGGATCGCGCTCGCGGCGGACGAATGTGTGCGCGGTATTTTGATGATCATCCGCTGGAAGAGCGGCGCGTGGAAGAATAAACGCGTCGTGAAGGATAGGGAAGAGGATCAGAAGATCGCAGAAGCAACGGATTTAAATTGACATGTGTAACAGAACAGCGGACAAGGGCATCCTGTCCGCTGTTCTTCGTTGATAAATAAAGCCTTCCTTTGGGAAAGGAGGCGGATGAATTGTATAGATTGATCGACCGAAGGGAGATACTCTTTGCCGAAGGGAGGCTTGGAAAGCGACTGTTCCTATGCTATTAATGTTTTTGTGTTGTATATTCTATTATTTGCTTTCGGCTGCGAGCTGCGCTTCACGTTCTTTCTTCATCTTCGGGAGTTCCTTATCGAACTTGAAGAAGAAGAACAGCACGATGGTCAGCACGATGCACAGCATCGGCACACCGACAAATCCGATCTTGATGAATAGCTGAGCGGATTCTGTCTGGATATCCTGTTTTGCGTTATAGCCGCCGATCTCCATGATCGCCAGCATGATGGTGACGTTCAGACCAAAGGCGAGCTTAGCGAGGAAGCTATCGAGTGACGAGAGGATGCCCGCGGCACGGATGCCGGACTTGAGCTCACAGTATTCGACAACGTCGGCAAGCAGCGAGAAGCGCATACCCATCAGGTAGCCGAGCGGGAACCATACCAGCGCTGTACCGATGCACAGCCATACAAGGTTAGCGCCGCAGAAGAAAAAGATCACATTACCGATCAGCGCGACCACGTTCATCATGATCGAAGAGCTCTTCTTGCCCATGAATTTGCAGAAGAACGGGATCGTCAGCTGACCTGCCACCATGCTCAGCGAGGTGACCAGCGCCTGGATGGAAACGATATGCTCCACCGTGAAGTTGCCGATATCGCCGATGGTGTAGTTATAGAATTAGAATACACCCGCCTGCTTGATCGCGAAGCCGAGCAGGTAGATGAACATCGTGATGACGAAAAGGATGTACTGACCGTTGATCGCCTTCAAGCCGTCCTTGAGCTTGATCTTCTCTTCCTTGATCGGCTTGACGACCTCACGGGTATTGAAGTAGGAGAACACCAGCAGGATGACCGCGCCGATCGAGAAGATACCCGCTGCCCATGCGTAGGAGTACAGATCGGTCTTGCCGCCGAAGTGATTGATCAGGGGCAGAGCAAAGAAGGTCACGCAGAAGCTGCCGATCGCCGCCATGACCATACGGAAAGTGACGAGCACATTGCGCTCGCCGGGGTCGGATGACAGGCTGGGCAGGATCGCCGACAACGGCGTGTTGACGACGGTATAGCAGGTGCTGACCATGTTGAAGGTGATGAACGCCATCGTGATCATCAGAACCTTGTTGTTAGAGACCATCGAGGGCAGGCTGAACGTCAGCACAGCAAAGAGTGCCAGCGGGATCGCGCCGATGAGGAAATAGGGGCGGCATTTACCGCTCTTGAATTTGGTCTTGTCGACAATAATGCCCATCAAAACGTCGGTGATCGCGTCGATGAACTTTGACGCGAGGGTGATGATGCTGACAGCCGCTGTGTCCAGCAGCAGTGCGTCGGTGTAGTACACCGTCAGATAGGTGCAGATCATCGGCCAGATCAGGTTGCTCGCCATGTCGGCGGCGCCGTAGCCGAGTCGCTGTCTCATTTTTGATATGCCCATTGATATCGCCTCCCAAAGATTTTATATAAGTATAACAAATTTTTGTGTATTCTGCAAGAATTATTTACATTATTTCTAAAAGAATGACAGCAACTCGAATAGTTTTGATTCATTGGATCGTTAACGCGAGGCTCGACGCGCGTTCAAGCGGCTACAAACTCATTTGATGAGAATAAAAAGGAGGATGGAGACGCGCTCCATCCTCAGATGTTATAAAGCAACGTCAGGAATCCTCCGGTAAAATAACTGTAACACGCCATTCAACCTTTGAGATGGCACAGAAGCTGCGCACTACATATTTTCATTATTGCTTTACTCCTGATTTATCATAATCCTTCCAAATAAAAAGCACCAATCTTCTCTGCCAATCGATTGGTGCTTCATTTTTAATGTATTTGATTTTATTAACTCTTAGAACTCAATAGTCACAGGAGACTCTGTGAATGAGTATATTGTAGCTTTTGCGTTTTTAAGATAAACTACTTCAAACTTACCGTCATCGATGGAATACATTCTTGTGAGTGCTTCTCCATAATGATCCAGCATGGATTTTCTGGCTTCAACACTCTTGTCACAAACGATTTCAGCCTCGATGCGAATCCATTTTCCGTGTGCCATACCGCTGATTTCCACATTCGGGTTTTTCATCATCTGCTCAAATACCTTTTTCTTATTACTGGTTGGCATATACAGCTTTCCTTCAAACTCGTGAATCCCGCTGAACGGTCTCACGCGCGGTTTATTGTCATCAACCGTTGATACATAGAACACCTTTGAGTCTTCCAGAAACTGCAATACTTCCTTCACTTTTTCCATTCTTAACGCTCCTTTTTCTTGTTCTTTGCGTGTATCACGCAAATAGTTCAAATATGATTATGCTCTGTAAACGTAGTTTGCTTTTCTCGGCTTGGGATCGGGTAAAGGCTTTGCGGCGTAGCCGAGGATCAGATGACCGATACCTTCATAGTCGCCTTCGATACCGAGGCCTTTTAAGATCGCTTTTCCTTCTTCGCTTTCAAATTCCTCTTTTGCGCGGTGTACCCAACAGCTCGCCACACCGAGGTCGGCAGCGGCGTTCATCATGTTGCCCATGACTAAGCTGCCGTCATAGATATAGGTCGGCATCGCTTTGTCAGCGAGGACGATCAACAGCTCGGGAGCGCCGTAGAACGGGTCGATTTCCATTCCCATGATTGCAGCATTCATTTTAGAGAGCTTATCTCTCAGCGTCCTGTCCTTGACGACAAGAATGATCGGTGATTGCTTGCCCATGCCTGTCGCGGCATAGGTGCCTGCTTCGATGATCGCGTTGAGCTTTTCATCCTCTACGGGATCGGGCTTGTAAGAGCGGCAGCTGCGGCGTGTTTTCAATACGTTTAATGTTTCTGACATAGTTGATTCCTCCTAAATTATTTTCTATCTAATATGGAACCTTCTCCGGCGCGTAACGGATAGGTGTTCAAACGGTCATGCAAGCGCTCACGCATCTTTTGGATGACGTCGAGCATTTCTTCTTTATGCAACGGCAGATATCCCTCCATCGGCACGACGTTTGACGGGTGAGAACCGAAGTAAATCGTATCGTTTAGTTCCAGCTTTCTGATCAGCAATTCCTGTTCATCGAGAAGCTGACCGTAGGTGCATTCTTTGAATATGCCGTTTTGCATATCGTAATACAGCTGACAGCCTTTGTCGGCATGGAGCGTTCCGATGAACAGCAAATGCGGTTGAACGCGATTCAACATATCTGCCGTCGCTTCTGCGTTCTCCTTCCAAAGATCCGCTCCGGCACAGCCGAGAATCACGTTCAGGCTGAAATCCATTCCTGCCTTTTTCAATCGGAGCAGTTGTGTCACGCTTTCTTCGTTGGTATAGCCTTTGTTCATCATCGTAAGCGCCGTGTCAAAGCCACTCTCAACGCCGATATCCAGTTCGTTGATACCGCATTCTCTGAGCCTGAGCAGCTCTTCATCCGTCTTGTTGCGGATGTTGAGGATTGAAGCATACATAGAGATGGTCTCGACCTTGGGGAGCTTCTCATGTATCAGGTCGGCGATCTTTTCCAGTCGTTCCGCATTCAGAACAAACGCGTCGCCGTGCTCTAAAAACACACGCTTGACGTTCGGCGTCGTGCGCGATGCTTCTTCTATATCCTCTGCTATCTGTTCGAGCGGGCAAACAGAAAAGGGGCGGTCATGATACATATAACAAAAACTACATTTGTTATGACTGCATCCGACCGTGACCTGCAACAGCAGAGAATCCGCTTCAAACGGCGGTCGGTAGATGATTCCTGTGTAGTGCATGGTCTCACCTCGTTTTCATATAGTCGATGTATTCCTCGCCCCAAGTTTCCAGAGCGGATACGACAGGCTGAAACCTTTTGCCGATATCCGTCAGGGAGTATTCCACCTTCGGCGGGATCGCCTCATACTGCACGCGCTGTATCAGCCCGTTTTCTTCTAAGTTCTTGAGCTGAACCGACAGCGTAGCATGAGTCATCTTCGGCATCTTCCTCAATAGCTCGTTGAAGCGCAGCGGTTCGTCCTGCAAATAGAGCAAAATCAAGATCGCCCACTTGCCGGAGATCAGGCTTTGCGCTGTTGCGAAAGGGCATTTTCCGAAGCGTTCTTCTAAGGTCGTTTGTTGATCCATACTTATCATCTCGCTTGTCACTTTTTTGAACTGCTTTAATTATACGACCGTTCATCCAATATGACAAGTACGATTTTTTATGATACTCGGTATCTTTTGTGATACCTTCGCGCGATTGCTACAACATTAGGTTGTACCCAACACAAGTTTTCGGTCATTTTCAAAAGGATCAATGTCAGCTATACTGTAGTCACAGCAAGAGAAAAGCTGAATTCACAAAACTACAATCAGGAGGAAATCACTATGACTAACATCGAAAAGGCTTTGGCATTGATCAACACATTCGCAACTACCGATACTGAGAAAGCTGCTTCTTTACTCGCTGAGGGTTATATTCAGCACAATCTCGCATTCGGCACCGGAAGAGACGCATTTGTCGGTGCGGTTCAAGCACTCGGAGCTGCTCCCGTAAAAACCACCGTCAACAACATCCGCGCTTTCGAGGACGGCGATAAGGTATTCCTGCAGACCGTTTATAACTTCGCGGGTGCAGGCGAGCAGGTCGCCTTTGATATCTTCCGCTTTGACGAGGACGGCAAGATCGCTGAACATTGGGACAACCTGGCTGATAAGGCAGAACCGAATCCCTCCCGTCACACGCAGATCGACGGCACTATGGAGAAGAAGGATGTGGACAAGGAAGTGACCCGCAAGGTGGTTTCTGCTTTCGTAGGCGACATTCTTCGCGGTGAGAATCCCGACAACATCACTTCTTACTTTGACGGTGACAAATATATCCAGCACAACACCGGTATCGCAGACGGTCTGTCTGGTCTCGGCAAGGCGCTTGCGGCTCTCGCTGAGCAGGGTATTCAGATGATCTACAACAAGACCTACATGGTTCTGGCTGACGGTAACTACGGTCTGGCTGTTTCCGAAGGCACCTTCGGCGGCGCACCCACCTCTTACTATGATCTGTTCCGCGTCGAGGACGGCAAGATTGCCGAACACTGGGACGTTATGGAGACGATCGCCGATAAAGAGACCTGGGCAAACGAGAACGGTAAGTTCTAATTACGGTCTTTATATGAAGAAAGCGTGAGGCAGTTACCTCACGCTTTCGTGTTATCTATGATATGCTGCATAAACTTCTTCACAGTAGGACTCAATCTGTCATAATCCTTGAAGATGAAAGCAATCGAATAGGTCAGCGTTTCATCATCAAAGGGAATCACGCGAATGTTTTGGAACAGCATTTTTGCACCGCTGTTCTCAGGTGAGATAAACACACCTTTTCCTCGATTGACCAAATCATAGATCTGCATCACATCGGATGACTCAAACGATTTTTTCAGCGTTACACCGTATCTGCTGCTGAAGTCCCCGATCATATGATGATAGTGTGATTTCTTCTCGACCATCAGCAGGTTTTTGCGGTGCAGCTGCGCAAAGTTGACTTTTTCAAGCTGTGCTAAAGGATCGTCCTTGTGAACATATAAGCAAAGCGGAACAGTGAGCACGGGCAGGTGCTTGAATCGCATACCGTGACGGTTTTCGGGAAGCGCCAGCAACGCAAAGTGCTTAGAATCCTCTTTGACATAGTCATCAATGTCCATATCCGGCATTTCCATACGATTCAGCGTAATGTTGGGATACAGTTCTTCGAATTCAAACAGAAGCTCGGTATCCAGAATACGAAAGATAAACGGAGCACAGGCAAAGCTGAGCGTCTGCGGACGGTTGGATAACGCAGCAAAAACCTCGTCCTCAGTATGGCGGAACCGCTCTACAATGGGACTGAATTTGTGATACAGCAATTTGCCTTCCTCCGTCAGCACACTACCCTTCACTGTACGCTCAAACAGATTGCAGGAAAGCTCCGCTTCCAGATTTTTCATACAACGGCTGAGCGCTTGCTGAGAGATAAACAGGTTTTCGGCAGCTTTGGAAATACTTTTGTGTTTCGCTGTTTCAACAAAGTATTCGATATGCTTGAACTCCATATGATCACCTCATTTATATGGTCATTATACCACAATTTTAAATTGTAGCAAGACAAACGCGAAGATTTATGTTATGATATCAAAAAGGAGAGATAGAAATGACCGTTCAACAGTACCTTAGCTATATTGTAAACGATATCCACCGCACGATCGTAGCCACCGTGGATGATAAGGGCTTGCCCGTAACCTGCGCGATCGATATGATGGACGCCGATGAGAACAGTTTGTATTTTCTGACAGCGAAAGGTAAAAGCTTTTATGACAGGCTGAATAAACGACAATTCCTCGCTTTCACCGCGATGAAGGGCGAAGATACCATGACGAGTGTTGCTGTTTCCGTAAGAGGAAAAGTGCGCGAGCTTGGATATGACAAGATACCGGAGCTGTTCGAGAAGAATCCGTATATGAAAGAGATCTATCCGACTGAGGAAAGCCGTCGCGCCTTGACTGTGTTCCAAATCTATGAGGGCAACGGCGAGTGGTTTGATCTCAGCAAGAAGCCGATCGAACGAGCGTCGTTTGCTTTCGGTAAAGCCGAAGAATCTCCCGAGGGCTATAAGATCACCGATGCCTGTATCGGATGCTCAAGCTGTTTGGACGTCTGTCCGCAAAACTGTATCGTATCCGACAGCATCCCATATATGATCGAGCAAGAGCACTGTCTTCACTGCGGTAACTGCTATACCGTTTGTCCTGTCAATGCAGTGATAAAGCAGTAAGCTAAGAGAATAACCGTTGTGAGCCGATATACGTTCACAACGGTTATATCAAGGAGTACAAACCGTAACCTTTGATTTGTAACTTGACTGAGAGCTCTGATCGTAATAGAATGATCTCAGGTGATAATGATGAGTAAGATTTTTGTATCAGGCCTTGCCAATGTCGAGACCTCATGTGCCGTCAAAGAGTTTCCGATCGAATATCAGGCGGTGGATTACAACTTTTTCGGTATCAACTCGATCGCTTCAGGCGTCGGATTGAACGTCAGTCTCGCGCTCACATCGCTCTCGGATGAAGTGACTTTTGCCACTTTTGTCGGGGACGATACCGCCGGAGAGTCTGTTCTGAGCGCGTGTAAACCGATCTCAGATCTCAGAATCGCGCGGTGTGAACAGACGCCGCAGAGTGTCGTTTTGTATGACAAAAGCGGAAAAAGACGCGTGTATACCGACCTGAAAAATGTGCAGGAAATCCGTCTGCCCGATGAATCATACACCGACTTAGATGCCTTTGACGCGTTCTGTTTATGCAATATAAACTTCTCGCGCGAGCTGCTTTCAGCGGCAAAAAAGACGGGCAAACCGATCCTCTGTGACGTGCATTGTCTTTCGGATATCTACGATAAATACAACGCGGATTTCATGAAAGCAGCGGACGTGCTCTTCCTTTCCAACGAAAATATCATCGGAAAAGAAGAGGAATTTGTCCGCGAACTTACCGCTGTTTATCCCTGTAAAATCGTTGTCGTAGGGGAGGGGAGCGACGGCTCTTTGCTCTATGAGCGCGAACTTGATCGCTTCACCATGATCCCGTCCGTCTATACACGACCTGTTGTCAACACCGTCGGAGCGGGAGACGCGCTGTTCTCAGCCTTCACGCATTTCTATTTTCAAGGCACAAATGCTGTGGATTCATTGAGATACGCGACGGTATTCGCGTCCTATAAGATCGGAGAATCAGGCGCTTCAAAAGGCTTCCTCTCCGAGCAAAAACTACAGGAAATCGTATCCGAATTATCATCATAATCGAGTATAAAGAGCTGTCCTTCGGGACGGCTTTTTTCACTTTACACCCGGTTAATCCGGACAACTTTTTCTTTGTCTAAGCGGAGGAAACTTTTCTCTTTTGTGCATTATTATTTCCATTAAAAAAGCAAGCCTAGCGCGAACAGCGGGGGAGACCAACGTCTCAACCCCGCTGCTGTGTATCATTATTTATAGTGCTAGACTTTTTGCCCAATCTCTGATGGAACTCTCGTCATCGTTTTCGGGGAAGCGCATACCATCCTGCCATGTACCTGTTCCGGACATCTGAGCGAGCTTGCTGCCGCTGTCGCCGATACCGTCGCTGGTAGATGTGCAAAACGGGATGACCGTTTTGCCGGAGAAGTCGTTGCCTTTGACAAAGCTGTTGACCGGGCATGCCGCCTCGCGCCACCAGAGCGGATAGCCGAAAAGCACGGTGTCATAGCTTTCCCAATCGGGAACCTTGATCGAGGTGAGCTCGGTGTTCTGTAAAGAGGGATCGTTATGCTCTTTTATAATTCTGCTGTTCTCGTCACGCCAGTTCAGATCGTCATCGGTGTAAGGGGTTGTCGGCACAAGCTCAAACAGCTCGGAGCCGGTTTCATTGGCGACCAGCTCAGCGACGCGCTTTGTGTTGCCCGAGCCGGAGAAATAGACGACGATTGCTTTCTTACCGCTTGCGGTATTCTCCGCAGCAGTTGCCGGACTTTCATTGGATGCTGTTGCAGCGCTCTGTGAAGAAGTATGTGTTTGATTGGATGTGTTGTTATTCGCACAAGCTGCAAGTGAGAACAGGAGTATGAATACCAGTACGATGCCAAGCGTTCTTTTGAGTGTCATTTTCATTACCTCCAGTTTATCATTTGATGTTATTCGGTTCGTATATCAGCCATACGCCATCAGGCCGGACGCGTTTTGCTTCTTTCAAAGTGAAGCCGACAGGAACACCGTCCGCCATAAAGGAGGATCGGTCAAAGGTGGTCGCGGTATCAAAAAAGGTGTAATCCAAATCCACAGCCTGTGCTAAAAGCTCTGTCATTTCCTTTTTATCCGGTGCGCTGCCGTAGGCGTGGCTCATGCCCATACAGCCTAATCCGACGGCGCTGACTTCTAAATCTTTGCCTAATAATCTGTGTTTCATCGCTATTCCTTATTCATGGATTTTCATGCCGAGCACAAATTTGACAAACTGAGGATCATCATGATTGACAATCTCGCTGTGACCGAGGTCTTTCGCCGCAACTGCCGCCATTTCTTCTTCGGTCAGTTCAAAATCCCAGATGTCAATGTTTTGCTCCATACGCTCGACCTTGACGGACTTCGGGATAATCGACACGCCGCGCTGAGCGTTCCAGCGGAGCACAACCTGTGCGTTCGATTTGCCGTATTTGTCGCCGATTGCCTTGATTTCGGGGTCGGTAAAGATACCGTGCTTACCCTCTGCGAGCGGTCCCCAAGCCTGCGGCGCAACGCCATATTCCTTCATCGTTTCAAGCGCATTTTCCTGCGCAAAGAACGGATGCAGCTCTACCTGATTGACAGCAGGGATTACCTCGACGTTCTCGCAGAAGTTGGCGAGTATTGCAGGATAGAAGTTCGCCACACCGATCGCCTTTGTTAAGCCCTCTTTGTAGGCTTTAGTAATGCCGCGATACGCTGCGAAATAGTCACCCATAGGCTGATGGAGCAGTACCAAATCGACATAGGGCAGATTCAGCTTTGCGAGAGAGGCTTTGACCGCTTCATAGGCGGTTTCCTCGTTCTTTTGGTCTTGTACCCAAACTTTTGTCGTAATAAACAGTTCGTCGCGGGTGGTGATTCCATCGGCGATTGCGCGCGCAACAGCTTTGCCGAGCGCTTCTTCATTCATATACGCTGCGGCGGTGTCGAGCAGACGGTAGCCGGTCTTGATTGCGTTATAAACGACTTCCTCGCACTGTGCCGCGTCGGGAATTTGAAATACACCGAAGCCTTCAAGGGGCATTTTTGTTCCGTTGTTAAGTGTGATGTATTTCATAATCATTAGTCCCCTTTTACGAGCATAACTCAAATATTTTCTCAACATCGGCAGGCGTAAGCGTTGTAAAGCCTTCGAGCTTTCCTTTTGCGCCGCAGGCTTTCTTTGCCATGATCGCAAAGTTCTTGTCGTCGATGCCGAGGTCAGAAAGACGGCTCTTCAATCCGAGAGTATCAAAGAAGAACTTTTCCATCGCTTCTATCGCGGCTTTCGCGCCGTCCATATCGGAGAATGCGGGATCTACGCCGAATACATTGACGCCGAGACGCTTGATCTTCGGAGCGGCCTTCTCGTCCAGAATATAGCTAAGCCATTTCGGGATAACAATAGCAAGGCCGTGACCGTGGGTGATATTATAGAACGCTGACAGCTCATGCTCGATCATGTGCGCGATCGCGTCCTGCTCAATGCCGCTGAACAAAAAGCCATTGAGTGCCCATGATGAAGCCCACATCAGGTTGGCGCGTGCGTCATAATCGTCAGGTTTTTCGAGCGCGGCAGGGGCGAATTTAACAACAGTTTTGAGTACCTCCTCCTGCATACGGGTGAGCATATCCATCTCCTCCTGCGCGGAGAAATAGGCTACGTCAAAGACGTGCGCCATAATATCAACGCTGCCGCTTGCGGTCTGGTAAGCGTTGACGCTGAATGTATTTGTCGGATCGAGGAACGAAACATTTGATCTGAGAGTCGGACCGAACATCGGCTGTTTCTCGTTCTGCTCGACATTGCTGATGACGCCGCCGATATCCATTTCGGAGCCTGTCGCGGAAAGGGTGAGAACTGCGACAATCGGGAGATTGTCGGGAACAAACGCTTTGCCGGTGATGATATCCCAGCAGTCGTCGCCCTCATACTTTGCTGTCGCGGCGATCGCCTTGGTCGCGTCGATCGTAGAACCGCCGCCTACTGCCAACACAACGTCGATGCCCTCTTTTTTGCAGAGAGCGGCGCCTTTATTTACCGTTGTGTGATGAGGATTCGGCTCTACGCCGGGCAATTCAAAAATCTCCATCTCCGCCTTGTTGAGCTCGGCGATAATTTTGTCATACAGACCGATTCTCTTGATGGAACCGCCGCCGTAAACAAGCAGGACTTTTTTGCCGAATTGGGCAATCTCCTCGCTCAGATGGTGGAGCTGAGCTTTACCGAAATAAACCTTTGTTGTGTTGCTGAAAATAAAATCTTTCATTGTTGACCTCCTGATTTTTATTTATTTATGTTGATTATTTTTAACCATTTTTTCACCTTATCCGCACAGCCGCGCTCTGCATCCGACATCTCGATCGGCAAGCCTTTGAGGATTGTCGCGTTCGGCTCCAGCTCGGCAATCGTGCGGTAGGTGCCGCCGTCGGATGAACCCATATGCGTGTTGAAGGGTATGATCGTCTTACCCGAAAAATCAAGTGCGTCAAAGAGCGTATAGATGATCATCGGGAAGGTGTACCACCACATCGGATAGCCGATGAAGATATTGTCGTAGCCGCTGATGTCGATTTTATTCTTGATCGCCGGGCGCATATCCTCGTCATGCTCCTTTTTGGCGTAACGAGCGAGAGCATTGTAGTGACTGCGGTCGCCGTCATAAGGCTTGACCGGTTCGATCTCCACCAAATCTGCGCCTGTTTGCTTTGCAATTTCCGTTGCCACCGCTTTGGTGGTTTCGTAAACTGAGAAGTATAAGACCAAATTTTTCATTATATCTACCTCATTTATATTCTTGTTTTTCTCTATGACTTAATTATACAGTATAATTCTGGTGTTGTAAAATGCTAATTGTTTATATAAATATAAGTGTTAGTTATATTGTCTTATCCAGAACGCGACCGCGGTATTGATCCAGCCCTCGGCGACCGTGCCTGTGCCTAAGCCGAAGCCATGCGGAAGTCCGCTGAACACATCGATCTGAGCGTCCGTGCCGTTTGCCTTGATCGCATTGATACGGTTCTGCATGGTGCGGTAATTGGCGATTCCGTCGCTTGTTCCGACGCAGTTATAGGTCGGCGGCTCGTTGCCTGTCACTTCACTCAGTCCCGTGTACTGCATGATGACTGCCGCAGGCTTGGGATAGGATTTTTCGCTGAAGGCTTCTGTTCCGTAGGTGCCGAGCCACGCCGCCATCCTCGGAACTGCCGAAATCCCTGTCGCTGTCATCTTGATAGAAGGTTGCCGAAACAACAATCAGAGGCTCAGTATCGCCGTTCGCAATCATATTGTCAAAGATGTTTTTAATGTTGGCGTACTCAAAGTATTCGCCTGCGTGACCGCCCCAGCCGTGCATTAAATAGAGAATGTTGTATCGGGTGTCGCTGTCGGCTTCATTATAGCCGTAGGGCAGATAGACATACGCCTGCTTTTTGACAGCATCGCCGCTCCCTGCATAGTCCATTGAATCATACTCGATCCGCTGTACCGAGCCCCCATGCTGTGCCGCTGAGAGATAGGCAGAGGGTACGGGATCGGTCATACCTGTTTGCTCCAAAGTAAAAGGTTCATCTCCTTGATTTTCCTGATCGCTGATCGGCTCGCCGATTTTGTACGGCACAGAAATCCCGACCAAGTGTCGTTGAATCATGGTTCCGTCGGTAATCTCTACATCGCCGCTGCCGTTTGTGTCGGCAGCATCCTGATCGAAGGTCGGGATTGATACGCCTGCCAGATACCGTTGGATCGTGGTTGCATCCATAATGGTGATATCGCCGTCGCCATCCGCGTCGCCGAGTATTCTTTTATCCTCCTGATTATCGTTATTATTTGCTGCCTCTGTCTGACAGCTGCACAAGGTCAGCATCGTCAGCAGACAGCAGAGAAAGCAGGAAATCGCTTGTATGATTGCTTTCATTCGATTCACTCCTATCATAATAATTTATATGTTTTACTACTTGCCTATAGTTGAATTATATGATAGAATAGGGAAAAAGTAAAATGCCGTTTGTTTATATAAATATAATAAATAGTTATATAAAAGGCTCCCTTTGGTAAAGGTGAGATTCTGTCCAAAACTTGTTTTGGGTTACGGAATCCATACACCGGAGAGCTGTCACCGTTAGGTGACTGAGGGATTGTATCGTTGACTGAGCGTCAGCGAGAAACTATATTTTTTTGATATGGTGGTGTTAAACATTGATCGAAATCTATTTGCTCGAACAGTTAGCGGCGTTCGCAAAGCACGGCACGCTCTCCAAAGCCGCAGAGGAACTGCTTATCAGCCAGCCTGCGCTCTCGCGCTCGATGAAGAAACTGGAGGAAGAATTCGGCGTAACGCTCTTTGTGCGTGAGAATAAGAAAATCTCACTGAATGAGACGGGTCAGCTTGCCGCGGCATTGGCGCAGTCGCAGGTGAACCAAAACAAAGAGATGATCAGCCGCGTGATCGCCTTTGACCGCAGTCTGCACAGTATCCGCATAGGAGCGTGCGCTCCCCAGCCGATGACGGACCTCATGCCGATCCTGCAGGATCACTTCGGCGATATGACGATCTCCTCGGAGTTGGTGTATGGCGAAAAGCTATTGAGCGGTATGCAGAACGGCGCCTATCAGATCGGCATCGTCCGCGCACCGATCGAGGACAGCGGACTGTTCTTTCAGCGTTATACGACCGAGCATCTTTATATCGTTGTCCCTGAGAGCCATCGGCTTGCTGAGAAAGAGAGCGTGAAATTCAGCGACCTCGCAGGTGAAAAATTCCTGCTCTATCAGCATATCGGCTTTTGGAAAAGCGTGTGCGAGGAATATATGAGCGATACCACCTTCCTCATCCAGCCCGACCGCGAGACATTTGCTGACTTGGTGATGAACACTGATTACCCTGCTTTTTCGTCCGATGTTATTCTCAAAGCCAGCGGCACACCGAACGGACGAATTGCCATCCCAATCGACGAAGAAAAGGCACGCTATACCTTCTATATCGCGTGCCGTAATGAGGATAAGCGAAAATACGCTTCATTCTTTAACTCCATCCGTTCGGAAATTATTAACAGATAACAAATACAAAAACTCCGACTCAGTAATCTGAACAGCTCCGTAAAAAGTAGACAATAGAAAAACAGCACCTCCTATGGTAAAATAAAGATACCATAGGAGGTCATTTTTATGAGCAGGAAATATCGAC
>OMWP01000043.1 GCA_900314795.1 uncultured Eubacteriales bacterium
TTTCTGCACCGTTTGGCGTAAGTTTGGCGTAAATGGCGTAAATCCGAGACATCGCAACTCTCGAAACCCGCATAAACACAGGGATTTTGGGGTGTTACTTATCGAGGGATTTCATTGTCGGGAACAAAAGTACATCCCTGATGGCGGGGGAGTTGGTCATGATCATGACCAGTCTGTCGATGCCGTAGCCGATGCCGCCTGTGGGGGGCATGCCGATCTCAAGGGCGTTGAGGAAGTCCTCATCAGTGGTGTTGGCTTCTTCATCGCCGGCGGCAAGCATTGCCTCCTGCGCCTTGAAGCGCTCGCGCTGATCGATCGGATCGTTAAGCTCACTGTAAGCGTTCGCCATTTCCCAGCCGTTGATGAACATCTCAAAGCGCTCGACATACTCGGGGTCATCGGGCTTTTTCTTGGTCAGCGGCGAGATCTCGATCGGGTGATCCATGACAAAGGTCGGCTGGATCAGATGGCACTCGGCATATTCCTCAAAGATCAGGCTGAGGATATCACCCTTTTGGTGCCTGTCCTCATACTCGACATGCAGCTTATCCGCCGCTGCACGCGCGTCAGCGGTGGTCTTGATCTCGCTCCAGTCGACGCCGGCATATTTCTTGACCGCGTCCACCATGGTGATGCGCTCAAAGGGTTTCTCAAAATCGATCACATGCTCGCCGTAGGTCACCTGCATCGAGCCGTTGACCTGCTGAGCGACATAGCGATACATCGCCTCGGTCAGATCCATCATGCCGTGATAGTCGGTGTATGCCTGATACAGCTCCATCAGCGTGAACTCGGGGTTGTGGCGGGTATCCAGACCCTCGTTGCGGAACACTCTGCCGATCTCATATACGCGCTCGAGACCGCCTACGATCAGGCGCTTTAGATACAATTCGAGCGAGATACGGAGCTTCAAGTCCTCATCCAGCGCGTTGAAATGCGTCTCAAAGGGTCTTGCCGCGGCACCGCCGGCGTTCTGCACCAGCATCGGAGTCTCGACCTCCATAAAGCCCTGATCATCCAAAAAGCGGCGGATGGAGGAGATGATCTTGGAGCGCTTGACAAAGGTCTCCTTGACCTCGCCGTTCATGATCAGGTCGGTGTAGCGCTGACGATAACGAGTGTCGGTATCGGTCAGGCCGTGGTATTTTTCGGGCAGGATCTGCAACGATTTGGAGAGCAGGGTCACACTGCTCGCATGCACGGAGATCTCACCGGTCTTGGTCTTGAACACCTCGCCGGTGATACCGATGATATCGCCGACGTCGTATTTCTTGAAGAGCTTATAGCTCTCCTCGCCGATCGAATCGCGGGCGACATATGCCTGGATACTGCCCTTGAGATCCTGCACATTGCAGAACGACGCCTTGCCCATGACGCGCTTGAACATCATTCTGCCGGCGATACTCACCGTCTTGCCCTCGAGCTCGTCATAGTTGCTCTTGATATCCACGCTGTGGTGGGTCTGATCAAATTTGGTGATGACGAAAGGATCCTTGCCCATCTCCTGTAAGTTCGCGAGCTTCTCTCGTCTGAGTTTCAGAATTTCATTTAAGTTTTGTTCCATATCCTACCTCAAATTGATTATTAAAAACAGCCTTCCCCTCAAAAGAAAGGCTCAGTCTGTAGAAAGACCTGTCAAAGCCTTCCTTTGGGAAAGGAAGGTGCCTCCGAACGGAGGCGGATGAATTGCATCAATTGACCGACCGAAGGGAGATACTCTTTCATTACGCTTATTGTTAATGAAACGTAATCGTATAGAGATACTCGCTCCGCTCAAACAATTTAGTACAATTCCTCAGTCCCCGTTTGGGGACAGCTCCTTTTACCAAAAGGAGCTTATATTATTTAAAGATATCGAGCACCTTGAAGCCGATCACACCGGCGGGAACCTCTACCTCGACAGCGTCGCCGATAGCATGTCCGAGCAGTGCCAGACCGACGGGCGACTCATCGGAGATCTTGCCCTCGGAGGGGTTCGCCTCGTTGGAGCCGACGATCTTATAGGTGACCTCGCTGTCAGTGCGCAGGTTCAGCAGCTTGACCTTGGAGCCGACGTGGATGTGCTCGTTGGAGATACCCTCCTCGTCGATCACCACGGCATTTTTCAGCGTAGCCTCGATGGTCACGATACGCGCCTCGAGCATCGCCTGCTCGTTTTTGGCGTCGTCATATTCACTGTTCTCGGAAAGGTCGCCGTAGGAACGCGCGACTTTGATCTTTTCCGCAATTTCTTTACGCTTTTCGCCTTTGAGAAGATCGAGCTCTTCCTCTAACTGTTTTAATCCTTCGGCAGTTAACATTACCTGTTTCGCCATTTTTCTATCTTCCTTTCAAATCTATGGTCATTCGGGATATTCGCATACAAGGTATATTATATGACAAGTGAGGGTTGATGTCAAGAATTACTGCGGGATATCAGCCGATTTTTGAGCACCTCAACAAGACTTGCGCGGGTATGTATCGTGACCCCGTCGCCGCAACGGGTGAAGACCTCGCCGCCCAGCTCTCTTGCACCCGCCATCGAATATAACGCCGACGCAAAATACATCTCGTCGAGGAAGTCGGGACAGATCTCGCGGAACTTTGACGGCAAGTCAAAGAAGTATTCATACATTGTCGCGGCGTTCTGCGGTACGGCGGGAGCCTCGCCCGATAGAATCAGCGCGTCGGACGGACAGGGCAATGCTTCCTCCAAACGCCTCGGCGCGATAACCAGATCGGCGTCATGCAGACATGCTTTGTCACGACAAAGCCTCAGCGACGCGCCCTTTTCATTGAGCAGATACTCTGCCTGCGCCGCATAGATCTTTGCCGCCGGGCTGAGCACGTTGACAGGATCGCAGTACTGCGCCAGATACTCGCACAACCCCGCGCAATCACCTTCCTCATCCACAAGGACGACCTTCATTTTCGGCGTCGCGACAGATCGGAGCAGATACAGTGCGGCGTTCTCGCACATCCTGCGGCTCAGCTCCGACGATACAAAGCGCTTGTACCCGCTGTTCCTCGCGATCTCCATATCGGGTGCGCACAAAACACGGTTGCGCTGCGCCTTGACAAAGCGGTCGATTGACGTCCAGTTGATCTTGCCGCGGTAATGCTCGTAGGTCACGCATTTGAGCGTTGCCGCGTCGCAGTAGCGATGCTCCACGCGGATCCTGTTGCGCCGCAGATAACGCAAAAAGCCCTTTTTATGTTCTTCTATCAGTAATGCAGTCATCATAAAAATCCCTCCGCAATAGCTTATGCGGAGGGATCGAAATGTATGATTTCATTGTCGGGGAATATCCCCTATCGTTGTTTAGAACAATGCCATCGGATTGCTTCTGACGCCGTTGATACGCAGCTCAAAGTGGAGGTGAGGACCGGTCGACCAGCCGGTAGAACCGGAATAGCCGATCAACTGACCCTTGGAGACATATTCACCGGTGGAAACGGCGGTGTTGATCATATGACCGTAGATGGTCTGGTAGCCGTTATCGTGCTGGATCCAGACATGGTTGCCGTATCCGCCGCCGTGGTTACAGGCGCCGACGCCCGCGCTGGAATGACTGCAATCGTTGGACGTATCGATGACCGTACCGGAATTCGCCGCGTAGATCGGAGTGCCGATGGGAGCGGCAATATCCGTACCGCCGTGGCTCTCATAGGAACGACCCTCACCGTAGCCGCCTGTTATCGTGTAGCAGCCCGGGATCGGCCATGTCCAACCGTCGCCGGCATCGATTTGGCTGGGAGCGTTGTAACTATTTGACGTTTCGCCGCTGCCGTTATCGCTGTAGTCGATACTCTCTTCTTCATCATCAGAAGATGAAGAAGATGAAGAAGATGAAGAAGAAGTCGCTGCCTGCTGCGCCGCTGCCTCTTGCTGCTGCGCCTGACGCACTAACGCCTGAAGCTGAGGATTCAATTTATTGAGCTCCTCTTCGCTCAGGCTTAACTTCATCTGCGCGTCCTTCACGTCGCTCTGCAAGCTTGCGAGCGTTTCCTTATTCTCATCGAGCAGCTTGGTCAGCTCCTCCTGCTTATTGGTCAGCGTGGTGTGCTCTTCCTCTAAGCTCGCCTTATCCTTCTCGAGCGCCTGCTTCTCCGAAGAGATCGTGTTGAGCTTCTTTTTGATCCCGTTGATCAGTTCCGCGTCATGGTTACTGACGTACTGAACCAGCTGGAGCTTGTCGAGGAAGTCGGTGAAGTCCTTGGCGCCCATAACGATCTCCAGCGCGCTGACGTCGCCGGAAATATAAATGGTCTTGATACGCTGACGAAGTGTATTCATGTTGGCGTCGATCTCTTGGTTAGCTTCATCGATCGCCTTCTGCTTCTCTGCGATATTCTTGTCATAAATAGAAATCTTCTGATAGCAGACCTGGATCTCGGCGGTCACGGATTCGACCTGACCGACAAGTGCGTCGACCTCTTCCTGCTTTTCGGCAACAGCGGAATTCGACTTATTGAGCTTTGCCTGATACTCCGCCTGCTGAGATTCCAGCTCCGCCTGCTTGGCTTCCAGTTCGCTGATCGTCTCCGCGGCGGTAGAGACGACGCTGCCTAATATCATGATGAGGGCTAAACATACTGAGAATAATCTCTTCATCAATCTCATAGCCTTTCTGCCCGCAGATTTTCACAGACCGATTACCGCGGGCGGGTAAACGGTGAAAATGTTTCTGTTTTCTTTACCTCGGTTGAGTTGCCGCGAGCTGACACGCGTGTCGAGCTCTCGCAATGACTCATTCTTATCTTACCAACCTAAGATCTCGTTGCCTTCGTGGGTCAGGAAGCGTCGGATCGATACCATACTGCCCAGTGAACCTACCAGCACACCGGCGCCGACAAAGGAGCCGATGATCGGCCACATGACCTCGGTGAAACGTGTATACTTGAAGTCGAGGATCTTCTGCACCGAGTTGATGACCGCGTCGGACAGCACGAACAATAGGATGATCGCGATGATCGCCGAGATCAAACCGATGACAACGCCCTCGATGATGAACGGAACGCGGACAAAGGCATTGGTCGCGCCCACGCTCTTCATGATACTGATCTCAAAGCGGTGCGAGAACATGGTCATACGGATGGTGTTACTGATGATAAACAGTGAGATGATCGCCAGCGCTAAGATGATCCACAGGCTCATCGTCGTGATGAAGGAGGAGAGGTTGGTCAGCTTCTCTGCCACCTCACGGTGAGAGGATACCGACGCTACGCCGTCTACTTCCTTGATCTTGGCGACGGTATCGTCATATTTGGACAGATCGTCCATCTTGACGCTGTACGCATAGGGCAGGGGGTTGTCATCGCCGGACATGTTGGCGAAAACCTCGTCGCCGAGCTGATCGCGGTACGCCTGGATCGCCTCATCCTTATCGATGAACTCGACCTGCGACACGTTCGCGACCTGGCTGAGCTCCTTGCCCTTATAGACTGCCTCGAGCTTGGTATAGCTGTCATCGAGGAACACCTTGGTGACATTGGTATCGCCGACAGAGTCAACGATGTTGGAAACATTGACGGTCAGCATGACCGCCGAGCCTGTCAGAACCAGACAGGATATCAAAACGCCGATGGACGCGAGGGTCATCAGGCGGTTATGAACTAAATTCTTAAAGCCTTCCTTAATCAGATAGCCAAAACTACTCATACTTCCATTCCTTTCCGTTGTACTGATCCGAACTCAGATCGCGACAAATCTGTTGTCGTCGGTGTCAGATACAACTCTGCCGTCGTCGATAGTTATGACTCGCTTACCAAAGGACTTCACCAGCTCGTGCTCGTGGGTGACCACCAGCACCGTGGTGCCGCGCTTGTTGATTTCAGAGAGGAGCTCGATGATCTCGTAGCTCATCTCGGGGTCGATGTTACCGGTAGGCTCATCCGCAATGATCAGAGCGGGGTTATTGACCAGCGCGCGCGCCAAAGAAACGCGCTGCTGCTCACCGCCGGAAAGCTCTGACGGATGATCGTTCGCTTTATCGGCAAGGCCGACCAGTTCCAATATATAAGGTACACGTTTTTTGATGGAATCGTTCCTCTTGCCGACGCAGCGCATCGCAAAAGCGACGTTCTCATAAACCGTCATCTTAGAGATCAAACGGAAATCCTGGAACACGATGCCCATCGTACGCCTAAGATACGGCACCTTGCGGCGCGGGAGCTTCTCGAGGTGCATATCATTGATGACGATCGAGCCGGAAGAAGGCATCTCCTCGCGCATGATCAGTTTGAGGAAGGTACTTTTACCGGCGCCGGAAGAGCCGACGATAAAGACGAACTCTCCCTTCTCGATGTTCAGGGATACATTGTCCAGCGCGTGAACGCCGTTACTGTCATATACCTTAGAAACATTGTTAAACTTTATCATAGTAATACCTTTCGCTGACAGAAAAACTGTCTTTGTTGGGATTATATGGATAGTGGTGGTTGAGATTGCTACAGCCCCGACGATATGTCAGGGGCTTCACAATCATGATCAATATTTTGTCGGGTTAGAGGTCAGGTATTTCTTGACCATCAGCGCGACCTTAAAGACGATCGCGTCCTCAAACTCTCTGAGATCCAGACCGGTCAGCTTCTTGATCTTTTCCAGACGATAAACCAGCGTGTTGCGGTGGACAAAGAGCTTACGGGAGGTCTCGGATACGTTGAGGTTGTTCTCAAAGAACTTCTGGATGGTGAACAGGGTCTCCTGATCCAGGCTCTCGATCGAACCGCGCTTAAAGACCTCTTTGAGGAACATTTCACACAGGGTGGTGGGCAGCTGATAGACCAGACGGGCGATGCCGAGATTATCATAGCTGACGATCGTGCGCTCGGTATCGAACACCTTACCGACCTCGAGCGCGACCTGTGCTTCCTTGAAGGAATGTGCCAGATCCTTGATGCCGGTGACGGTGGTACCCATACCGACTACACAGTGGGTATAGAACTCGGTGGAGAGGGTGTCGACGATGGAGCCGGCGAGCTTCTCCAGATCCTTGGTAGAGATACCGGGCTTGATCTCCTTGACCAGCGCGATATCGGTCTCATTGATATTGATGACAAAATCCTTGGTCTTGTCGGGGAAGAGATTCTGCACCACGTCAAAGGCGGACACATCCGTCTTGGAGGTGATCTTGATCAGCATGACGACACGGCTGACGTCGCTGTTGAAGCGCAGCTCACGCGCCTTCAGATAGATGTCGCCGGGCAGGATGTTGTCGAGGATGACATTCTTAATAAAGTTGGAGCGGTCATACTTTTCATCATAATACTGCTTGATGGAAGCAAGCGATACTGCCAAGAGCTGCGCATATTTCTGCGCGATCTCGTCGCTGCCCTGTACAAAGACAGCGTATTCGGATCTGGTCGAAGAACCGAACGACTTGAAGGTATGGCCGTTGATGACAAAAGGTACGGTCGCCGAAAGGGTATCGGAGGTGATGCTTTCGTTCACCTCGCCGATGCGCCCGAGCTCCGAGCAAGCGATGACAACCGAAGTCTCGTCCACGACGCCGATCGTTCTGTCGATCGCGTCCTTCATCTGATGAATAACTCCCTGAAATAATCTGTTGGACATAATGCTCCTCCGTCAGAAAAAATAGTCAAAATACCGAACGATTTGGCGACTTACCTAAAGAAGCCACCTATCTCATATACATTTTACACAAAGGAAATAGAAAAATCAACCTTTTTTCCAAAATTCGACGATCAATTTTCGTGCGAAAAAACGAAAAAATGTTAATTTCTTCATCATGGTTTCACTTCGGTAATCTTTTTTGCAAACAAGAAAGAGCAGTCCGACAGATAAAAATGGCTTTATTACCGCTTTTTTGAGCGGTGATCCGCCACAGGATATTTCCTTATTTGCAATATAACAGAAAATAATGCAGAAATAAAGCGCTGATATTACAATTTTTTAAACTTTTTGTGAACAATATAGAGAATTGTGCCGCACCGATTTTTTGACCACAAGATGTTGGGAAGTGAGGAGTGAGGAGTGAGGAGTGAGGAGTGAGGAGTGAGGAGTGAGGAGTGAGGAGTGAAGAGTTACCGAACGATGGAGCGTCTACCGTAGGGGAGGGGCTTGAGGAGTTGTCCAAATCTGTGATTTGGCATACAACTCCCATGCAACAGCGCTCCAAGAGCAGATTAATCTGCGATTGGCTAAGCGCCACTGCGCTCCTCCCGTCACACTTCCGATATATCCCATCCAAATGCGATGCAAATGAAATACTTCCGTAGGGTACGGCGCTTGCGACGTACCGCACGTTTGGTTACGAAGCTACCAAAATGAAACGTCCACCGTAGGGGAGGGGCTTGCTCCCGCCGCAACCTTTCCACCAAACGCCACCTACCGTGAAGCATATCAATTTCTCCGTAGGGTACGGCATTTATGACGTACCGCACGTTTGGTCACGATGCCATTCAAATGCGAAGCAAATACCTGCTTCCGTAGGGATGACGGGCGTTTCTGTTATCGAAAACGCCAGATAGGAAACAAACGCTTCCACCACGCGGACGATCGATGATCGTCCCTACGGTGACGCTTTCCTTCCTTAACCGATGCAGTTCGTTATCCAACGCCCTACCGCGGTACGTCGCAAGCGCCGTACCCTACAAAACGCACATATCCTCAACGAACATCCATTTTATCCAACGCCCTGCCGCGGTACGTCGCAAGCGCCGTACCCTAAAAACGCACATATCCTCAACGAAGATCCATTTTATCCAGCGCCCTACCGCGATACGTCGCAAGCGCCGTACCCTACAAAACGCACATATCCTCAACGAACATCCATTTTATCCAACGCCCTGCCGCGGTATGTCATATAAGCCGTGTCCTGTAACAAATGCCGTTGTTTGACTACAAAACAGAAAAGTTGCATAAACATATACAACTTTTGGCAATTGGTAGCAATTGCTGCCAAGAAGAAAAAGAAAAAGAAAAAGAAGAAGAATAAGAAAAAGAATATGAAGAAGAATATGAATATGAAAACAAATAAGAAGACAAGGCGTACAGTGCTGTTCATTCTCATTTCAGTACATTTGAATGGGTTTCATTTATTTTGTCGATAAACTGTTTTTGAATATAAAACAGCCGTGCGAGTACATCAAGAAAAAAGCCCGCTGCAAAAGCAGCGGGCAAATGTACTATTTGGTTCAAAAACCCTCAGGCGCTTTGCGCCAGCTCCCTTGGAAAAGGGAGCCACAACCGATCAGTTGGTGATGGTCATCTCGGTATCCTTATCGAAGATATGGATACGCTCGAGGTCGAACGCAACGTCGATGTAGTCGCCGGGCTTCGCGGTGGAGGTGGGCTCTACGCGAGCGGTGACCTGAGTGCCGCCGATGTTGACATACAGATAGATCTCTGCGCCCATCAGCTCGGTTACGACAACATTCGCGTTGATAACGCCGTTCTTGCCTTCGCACTTCTCGAGGAACTCGGGCTCGTCATGGATATGCTCGGGACGGATACCAAAGCGAACTTCCTTGCCAACGTAGGGCTCGAGAACGCCGTTCTTGTTCTTGCTGTCGGGCAGAACTACGGTATACTCGTCGAACTTCAGAGCGAACTTGCCGCCTTCCTTCACGAGGGTAGCGTCGAGGAAGTTCATCTGCGGGGAGCCGATGAAGCCTGCTACGAACTCGTTGCAGGGCAAATCATACAGATGCTGAGGTGTATCGACCTGCTGGATGAAGCCGTCCTTCATAACAACGATACGGGTACCCATTGTCATAGCCTCAGTCTGGTCATGGGTGACGTAGATAAAGGTGGTGCCGAGCTTCTGATACAGCTTGTTGATCTCGGTTCTCATGTTAGCACGGAGCTTTGCATCCAGGTTGGACAGCGGCTCGTCAAGCAGGAATACCTTAGGATCACGGACGATCGCACGACCGAGCGCAACACGCTGTCTCTGACCGCCGGAAAGAGCCTTCGGCTTTCTGTCGAGGTACTGTTCGATGCCGAGGATACGGGCAGCCTCGCCTACGCGACGCTTGATCTCTTCCTTAGGCATTTTGCGGAGCTTCAGACCGAACGCCATGTTATCGTATACGGTCATATGAGGATACAGAGCGTAGTTCTGGAATACCATCGCGATATCTCTGTCCTTAGGAGCAACGTCGTTACAGAGCTTGTCGCCGATATACAGCTCGCCCTTGGAGATGTCTTCCAGACCCGCTACCATACGCAGGGTAGTGGACTTACCGCAACCGGAAGGACCTACCAGAATGATAAACTCCTTGTCAGCGATCTCAAGGTTGAAATCGGTAACAGCGGTAACATTACCGTCATAAATTTTGTAAACATGTCTCAGTGATACATTAGCCATTAAAAAACCTCCAATTTTATCCAAATCTGCACGCCTAAAGAAGTGCAGCAAAAACTACCGAAAACTTGCTTTACGCACTTATGATAAGTGTACACCAATAATATATCACACTTTTCTGTGCACTTCTACTTATTTTTTTACTAAATATTCACGCTAATATTTAGTTAATTTTCCGATAAGTCAAAAAAAGGGTTGCTGTAATTGTGCGTTTTGACAATGAAAAATCCAATGTATAAGCCAAATGCATGGTATTTTTGTGTGATTTGTACCATAGCCTGATCCGATCCGTTTGATTCATAACGATTCATCGGATGCAAGTCGCCGGATCTTCTGACTCAGTCAAACACCTTTTGGGCTTCTTCCGCGGTCAAAGCGCGCACTTCACCCGGATGTAAGGCTTCATCCAGCGCCAAGCCGCCGATCCGCACCCTCCTGAGCGCTTCCACATGGTAGCCGAGGGCGGCAAACATCCGCTTGACCTGATGATACTTGCCCTCGCTGATCTCCACCGCGACGCGGCATCCGCCGAGGGGCACAGCCTGTCCGCTTTTGCATACCGTGCCGTCGCCGAGGACGATACCCGCTTCAAAGGCGGAGGCGATGCTCTCATCCGGTTCGCGGTCGAGGGTCGCGATGTAGCGTTTTTGCACATGCTTTTTCGGCGAGAGCATCCGATGCGCATAGTCGCCGTCGTCGGTAATCAACAAGAGCCCTGTCGTATCCTTGTCCAGTCTGCCCGCGGGGAACAGTCCGTCGCGGTACAGCTCGGGCGGCAACAGGTCGAGCACCGTGCGCTCTTCCCTATCCTTTGTCGCCGATACGACTCCCGCAGGCTTGTCCATCATATAATAAACGTATTGTTGATAGGTCAGCGGCTGTCCGTCCAGCGACACCGTATCGCTCTCGGTATCGACCTTGGTATCGGCGGCACGAATGACCGTTCCGTTCAACAATACGCGTTTTTCTTTGATTGCCCTTTGTGCCTCCTTGCGGCTCAGCGCCGTCTGAGAGGACAGAAATTTATCCAATCGTTCTTTCATCATTCACCTGTTCGGGGCGTCGGGTATCCCCTATATATTTAAAGGAAAAGGATCATTTGAGCATCCGCATCTCCCTGCCGTCGCAGTTGGCGACATGGGCGGCGATGATCTTTTGCTCACTTACCAAGACGGTTGCGTTCAGCGTATCGTCGACAAAATACTCATACTCCACTGCGGGCTTTCCTTTGTACGGCACCAGATCAAACCCCTGCTGACGCTGTAATTCGTTATACTGCGTATAAATATCGTTCCAGTTCTTCGGCACGGTGACCTCAGTCTGAAAGAGGAACTCGACGGAGGAATACCCGCAGGAGGTGAGGAAGCGCTCAACATCCGCTTCATCCTCCGCGTGCAGAGAGATCCTCTCACCGTTGATCTCGATCACATCTGCCGATCTGCCGCGCAATACAACCAGACAGATCGTGATAAAGAGCAAAACGCCGATCAAGGAAAGGAGCGTTAAACGAATATTTTTGAGCTTGACCGATTGAAACATACCATCACCGGTACAGTATATGCGGCGATGGTCAAAGTTATGTCATCCGGAACCCGCTGTCGGGGCGACCGGCGGTCGTCCGCAAACGTGGGTATTAATTACCGAGGGCGTGGGATATGGGATAAAAGCGCTGCCAAACGGTACGTCGACAAGCGCCGTACCCTACAACCCACCCCAACGTCGTTTGGTTCATCAACCCTATGGGAACAATACTCATCCCTCAATCATCAATTCGACAATCTCCGCGGGACTTTTGGCAAAACCGATCGCGCCGCATGCCTGCATGCTCTCGACGGTACCGTAGCCGTAGGTCACGCCGAGAAAATCCACCCCCGCGAGCTGTGCGCCCCTCGCGTCAAAATCGGTATCGCCGATCATCAGGGCGTTATCCTTATTTCGACAGCCCAGCGTTTTGATCGCGTAGGGGATGATATCCGCCTTGGCGCGGCGACTGCCGTCGAAGGTCGAGCCGCAGATCGCGTCGAGATAGGGCGAGAGACCCATCTTGTCGCACACCGTCTCGGCGACAGGCTCGTTCTTTGAGGTGCACACCGCGATTTTGAAGCCGCGCTCACGCAGTGCGGTAAGCATCTCGATCACGCCGTCAAACAATCTGTTGGATTGTTGCCCGACCTCGTCGTAATAATCGCGGTAGAGGATCATGCCCCGCTCGATCTGATCCTCCGGCACGGCGCACATGCCGCGGAAGGTATCCTCCAACGGAGGGCCGACGTATTTGGTATAATCGGACAGATCGGGACAGGGCAGCCCCAGCGCCTCCATCGCATGCGCGAGCGACACCCGCACACTCTCAGCGCTCTCGATCAGCGTCCCGTCCAGATCAAACAATAGGTAGTCATATTTCTTCATAATCTCACCGAATTTAATTGTAAAAGCAAGGCAAAAAAAAGTCAAGAAAAAACCGAGTAACGATTTACTCGGTGTTAACATACAATGATAATTAATTTATCAAGAATAAATTTTAAGCCAGTAATGTATAACTGCATAACTGCTATACCACATATAACTCCAGTAATAAAGCGACGAGGGTTCGTTGAGTCACAAATATACAAACGCTGTAATAACCAATCAAATAACATTACCTCACACAACAAGAAATCGACCCAAATCGGGAGCGATAAGCAGAAAAACAATAGTAATCCGGATAAATAACCAACAAAAACACCTGTACATCTTGCACAAACTGGAAATTGCTTGTTCTTATAATGAAAACTACGATCCTTAAGTTGATGACATCCGGATAACTTTCCTATTCTCCATAAAATGTTGTAAATTGTTTGTCGTTTTCCACTTCTGCTTTTCATTTATTTGAACTAGATATCACTAATAGTTTGCTAATCATTTTTTATTCTTTAAAAAGGAGTCCATATCCATTTTAAGATTCTCTATCTCTTTATCTTTATTTGCAAGTTCACCCCAACCGACATATCCAGATAGAATAATCAGAATAGGAAAAGAGAACAATAGTATCATAATTCCCAATGAAAATCCATTGAATGCGTTTGTTGCACTAACAAGGATAATCATAATGGTTAGCAATACAAAACCTAAAACAATCAATAAAATAGTTGTGATTTTTAATGAACTTCTTTCTTCTGCTAGTTCTTCCAAACTTCTAAAACTGTTTCCACAATTTCCGCAAACAAAAAATGTCTTATTTACTGTTGAAACACGTTGCTTTTTTCCGCAAGCTCCGCATAATAGTCCTAAGGGACCGAATATAAGATATCCTAAACACCCTTTTCCTCCAGAATAACCCCCACCCGATGTATGAACATCTGTTTTATTAAGAATATGTAGGTTTCTACTTCCGCATACTGGACAGCAATATTCAGGTTGATGATATCTTTCTTCTGCCTTATTTTCGGTTTCATCAGTCAATAAACTTTTACCACAACCAGGGCAATATTTTGCATCATTTTCAATTCTTTTACCGCAATATTTACAATACATACTGACATCTCCATACAATATTATAAAATAATTTTACAACAATTTGTTGTAAAAGTCAATACAACAAATTGTTGTATTCTATAATCAATTCGGTGAGATTATGTATAGACGAATTCGGGATCTTCGTGAGGATATGGATTTATCTCAAAAACAAGTAGCTAAAGCACTTTTAATTACTCAACAAGCATATAGCCACTACGAATTAGGAACTAGAGATATCCCAACTGACATCTTGATTAAAATGGCTGATTTTTTTGGAACAACTACTGATTATTTACTAAACAGAACGAATATAAAATAAACAGACCATGGCTAATTGAACAGCTCCGTAAAAAGTAGACAATAGAAAAACAGCACCTCCTATGGTAAAATAAAGATACCATAGGAGGTCATTTTTATGAGCAGGAAATATCGAC
>OMWP01000026.1 GCA_900314795.1 uncultured Eubacteriales bacterium
ACAATTCCTCAGTCACCGTTCGGTGACAGCTCCTTTTCCCAAAAGGAGCCTTGGAAATCGGCTACTCATTTTTTATTCTATACTTTTTCGACAAACTGAAGCCCTTCCGTTCGGAAGGGCTTTTATGATGTTTATTGCGAATCGCCAAAAGACAATGTGGTGTTCTCACCCCTGCAAAGACTATAAAGGGAACCGCTGAGATATCAGCTATTTCTGACAAAACAGGTGTTTTGATCGTCGACGACGATGGTGATCCCGAGCGTATCGCCGGAAAGATCATATCGATTGAATCCGGACAGATATTCGATTGTCGAAGAGGGTACCTGTGACAGCGGCGTATCAGCGCCGTAATAGGTTCCGCTGAAGGCGGCGCCGGAGGATGATTCATATCGGATCACGGTGTCGCTGACTCTGCTGACCGAGTTGATCTCGCCGGATTCGCTTTTGTCCATTGGCTGTGTGGCATTGATGACCCTTTGTGTGACGGTACTGTTCTCGATCGCCAGTGAAACATGCGTATACCCTGCCATCTGAGGCATGTAATAGTTTCCCGCTATCGTGGAGAGGAGTTCGCTGTTATCGTTTGACGCGGGAGCTGCCTGCTCTTCGGATCGATCCTCTGCGGGCGCGGGTTCCGGATCGGCGGCGGGCGCTTTTTCCTCGGGCACATCAGCGACAGAGGATGTGTCATTGTCGGCAGGTGCTTCGGTAGACGGGGCAGTTGTCGGCGCTTCGGTGACCGCGGTGGTTTCGACGATCGTTTCCGTATTCGCTTTTTTTGCCGAGAATGTCGGTCCCGCCAGAAGGATCCCTAAGATTCCCATACAGATGACGATGGTCGCGACGGATGCGGCGATCGCCGCCTTGATGCCGAAGGGGATCTTTCTTTTTTTTGAACGCTGATTCTCTTCCGTGAGTGAGCTCTGTATCTGTTCCCAAACCTTGGCGGCGCTCTCTGCCGACATCCCGCGCGAGTGGATCAGGTATGAATAGACGTTATCAAAGGGAACCAGCGTTGTGTTGTAAAAGTGCTCGCCGGTCTCATGCTCGCGAGCCTCCAGCTCGGATTTGATATGACCCTTTGAGCAGCGCAGGCGCGAGATGACCTCATCCTCCGAGCCGCCCGTGATCTGTGCGATCTCGGCGGGGGAGAGCTTGTCATAGAGCGAGAGGATCAGTGTCTGTCGTCTGATCCGAGGCAGACCGTCGATGATCATTCTCATACGGTAGGAAAGGTCGTCGCGCTCGATATAATCTTGGGACATAAGGAAGTCATCCTCGATCCGCTCGGCATGTGGATCGGATACTTCGTTTTCATCAAGATAGCGGTTGTTGCTCTGCCTGAGCGCGTTGCTTTCGTTCAGCGCGATGTAGCGGAGCCATATGTCAAAGGCGTTGGTATCCTGCAGAGAACCGACTTGACGAAATACCTGAATGAAAGTAAGCCGCGTCGCTTCTTCTGCTTCGCTCGCACTTTTGGTGGTTGCCAGCGCAAGCGCGTAAACCTTGTCTTTGTACTGGATATAGAGCTGTTCAAAGGCTTTGGGATCACCCTCTTTTGCGTCGAGAACAAGAGAATAAATATAGGGATTCATAATGACACTTCCTTTTGTGATGGGTATTTGCTGTGCGGTCGGGTCGAGGGAGTCGAGCTTCTGTTGCGCTCTCCTTTTGTCCCGATCAAAACCAGAGGTTGCTTATTTGTAGACGGTATTACGGTTGTCGATAATGACCGGTTTCGTCAGGGCGCCGCCGCTTGTTTCATAATAGGGGGAAGAAAACGGAAGCGCTGCGGTCGGTGTACCGGCGGAATAGTAGGTGAAGGTCATACCGGAGAGAGGGGCGTCACCGTTTGACGCGGCAAAGGTGTAGATCCCCTTGCTTTTTGTGTGGATGGATGTGATCTTTGCATATCGATAACCGGGGTTATCCTTTGTTTGATAGTTAAGGCTGAAGAAGCTGATGGTTTTATCGGTTTGGATCGTCATGTTCACAAAGTTGTCCGTTGCGGTGGATTTCTGCTCGTTATATGAGCCCGCCATCACTTTGAGGATCGCGGCTTCATCGAGCGGCTCATCCTTTTCTTCTTTACTGCTCGGGGTGCTGCTCGAAGAACTGCTCGACGAGGGATCGCTTTTTGAAGAACTGTTTTCGCTCTCGCTTTTACTGCTGTCGTCATCCTCTTTCTCGCGTGCACCCGGGAAAATGTAAAAATGATTTCTCGGAGCTTCAGGCTCTCTGGGTGCGGGCGGTGCTTGGGAAGAAGATTGGGGAGCCGGCTGTGTTTCTACGACCACTACCGTTTCTTTTGCGGATGAGGAAGAGGGCTTGGAGCTTGCCTTGGGCGAGAACCCGATAACAGCGCATACAGTGACCAGCACCAGCACGGTAGCCACCGACGAGATCCAGAGCGCGACCTTTGATCCGGTCGAAAGCCCCTTCGGCGGCGCGACCGCATTGACGGGCGGCGCGAGGGGTTGCTCACAGCGATCGACGGTATGACGCAGCGCATCCAAAAGATAGGAAGCCGTCTGTGACGACATCGCCTGTCCCGCGATCAGTCCGGAATAGACTTGGTTGAACGGAACCATTTCGGTACTGTTGAAATACTCGCCGTTGCGATAGGCGATCTCTTCGAGCTGTTGTTTGACCGATGCTTTTGCACCGCACAAATGTGCCAGCGCCGTATTTTCGGAACACCGCATCGCCGTCGCCGTGGCACGGAGAGTCAGGCGGTTGTACACATACATGACCAGCGCCATTCGCTGATGGACGGGCAGGCCGTTGATCACCTGCATCAAGCGCCCCTTCAATTCGCTGTGCCGTGCATATTCGATCGGCAGCATAAAGTCGTCGTGCTCGTTGCCGAAGAAGTTGTTTTGCACGCCGGCAGGGGAGTTGCTGCGATTGCGTGCCGTGCGCAGACATTCACCCGTGACGATCTCCAAAAGGCGGGATGCGATATGCTGTCCCGAGGGATCCGTCGAGGGGATGCTCCGCACCTCGCGGAAGGTGTACAGGGTGATATCCTCCGCGTCACGCGTATTCTGTACGGCACTGAGCGCGATGGAATACACCATATCCTTATGTTGGTGAAAAATGGGTTCGATGGGATGGCATCGGGGGTCGTATTGTGTTCGGTTCATCGGTCATCCTCCTCTGATACATGACACGGCTTGCATGTTCCGTAAGTCACTTTCGTTCTGATCGTCGATACGCAAAGCCGGTTCGAGTTCTTTTACATTTGTATATACACATCACTTGTCATAGTGTGACATTTAAACGCAAAATCCTGTTGACTTTTGCGCTTTAGCTTGTTATTATTTTAATATAGGATGACGCTGATGATCTGTCGGATTTTGATAGATGATCAGTATATTACATGAAAAAGGTGAGATGTATGAAAAGAATTATCAGTTTAGCACTCATGCTGTGCATGGTATTGACCTGTGTGGCGTCGGTCGGGTTCTCCGTATCGGCACAGGAAGTCGATACCTCGTCGACAGGAGATGATTACGGTTTGCCGCAGGACTGCAAGGACGGCAACATCCTGCACTGCTTTAACTGGAAGCTCTCGCAGATCAAGGCGGAGCTGCCGAATATCGCGGCGGCGGGCTTTACCAGTGTCCAGACCTCTCCGCTCCAGCCGCATGACGGCAGCAGCCATTGGTATTGGCTCTATCAGCCCACCAAGTTCACGGTCGGCAATGAGCTGGGTTCCTACAGTGACCTGCAGTCTTTGTGCACAGAAGCGCACAAATACGGCGTCAAGATCATCGTTGACGTCGTCGCGAACCATGTAGCAGGCTCGGACAACGGCAATCTGGCGAACGCTGTTGACAGTGTTTTCAAAAACAACAAATCCACCTATTTCCATAATCTCGGCGCGCGCGGCAATGCGGATGACCGTTATTCGACGACCCAGAAGAATATCGGTATGCCCGATCTGAACAGCGAGAATACCGCGATCCAGAACATGGTCTACAACATGGTCGTCAACCTCAAGAACGCGGGTGTTGACGGTATTCGTTGGGATGCCGCCAAGCATATCGCGCTTCCCTCCGAGAACTGCGCGTTCTGGTCGAAGATGGCACAGATCGACATGTACCAATACGGCGAGATCCTCGGCTCTCCCGCTGACGGCGCTACCACCGCACAGAACACCGCGTGGATCGATGAATACGCACAGTACATCGGCGTTTCCGATACCGTCTACAGCGCCGCGCTCATGTCGGCTGTCAGGGACGGTACAACCTATAAGACTACCGGCAACTGGAACAAAAAGGGCGTCGATTCGAGCAAGATCGTCAACTGGGCGGAGAGCCATGACTCCTATTCCAACGAGACCAACTCCGGTGGCTGGACAAAGAATCTCAACCAGAATGTTGTCGACAAAGCCTATGCGCTCCTCGCGGCACGCGCGGATTCACAGACGCTCTATCTCTCCCGCCCCTTCCAGACGGCGCATCAATCCATCAACTACGGCGTCAAGGGCAGCACCCACTTTACATCAAGCGAGATCGCGGCGGTCAATCAGTTCCATAACGCCATGATCGGCAAAGAGGAAAAAGTCCTCGGCGGCAGTACATATTATGCTGTTTTGCGAGAGGGCGGCGCGGTGATCGTCCCCAAGACCAATGATTCCGACGTATCTGTTACCAACACCAATTCCATGGTGCCCGAAGGAACCTACATTGATAGGGTGTCCGGCAGCACCTTTACCGTTACCGCCAAAACCATCACCGGTCATGTGGGCAGCACCGGCATCGCGGTCATCTATAACGCTGAGCCCGCAACCAAGATCCTGATCGGTGACGCTGATCAGGACGGCGAGATCACGGTTATCGATGTGACCTATATCCAACAGGCGCTCGCCAGTATTCGAGTTCTGTCGGAGGAAGGAGCCATCGCGGCAGACGCCGATCAGGACGGCGATGTGACAGCGATCGACGTGACAGGTATCCAGCGCCACCTTGCCGGGATACAATCGAGCGGTTTCCATATCGGGGAGTATATCACAGCATAGCGTTCCGTATATACCATCAAGCAGCCTCATCGTGCAGATGGGGCTGCTTTTTATCATAGAACGGTGATAAGGTAAGCGACAAGCCTGATTATTCCGATTGTGTATAATGATTAGTTAAAAGAATGTCACATCGACTTGCAATATGTTTCGGCATGATGAAGAAACGAGCTGATCACTTGATCGAGGTAAAAAGCTTCACCCAGTAATACGGCGCGGGTAAATCCACAACGATCAAGGCGAACGACAAGTCGCAGGCGTCCTTAGAGAATAACTTCCCGGAATTAACAGAAAAAAAGATTCTGAGGTTAAGCAACCGAGAACAAATCCGAACCCGGTTTTGACGGGCAGATTTTCGCCTGCTCTTTGTTAAAATCCTCGCGAACCCGTCAGGGTTCGTTGCGGTTTTGCCGCGATCAGACAAAAATCTGCTCCGGCAAAACTCCGAAGGACTGGAAATGTGAAAGATTTCGAGAAAAATTCGGTGCAGAAAGTGAAGGCAGGCTGGCGCCTGCCAAGATTGATAAGCCGAATTTTGCCGAAATAATGCTATTTGCAGCGTGTTCGGATTTATTCTCGGTTGCTTACAGTATGACTATGAGGATGATTTGGTCGTTTGTGTTAGGCGCATAATCGCACATCCGTCAAAAAGGGCGCAAAGCACCTGACGGAGCTTGATTGATAAGGTTACAAGAGTCGGTTTTATCGCCGGCTCTTTTCTTTTGCCGATCTTTCTCCAAACCCCTTTGCTTTTCTTGCGCAATCAGCTATAATAGAGATAAGAGAACAGAAACGGAGTAGGATGATGGAACTGAAAAAACTGCCGTACCGCTTTTCGGTATGCAAGGTGTCGGATGTCGCCGCTATCGACTTACAAAAGGAGTTTTATTTTATCGGTAGGACGGATGAGGAACTCTCACTCGTGTGTCGCACCGAGGATGTGCCCGCGCACACCATAGAGTGTGATGACGGTTGGCGGGGCTTCCGTATCCAAGGGGTGCTGGATTTCTCCCTGATCGGGATTCTCTCGAAGCTCTCCGCGATCTTAGCGGAGCACAAGATCGGCATCTTTGCCGTCTCTACCTACAACACCGATTATATCTTAGTCAAAGAAGAAAACTATGATCGGGCTTTGAGTGCGCTGGCGGCTCAGGGCTACACCGTTACGGAATAAGAAGCACACGACAGGATACAAACAGGAAGAAGGTGAGAGCATGCATGATATATGGAACCCGTGGCACGGCTGTAAAAAGTGCAGTGAAGGCTGTCAGAACTGCTACATGTACTTTCTCGATGAACAGCGCGGCAAAAGCGGCGCGGACATCTACAAAACGAAAGCGGGCTTCCGTTATCCGCTGTCCAAGGATCGCCGCGGCAGGTACAAGATCGAGAGCGGCGAACAGCTCCGTGTGTGCATGACCTCGGATTTCTTTCTGGAGGAAGCGGACTTGTGGCGGGATGAAGCGTGGCGCATCATGCGTCAGCGCCCCGACGTAGTATTCTTCCTGCTGACAAAACGTCCCGAGCGTGTGGCAGATTGCCTGCCGTATGACTGGGGCGACGGCTGGGAGAACGTCTTTTTCAACGTGAGCTGTGAGAACCGGAAGCGTGCCGATGAGCGCATCCCGATCCTGCTGTCCCTGCCCTTCAAGCACAAGGGCGTCATGTGCGCACCATTCATCGGCGCTGTGAGCCTGAGAGAATACTTGCCGAGCGGACAGATCGAGCAGGTCATCTGCGACGGCGAGAACTACGCGGGAGCGCGACCGTGTCACTATGAGTGGGTCAAGCAGCTCAGCGACGAGTGCAGGGAGTATGACGTCACCTTCGCCTTTGTCGGCACAGGCAGGCGCTTTGTCAAGGACGGCAGGATGTACCGCATCGAGAGCAGTGAGCTGCAAGCGAGTCAGGCGTACAAATCAGGCTTGAGCTATCAGGGTAAGCCCATCGACTTCAAGCTCACCAATCTGCTCGGCATGCCCCTGCGGGAGGAGCGCCGCTATCAGCCGTACTTTTCCGACAAATGCCAGACCTGCGGCATGAGGATCATCTGCAACGGCTGTACCCGCTGCGGCAAATGTGAACCGAAGTAAACAGACAGATCGCGCGCGACTTTTCATCAACTTGGAAATGTCCGCCAAAAATAATATTTTGAAAAAACGCAGACGAGGATATCGACCCTCGTCTGTTATTCTATACCGTCATTGCGAGGAGTCGGCGTCAAAGCCGACGACGCGGCAATCCCAACCTTATCCTTGCGGAGTGTTCGAACATTCCGAACGCTCCGACCCCGAAAACCGCCTATTTTTCGATTATGAAAAAATATAAATTTCTCCTGCGGAAGATACAAAATCTTGTGATTTTCGGTTATTATTCTTCAAAATATATTAAAAATTCGTTTATTTTCAAATGGGAATTAACGGTTACAAAGTGACATTATTTTTATTCAAAAAGGAATTAACCGTTAACAAACTGATATGAAAATGGGCAACCTGTAACTGGAAATTACAGGGGTCTTCTGTTACAATATAATTGTAGGAAATAAAACAACTGTTCGAATAATTGAAGGAGATGATTGTATGAAGGTCAACGTAAGAGGAGAACACGTATCCGACAAAATTATCAACATGTATGTCAGCGAGCTTGTCAAAGCGCACCCCGACAAACACATCGACGCGGTAGACATCTTTGTCGAGGGGGACAAGATGAAAGTCAGGCTGATGCACGACCTCGATCGCTCCGCTTGAAGTGAGAGCGGAGAAGAGATTCCGCTTGAACAATTGAATAAAGATGTGGAATAACCTTTCTCATATCCTCCGAGTCATAAGATATAGTTTATTCCATAATACCGAACCGTCGCTCTCCCACAGCGGCGGTTTTTGTTGTTGATACGGACATTGCGAAAAAAAGGAAGCGGATCGCTCCGCTCCCTTTTAACAAAGGCTCCCTTTTCTAAGGTGAGATTCTGTCCAAATCTGCGATTTGGGTCACAGAGTCCATACATAGGAGAGCTGTCACGAAGTGACTGAGGGTTGATATCGATTTGATCGACTGAAGGAAGAAACAAAATCAAGTCTACTCCTAATGATACCTCACCCGAAAGCCCCGTTCTTCCTCAACGGTTTCCAGTTTCTTGACCTCCATGCGGTCAATGACGATGTAAGTGCCGCGCTCAATAGCGGCGATCACGTCGTCGATCTGCCGCTCGGTGCCCTGTATCTCCATCGATACAGAGTCGTCATATTCATTGCGCACCCATCCCGTGACGCCATATAGCTTAGCCGCCTGCATCGCCGTCCAGCGGAAGCCCACTGCCTGTACCTGACCGTAGAAGCGGATGTATTTGCGTATGGTTTTGCGTTTTGTCAGCATATGTTCACCTCAATTACTCCTGTCACCCTACCCGTCGATATACGAGCGGTTGCCGATGATCTGTCTGAGCGACGTTTCATCGATCTTGTCCTGCACATAGTCATGTGCCGCTTCGATATACCGCACCGCGTCCTCCACCGCCCTGCGGTAGAGCGGGTAAAATCCCCGCAGATCCATATCGTCGAGCGCCTTGCTGCGGTACGATACCAGCGCGAGCTTTGAGTGTGTTTTGCTCGCGAACTTGTCCAGCAGACCGCTTTTGTCCGTGACGATCGCATAGAACGGCTTCATGTCGCGGTGCCCCTGCCTGAACTTCTCCCATGCGTCATCCCAGCCGTAGATCCGGGTGATCGCGCCGCCGACGGCGTCCTTCATCGACTCGGGCAAAAAGTGCGGGATGCGCACCTCGCCGCCATTCATCCTGTCGAGCTTATGCTCGATCGCCATGTGCATCGGAAAGCTACCTTTCGCCTTGCGGTTGATGTAGGGATGGGTGTTGGAATCCAGCGCGTAGTGGCAGAGGAACCCCGCCGCGTAGGAGAAGACCCTCGGGTCGTTTTTTCCGCGCTTGATCAGCTCTATGAGGAAGTCGCCTGTGTGTTCGCGGTGCATCTTGGACGAGTAGCGGTTGACGCGATGGCGGAACGGCGCGATATAAAAGCGATAGAACAGATATGGATCGGGGCCGACCAGACCGAAGTCGTAGATGTCGCGGTCGACATCAATATTCAGTTGCTCCAGCACCTCAGCGCCGAAGCTTGTATGGACAATGATATCGGGCATATCGCCACCTCCGATTAAGATTGATTGAGTGAAACACCCCTAGCCTCCCTTTCCTAAGGGAGGTGGGTCGAATCCATGCGTCAGCATGGGTTCCGACTCGGAGGGTTTATGGATTGTTCGAGCGGACACAAGTGTCAAGCGAGTATCAGATAATATTCATCGTTTGATCTCCCAGCTGTCGATGATGGCGCCGAGCTGATCTTTTTCTGTAATCTCATCGGGTGCGTTCTCCGTCAGCTCGACAGGGTCGGATGGGAAGAGCTCATCATGATCCCGCATTTTCTTGAACCATGCCGCCGCCTTAAAGTTCGCGGGGGATCGTGTTTCAACAAGCGTAGGATCATAGGTCAGGGTACCGAGCATTCGCTTGACATAATCGATCAGTGAACTGTCCTCACTCCACCGCTCGCTCGGGCAGTAGGTGCCCTTGGAGTACCAGTTCGGGTGGAACACAGGCGGCATGTTGAGCATCTTCGTATTCGGAGCGAGCTTAGGGTAGGAGTCCCACAGCGTAACCCGAATCGTGCAGGCATCGATGGTGCTGACGATGTAGCGCTCCTCGGTCGCCGAGAGCGCGTATGTCCTGATCTTAACGGTCAAGAGGTATTCCTCCGCATAGGGCGGCTCCCCCTTGGTCACGATCCACGACAGATACGGTCTGTCCTGCAATTTCAACATCTCGCGGTAATCTGCCGCTAAGCGTTCCTTTCTGTTATCAGCCATGCGCCTCACTCCTTATCCATATTATTATACAGAAGATTTCTGAAAAGTTCCACTCTTTTTGACGATTTTTCATCTTCACTGTAAGAAGCTGTTACAGCGCTTGTGATATGCTCCGTTTTATGCTATACTCAATGGCAGTACAATGATAGAATCAGGTGATTGTTTGAAATACATCTTACTATCCGTCTCGGCTGTCGCGGTCGTGTTCGGGCTGTGCTTCCTACTCACGGGGCTGATTCGCAAAAAGCAAAAGAAAAAACTGCCCCTCTTTCTGCATATCCTGATCAGCGTCGGAGTCGGATTGCTGATCTTCTGTGTTGCCGGTTTTTGCTACCTCAATATTCATTATACAGCGCAGGAGGAAGCGCTTGCCGTGATGTCCGATTCCACCGATTCCACCGTCACCGCGATCGACGGTGGCTGGTTTATCGATGGTGCGGGGCAGAATACAGCGCTGATCTTCTACCCCGGCGCGAAGGTGGACACAAAGGCGTATCTGCCGCTGATGCAAGAGATCGCGACCGGAGGTGTGGACTGCTTTTTGCTCGATCTGCCCATGCGCATGGCGATCTTCGACCAAAACGCCGCTGACAAGATCATGGCTAAGGTTGAGTATCCCACCGTGATGGTGGGCGGTCACTCGATGGGCGGCATGATCGCCGCGGGCTATGCCGCCGCTCACAAGGACACGGTCGACGGCGCGGTACTGCTCGCCGCATATCCGACCAAGCCGCTTGATAAATCCTTGGGTTTACTGTCTGTTTACGGCACCGAGGATAAAGTGCTCAACCGTGACGCGTATGAAAACGCCAAAGGGTATTTTCCGAGCAACTTTACCGAAACGGTCATCGACGGCGGCAATCACGCGCAGTTCGGCAACTACGGCGCGCAGAAGGGCGACGGCGAGGCGACGATCACCGCCAAGGAACAGCAGAGTAAGACCGCCTATGCCGTCCTGCAATTCGCCGAAACGCTATCCAATCGCTGAGATTCCGCTTGCAAAAAAGCGTCGGATATGATACGATAATGTCAACGAAAATCACTATGGGGGAACTACCATGAAAGTCACCGGCTTCAGTCCGCTTATCATAACCGATTCTTCGGACGCTGATAATATGATCAAGCTGTTTGAGGATCTGGGCTTTGAGCAGCGTCATAAGCATATCCAGCTCGACGGCAGGGATATCAACGACGTCACCATGAGGGACGCCGGCGGCCACTGTTTCGATATCGCGAGCGTCCCCGTCAAGCCGCTGGACTCCGTGATCATCCGCATGAATGTCGATGATTTTGAGGAAGCGTATGAGATGCTTACCGCGCGCGGATTTGTCTGCGGCTCCAACTCCGTCATCGAAACGCCCTCCTCCAAATCGGCGCTGATGATCTCGCCGACCGGCTTCAAGTTTGACCTCTGTCAGCATATCAGGAAGAAAGCAAAGATTTGATTTTTAACTATCACAAAGACCTCTCACATCACTACGATGTAAGAGGTCTTTTTTTAGTCATTACGAGGAGCAAACACATGTGTTCAGCGACGTGGTAATCTCAACATTAGAGTTCCCTTCCCATCAGGATCACGCGGCTTTCTTTGCTGAAGCCGAATTCCTCATAGAATTTGGGCAGGTTCCCCTCGCCGGCGGTGATCAGGTGCACGCCGACGATCCCCTGTTCTTTCATATCATCCAGACAATGCGTCAGCAGTCGTCCGGCGATCCCCTGCCGCTGGTACTCAGGCGCGACAGCGAGGTCATTGATCTCAAACGTCCTGCCGTAGTGGAACAGCATCGAGGTGCCGAGGATGAAGCCCGCGACCTCACCGTTCACGACGTATTCCAGTCCGTATGCCTGCTTGGAATTGAGCAGCTCGCCGACATGGATCATGGCGTCTTTCGGCTCCCACGGATCGTTCCACGGCTCACCCGAGAACGCCGCGGCATAGATCGCGCCGTAATGCTCGAGGTGTTCTTTACACATGGGTCGGATCGTCGGCATGGCGTCGAGGAAGGCTGCTTTGAGTTTCTCATACCGCAGTCGTTTTTCTTCCTTTGCAAAGTGCACCTCGCGGAACTGCTCGGGGCAGTCGTTGTAGTTGAGCTTCATATCGCCGAACTGCTCGCTTGTCAGGTCGAACACACAGTCGTCCATCGCGTTGAAGCAGTGGAAGTTGCCGTCCTTCAATGCGACACCGTACACCTTGCCGCCGAACAGGTCTTGGATCAGGAATGCCGTGATCGAGCACTGTCCGAGCGTTTTGTTATCGGGCGTCCAGTCGCTCCGCATCCGCGGCGCACAGGTGTCCGCGCACCAGATACCGCTGAGGATATCGTAGCAATCGCGCGGGGTCAGCCCGTTTTCGGTTTTAACAGTCGCGGTCTGATGACCGTAGAAATGATAGGTTTTCATTCTGTATTCCTTGTAAGAGTGTGGTAAAAAAGGATAAATGTTCCTTTTCGACAAGCGTAAATCACAGACTTCCTTTACGCCTTCTTTTTGTGCCCTTCCATAAAGTCCGGGAGCTTTCTTCCCTGCTTTTTCCACTGTACATACTCCGCCGTAGCGGTGAACAGCACATCGCCCGAGGAGTTGATCGCGGTCTCCATACTGTCCTGAATCACGCCGATGATGAACCCTACGCCCACGACCTGCATCGAGACCGTGTCCGGGATGCCGAACAGCGAGCACGCCATCGGGATCAGCAGGAGCGATCCGCCCGTGACCCCCGAGCTGCCGCAGGCGGCAAGCGCGGATAAGAACGACAGCAATATCGCCGCGGGGAAGGATACCTCGATCCCCAGTGTGTTTGCCGTGGCAAGCGTCATGATCGTGATCGTCACCGCCGCGCCGTCCATGTTGACGGTCGCGCCAAGCGGGATCGAGACCGAGTACATATCGCGGTCGAGCCCGAGCTTCTCGCACAGTCCCAGATTGACCGGGATATTGGCGGCGGAGCTGCGCGTAAAGAATGCGGTCAAGCCGCTCTCACGCAGGCATCGGAACACCAGCGGATAAGGGTTGCGCCGCAGCGATACCGCGACGATCAGCGGGTTGATGACCAGCGCGACCGTCAGCATCGTGCCGACCAGCAGGAGGATCAGCTTGCCGTAGGTGATGAAGATGTCAAAGCCGCTCTGCGATACTGCATTGAACACCAGACCGCAGATGCCGAACGGCGCTAGGTTGATGATCCAGCGCACCACCTGCGTGATCGCGTCCGAGAAATTCTGCATTATCTCCTGCGTTTGAGCGCTCGCAAAACGCTTGAGCGCCAGTCCGATGATGACCGCCCAGAACAGGATGCCCAGATAGTTGCCCTGTGAGAGCGCCTCGACGGGGTTAGAGACCAGCTTGGTCAACAGATCCTTGACGATGTCGCCGAGTCCGCCGGGAGCGGCAGCGCCCTCTGCGGCGGAGGCGTCGGCGAGGGTGATCTTCTGCGGAAAGAGAAAGCTCGCCGTGACCGCGGCAAACGCCGCCAGATAGGTCGAGAACAGGTAAAAGAAGATCACCAGCCCGAACCGTCGGTCGAGCTTGGCGCTCTTTTGACACAGCGACGCCGCGACCAGTACCGCGACCAGCACCGGCGCGATCGCTTTCAGCGCGTTGACAAACAGCGTGCCGAGCATCGCGATCCATGTCGCCTTCGGAAACAGGAGCGCCAGTCCCGTGCCGATGACGATGCCGATGATGATCCTGAGGATCAGGCTCGAATGATTGTATATGCCAAAAATCTTTTTCAGTGCTTTCAAAATGCTCCTCCTGAGCGTGATGGGTTTTTCCTTGAGCAAGTGGTTTATGCCGCACGTTTTGCGCGGAAGATCCGTTTGAACAGCGCATAGATGCCGTAGCCGATCATCACGCCGCAGGTGTTCAGGATTACATCGTCGATATCGGACGCCCGGGACGCGAACGGCAGCTGCAGGATCTCGATCGACAGCGAGATCAAAGCGCCCGCTGCCGTTACCTTCCAAAAGCTGTTCAGTCTTTTGTACAGGATCGGCAGGATGATACCGGTCGGTATGAACATCGCCGTGTTCCCGACGAGGTTCCATATCATGTCGCGCGGCGTGTCAAACCGAAACAGGTTGACGAGGGGGATCAGGTTCAGGCGGAACGGAAACGCGGTCGCGGGGTCGAACACCAGCGGCTGGATCTGTCCGTTGACGGTCTCCCTCGGGAAAAAGACGAATCGGATGATCACCGCCAGATTGATGTACATGAGCAGGAGCATTGCTTCGCGCCCAAAGTCGATTTTTCTGTTTTTGATCCAGACGATGATTCTGACGAGCAGCCAGATCGCCGTGAAGATCAGTTCAAGTGTAATAAAATGGATCGTCATAGTTCTTTTGCAATGTGTATTGTTTGATTGTTGATGGTTACTTATCGGCGCAGTAACTTTTGATGCACGCGGAAATGTACGCGGCGGTGCCTTCGCCGTGTTTGTCGATATTTTTGGTGAAGCGTTCATCGCTGACATACATCTCGCCGAGTCCCGCGAGGATCTCGTCGGTGCAGTGATACATATGCGTGTCGATGAACATCTGGAGCTTCTTGACCAGCAGATAGGGCTTTTCGTGGTCGGGATCAACGCCGCGCGCGTTCAGCTTTGCAAAGCTCTCCAAGAGGTTATCCATGCCGCTGCGCAGGATGTTCCAGTCTTCCTGTGTATAGTCCGCCATGCGGCGCTCATTCTCTTTGTATGCTTCGGTATTGCCCCAAAGCTGTTTTGCTTCCTGTGCATACTGATCCCTGATGGTTTCATACTCGTTATTCATGTTGATCACCTTTCTTTTTCTATGTCATTGCGCGGCCATCGCGCTCGTGTCGTGTTGTTGTCCGATCATGATAGTCCGCGCATCGTCAGTGAGATACGCTGTTTTTTGACGTCGACCGACAGGATCTTGACCTTGACGATGTCGCCGACCTTGAGCACCTCACAGGGGTGCTTGATGAATCTGTCGCAGATCTGTGAGATATGCACCAGACCGTCCTGATGCACGCCGATATCCACGAACGCGCCGAAGTCGATGACGTTGCGCACCGTTCCGGTCAGCTCCATGCCCTCCTTGAGGTCGTTGATGTCGAGCACATCGGTGCGCAGCATGGGCTTAGGCATTTCGTCACGCGGGTCGCGGCCGGGCTTTATGAGCTCCTTGACGATGTCGTCGAGGGTCGGCAGACCGATCCCGAGCTGTTCGGCGAGCGCCTTGGAGTCGAGTTGTTTGACCTTTGCCGGCAGGTCGGGGAACTTCGCGGCTTTGATCTCTTTATCCGTATAGCCCGCGCGCTTCAACAGCTCCTTTGCCGTCGCGTAGCTCTCGGGATGTACGCCCGTGTTGTCGAGCGGATTGCGGCTCTCGGGCACGCGCAAAAAGCCCGCGCACTGCTCAAAGGCTTTGGGTCCCAATTTTGGGACTTTCTTTAACTCCGCGCGTGAGCTGAACGCGCCGTTCTCCTCTCGATACGCTACGATGTTTTTACACACGGTCGCGTTCAGTCCCGAGACCCTGAGCAACAGGGCGGGGGAGGCGGTGTTCAGATCCGCGCCGACCGAGTTGACGCAGTCCTCGACAACGCCGTCGAGGGTCTCGCCGAGCCGCTTTTGCGGCATATCATGCTGATACTGTCCCACGCCGATCGCCTTGGGCTCGATCTTGACCAGCTCAGCGAGCGGATCCTGCAAGCGTCTGGCGATGGACACGGCGCTGCGCAGCGTCAGATCCAGCTCGGGCAGCTCCGTGGCGGCGAGCTTTGAGGCGGAATAGACCGACGCGCCCGCCTCGCTGACGACCATGTAGTAGACCTTGTGATCAGCCTCCTTGATCGCGTCGGCGGCAAACATCTCGGTCTCCTTGCTCGCGGTGCCGTTGCCGATGGAGATGATGTCGACATTGTGCTTTCGGATCAGCTCCAGCAGCTTGCGCTTTGACTGTGCGATCTTTGCTTCTGAATGGGTGGGGTAGATGACCGCCGTGTCGAGCACCTTGCCGGTGTCGTCCACGACCGCCACCTTGCAGCCCGTGCGGTAGCCGGGGTCAAGCCCGAGTACCGTCTTGCCCTTGACGGGCGGCTGCATGAGGAGCTGTTTGAGGTTGGTCGCAAAGACCTTCATCGCGTTTTCGCTCGCGGTCTCGGTCAGCTCGGAGCGGATCTCGCGCTCGAGAGAGGGGAAGATCAACCGTGTGTACGCGTCATCACCCGCGGCGCGCAGGATGTCGGAGCACAAGGGGTTGGTGCCCTTGTCCAAAGCGTGATAGATGACGTTCAAGGCAAGAGCCGGCTCGAGCACGATCCCGACCTTTAAGAAGCCCTCTTTCTCACCGCGGTTGACGGCGAGGATGCGGTGACCGGCGATCTTCTTGACCGCCTCTGAATAATCATAATAGTTGGTGTAGACGCTGTCCTGTTCCTCGTCTGTCGCGGTCGATTTGAGCAGGGCGTTTTTGCGGAAGATCGGGCGCAGATGCGCGCGGATCGCCGCACTGTCAGAGAGCATCTCCGCGATGATATCCATCGCGCCGCCCAATGCGTCCTGAGGGGTGGGCACTTCCTTTTCCTCACTGACAAAATCCTCAGCGGCTTTCATGGGGTCAAAGCCCTTTTCCTGCTTGATGATCGCGAGCGCGAGCGGTTCGAGTCCGCGCTGCTTCGCGATCGAGGCTCTGGTCTTTCTCTTGGGCTTATAGGGGCGGTAGATGTCCTCAAGCTCGCTGAGAGTCTGCGCCTTGTCGAGCGCGGCGCTGATCTCATCGGTCAGCTTCTCCTGCCCGTTGATCAGCTCGCGGATCTCCTCTCTGCGTTTGTCGAGGTTGCGCAGGTATTCCAGCTTCTCGCTGAATTCGCGGATGAGCTGGTCGTCCATGGAGCCGTGCATCTCTTTGCGGTATCGTGCGATGAAGGGGATGGTGTTACCGTCGTCGAGCAGGGTGATGATGTTCTGCGCGTACTCCTCTTTGATATTGAATTGCTGTGATAATGTGATCGAATATTCCATGTTTCTCCTATGGTGATGGGGTTTTATTTGACAGGCACACAGTGCTCGTCGTTGATCTTTTGTACCTTTTTGACACGGCGCACATATTTGTCGGCAGTCAGGGGATCGGTGCTCATGAAGGTCTTGACATTCTCCATCGCGATCATCCCGCCGATGATCTTCGCGCCGAGGCACAGGACGTTCGCGTCATTATGCTGACGCGCCAGCGCCGCGCAGAACGGATCCTGACAGACGCAGGCGTAGATACCGCTGACCTTGTTGGCGATCATCGCGCTGCCGTAGCCGACGCCGTCGACAAAGATGCCGCGCTCACATTCGCCCTTCGCGACCGAGAGTGCCGCGGGAAGGACAAAATCCGATAAATCGCAGGAATTCTCGTCATACGCGCCGAAGTCGACGACCGTATGCCCCTGCGCTTCCAGATACGCCTTGATCTCATTCTTCATGGATGTTCCTGCGTGATCGTTTGCCATAGCGATTTTCATGATGGTTCCTCCTTGTGTATCGGGTTGTTTATGATTTATCAGCCTTTCGGCTTTTATCTTTGCTTTTGATAGATGCTGTTGCTGTCGCGTTTCATCTTGTTCAGGAGCAGTACATAGATCAGCCCCACGCCGAGGATCAGCAGCGACAGCAGGAGGATCCACCAGACACAGCCCATGAACGGCAGACCTTTGCAAAAACCGAACGCGCCCGCGGGGCTGTCCCAGTTGAGGAAGAAGTAGGGGTAATTCTTGCCCGGAGCGAACTCCACCCCCGCGATATACGCGATGGTGGCGTAGATGACATAAGCGAGCGGCGGCAGGGTGACATAGGGGATATGCTTCTTTTGGATGTCGCCGTATACGCCCGTGACAAAGAAGTCGATGATCGACGCGATGGGCACCACCACATGGGTGAGGATGTTCCGCATCGTCCATGCCTGATCGCCCAGCGTGGGCGCCAGCATAACGCAGAACACCGCGCCGGTGAGGGTGATGGCGACCGTAAAGACGAATTTAAAGACAAACCAGCCGTTTGCTACCGGTTTGTTCCTCAGTAACAGCACCGCGCCGATGGCGCAGACGATCGCGATCGCGATATTGGACTGGATGGTAAAAAACCGAAATACTCTGCTCCCGCTCATGAAGGCGATCAAGCCGTCGGTAGCGCTGAGATAGACGCCCACCGTCGCCGAGACGACGATCACGAGCTTCAAAATCAGCGAGAGAACCTTTCGTTTTGTTGACATCATCGAGATTTCCATATCCTTTTCCCTTCTTCTCGGACTTTCACGATCACCGCAAAGCCCTGTGCACACATAGTTTTCGCCGCGGCCGATCCAATTGGATCACCTGACGGTCTTATCCTTTCTATTTTACCATATTCTTTTCGCTATTTCTACTCTGTTCAAGAATTAAATCACGATAATTCACATCATCCGATTTTTTGCGAAAGAAACCCGCCATTTGCATTCGAACGCTTTTGGTGTATAATGAAGCAAGAATGTTTTTTGGAGAGATACGATGGAGATCATGAAATGTCCCGTCTGCGGACAGGCGCTCGCGCGTGACAACAGAACATGGCGGTGTGCGAACCGCCACAGCTATGATATTGCGAAGGAAGGATACGTCAACCTGCTCTCGGCGCACAAAAGCGGCGAGTTGATGGGCGATAATAAGGAGATGGCGCTCTCGCGCCGCGACTTCCTCAACAAGGGGTATTACGCGCCCTTGGCGGATGCCGTGACAGAATGTCTCAGCCGATACAGCGCCGATTGTGATACGGTGCTGGATATCTGCTGCGGCGAGGGCTACTATACCGCCTATGCCGCAGAGCATCTTGACCGCCGCTTCTACGGCTTTGACCTGAGCAAGAACATGGTGCGACTGGCGGCAAAGCGAAAGCTCGACGCGCAGTTCTTCGTCGCGAATATCGCCGCGATCCCGATCGCGGACGGCGCGGTCAAGGCGGCGTTCCATCTCTTCGCCCCGTTCCACGCGGCTGAGTTTCGGCGTGTGATCGCGGACGACGGCGTGATCCTCACCGCGATCCCCGGCAGAGATCATCTGTATGGGCTCAAAGAGGTGCTCTACGATCAGCCGTACCGCAATGATGAGAAGGAGCCGTCGGCAGAGGGGCTGACCGCGATCGAGCGGATCCGCGTGCGGGGTGAGATCACCCTCAATACCCGCGAGGATATCAACGCGCTGTTTCAGATGACGCCGTATTACTATCATACGCCGTCCGATGGTATGAAGCGGCTCGAAGAATGCACCGCCCTCACCACGCCGATCGAATTCATTATTATCGTCTACAAAAGGGCGTGACAAAAAACGGAACAATCGTATCGACAGAAAAAGCCTGATGACCTCGGATGAAGTCATCAGGTTGTTTGATTCGTTTTTAGTTTTAGTAGTTTCTTTTCGGTCATATCATAGACGAATCCTTCGCTGATCTCTTTATCACATCCGTCATAGAAGCCCTTAGGCATACCCGGCACGATACGCGCGCCGTGATTGTAAAGAAGGAGCAGCTGCTTAGTAGCGTGGTCAAAGGTCAGACCCTCGCCCTCATCCGGTAAAAAATCCTCCCCGATCGGCATGGTAAAGCCGATAGGGGAGGAGCTTTCATGACCGCCGATCTCGGCGATCTCTATTCGGTTTTATTTGTTGTAGTACTCGTTCATCTTTTCGCTGATGAGCGACAGGTCATAGAGTTTGTCAAAGTTTGTCTCGCCATCGGTCATCAGGTCAACGTCGATCGGACAGCCGAAGTCGACGTTCTCGCCGGAATCGCTGACGATCTTTTGTGCGGCAGAGGAATTCGCAAACTCGACGCCCGCGACAGAGTTGAAACGGATCGCGCAGACGCCGCCGGAGCTTCTCTCGCCGAGAATGATCGCGCCGCGCTCGTGCATGAACCACGGGAAGGCGTTGCCGCAGGAGAAGGCGTAGCTGCTGGTCAGCACGCCGAAGTGATAGTTGGTGTAGGGGCTGACGTCGTTCTCGTCAAATACGCCGTCAAAGTTCATGTCAAAATCGACAGATGAGGTCTTGACGCGTCCTGTATGCTGATTGGAGAAGAGCATATAACCCTTGCCGTTGATCAGCCATTCGATGGCCATCATCGCCGTGGAGTCGCCGCCGCCGTTACAGGTCATGTCGATGACGATGTTCTTGATCTCGGGGTTCTGCTTTGCGCGCTCAAGACCCGAGAGCACGGTGCCCACGGTATCATACTTGGGGCCTTCCGCGTTCGTAAAGATCAGCGGGCGCTCGCCTTGACCGGCATAAAATGCCTTCCAGCCTTCATAGTCGACAGCAAAGGCGTCGAAGTGGATCATAGCGGTGTCGCCCTGCTCTATATAATATTCTCCTTGGTAGACAGCGTTGCGAGCCTTGGTGCGTTCAGCGGCAATTCTCGCTTTATCTTTGTTCGCGTAGCGGTATTTTTGACTGTACTCCTGCTGCACAAAAGGCTGTATCGTCTCCAGAAGGAGCGGAACATCAGCGTTCAAAGAGGCAGAAGTGATCGTGGTATGACCTCCGTCGAACAGCAGACCATTGATCAGATGGTACAAACCTGCGAAGAAGGCCTTGAAGTCGGTAGACTGCAGATTGGCTTTGATCTCGGGATACTTCGTTGTCAGCATCTCGTCGAGCTTCATTGTTTCAAGATCGTCGTGAGCATATTCCTGACCCGGCTGACCGTACCACAGATCGAGGTTGAAGCAAAGCTCGCGGTAGGTGAAGTCAGCCAGATCGGCAGGGTGATCCTCTTTGATCGCCGCGGCGAACTCAGGATCGGAATCCGAAGCGGCAGTCGTCTGGTGCGCTCTGGTGAATTCTTTTGTATAGAACTTATCGCCGACGTACATAACGTAGAAGCTCTCGGCGGTCGCGAACATATCGCTGAGCGTAGCGACAGGCGCGTAAACACCCGTATCGTCACCGCGCAGGTCGATGCCGTATTCGGAAAGATCCAGCGTCAGGGGGTTGGGATCGACAGGCTCGTTTGTGTCGGTTGTTTTGGCAAAGGGATAGTTGTTATCTACGCCGCCGCTTGCTGCGATCTGCAAAGTGCAGGCGAGCTGTGTAAAGCTCTCAAAGTTAGAGGTATATATCGAGTCCTTCGCAACATCAAAGGTCGCGGATACATCTGCGATATTGGTGAGGGTGTACTCGCTGCCGCTATGGGTCATGGTCATGCCCTCTGTCAGGTCGGTACCCAGCAGATAGAAGCGGTCGTAAAAATCTTTCACGTTCATATAGGGAACATGGGGCTGATCGGCATAGATACGAACCTGAGCCGTTTCGGTGCTGTCTACCGATTCACGCAGAACGGGGATCGCTTTGACCGTGTAGACCTCCGCCATGGGCTTGCCGATGCCCTCGGGCGCCTTCAAACTGATCAGATAACGCTGGATCCATGTCGCGTCAAGGATGGTGATCTCACCGTCGCCGTCTACGTCTGCCGCCAACTGCTGTTGATTGCTGAGCGCACCCAGCTGCACCTCATAGCGGCGGATCATCGTCGCGTCGAGGATGGTGACCTCGCCGTCGCCGTCAACGTCGCCGAGGACGGTGGGAGCGACCGTTTCCTCAGCGCCTGCCGAGATCGGCACAGCGGTGAATACGCCGACGATCAGGATGACCGCCAGCAGCAGGCTTGTCAGTTTTTTTACGCTGTTTTTCATGACATTACTCCTTTTTCTTGTGTTCCGGATCGGGTCGACCCTTTATCTTTTTGATTATATCATAATCATTCGCGCTTTTCAATCAACAGATTCGCGCGCGTTGTCGAAGCAAACAAAAGGCTGCGCCCTCATAGGAGAGCACAGCCTGTCGGATGATTCGATTTTTGGTTTAGTAGCTTCTCTCGGTCATGTCATAGACGAATACTTCGCTGATCTCTTTATCATATCCGTCATAGAAGCCCTTGGGCATACCCAGCACGATGCGCGCGCCGCGGTTGTAGAGCAGGAGCAGCTGCTTGGTAGCATGGTCAAAGGTCAGACCCTCGATCTCGCCCTGCAGGGTGACGTCGTCAAAGGTGCGCTCGAGCGTGACGATGCAGTCGGTCGCGCCCTCGGTGATCTTGGTGCGATAGAGATGATCCGGCTCTTTGTCATCGGCAGTACCGTCGTCGGCGGTCATGTAGAAGTAGCCGTCATAGTAGGCGATGCCCTGCAGCCACTGCGGCGGCATCTGCATATGTACCTTGCCCTTGTACTTGCCTGATTTCAGGTCGTAGCCGTACAGATAGCGACCGCTCTCTTCACCGACCCATGAGCACATCCATACGGAGCTGTTGTCGGGGTTGACCGCGATGCCGGAGCATTCGAGCTGACCGCTTTCAGCTTCAAAGGGGAAGGTGCGCTTGAGCTCCAGCGTGTCGCCGTCATAGACCGCGACCTGGATGTTCTTACCTACGCCGTCCATAAAGTACTCGGCGCCGATGTACAGCTCGTTGTTGTACACGTCGATGTCGGCGATATGGTTGACCTCGACCTCATAGCCCTTGAACGGTTCTTCGTTGATCTTGATCAGGTTCCAGTCCTTGTCGTACTTTGCCAGTGTGGTGGAGCCGCTGACCCAGTAGTAGTCGCCCTCACTGCACACGCCCTGTCTGCCCTTCACTTCGTGAGAACCCTTGAGGGTGTATGAGTACTTGGGCAGCATCACCGCGGTGCTGTCCTCGGGACGATTGGATGTGACGGCAGCCTCATCCTTGGTCGCCTCGGTCGGCTCGGCGGCTTTCTGTCCCGCGCTGCATGCGGCGGTGAGCAGCAGGATAGCGGCGCTCAGGATCAACAGTAAGATTCTTTTCATTGCTTTTCCTCCGTTTCAGTTAAAAATATTGACCGATCGCGACCGCCGCGGTATCGCCGAAGCGCCGCCGCTTTGGTCACGTGATGGATGATGGTGATAAAAGCCCCTGACACGCATGCAAGATACGTATGAGGCTGTAAGAGCAGCCGATCGTGACCGGGGAAAGTCTCTTTGTTGAGATTATAGCAAAAAACTCACCTGTTGACAATATAAAAAGAATAAATATCGAGGATCATCATGATTATTTTAATTGTCATTGACATCCTTTCGGCGCTATGCTATGATGCAATCGGTAATACAGCATAAGACCCCGGGGATGAAGAGATTGATATGCCATGAGGCTTTGCCCTCCTTTATCCTGAATTGCCTACTAACAGTGAAAAGGATGATATTAATGGATCAAAATCTACTCGAACGCGTCAACCCGGTTTTCAATACGGCAAAGATGACGGTCTTTCAGCTCGCGTCAGCGGGAGTAAAAGATGCCGCTCTTGTCGCCGAAAAGCTGAATCTGTCCTTTGAAGAGACACAGAACAGCGCTTCGGTAACGGTTGCTCCCGAACAGATGACAGCCAATACGATCTTGGTCGAAACGCGCTGGCGCACCTGTGCCGCGATTGCGGAAAAGTCTGGCTGCAAGACGCTCGTCGATCTGCCCTGCGGCTACACGCCGCGCGCCAAAGCATTCTCACAAAAGGGTATCGCCTATTACGGCTTGGATCTGCCCGCCGCGATCGCTGAGGCGGAGCCTGCGATCCTGTCCCTGATCGACGAGGACAAGCGCTCCTCGGTACATTTCTGCGGTGTGGACGCGACCAACGGCGAATCCCTGAAAGCGGCGCTCAAAGGCGCCGAAGGCCCTGTCTGTATCACGACCGAAGGCCTCTTGATGTATTTCACCGATTCCGAGGTCGGCGCGCTGTGCGACAATATCCGCATGATCCTCAAAGAGCGCGGCGGCTGCTGGCTGACTGCCGATCCCGAAGCGGGCATGCAGTATATCTTGACGATGCAGCCGATCGCCGGCGACCGCTTCATGGAGATCATGATGAAGAGCAAAACCGCGGCGGAGGACAAGTCGGACGTGAACGTAGGCGGCAATTCGCTGAACGTCAGTCCTATGGGCGACGTGGCTCTGAACATGAAAAACGCGATGACATTCTTAGCCCGCCATGGCTTGAAGGCGGAGCGCATGATCCTCTCCGAGCATATGCCTGAGATCAACAGCCTTGATAAGATCACCCCCGAGCAAGCGCAGGCGATCAAGCAGAATATGCAGAAATGCGCCTGCTGGAAGATCACGGCGATGGATACGGACGTAGCGGTCGATACCGCCGATCTAAGCTCCGAGGGCTTTGATATGCAGGCGTCTTTGACAAACGACACCCTGAATCTGTCGTTGAAGGGCAGGGTCGATACCCTGACCGCGCCGAAGCTGCTGGCGCTGTATGAGCGCGTCAAAGCGGAGCATGAGCTTTCTGCCGTTGCGATCGACTGTACCGAGCTGGCGTATATCTCGTCGGCAGGATTACGCGTGCTGCTCATCATGCAAAAGGGATGTTCGAACGGGGTCAGGCTGACCGGTATCAATCAATCCGTCAGAGAGATTTTGGAGCAGACCGGCTTTGACTCCATTCTGGACATCGCCGACTAGTCGGGCGCGGTATCGCGAGAAACCCCTGAAAATATCATATCAATCATAACAGCAGGCTGTGCCCTCACGGAGAGTACAGCCTGCTGTTTGTTGTTTGTTATGGGTTTGTTTTATGAAAGCGCTGTCACAGCACCTTGATGATCTCGCTCATCATTTTGCTCTCATCATGGAGCCCCAGCGGTTTTGCGTCGTCGGCAGGGTACCCCAGCGTCATCAGCAGGATCGGCGTTTCGTTCCGGGGCAGGTCAAACGCCGCTTTCACCTCGCTCGGCTTGAAGTAATTCACCCAGCACGAGCCGACGCCGATATCCCAAGCCGCGAGCATCATATGATCCGCGACGATACTGACGTCCTGAATGCCGGCACGACAGCCTGCTTCGAGCGGGCTTTTCCAGTCGGCGGTCTCATCGAGGGCGACCAAAAGTACCACAGGCGCGTCAAACGCGCAGCGAGACAGCGCGCGGATCTTTGCGATCGCCTCATCACTTTTCAGCACATAAATCCGCTGTGGCTGATAGTTGCACCCCGTAGGCGCCGACATCCCTGCTTTGAGGATCGTGTGCAGTTCTTCATCCGTTATCCTATCGGGCTTGTATTTGCGTACGGAATACCGTTCTTTGATCACGTTATTGAATTCCATTTTATCTCCTTGTTATGATCGGTCATTACGCCTTGCGCTTGAAGATGCGGTCGCCGAGCTTGAAGATCAGCGGGTACACGCCGATGGTGACGAAGACGATCACACAGTAGCGTGCCGCGCGTACCGCGTAGGACGCCATCGTAGCGGAGCTGAGAAAATCCTTGTCGAACGGGAGCTTTAACAGGGTGTTCAGCCCGAAGTAGACGCCCACGCCCAGCACGATCCGCAAAATGCAGCGCAGGATGTTGCGCGTGTTCTCGAATTTGACAAATCGTTCCTCGAACTCTACCGCAAAGATGAAGCCGATCAAAATGCCGAAGGCGGTGTAGTAGTCGGCGCTCTTGCAATAGAACCATCCCGGCAGGGCGATCAGCACCAGCAGTCCGTAGAAGGCGAGGCGGTTTTTGATGGCGCGCTGCAAGGCGGGCACGAGGAAGACGACGATGAGACCCATTGCCCAACCGCAGATGACGTCCGTCGGATAATGGACGCCCAGACAAAAGCGCGAGATACCCACCAGCAGCGGGAGTACGATGCCGATGACCGTCAGGATCTTGTTCTTCTTATAGCGACCCAGAGAGGTATACAGTGCCACGGCGTTGGTGGAGTGACCGCTGGGGAAGGAGAAGCCCTGTGCCGAGATATCGTAGATATCGGCGCCGCTTTTCACGGGCTTGAGGCATTGGATCCCCGGGTTGTCAAAGTACGGTCTGCGCCTTAAAAAGATGTTCTTGACCATCGGATTGAGGGTGATGCCCACCAGCACGTTCAGTCCGACATACTTGCCGTATTCCTTCTCCCAGCACCAGTACAAAAAGCCCAGTACCGCCACGCACACCAGCTGGTCGCCCATCTCGGTGATCACCGCGGCGATCGCCGTGCCGACAGGACCGATCCATGACTGGATCCATTGCATCAGCGCAACTTCCCATTCAAAATAAAACGTATTACCCATGATCCTCTCTCCTTTTTTACTTGATTTGCTTACCTGTCATGTCATCGTATGTGATCCGCTCGACAAGACGCGGCTCGACAAGCTCCCCTTGATGCTGTCCGATGCCAAAAAGCGCCATCGTCCGACATTCGTTTATCTATTATAACACGTGATCGTCTGATTTTCTACCTCTGCGCAGCATAAAAATCATGAGTTGTCAAAAAAGTGAGCTTGAGAAATGCGGCGGATGCGGCATACCCGATCGCAGAGCAGAACAGTGCATATCATACACTCCAACCAAAAACAAAAAACGCCGTCTTGTGTTACAAGACAGCGTTGCAGACTGTAGAAAAACCTATCCTGCCCCCTCTGACGAGGGGGCGGCAAGAAGTATGATTCACAGAGAGATAAACGTAAAATGCAGGGGAGAGATAACGC
>OMWP01000045.1 GCA_900314795.1 uncultured Eubacteriales bacterium
AACAATGTACTCGTTATCCATACCGTCGGGATACCAAGTAGTGTTGCCGTTCTCCACCTTAACGACCTTGACGCCGTCGCCCTCGGAAAGGGTGGTAGAGATCATGTACTCACCGGCAGCACCGGGATTCTCGCTCATCATATACTGAGCATCGGTCTCCCAGTTGCTGAAGGTACCTACGAGATAGATACCGTCGTTGCCTACGGGTGAGGTAGGATCGATCGGAGTGTCACCGCCGCCGATGTCATAGAAATCAACTTCATATTTGCCCTCGCCGTTGAGATCGGTCATGTAAACGCCGGTCGCGCCGGTAAAGGGAATGTCAACGGTCTGAGAAGAACCGTCGGTGATGATATAGTTGGTCATGCCCTCGGGCAGCTCGAAGGTGAATCTCTCTTCACCGAATTCGTTCTGACCGATAGAGGTCATCGCAACGCCGGGCCACTGTACAGGCTCAACGCCATCGCCCCAATAATAGATATTGACGCTGCTGAAGCCCTTGTTGTTAGAGAAAATGATGGTTCTGTTGGTGGGATCGGGAGTAGGAATAGGCTGATCAGAACCGCCGGAACCGGAGCCGTCGGATCTCCAACCTGTTACCAGATAATGACCCTTATCGTTCTGAGAACCGTTCATCCAGTAACCATCGTAGGTAAAGTCAGTGATGTCCTCGGTCTGAGCGCCGTTACCGTTGCTCAGAATCACGCCGACAGCGTTCTCGGGAACATTGCACTTGAACTGAGTCTCACCGTAATCATTCTTGACAGTCTCTGCCATAGCGGAGCCGGGCCATTCGCCTGTGATTGCTTCGCCGGCTTCGTTCCAAGCGTAGACATACGCCTGACCCCAACCGAAGTTGTCGGTCAAGAGGAAGGAAGACTTGACAGGATAATCGGGAGTGGGATCGTCAGAACCGCCGGAACCGTCGGAGTTCCAGCCGGTGACCTTGTAATGACCCAGATCGTTCTTGGAGCCATCCATCCAGTAACCGTCATAGGAGAAGTCCTTGATATCCTCGGTCTGCTCGCCGTTACCGTTGCTCAGGATAACGCCGGTAGCGCCCTTGGGAATGTAGCATCTGAACTGAGTCTCGCCGTACTCATTCGTAGTGGTCTCAGCCTGAGCGGAACCCGGCCATGCGCCGTAAAGCTCATTGCCGTCATCGTCCCAAGCATAGACATATGCCTGACCCCAACCGAAGTTGTCGGTGAGGAGGAAGGAGCCCTCGGTATCGGGATCGGGATCGGGATCGGGAGTCGGGTCGATCGCATAGAATTCTACATTGTAGTGACCTTCCGCATTCTGATCGGTCATGTACACGCCGGTAGAACCATTGAACGGAATGTCAACAGTCTGCTGGCTGCCGTCGTTGATGATATAGTTGGTCATGCCGGCGGGGATCTCAAAGGTGAATCTCTCCTCGCCGTATTCATTCATACCGATAGAGGTCATCGGTACACCGGGCCACTCTACAGGCTGGTCATCCTCAGACCAATAATAGATGTTAACAGTGCTGAAGCCTTTGTTGTTAGAGAAGATGATCGTGCCGCCCTGACCGGGATCAGGCTCAGTGGGATCATCGGGAACAGGCGTCGTCGGGATGACGATCGGGGTGGTGGGCTGTTCAGGCTGTACGGTCTTTTCCTTACCGATGTCATACTTGACGGGTCTGTTAGCAAGATAGCGCTGGATCAGTGTAGCGTCGATAACGGTAACAAGACCGTCACCGTCAACGTCAGCCGCGCGGCTCTGCTTATCGGTAAGAGTGCTGAAATCGATCGCATTACGCAGGATCAAGGTAGCGTCGATAGATTCGACCTGACCGTTGCCGTCTACATCACCGAGGATGTAGGTCTCGGGAGGATCAGTGGGCTTAGGCGGATCGGTGGGCTTGGGAGCCTCGTTATTCTCATAGAGAACCGCAACGCCGGAAGAGCCGACAGAACCCTTGATCTGAGACTTGGTAACGGTAAAGGTGTTGCCGGTGATGGCATCCTTATAGGTACCTGCAGTCAGTTTGTGGTTCGTCAAAGTGACGTTCTTAGCGGTGGTACCGCCGAGGTTGACGATCATCGCACCTGTCGAGCCTCTCTCGATGTAAGCGGTGCCGTTGGAGTTCGAGCAGTACTCAGACTGACCGATGAAGTAGTTATGGAACTGGTTGATCGCCTTGGTGGTAGCGTTGGACCAAGAGGTCTTGCGCGCTTCACCGATCTTGATATTATACAGATCGTTGGTGTTGGTGTTGTCGGAAGGACGAGCAAGGTATATGGAAGAGATACCCGCACGACCGGCAACCAGCGCCCAGATCTTACCACGCTGAGTGGTGTTCAGAGAGGTGGTAGCGCCGTCAACGTAAGTATCATGGGACTCATCCCACAGCATGGTGTTAGAGGATGAGAAATTACCGTTGGGATAGTAAGGGATCGGATTACCGTTATATTCGCCGGTGACCGCATTCTTGATGCCCCAGTAGGAGCCGGAATCGGTAACGTCGAACAGCTTGGTGTACATGCTGTACGGACGGTTGATACCGCAGGTGTTCAGGATCTCGCCGTAAGCATAGATCTCCTGATCGGGATGCGCCTTCTGAACCTTAACAAGGGTATTCGTCCAGAAATCGGATCTCAGGCTGGCCAGATCATCCGGAGTCTCGATGTGCTTTGCCGCGTCAAAGCGGAAGCCGTCAGCGCCGGACTGGATCAGCTCTTCCATGTAATCATAGATCGCCTTCTGTACGCGGCTGTCCTCGGTCTTTAAGTCAGGCAGACCGGAGGTGCAGTTGCGGGTCAGGTCGTAGGTAGAGTTATACTGAGTGTCGTCTTTCTCAATATAAGTCATCTTTTTCCACGGTGTGTGGAACAGCTTGTTGTTGTAGATCTCAGGCTCAAAGGTAGCAGCCTTGGGAGTGACATGGGACATCGGATCGGTCGAGGTGTTGTTATCGTCGCCGTCCTTGGTACCCATATGGTTGATAACCGCGTCAACGATGACCTTCAGACCGAGTTCATGCGCCTTTTCGCACATAGAAATGAACTCCGCCTTGGTGCCAAGCGCGTTATCGGTGCTGTTGTTCAGCTGGAAGCCGGAGGGCTGATAGTACATCCACCAGCCGTTTTGACCGTCGCTCTGCAGGAACTTAGCACCGTTAGTACCCTTCTTGATCTCGTTGGGGGGAGATACCTGAATGGTAGTGAAGCCCTGTTCTGCGATGGTCTCAAGGTTCGCTTCAATATTCTTGAAGGACCAAGTCCACGCCTGCAGAATCGTACCGTCATCCACGGTCTTGGACAGGCCGTAGTTGTTTTCGACGGTTGTCTTACTCTGCATATCTTCATACGCAGAGCCTGCGGCGGCTACATCGATATTCGCTGCGGTATCCGCTGTATCGACATTAGCTGCCGAGGTAGCAACGATGCCGACGGAAACGCAGGACATAACGAGTAAGACTGCCAGCAGCAAGCTTACTAATCGTCTCATTTTCATATTATTCCTCCTAAAATTTACGGATAACCGGACATAGTTATCCTATACTGAGTATTCCTCATAGTTAGTATAACAAATCTGTCATCATTCTTCAATTCACTTTTTCTACAAATATTAGTTCAATATTTGAACAAAATTGCCAATATTCAAAACTTAACATTGCAAACATTTATGATTCGTGATAGAATACCCATGGTGATAAATATGAAAAAATGCGAGTATTGCGCGAAAGAGATCTCCTATCAAGAGATGTATTGTTCCGACGAATGTCAGAACGCATCGAATAAATTCTATGAAATGCGAGATAAATATCAAAAGCCCTTTTCCATCATCAACGGTATTTTTGTACTTGCCATCGGCATTTGTATCTTCCTGTACGCCTTTACCAGAGGGATCGGCGCGATCGGCGCGGCGGTCTCGATGATCATTCTGGGCGTCATGTATCTCTTCCTCCCCTTTCCTCCCGAGATCATGATACACAAATTTAAATTAAAAAAAGCGATCTTCATCTCTCGCGTCATCGCGGGTGTGTTGATCCTGATCGCTGTTGTCGTGTTAATTCTTTACTTTACGCATGTGATATGAATATCCGCGGGTAATCGGCAAACAATAGCATTACAGTTTTACTGTAAGGAGGTTTACCGATGCTGGATAAAATTGCGTTATCGCTGCTGATCGTCGGCGGTATCAACTGGGGCGCCGTAGGTTTGTTCCAGTTTGATTTAGTCGCATTCCTGTTTGGCGGACAGTCGGGCATCATCGCCCGTATCGTCTACGTTGTCGTCGCTTTGGCGGCATTATGGTGTATCTCGCTCTTGTTCAGAGATACGACCGAGGCAGGCGATCACGACTTCAGACCAAGCACCACATAATGCGATCATATATCATAAAAAGAAGCTGTTTCCATACGGAGACAGCTTTTTACATATATCCCTATTTATCAGAGGAAAAGCCCAGCGCGTTTGAGAGCATGCCCGCCTGATCGACGGTCACCCTGACAGCGTTGACAAAATCGTCGGCGCTCACCTTGCGGAAAAAGCCGATCGTGGTCAAAGCGTATTTCAAGTCACCGTTCGCGTCGAAAACGGGCGCGGAGACCGATCGCAGACCGACTTTATATTCACCATCCTCGACAGCATAGCCTTTTTCCCGGATATCAGCCAACTGCTGTTGCAGATGCCCCCTATCGATGATCGTATGCCGCGTGAACGGGCGCATTGACTGACGACGGAAAACTGATTGCGCTCTGCTTTGCGGCAAGTATGCCAGCATCAATTTCCCCTGCGAGGTGCAATGCAGCGGCAGTTTTACCCCGATCTCGGGCAGGATCTGCACCCCCGAGGAGCTGACGGCGTAATCAAAGGATACCGCACTCTCCCCGTCGAGCAGGCTGATAACCGAGTTCGCACCTGTCAGGGAGCTCAAGCTCTCGAGATACGGTCGGGAAAGCTCGCTGATATCAAAGCCCCTCGACACCGCGGAGCCATACTCGAACAACCGCATGCCAAGGGCATAATCGCCATTTTGGAGCTGTCGTAGAAGCCCTCTGTCACGCAGAGTTGACGCTAAAGCATGCGTGGTGCTTTTCGGATAACCCGCTCTCTCCGACAACTCGCTCAGGCTCAGAGCGCGTCTTGATGCACTGAGGATATCCAACAGATCGATCGCCTTTGACAGCGATTTTACCTTTCCTTTATTTTCATCCATACTCTCACCTATTCCGTATTACAGAATGATAATTCTATTATACGGTACACCGCAGATTGTGTCAACCGTCCGAAAATGCTAATATAAATGTATAGCAATATTGAAAGGTTGATAAAAATGAGGAGATTCATTGCATTATTCCTGTCCGTCCTGATGCTTTCTGCCATACTATGTGCGTGCGGAAGTCAGCAAAAAACTGCCGATAAAAACGAAAAAGAAACAACCGCGTCCGCTACTGCCGACGAAAAATCCGCCGAAAAAACCGAGATCTTTGTTTTTGCCGCGGCAAGCATGACCGAAACGCTCGAAAGCCTTAAAAAGACCTATCAGGCTTCACATCCCGAAATTGAAATCACCTATAGTTTCGATTCCTCGGGGACACTGAAAACCCAGATCGAAGAGGGCGCTGTCTGCGATCTCTTTATCTCCGCGGCACAAAAACAGATGAACGGGCTGGAAGAAGGCGGCTATATCGATAAAAACACCCGTCTTGATCTCCTCGAAAACAAGGTCGCGCTCTGTGTCGCCGAGAATTCCAAATCAGGCATCCGAAGCTATGCGGATATGAAATCTCACTTGGAAGCGGGAGATATCCTGATGGCGATCGGCAACGAGGATGTGCCCGTCGGACAGTATACGCAAAAGATCTTCACCCATTACGGCTTGGATGAAAGCGCGCTGAAGAGCAAGGGCGTGCTCACCTACGGCTCCAACGTCAAGGAGGTCACCACGCAGGTCAGCGAGGGTACGGTCGACTGCGGTATCATCTATCAAACCGACGCTTTCTCCGCAAAGCTCAAGGTCGCCGACACCGCTACCGAGGAGATGTGCGGACAAGTCATCTACCCCGCCGCCGTACTGAGCAAGAGCGCTCACGAGGATGAAGCCAAAGCCTTCCTCGCCTATTTACAGACGGAAGAAGCGTCCAAGGTATTCGAGGAAGTCGGCTTTACTCCGCTTTCTAAGTAAATCGGTTGAGATTGCCGCGGGATGACAGAGCCACGCTCGCAATGACAATTATATGATAGGAGCCATCATGGATTTATACCCTTTATACAACTCGCTCAGGATCGCGGCGATCTCTGCCATCTTTGTCTTTTTCATCGGGATCGCGGCGGCGTATTATATTGCTAAGCTGCCGCGTATCCTCAAAGGCATACTGGACGTCATCTTCACACTGCCGCTGGTCCTACCGCCGACGGTGGTGGGCTATCTGCTGCTGCTCGCGCTGGGTCCCAAGCGACCGATCGGCGCGTTCTTTCTGGAGAATTATGATCTCCGACTGACCATGCAGTGGTGGTCGGCGGTTTTTGCCGTGACCGTTGTGGTATTCCCCTTGATGTATCGCACGGCACGCGGCGCATTTGAACGCTTTGATGAGAATCTTGCCGACGCGGGCAGGACGCTCGGGCTCTCCAACACCTACATTTTCTGGCGCATCCGTCTCCCCTACTGCAAGCAGGGGATCATTGCGGGCGCTGTCCTGTCGTTTGCGAGAGCGCTGGGCGAATACGGCGCGACCTCGATGATCGCGGGCTATACGCCGGGTAAGACCGCCACCGTCTCCACCGCCGTCTATCAGCTCTGGCGCACCGGCAACGATGAACTGGCGATCAAGTGGGTGCTGATCAATATCGCGATCTCCGCCATCGTTCTGCTGGTCGTCAATCTGCTCGAAAAGCCGCAAAGGAGGCGCTGATCATGCTCTATGTCGATATCGAAAAGCGCCTTGATCGCACTACGCTGAAAGCGAAGCTCCGATGCGATCATAACACCCTAGCGCTGTTCGGCGCTTCGGGCGCGGGAAAAAGCATGACGCTCAAATGTATTGCCGGCATTGAAAAGCCCGACAAAGGTGTGATACAATTAAATGACAGGGTGCTGTTCGACAGCGAGAAGCGCATCGACCTGCCGCCGCAGAAGCGTAGGGTCGGCTATCTGTTCCAGGAATACGCCTTGTTCCCGAACATGACCGTCAGCGGCAATATCACGGCAGGAATGCGAAAACTGCCGAAAAATGCGCGTGAACAGAAGCTGCATGAGCTGATCGGGCGATTTAAGCTGGAAGGACTCGAGAACCGCCGTCCCGACAGCTTATCGGGCGGCGAAAAGCAACGTGTTGCATTGGCAAGGATTTTCGCCTCGTCACCGGAAGTATTGTTGCTGGACGAGCCCTTCTCCTCCCTCGACACCCTGCTCAAATATCAGCTTATCCCCTATATCCGCGGGATCATCCGTGATTTCGGCGGTGAAACGATCTTAGTATCACACGATATCAACGAGGTGCGGCAGCTATGCGCCGAGGTCTCGCCCATCACCGACGGCGTTACACAGGCGATTACCGATACAGAAACCTACTATCAAAAGATAAAACAACAATATGAGGATCTGAAATGAGCATCCAAGACAGCTTTGGAAGAACAATTCAATATCTGCGCTTATCCGTCACCGATCTGTGCAACTACCGCTGTATCTACTGTATGCCGCAAGAGGGCGTATGCAAGAAACATCACGCGGATATGCTGAGCATCGAAGAGATGACCGAGATCGTCCGCGCGGCACATACACTGGGAATCAACAAGGTTCGCTTAACAGGCGGCGAACCGCTGGTCAAAAAAGGGCTCACTACCCTCTGCCGCAACATCAAGGCGATCGACAGCGCCATCGAGCTCGGCATCACGACAAACGGAGCGTTATTAGCGCCCATGGCAATGGAGCTGAAGGACGCGGGCGTTGACCGACTCAACATTAGTCTTGACAGCATAGATCCCAAAACCTTTAAGGAGATCACCCGCGGCGGTGATCCGCAGGATGTGCTGGACGGTATCAAAGCGGCTCAAAACGCGGGCTTTGACAACATCAAGATCAACACGGTGCTCCTCAAGGATATCAACGACGGTGAGCTCTATGATTTTATCCGTCTCACCAAGGACCATGCTATCCATGTGCGCTTCATCGAGCTCATGCCGCTGGGCGTTGCCAAGGATTGGGAGAGCGACCGTTTTATGACAATCGCTACGATAGAAAGCATGCTGCATAATGCCGAACTGCTCAGGATCGACGGCGTCGCGCGGGTCTACCGCCTACCCGATCACAAGGGAACCATCGGGCTGATCTGCCCGATGTCGCACAGCTTCTGCCCCTCGTGCAACAAGATTCGCGTCACGGCAGACGGTAAACTCAAACCCTGCCTGCATTCGGATCAGGAGATCGATCTGAGAGGCTTGCAGGGCAAAGCACTTGAAGAAGCGATCAAAAGCGGCATCCTGCAAAAGCCGCAAAGTCATCAATTCGGCTCTTTAGAAGCATCCACCACACGCTATATGAATGAGATCGGAGGATAAGATGGAATTCTCACATATCAATGAACAAGGTCGCGCCAAAATGGTGGACGTGACCGAGAAAGACAGCACTTTTCGTGAGGCGATCGCCGAGGGCACTGTCGTCGTCAAGCCCGATACGATGGCGCTCATCAAGAGCGGCGGTATCAAAAAGGGCGATGTACTCGCGGTCGCACAGGTTGCGGGCATCATGGCGGCAAAGAAAACCTCTGATATCATCCCGATGTGTCATCCGCTGATGCTCAGCGGTGTGGATATTACATTTGAGCTGACCGATACCGACATACACATCACGGCAACCGTCAAATGCAAGGGCAGCACAGGCGTCGAGATGGAGGCGTTGTCTGCCGTCAGCACCGCCGCACTGACCGTCTATGACATGTGCAAGGCAGTACAGCGGGATATCGAGATACAGAATATCCGCCTGAAATACAAAAGCGGCGGGAAAAGCGGGGTGTATCAGCGATGAAAGGAAAAGTCACCGCCACCTGTATCAGTGAGAAGAAGGGTACGCGAAAGCATCCTGTGCCATCGATCACCTTAGCGGAAAATCACGGCATCATCGGCGACGCTCACGCCGTTAATGCGGATACCCCCCAAAAGTACCGTCACCGACAAGTCAGCTTACTTGCTGAGGAAAGCGTTGATACAATGCGCGCGCTCGGTATGGAGCTGCACCCCGGGGATTTTGCCGAGAACATCCTCACCAAAGGGATCGAACTCAAAAGCCTGCCCATCGGTACGATCCTTCAAATCGGCGACACGGAATTAGAGGTCACGCAGATCGGCAAGGAATGTCATAATGACTGCGAGATCAAAAAATTGACCGGCAAATGCGTCATGCCCACTGAGGGCATCTTCACCGTTGTCCGCAAGGGCGGCACGATCAAGCCCGGTGATTCTGTCATCATAACAAACAATATAGCCTCCCTTTTCTAAGGTGAGATTCTGTCCAAATCTGCGATTTGGAAAACAGATTCCATACACCGGAGAGGTGGCTCGAAGAGCCGGAAGGTTGATTCATCCTCTTTATACATAGGAGCAAACCATGAAACTGATCAAAACAACCGAAGCCGTCGGGCAGGTGCTGTGCCACGATATGACCCAGATCATTCCCGGCGAATACAAAGGCGCACGTTTCCGCAAGGGACATGTCGTCACAAAGGAGGATATCCCGATCCTGCTGAGTATGGGAAAAGAAAACCTCTATATCTTCGAGATGGACGAGGACAAGCTCCATGAGAACGACGCGGCAGAGATCCTATGCCGTCTCTGCAAGGGTGCAAACATCAGCCGCAGTGAGGTCAAGGAGGGCAAGATCGAGCTCACCGCCGCAATCGACGGACTCTTTACCCTTAACAGAGAGAAATTGACAACTGTTAATTCCATAGAAGAATTAATGATCGCAACTCGTAAGGGTGATACCGCCGTTCACAAGGGCGATAAGCTCGCCGGAACCCGCGTCATCCCGCTCGTGATCTATAAAACAAAGCTGAATCAGGCAGAGGATATCGTCGCCGGCGACCCGATCATGAACGTCCTGCCCTACAAGATCAAGACTGCCGCCGTCATCACGACCGGCAGTGAGGTGTTCCACGGCAGGATCGAGGACAAATTCACCCCTGTGCTGATCGAGAAGCTCAGCGCCTACGACATCACCGTCACCGAGCATTTGACTGTCGACGACGGTATGGAGCATATCGTGGACGCAATCAACAAGGTCAAAGGCAAGGCGGATATGATCCTCTGCACCGGCGGCATGAGCGTTGACCCCGACGACAGAACCCCCGGCGCGATCAAGGAAAGCGGCGCGGATATCGTCACCTACGGCGCACCCGTCCTGCCAGGCGCGATGTTCCTGTTAGGTTATTTTGAGGACGGCACCCCGATCATGGGCTTGCCCGGATGCGTGATGTACGCCAAAGCGACCATCTTTGATTTGGTGCTGCCCCGCATCGCGGCAGGCGTGAAGCTAAGCAAAGCGGATTTCGTTGCCTACGGAGAAGGAGGCTTATGCCTTGGGTGCGAGAAATGCACCTATCCGCACTGCCCGTTCGGAAAATAATACGCTATCCCCTTGACAGGGTCGAGATGGATGAGGAGGCAACATCTCTGCTTCATCCTTTTATTGATAGTTCGGAAATCTTCCACCTCATCCGACCAAATCGCTTTTGGGCGATTTGCCCACCTTCCCCTCAAGGGGAAGGCGATAAGGAGAATATATTTATGTACACAGCAACCGTCATCACCATCAGCGACAGAGCCGCACAGGGAATCTATGAGGACAAAAGCGGCCCTGCTGTCGCAAAGCTGCTCACAGAACAGGGATATCAAGTGCTCAATCGAATTATAATTCCAGATAAGAAAAATACGATTGTCAACACTTTGCAAGAACAATGTGACAAAGGCGTTCATCTGATCGTCACCACTGGCGGAACAGGCTTTGCGCCGCGCGATATCACACCCGAAGCAACAAAAGAGGTCATCGAGCGTGAAGCGCCCGGGATCGCCGAATATATGCGGCAAAAGAGCATGGAGATCACGCCGAGAGGGATGCTGTCAAGAGGGGTCGCAGGAATCAAAGGAAATAGCCTGATCGTCAACCTGCCCGGCTCACCCAAGGGCGCGACAGAAAATTTGAGCTTTGTCCTCCCCTCTCTCGCTCACGGATTGGATATGCTGAACGGTATCAAGGAATAAATGAACTATTGGTTGAGATTGCCACGAGTCTTGCGACTCTCGCAATGACATTTAAAAATGATAGGATATGAATATGAGATGAATTCAGGACGACTGTGATCGTCCTGTTTTTGTTGTGATTGCCTCTGCCTGACAACCCTCGCAATGACAGTTATCATATGTTGATAACTATGTGGAAAACATGTTGATATGTTAAAAACCCGATAGGCTTGTTTTTTTTCTTTATCATTCTCATTTCATTTCATTATCTTTTTCTTTATTCTTTTTCTTTCTCTTTCTCTTAGGTTATTTTGCTTAACAAAAAAACCAATTGCTTATTTTGTTAACATTTGTTAACACTTGTTCAGGCATAAAAAACCGTCCTCGACGAAAACAGTCAAGGACGGGCTTATTCTACAATTTAGTTAGCAACCCTCAGAAAAGAGAGGCGGTTACCAATGTCATTAAGGAAATAGTATCTCGCTGACGCTCGGTCGATTGATACAATTCCTACAGTGGCGCTTAACCAATCGCTTCGCTCTTGGAGCGCTGTTGCATGGGAGTTGTTAGCCACTCATCAGTTGCCCGACACGCGTGTCCGGCGACAGCTCCTTTTACCAAAAGGAGCCTTCCTTATCTTAATGCTATTGAGGCGATTAGAGCTTTTCTACGATTGCCTTGGTGTCGCGCGCGATCGCCAGCTCTTCGTTGGTGGCGATAACGGCAACGGGGATGGACGAATCATCGGCGGAGATAAACGCAGTGTCGCGGGTAGCCGCGTTGACTTCCTTGTTCAGCTTTACGCCGGCAAACGCGAGATAATCGATGACAGCCTCACGCAGAGCGGGCTGATTCTCGCCCAGACCCGCGGTGAATACGATACCGTCACAACCGCCCATGGCGACCCAATACTGACCGATGTACTTCGCGATCTGATAGTACAGCATCTGATGTACCAGCGCAGCACGATGGTTGCCCTCTTCCTCAGCCTTGGTGACGTCGCGGTCGTCGCTGGAAACGCCGGAAATACCCAAAAGACCGGATTTCTTGTTGAGCAGGGTGTTCATCTCCTGCGGAGTGAAGCCCTCTTTCTCAGCGATGAAGGTGACAACGGAGGGATCGAGACAGCCGGAGCGGGTACCCATCAGGATACCGTCAAGCGGGGTCAGACCCATGGAGGTATCGACGACCTTACCGTTCTGCACAGCGGTGATCGAAGAACCGTTGCCGATATGGCAGGTGATGAGCTTGAGATCCTTGATGTCCTTACCCATCAGATCCGCCATTGCGCCGGAGACAAAGCGGTGAGAGGTGCCGTGAGCACCGTAACGGCGGACAGCATACTTCTCATAATACTCATAAGGAACAGCGTACATATATGCCTTTTCGGGCATGGTGGAATGGAACGCGGTATCGAATACAACGACCATCGGGATCTTGTCGCCGAATACCTGCTGACAGCCGCGGATCGCCTGAACATGACCGAGGTTGTGGAGCGGTGCGAGCGGGATCAGGCTCTCGATGCCCTTGATAACCTCTTCGGTGACCAGCTCAGGATCGCTGAACAGAGCGCCGCCCTGGACGATACGGTGACCGATCGCCGCAACCTCGTCGAGGTTCTTGATCACGCCGAATTCCTCGCTGAGCAATGCGTCGCTGACTGCGATGAATGCTTTCGCATGGTCGGGCATGGGGATCTCTTTGGTGAAGGAACGACCGTCGGCGGTCTTGTGACCGATGAAGGAGCCGTCCTGACCGATACGTTCGCAGTTGCCCTTGGCGATCATCTGCTCGGTATCCATATCGATCAGCTGATACTTCAGGCTGGAGCTGCCTGCATTAATGACTAATATTTTCATAGAATTCTTCCTCCTGTATTGAAAAATCAACATTTTTAACCTATACTATAATAGTACAAAATCAATCGTAATTCAAGAGATTTTTTAAAGTTGGTGAGATTATGAGCCGCGCGGCGGTGATTTGTGAATTCAATCCGTTTCATAATGGTCATAAATTTCTTTTAGAGAAAATTAAAGCAGAATACGCGGATGAGATCGTCTGCATCATGAGCGGCAATTTTGTCCAGCGCGGCGATATCGCGATCACGGATAAATACACCCGGGCAAAAGCCGCCTTGCAAAACGGTGCGGATATCGTTGTGGAGCTGCCGACCGTCTACGCGATGGCGGGCGCACAGACCTTTGCGGAAAACGGCGTGCGTATTGCCGCGGCAATGAACTGCGACAGACTGTACTTCGGCGCGGAGAATTCGATCAACGATCTGAACGAAGTTGTCGAGCTGCTCGAGAATGAACGGATCAACGAGAAGATTCACGCCGCGATGAAGAGCGGAGAGTATTATCCGAAGGCGCTGAGTATGGCTGTCGGGGCACATTATGCCGAGATCATCAATCAGCCCAACAACATCTTAGCGCTCGAGTACATCAAAGCGTGTAAAAAACATGGGATCGCTCCGACCGCGATCCCGCGCAAAAATGTCAATCATGATGAAGATATCATCCGCGACGGAATCGCTTCCGCGAGCAGAATCCGTGAGTTGATCAAAAACGGCGAACCGTATCAACTACTCACACCGATGGAGATTCCACATGCTTGTACGATCAAAAGCATAGAGCCTGCCATCCTCTATCGGCTCAAGACGATCTCGGCAGAGGAATTTCGAGAAATCCCCGACGTCAGCGAAGGACTGGAATATCGGATCATTGAAGCGGCAAAGCAATATAATTCTCTTACAGAAATATACAACGCTGTTAAAACAAAACGCTACACCATGGCACGGATACGACGTATCATCCTATCGGCTTTCCTCAACATCACAGCGGAGTTGCAGAGCACCCCTGTCCCCTATCTGCGGATCCTTGGGATCAAATCAGGATGGGAGGAGCTGCTCAGAGGGTCAAAGCTGCCGCTGATCGTCAAGGTCAAAGCAGATTATGAACATCTTAATCAAATTTCTGCAAAAGAAATATTCAATGTTGACCTGCGTGCCGCAGAAGCGATGAATATCGCAAAAGAAGGTGATCCGATCAATGAATTTACCCAAGGCGTTATCAAAGTATCATAGCACTACAAAAGGCTGTCGAAATCGACAGCCTTTTCCTATCCCTATCAAACGGGATGAACTTTATTCTCTTTATCGAGCAGTGCGGAGTTGATACCGAGCTTTTTGTTGCGGCGCTTCTCAAAGAAGTCGATCGCGACCTTCGGGAACTGCGCATAGCTCAAAACGTCCTCTTCCTGCTCTATATACTGCGGGATCTCAGCACGCAGCTTTTCGAGCTCCGGCTCTAAGAGATCGGCAGGACGGCAATCGATCGGCTTCATATCGCCGATAATGCGCTTGCGGAACTCAGGATCGATGGGCATCGGTGTGGTGCCGTATTTGCCCGCGACCAGATCCTTGAACTCGTTGGTGCACATCTTGTAGCGCTCGCCCATGATGACGTTGAACACCGCCTGTGTACCGACGATCTGAGAGGTCGGGGTAACGAGCGGCGGATAACCGCTGTCCTCACGCACACGCGGTACTTCCTCAAGCACCTGAGTGAGCTGATCCTCCTTACCTGCCTGCTTGAGCTGACTGAGCAGATTACTGAGCATACCGCCGGGCACCTGATAGATCAGCGCCTTGGCGTCGGTAGCGAGCATCTTGGGATCGAGCAGTCCGTTCTTGATATACTTCTCGCGCAGGGTCATGAAGTATTCACGGATCGGGGTCAGGCTCTCGAGCTTGATACCCGTATCATATTCGGTACCCATGAACGCGGCGATCATACTCTCGGTCGGCGCGTGAGAGGTGCCCAGCGCCAGCGGAGAGATCGCGGTATCGATCATATCGACGCCTGCTTCTACGCCCTTCATCAGGCACATGGAAGCAAGGCCGGAGGTGTAATGCGTGTGGAGCTGCAAGGGCAGATCGACCTCAGACTTGATCGCCTTGACAAGCTTTTCGGTACGATACGGCGTCAGCAGCGCCGCCATATCCTTGATACAGATAGAATCAGCGCCCGCGTCGGCAATGCGCTTGGCGTACTCGACATAATACTCGTCGGTAAAGACGGGACCTGTAGTGTAGCTGATCGCTACCTGTGCGTGAGCGCCCTCCTTCTTAGCCGCCTTGATAGCGACCTGAAGGTTCTTGATATCGTTCAGCGCGTCAAAAATACGGATGATATCGATACCGTTCGCGACGGAACGCTGTACAAAATACTCGAGGACGTCGTCGGCATAATGACGGTAGCCGAGCATATTCTGTCCGCGGAACAGCATCTGGAGCTTGGTATTCTTGCAATGCTTGCGGATGGTGCGCAGACGCTCCCACGGATCCTCATTCAAAAATCGCAGACAGCTGTCAAAGGTCGCACCGCCCCAGCATTCGAGCGAATAGAAGCCGATCTTGTCCATCTCATCGAGGATCGGGAGCATCTCTTCGGTCGTCATGCGAGTTGCGATCAGGCTCTGGTGCGCGTCGCGCAGCGCTGTCTCTGTGATTAAAATCTTCTTGCTCATCCTATTTCTCCTTAGCCTATGGTCACGAGTGTCGCGCCTGTATCTACACTCTCGCCCTTACTGACGGAGACGCCGGTGATAGTGCCGTCCTTAGGCGCTTTGATCTCATTTTCCATCTTCATCGCCTCGAGAACAACAAGGACGTCGCCCTTCTTGACGGACTGACCGTCGGAAACATTGACGGATACGATCGTACCGGGCATGGGAGCGGCGATCTTCTCACCCGCGCCGGCGGCAGCCGCGGCTGCTTTTTTCGGTACAGCGGCTTTGACAGGAGCTGCTGCAACAGGAGCAGAAACAGGAGCTTCGTTCCCGCTCAATTCTTCAACCTGTACGTCATATGCGACACCGTTGACGGTGATTCTCAGATTCTTCATAGTCGTTACCTCTTATTTCTATAGTTTATTAGATCGCAAAGATCGGTGATTATACAGTGGTGCTATGCTTCTTTGGCAAGGTGGAAACGCGCTTGCTCATCAAAATCTCGATCGCGCCGACAAGTCTGTCGCGGATGGACTCGGTATCGACAATATCGTCGATATAACCGTCCTCCGCCGCCTTGACCGCGGAGAGATTCGCCTTGACAAACGCCATCGCCTTTTCATCCTGTTCTGCGACAGGCGCGTCGGCGATACTGCTGTCGAGGATAAATGCCGCCGCCTTAGGCGCTACGGGAGATACAACGGCGTCATTCAGCGCATAAACAAGATCCGCGCCGGAAGTCGAACCGGCAAGCGCGATATAAACTGCGCCTACCGCTGTACCGGAGATCACGGCGATCTTGGGAGCGGTCGCGTCAGCGTATGCGGAGATCAGCTTGGAAGCTGACGAAAGATCCACGAACTTTTCCGCGTCAACGATGGTGATCAGCGGGATCGAGAACGCGTCACAGAAGCGGACGTGCTTCGCCATCTTCTTGGCGCTGTCAGCAGAGATCACACCGCCCTTAGTGACGATGATGCCGACAGGATAGCCGCTCACTCTGCCGAACGCAGTGCAGACAGGCTCGCCGTAACCGCCGCCGACACAAAGGATAGATCCCTCATCGGCAAAGTATTTCGGCAATTTATCAGGCTCGGCGTATGCGGGCACGCTCTCAAACGCGGGAGCAGGCTCGAGGTTGTTCGCGGGGAAATATCCGAGCAGTGCCTTCGCCTTGTCCACACACGCTTCATATCCCTCACAGATAAAGGAAGCAATACCGTTTTCCAGATTATCTTGTGCAGATGTTTTCTCGCCGATGGTATCTACGCTTAAAGCAGCGTTTTTCTCCATGATGATATAATCAGCCGCCGCCGCGATCAGCGCCGAGGTTCCCATGCAGTTACCGAGAACGACGGAGATCTGCGGAACGATACCGCTGAGCTTGGATGACTTTCTCAGGATCTCGCCGTACGCGGAGAGAAGCTCATACTTTTGCTCCAGTCTGCCGCCGACGGAATGATAGAAGCCGATCACGGGAGCGCCGGTTTTGAGCGCCAGATCATAGAGCTTGGTGATTTTTACAGACTGTGCCTTGCTCATCGCGCCGCCGCAAATATCCGCATTCTGCACGAATGCGTAAGCCATAACGCCCTCGACGGTACCGTAGCCGGTCACAGCCTCAGCCTCACCCGATTCGCCCTTTAAATAAGCGTCGGTTTCCATAAAACTGCCTTCATCAAAAAAGGCATTCAACACGTCGTAGGATGAATACTTTTCAACACCCACAAACATTCCTCCTAACAGGTACACAATTGAGGTGTACCACATAAATCTTCATCTTACATTATATTACAATTGTTCCAAAATAGCAAGGGAAAATCACGTTTTTATGAATTCATTTTAAAAAGAAAAGCTCCCTTTTTTCAGGGAGCGATCGGATCAGTGGTGTTGATGGTTCAAAATTTTAGATAAATCGCTTTTTGCGACGCCGTCCTTGACCGAAAACCGCAGTGCCTCCAGTGTGGGATACAGCACGGGATTCTCACATTCAAAGTAGAAGCAAGAGTGATTCAGCCCATAGGAACCAATAGCGCGGATGATCGTATCGAGGATCGCGAAGGTAGGCTGATCGATGTTCATCGGATCCTCGGGCAGCGGCAAGAGCTCGTCCACGACAATGATGTAACCGCGGTGATGAAAACGAATGAAGCCGCAGGGAACGTCATCCAAAAAGGCGTTCAGCGCCTTGCTTTCACTCTGTTCATTTTTCGGATCGGGTTTTACTACAAGCATATCAATTCTCCGTAATCCATTATAATCACAAAATATTACCAAGCGGGAAGAGCGCAGTGGCGCTTAGCCAATCACGAACACAGGGTCCCCATAACTCCCCGAGTTATGGGGAGAGGAGGAGCCGCGAACACGCGTGTTCCACGAGGTCAAGGCATACCCACCGGATATGCCTACCGAGTAAAGCGAGCGACGACGATGGAGCGCTGTTGCATGGGAGTTGTTAGCCAAATCTTAGATTTGGACAACTCCTCCGCAGTAGCTCTCAACCAATCAGCGTTCGCAAGTATGCTCCGCTTCTTGGGAGAGCCTTGCATGGGAGTTGTTAGCCAAATCATAGATTTGGACAACTCCTCACCTTGCCCTACATTAGATCACTGATATCAAAATTTGCGTTGGGATTGGGGTCGGCAGATAATTTGCGCACCTCGATATCGGTCAGATCGCGGTACATACCCGAACGCAGCTTGCCGAGCTTGACGCCGCCGATGGCGATGCGCTTCAATCGCGCGACTTCCAGACCGACAGCATCACACATCTTGCGGATCTGGCGATTCCTGCCCTCGCGGATGACGATCTCGAGAATACAGCGCTCATTGTCTTTATCACGGCTGACAACGCGTACCTGAGCCGGAGCGGTCTTTCTGCCGTCGATCACAACGCCGCTCTCGAGCTTTGCGACCTGCTCGTCCTTGATATTCGGACGCACGGTCACGCGGTAGACCTTGTTGACATGTTTTTTGGGATGCATGACATGATTGGCAAACGCGCCGTCATTGGTCATCAAGAGCATGCCCTCGCTGTCGCGGTCGAGCCTGCCGACGGGATAGAGGCGCACATCGATGTCCTTGATCAGATCGGCAACACACTTTCTGCCACGTTCATCGCTCATCGTCGTGAGTACGCCGCGCGGCTTATTGAGCATGATATAGCGCAGCTTCGGCTTGGCAGTGCCCGTAACACGGCGCTTGCCGACATAGACCTTGTCGTTGTACGGATCGACCTTGTCGCCGATCTGAGCAACTCTGCCGTTGACGCGCACCCTGCCTGCCGCGATCAATTCTTCACTTTTTCTGCGAGAAGCAACGCCGCAGTCGGCGAGCATTTTTTGCAATCTTACTAACTGTGCCAATGTAACAAATCCTTTATATAAGTGAATAAACTTCGTTTTTTACGATCCTGCCCGATGGTTTGCGCCGCTTTGACGGGCTTTTCAAAGAGCACCTCTCCGTTTGAAATACAGACGACCTTACCAACCACCGAACCCTCTTCGATCGGCGCATAGAGAAACGACGGAAGATAGACTTGTGCGGTCACATCTTCCGCTTCAACAGGTACGACTACACGCAAATCTTCCGTATTCAAAGAAACCAAATCCGCCTCTCCCCCGACTACGCTGATCGAATCGATCTCCGAGTTGACGGTCATTGCTTTATATCGTGAGAAGCCCTCTTCATACAGCTCAGTATGGTCACCCCAATCATTGCGGTCATTGAGCGTCACAGCGATCAGGGTGAGATCATCGCGCCGTGCCGCGGTGACAAGACATCGACCCGCCGCATCCGTGAAGCCTGTTTTACCGCCGATGCAATCCTTGTACATTCTCAGCAGTTTATTATGGTTCGGATAGGTGATAAATTTGTCGGCAGGATAGATGAAGTGCACTTCCATCGAGGTCTGCGCGGTAATGAATGCGAAATCTTCATTCTGCATGGCGTATGCCATCAACAGCGCCATATCATAGGCGGTGGAATAATGCTGTTCATCATCCAAGCCGCTCGGCGTGATAAAATGCGTATGCGTCATCCCGATCACGGCGGCTTTCTCATTCATCATGTCCGCAAACGCTTCAAAGCTGCCCGCAACGGAGATCGCGGCTGCGTTGGCGGCGTCGTTGCCCGACTGCATCATCATGCCGACAGCGAGGTCATAGAGCGTGACCTTCTCACCTTTTTTGAGGTACATGGAGCTGCCCTCGGCGACCATCTCGTCGGTAAACTCCACCACGCGGTTATCGACAGCGGCTTCTTCCAGTGTCAATAATGTCGTCATGATCTTGGTTGTCGACGCCATCGGGAGCTGTTTGTCGGCATTATCACCGAGGATCACCCTGCCGTTATCGGGACAAAACAGCACATATGCCGCGGCAGAGATCGAGCGCTCCTCTGCATGGACGCAAACGGTCGAAAGCACACAGAACACGCATGACAACAGGAAGGAAAGCAGCTTTTTCATCAAATCACCCGATCTATTCTATGAAAATGATGATCGGAATATGATGCTAAAGCTCAGCCTTCCTGCATACTGATAGACAGAATAAAGCCTTATTATGACTCAAACTTATCAAGATCGTTTTCGAGGTCGGTCTTTTCCTTCTTATCCTTCTGGATGAAAGAAGAGATCTTGTCGAACGCTTCGGGGATCATACCGACGATACGATCGGCAGCGCCGTCATACTTTTCGATCGGAATGAACTTGGTGTTGCCCTTGCAGATGCTGAGGAAGCCAAGGGGCTGGATGGTAACGCCCGCACCGGAACCGCCGCCGAAGCAATCTCGGTTCTCTTTCTTGGTCGGCAGGTCGGAGCCGCCGGACGCAAAGCCATAGGTCACCTTGGATACAGGGATAATGACAGTACCGTCAGGGGTAGTGATCGGATCGCCGATGATGCTGTTAACATCGATCATATCCTTGATTTTTCTCATAGAAGTGTCCATTAAACTGTTAATCGGATGATCACTCATCATTACATCTCCTTTGTGATATCAATAGAAATTGCCGCGTAAACCGCAACAAATTACTTCTTAAATTTTGCTTTCAGGAACAGGATCAGGAATCGGAAGCCTGCCTTGATCGCCGCGCCGAGGACAAAGATGATTCGCAGATACACATGCACATTCGCGTAGACCTCAGTCGGCTTTTCGGGATCAAATACCGGTTCGATACTGATGTTGTAATCTCGGCACACTGTCGCAGACGCCAAGATATTGATCGAGGGATAAAGTGCGGAGCACACCTTACCATAGGTGAGCGCGACCGATGCGGCGTCCTCACCCGACAGCATGATACCGACGTCGAGCTTCTCGAACACGACATGGGAGATAATGCCTTTGAGCATGCCTGTGGCAATATTCGCCGCTGATCGGAACAATTCGATCAAACCGGTCACGCCATGCTTATCCTTGAGCTGAGCAAGGAAGGAAGGCTTTTTCTCTTTTTCTTTTTTATCCTTTTCGGGTTTTTCCTCTTCTTTTTTCTTCTTTTTTTCCTTCTTAGGCTTCTTTTCTTTTTTCTCCTTTTTTTCCTCATCCTGAGGGAGGAGCTTGATCTTAAAGAAAAGAATCTTCAAGGTCAGGGTCAACTCATCGGAATACAACGCGAAAATCTGAACCCTGATCAAAGAAATCAAAAAGATCAACAAGAGGATTCCCAGTATAATATACAGGAATACCAAGTTATTTACCTTCTACTGCTTCGGCAACGATCTCCTCCACCGTTCCGGTGACAGTATCGCCGTCATTGGTTGTATCGGGCTGAGAACCCTTTTCATTCTCAGAACCTTGTTCATTCTCAAAAATGCTGAGCTGTTTGCCGCGGTCGCCCTTGTCCTCATCCTTCGGGATAGGCGGCAGCTCGTCCAGGGAGCGGATCGAAAAACAGCGCAGAAAATGGTCGGTCGTGCCATACAGCAGCGGTCTGCCGGGCAACTCCAATCTGCCCTTCTCTTCGATCAATCCCTTAGTCGTCAAGGAACCGATAACGCCGGAGCAATCGACGCCACGCACCTGTTCGACAAAGCTCTTGGTGACGGGTTGATTATACGCGATGACAGCCAGCACCTCCATCGCCGCCTGAGACAGCGGGATGTTACGCCTGAGATCCATCGCCTTGCGCACCTGCGGCGCGAACTGCTTGACGGACACCATCTGATACGTATCGTTGAGCTGAATAATGGTGATACCGCGTTCCATCTCGGCATACTCGCCGATCAGGATATCCAGCTGCGTTTTAACGGCGCTTTCGGGGATCTCCAGCGTTTCCGCAAGGCGTTTGATATCTACGGGATCACCCGCCGCAAATAATATTGCCTCGATCGAGGAACGATATTCTTTTTCTGTCACGATGATCCCTCCTTACTTTTCTATCATGTGGACGATCGCCTCGTCACCGTCGCCCTCGATGCGGACGCGCTTACCTTTAACAAGCTCCAATACCGCAAGGAAGGTGGCGACCAGCTCACTCCTGCCGCTGCCGGCTTCGAACAGTTCCTTATAGGTCACGGTTCTGCCGTGCCAGAGGCGGCGCATCACATGGATGATACGCGACGATACGGACACGATCTTCCTGCTCACGATACCCGCAAACGCGGAGCGATCGGGCGGGAGCTTACGCTGTCCGCGTCCGACGGCGCTGACATATGCCGCCGAAATATCCATCGGGTCATGGATACGGTTATAGGTCAGGTCAAACTCCACCTTGGACGGCGACTTTGTGAACGTGTCAAAGTCCACCATCGGCGCAAGCATACGAGCGATCTCGCGGCACTGCTGATACTCGATCAGCTGTCCGGTGAGCTCTTTCTTCAAGTCCTCTGCCTCATCCTCGTATTTCGGGAGAAGCATGGCGGATTTGATATAAACCAGACGGGACGCCATCTCGAGGAACTCGGAGGCGATATCCATCTCATTCTCGCGCATCAGCTCGATCTGCTCCATATACTGTTCGAGCAGCTCGGCGATCGCGATATCATAGATGTCAATTTTATTCTTGATCACCAGCGTGAGCAACAGATCCAACGGGCCGTCATACACATCAAAATGATAGGTCAGCTGTTGTTCGCCTACCTGCATTGTCTGTGCGTCGGAGGGCAGGATGGTGATCTGATTATTCTCTTGTTCAGGCATCACACCCATCCTTTCACACCGGATTTACACCGATTACTCATATTCAGGTGAAGCAAACAACAGTTTTAGGGAGCAAGCACTTTTTAGAAGGAGCTTATCCTTTTCGGGAGGAGCAAGCCTCTCCCCTGCGTTTGATCCAAATTATCTGACAAAGGAGAACGGCAGTGCGGTGATCCAATTCACAAACTCCAGCACATACTTGGTCAGGAAGTTGAGCGGGATCCTCAGTACGCCTACCCATAACAACGCGATCAGCACCATGGAAATGATGTTCTGATAGCGATAGAACCATGCAACCGCTTGATCGGGCAGAAAGATGAACAGGATCTTGGAGCCGTCCAGCGGCGGAATCGGCAACAGGTTGAACACCGCCAAGCTGACATTGATCTGAATATAATAGAGTAAGAACAGATAGACATATTGCCCGAAGCCCTCACCGGTGAAAAAGTCGGGAGCAAAGGCGGCGACCGCATGGAAGATCAGTCCGCCGACGATCGCGGCGACGATATTGGCGACGGGTCCCATCAAAGCGACGATACCCATGCCGAGTTTAGGATGCTTGAAGTTCCTGGGATCGACAGGTACCGGCTTAGCCCAACCAAAGCCGAAGAGCAGCAGTGCCAGCGCACCGAACGGATCGACGTGCGCCAACGGATTGAGCGTTAATCTGCCGCGGTACTGAATGGAGGTATCGCCGAGCTTCATCGCAGTGAACGCGTGCGCCCATTCATGGAACGGCAGTACCAAAAAGACGATCATCAAAATAGCGAGCACCTGCGTGATCGCCGATTTCAAATCAAGATTGCCGCTGAGTAAATTAAATAGCATAGAATCACCAATTCATATAGAATCACATTGACATATAAATACAGAATATAGTATACTATAAATCGAAAGAAATAGCAAGTTGAAAAAGAAATAATAAATTTTGAAAAAACACTTGCATTTTAAAAAGATTTCTGGTATTATAAACGAGTTAACGTATGTATTAAACTCAATTACAAACTTCAAAGGAGGTGTACAAGCATGGCAAAATGTGATTTTTGCGGCAAGGATGTTAAATTCGGCATCAAGGTCTCTCACTCACACAGACGTTCCAACAGAACCTTCAAGCCTAATGTGCAGAGAGTAAAGGCTATTGTTGACGGCACTCCTAAAAGAGTACACGCTTGCACCCGTTGCTTACGTTCAGGTAAGGTAACAAGAGCGGTATAATCAACAGCAAATGACCCCCGAGGAAACTCGGGGGTTTATTGTTTATCCTATTAATTGAAAACTGAAGACTGAAAACTGAAAAACGAATAATACAAGAAAAGACCCGCAGATGTTTTGAACCGCACCCCGTCAAGAGGACAGAGAAATAATTAAAAGATAATTTACAATGTAATAATATAGAAGTGCCGCAAATTAAGGCTGGACAAAGGATTT